>JACCRF010000155.1 GCA_013813715.1 Gemmatimonadaceae bacterium | reverse complement strand
CTTGGTCTGAACTACGGCTTCGAAGCCGTGCCCAGATGAGTCAAGGCTCTTTGCGTGCACGCTCGCGGCGTGATTAGCGGATGGACGAGGACGCAAGTGCGCCAAAGGCCCTCCCCATTGACAACCTCGGCCCGGACTGTAAACGTTTTCATTGAATTGGAAAGGAACGTCAACGTGCGGCCTGGTTGGTCGTGAATAAGCGGAGGACAACGAAGACTCGGGAAGTGCACAGAGATGCCGTGCCGACGTTGCACTGATGGCGTAATCGCGCACGACAACGTTGTAGTCGGTTCACAACAAGAGGAGATGCGGAAATGACTACGCACAAGTTCAAACTGCACCGGTTCTCTCGAACCATCGGGCTCGTGGTGCTCGGGTTGATTGCCGTGATGGCGACCGATGCCTCCGCTCAGACTTCCACCGGCACGATTCGCGGAAGAGTTTCAGAATCGAACGGCCAGGCTGTCAGCGGTGCCCAAATCCAGGCGAGAAACCCCGCCACCGGTGTACAACGCAGCGCGTCGAGCCGCGATGACGGATCCTATGTCTTGCCCGGCCTGATTCCGGCGGCGTACGAGATGACCGTCCGCCGCATCGGCAGCGCACCACAGACGCGCCGGGTGATCATTCAGATCGGCGCCACGCAGATCCAGGACTTCGCTCTCGCCGAGCAGGCGCAGCAGCTCGAGGCGGTTGTCACGCAGGCGGCGGCTACTATCGAGACTCGCACCTCGGAAGTGGCCACCAACGTGACCCAGGCGCAGATCGAGAAACTGCCCTCACCCAGCCGCAACTTCCTCGACCTGGCGGCGCTGTCCCCCGGTATCACCGTCACCGAGGATCGCATCAACGGGGCCACCAGAACTTTCCAGGCCGGCGGTCAGGGCCCCAACGCGGTCAACCTCTTCATCGACGGCACCAGCCTCAAGAACGACCTGACGCAGGGTGGCGTAGCGGGTCAGGACAACAGCAAAGGGAATCCGTTCCCCCGGAACGCCATCCAGGAATACCGCGTCATCAGCCAGAACTTCAAGGCCGAGTACCAGAAGTCATCCAGCGCAATAATTACGGCCACCACCAAGTCCGGCGGCAATGTCTGGAGCGGCAACGCATTGTTCACCTACCAGAACAAGGATATGGTGGCGCTCGACAGCTTCCAGCGCAAAGCCAAGAATGCCAACCCCGCATTCAGGAAGCCCGACTACAGCCGCACCCTCGCCGGACTGAGCATTGGTGGGCCGATTATTCCGGACAGGCTGCACGTCTTCGGGTCCTACGAGGGGAACTACCAGAACCGCTCGGAGCGGGTTAACATCACGCCCCCGACCGGTTTCGCGGCCCTCGATACGGTCAACCTGACGCAGTACAACGGCCTGTTCGAGAAGCCATTCCGCGAGACGCTGCTTTTTGGCAAGCTGAGCTACGCCGTCAACCCGAAGTCCTCCGCGGAGCTGAGCTTCAGCAATCGCCATGAGACCGAACTCCGGGACTTCGACCTACGCCGAGCCTTCCAGTTTGCGCAGAACTACGGCAACGACGTTTTCATCGGGCAAATGAAACACAACTACTTTACCGGGGCGTGGCTCAACGAAGTAAAGGTGGACTACTCGCGCTTCCGCCGGCACTTTGAGCCCAACACCCCGGGCCTGAATGTGCGGGCCTATCGGGTCCCACCCGGCTGTTGCGACGAATTTGGTCGAATCGGCAGCTACGAGAGCACTCAGGACTTCATCCAGAAGCGGCTCGGCTTCCGTGACGACCTGACCTACTCCGGATTCAAGTGGGCCGGGCAGCACGTCTTCAAGCTGGGGGCCAGCTTCGACTTTGCGAAATACGACGTGTTCAAGGACAACGACGGGACGCCGAAGTTCACATACGCCGACCGCGCTGGATGCTTTCCCAGCCAGTGCCCCGAGCAGTCATTCGGATTCCGGACCCCCTTCGAGCTGGTCATCGGCACTGGCAATCCGCTCGTCAACACCGACAACAACCAGGTCGGCGCCTATATCCAGGACGACTGGAGCCCGATTGAGCGGCTCACGTTCAACCTGGGGATTCGCTGGGATTACGAGTCCCACATGCTGAACTACGATTACGTGACCCCGAAGGACGTGGTCGACACGCTCACCCGCTATAACAGCTCAATGCCGACGCCGCTTGACCTGAGCCGTTACATCAGCACGGGTACGGAGCGCAAGCCGTTCTACCGCGCCTTCCAGCCGCGGCTTGGGTTCTCTTACGCGCTCGACCAGAATAACAAGACTACCATCTTTGGCGGATGGGGCATCTACTACGACCGCTCGCTGTTCGACCTCTTCGCGGTCGACGAGACCATCAAGCTGAGCCATCCGACCTTCTTCGTCAATTTCGCTCCCCGCGGCGTGACCCCGGTCGGGAAGCAGGTGGCCTGGAATGACTCCTACCTGACCGCCAGCAAGGAGGCGCTGGCCGCCCTCGCCGGTGTCAACGGTACCGCCGAGGCCTGGCTGATTGACAGCAAGGCGAAGCCACCCCATTCGAAACAGTTCAACCTGGGTATCCGCCAGCTCCTAGGGGATTTCGGGGTCTCGGCTACCTATGCGGGCGTCCGCAGCGTGGACGGTCTGGTGCTCAACTGGACCAACTTCGGCCTCAATCCGGATGGCTCCTGCTGCACCAGCTTCAACCTCGAAGCCCACGGCTTCCGCAACTTCCTCTTCTCCAACAACGACGTGAAGACCTGGTACGACGCGCTGCAGATTCAGGTGGACCGGCCGTACCGTCGCGCTTCCCTGGATCAGATCGGTTGGGGGGCCGGCCTGGCGTACACCTACACCACGCGTTCCCTCCAGGGCGTGGACAACCTGGGCGATGGGTTCGCGTTCCCCAACACTAAGAACATCCCGAAGCACCCATCCAACGACGAGAAACAGCGCGTGGTGGCCAACTGGATTACGGATTTACCTTATCTCTTCGGCATCCAGTTCTCCGGCCTGATGACGTTGGGTGGGAAATATCGTCTCGACGTCGGATGCCCGGGGCGGTTCTGCGGACCCGGCACTACCGGGAACAAATACGAACGGGGCGGCTTCACCGTGCCCGGCACCTTTCCTTACCGGAACGTCGATGTCCGACTCCGCAAGGACTTCCCAAGCTTCGGGCGGATGGGGACGGCGCTCGGTGTCACTCTGGATGTCTTCAACGCGTTGAACCGTAACAACTTTGGCGACTACAATACCGGAAACAGGAGTGATGCAGACTTCGGGCAGCCTCGCAATGTTGTGACCGACGCGCGCAGATATCAGCTGGGCGCGGAATTAGGCTTCTAGGTATCTCGACGCGGGGCACCAATCGGTGCCCCGCGTTGTCCTCTGACCTTTGCGGCTTCGCGCTCAAACGAAAGAGTGAGTGACATGAACGATCTTCCTGCTCTGCGGGAGCTGCGGCGTGCCTCGGTCGCGCTTCTGCTTCTTTTATTCGGCTCGGCATGCGCGACGAACACGCTCCCTCCAGGGCCGACAGCGCCTGCCGGGACGGCGCCAGTTCCCGCGGCGATTACCCCACAACAGTCCGCGTTTCTCGACACTCTCCAGCAGCGCACCTTCGCCTGGTTCTGGGAGCGCACTAACCATACGACAGGCTTGAGTCCCGATCGCTGGCCCACGAAAAGCTTTTCAAGTGTCGCCGCGATCGGATTCGCTCTCACTGCTTATCCCATCGGCGTGGAGCGCAGGTACGTCACCCGCGAACAGGCCGCCGAGCGTACGCTGAACACACTGCGCTTCATGTACAACGCGCCGCAGGGGCCGCAGGCTACCGGCATAACCGGATACAAGGGATTTTTCTACCACTTCCTCGACATGGAGACGGGCCACCGGTTCCAGCAGGTGGAGCTCTCCACGATTGACACTACGCTGCTGCTTGCGGGCGTCCTCTTCTGCCAGTCGTACTTCACTCTCGAGAACCCGACCGAGACGTCCATCCGCGCCTACGGTGACTCCCTCTACCTGCGGGTGGACTGGCAATGGGCTCGCCCGCGAACCCCACTGGTCAGCATGGGATGGAAGCCCGAAAGCGGATACATAGCCGCCGATTGGACCGGCCTCAACGAGGCGATAATTCTCAACATCCTCGCCCTGGGGTCGCCCACCCATCCCGTGGACGCGGCCTCCTGGGACGCATACAGGAGTACGTATCGCTGGGCGGAGTTCTATGGGCAACCGCACCTCAATTTTGCTCCGCTCTTCGGCCATCAGTACTCGCACATCTGGATCGACTTTCGAGGGATTCGCGATTCATATATGCGGTCCCGGGGGATCGATTATTTCGAGAACTCGCGTCGCGCTACCTACTCTCAGCGCGCCTACGCAGTGGCCAATCCAGGAAACTGGAAAGGCTACGGCGCTGATGTCTGGGGACTGACCGCGGTCGATGGACCGCTCGATACTCTGCTGTTGATCGCAGGGCGACAACGAAGATTCTGGACATACTCAGCGCGTGGCGCGGCTGTCGGCGAGATACGTGATGACGGGACGCTGGGGCCGACCGCTGCCGGAGGCTCAGTTGCATTCGCGCCCGAGATCGCGATTCCCGCACTGATCGCCATGCGCGTGAAGTACGGCGACAACCTGTTCTCGACGTACGGATTTCTGGACTCCTTCAATCCCACCTTCGATGTCGATATCAGACCGCAGCACGGGAAAGTCGTCCGAGGTGTCGGATGGTTCGACACGGATTATCTGGGCATCGACCAGGGGCCGATCATCGCCATGATCGAGAACCATCGCTCCGACCTGATATGGCGGACGATGCGGAGGAACCCGCACATCGTGCGCGGATTGAAACGCGCCGGTTTCACCGGTGGGTGGCTCGATCAGCAATAGCCGCGGGGTGAGGCAGATCCGGATTCCTGCAGCGCTCCTGGCACTGGCGATTGGCGGATGCGCACCGGCATCCGGAGGAGAGGATGCGACACTCCGCCTGTGGGCGATGGGTCGCGAGGGCGAGGTGGTCTCGGAGCTCATCCCGGAATTCGAGCGCGCGAATCCACGAATCCGTGTGCAGGTGCAGCAGATACCGTGGACGGCCGCCCACGAGAAGCTTCTCACCGCGTACGTCGGGGACGCCACTCCCGACATCGCAATGCTCGGCAACACATGGGTGCCGGAATTCGTTGCGCTGGACGCCCTGGAGCCACTCGATGCCCGCGTCGCGAGCTCGAGAGATGTAGTCCGCGCCGATTATTTCCCAGGTATCTGGAGCACAAATGTCGTGGACGGCGTCACTTATGGCGTGCCGTGGTACGTGGATACGCGTGTGCTTTTCTATCGCACGGATCTGCTCGCCAAAGCCGGTTATGACCGGATGCCCGCGACCTGGAACGACTGGCATTCGGCGATGACCCGCATCAAGGCCGGAATGAGCGCCGGGCAGTACCCACTCCTCATTCCGATCACGGAATGGGCGCCGCCGGTGATTCTCGGACTCCAGGCCGGGTCGACGCTTCTTCGCGACGGAGGAAGGTACGGCGCGTTCTCCGAGTCTCCCTTTAGAAAAGGATTCGAGTTCTACGGCCGCCTGTTTCGCGACAGCCTGGCGCCGGCGCTGAGTGCCTCGGAGATCTCGAACCTCTACCAGGAGTTTGAGCGCGGCAACATCGCCATGTACATCAGCGGGCCCTGGCAGATCGGCGAGTTCACCAATCGTCTTCCGAAGGCACTTCAGGACAAGTGGATGACCGCCCCACTTCCCGGCATGGAAGGCCCCGGCGTTTCTCTCGCCGGCGGTGCCAGTCTGTCGCTCTTCCGACACTCGCAGCACAAGCGGGAAGCGTGGAAGCTGATGGAGTATCTCTCTCGCCCCGACATTCAGCTTCGCTTCTACAAGCTCACCGGCGATCTCCCCGCGCGGCGGGAAGCATGGCGTGATTCCTCGCTCGCCGGAAATCGGTACGCGAGAGCTTTCCGCGAGCAGCTCGACCGTGTCGTACCGACTCCGCAGGTTCCTGAGTGGGAGCAGATCGCGACGAAGGTCATGGAACATGGCGAGCGCGCGGTTCGCGGACGAATGTCGAACGAGCGGGCGCTTGCCGCCCTCGATCGCGACGTAGCAGGCATTCTCGAAAAGCGGCGATGGCTGATGGGCAGGCGGCGCGGGGAGGGGAAGTGACCGCGGCGCGCCTCCGCATTCCCGCCGAGGCGAACAGTGCGGCCTGGTTCTTTCTCGCGCCGGCTCTCGTCCTCATCGGAATTTTCTTCTTTTTGCCAGTCGCGGCGGCGATGCTCCTCAGCCTCACCGACTTCGATCTCTACGGCATCGCGAGCCCGCTCAACACCCGGTTCGTCGGGTTCCAGAATTACTCCCGCCTCCTCCGCACGCCCGACTTCTGGCTGGCACTGAGGAACACCTTCTACTTCGCATTTGTCGGCGGCCCGCTCACCATCTCGGTATCGCTCGCCGCTGCGCTCCTCCTCAGCTCGAAACTCGTGCGGTTCAAAAGTGTGTTCCGCACCATCTACTTCACTCCGTTTGTAACCACTCTCGTCGCCGTCGCGATCGTCTGGCGGTACCTCTATCACACGCGGTACGGATTCTTCAACTACGCTCTGTCGTTCGTCGGCATCGATCCCATCGACTGGCTCGGCGATCCGGCCTGGGCGATGCCGGCGATAATCCTCATGGCGGTCTGGAAGAGCTTCGGATACAACATGCTCATCTTCATCGCCGGCCTTCAGGCAATTCCCGAGGAGCTGTATGACGCGGCGTCGATCGACGGAGCCGGCCCCTTCCGCCGGTTCTTCAACATCACGCTGCCGATGCTCTCGCCGACGCTTGTTTTCGTGACGGTCATCACGATGATCGGCTACTTCCAGTTGTTCGCCGAGCCGTACGTGATGACGCAGGGCGGGCCGCTTCGCAGCACGACGAGCGTTGTCCTGCTCATGTATGAGGAAGGCTTCCGCTGGTGGAGAATGGGCTACGCTGCCGCGATAGCGTTCGTTCTGTTCATCGTCATCCTGCTGGCGACGCTGGTTCAGTTCCGGCTCCAGAAGGAACGCGCATGACCGCCGTCGTGCACCACGATCCTGGGTCGTCCGCGCGGCAGCGCGACCGACTCGCGCGCATTCTCCTCTACGCACTCCTGGTCATTGGCGCGGTCATGGCGCTGCTGCCCATGGTCTGGATGGTATCCGCCTCGCTGATGCCTTCGGGCGAGGCGAGCACCTATCCGCCGCATTTCTTTCCGAGCCGGGTGACCCTCGATCACTACGTCGATCTGTTCACCCGTCTCAACCTCGGCAGATATCTGCTGAACAGCGCGTTCGTTGCATTCGTTGTGACCGCCAGCTCGCTCGCCATCAATTCGATGGCCGGCTATGCGTTCGCCAAGATGCGCTTCAGGGGACGTGACCGGCTGTTCCGGACGCTTTCAACAGGCCTTGTCCTGCCTGTTCAGGTAGCCATGCTGCCGCTGTTTCTTCTCCTCAAGAATCTCGGGCTGATCAATACGTACTGGGGAGTGATCATCCCCGGTCTGGCGAGCATTTTCGGAATATTTCTCGTCCGCCAGTACGCGCTCGCTATCCCGGACGAGATGCTCGATGCCGCCCGCGTCGACGGAGCGTCCGAATTCCGGATCTTCTGGTCGATAGTGGTTCCGGGCATCGTTCCCATCCTCGCGACGCTGGCCATCTGGACCTTCCTCGCCACCTGGAATGATTTCATGTGGCCCCTGATCGTGCTGAGCGACGAGTCGCGTTACACACTGCCCGTGGCGCTGGCGAATCTCGCCGGCGAGCACGTGCAGGACACGGAGTTGATGATGGCTGGCTCCGTCATTACGGTCGTCCCCGTGATGCTGGTCTTTCTCTTCCTCCAGCGGTACTACATCCAGGGCGTCATGGCGGGGAGTGTCAAAGGATGATAACGCTGCTCCCCGCACTCAGTGGGGCGATGCGAAAGGCACTCCGCACGGCAAGGTACCGATCATTCGTTGAGCACAGCTCCGTGTGTGCGGATCACGTTGGAGTAGTACCGCCCGCTCGCCTTGATCGTTCGCCCCAGTGTGGCGTAGTCGACGTGAACAATCCCGAACCGCTTCGAGTAGCCGGCACTCCATTCGAAGTTGTCGAGAAGCGACCAGGCGTAGTATC
>JACCRF010000142.1 GCA_013813715.1 Gemmatimonadaceae bacterium | reverse complement strand
ATCGACGTGCTCGCCGCGAAGCTTCCCTGATCGGTGGGAGTGCTACACCGTTTCGTTCACTCTAGCGCCTTCGCCGAGAGCGTGGCTCCCTCGTTCAGTCAGAAGCTTCGTCATGAACCGCTGCCCTTCCCCGATACGCTCTACCTCTAGTGCAGTCGACTCGGCAGTCTGCTCGAGTTGGAACAACCGGTCGTTCAGTTCGCGCGGCATTGTGAGCACCGTCGTCACACTTCGGCGCCAGATTCTCCGCGCGAACGCTATCGACATTGGAAGAAGCACGGCGAGAGCGACAATCGGGCCAATGACATACATCTCCTCAGGAGGGCCCTGACGTACGGGGTCCGGCTTTTCGACCACGGCACCAGGAATTGAAGCAGTGCGGGCGATCTGTGCGTCGACGGTCGAAATGTTCTTGTCCAACTCCGCGATGCGCTGATCGAGTATGACGATTCGCTGCTCCATTCCAGTGCGCGCAGGGCCGGCAACATCAGAACCGTCGTGGTCTTCCAGCTCTCTCAGCAGGGAGTGACGTGACTGCTCGAGGCTTTCCATCTGCTCGCCGAGCGCGTTCCGATGCGCCCGCGCAGCCTCGTACATTGCGGCAGCCGAAGGTACCGCATCGGCGAGGGCCGGAGTAGTCTGCTCAGCCTGCGTGGCTTGTGGAACGGCTGGAGCAACAGCAGGTGGCTGCATGATGGATAATATGACGGGTGAGGCACATGACCATCTGACGCTACGCGCGCGGCACTTGCCTTGTTTCAGCTTGGTGTCCGCTCACTTCCTGCGCTGTCTCTTTGCCTCGAAGGCTATATGGCCAAGGGCAGAATCGAACTGCCGACACGCGGATTTTCAGTCCCCCTATTTATGCTCGTGTGAATATCGTCAGGAGTGCTCATGTTTCAGGAAGTATCAGCTAACTCGCAACTTACCTGAACATGAGTTCTTTGCAATTTGCTGAAGAATTCGCTGGGTTCGAGAAGTTTCGGGCGAAACTCGGGCGTAAAATCGGACGCACCTTCCATCGGTGGTTGATTTGAGCTACGAGGTGGGCCGATAGCTAGGTAGGTAGATCGAGATGGCGCACCCCACATTCTAATTTCAGAATCAGCGAGATGTAGATACAGGGCAGAGC
This sequence comes from Gemmatimonadaceae bacterium, assembly GCA_013813715.1. Taxonomy (GTDB): domain Bacteria; phylum Gemmatimonadota; class Gemmatimonadetes; order Gemmatimonadales; family Gemmatimonadaceae; genus UBA4720. The sequence continues at coordinate 6,786 of JACCRF010000142.1, read as the reverse complement.
AGCCACATCCAGCAACCAATTGTCGAGAGTGATGCGCGTTCACACCAGCGTGGTCTTGAGGTGGTCCGACAAGCGGAGGCTCAGCGCTACAAGCGTCAGTGTCGGGTTCGCCGATCCGGCGGTCGGGTAGACGGCGGCCCCAGCAACATACAGGTTGCCCAACCCATGCACGCGGCAGTTGGCGTCTACGACGCCTTGCTTGGGGTCCGCGTGCATGCGCGTCGTCCCCATGTGATGCCACCCGCCGCTGAGGAATGGTGGCCAAGTACGGTCGTCGCCAAACAGCCAGTCTAGAATCTGTACGCGACCTATTCCGCTCCTCCCGAATTCTTGCCCCAGCAGTTGGTAGAACGTGCGGATGGAGCGCTTGTCCAGTTCCGTTAGGCGCCAATCGAGCCTCGCGCGAGGCATTCCCAATGCGTCCCTCTCTGTGCTCAGGGTGACGCGTGAGTTCGGGTTGGGCGCTTGCTCTTGCCGCGTCGCCAGGTGAAAGAATCACGGCGGTGCAGAGGCGGCCGAATTCAGGCTCGGACGGCCCGCCGACGCGAACGGTGGCGGTCCCTTTCTCCCGCCTTTCTCCCACGCTCTCATCGCTACCTGCATCTGGGGCGGGAAGCGCTGGAAAGTGCTTTTTACCTCCTCACCAGGGGCGCCCGGCGCGAGTGACGCCGTACCATTCAGAATCCCGTGCTCCCGCTGTACCTGAGGACCCAACGCGAGTTCGCCACGTGCCTTCGTCAGCCCGAACTGCAGAGCATAAATCTTCATCTTCGCCGACCGCGGCTTCGCCAGCACAAGCTCGCCGCCAGGCATCTCGAGGTGCTCCATGAAGTATCGACCCACCAGGTCGTGTGCGTTACCTAGTCCGACCGTTGCCTGCCGGTTGGATGCCAGCAGCAGGCGTGCATTCTGGATCGTGCTGCAGGCCAGCACGTAGCACCGCGCGCGCACGCGATACTCCTTCCCGCCGAGGGTCCGCACGCGCAGTCCCTGCACTGCCGTCAGCGCGTCGTTCGCCTCCACCTCGCAGACGTTGGCGTGCGTGTACAGGTGAACGTTACGGGCGTTGACGATGGCGTCCTGATACTTGGTCCCGAATCGAGTCGGCGGGCTGAACTGCCACATCTTGGTCCAAACTACCTTGGGGTCCACGGCCAGTGGAGCGAGCGCGGGATCGCGCTTCACCCAATATTCCGCGTTGTACTCGTATGGACCGAGCTCGAGTACGCGCTGCGCGCGTGTGTAGAACGGATCCATATCCTCGCGTCGGATCGGCCACCCGCTGTGCGGCACCCATGGGCGCTTCTCGAAATCGATTGCATCATACGTCGAGCAAAAGCCGGCCCAGTGGCCGGTGGTGCCGCCGAAGTAGTGCAGCGCCGCCGCTTGCAGCGGGTAGTACGGTTGCCCGACGATGTCGCCGCGGTAGAGGTCCTGCATCTCCGGCTCAAGGTCGAACCCTCCCCCCTCCAGCAGGAGCACCTTGAGTGGTGAATTCACCCACTCAAGGGCCACGCTGAGACCGGCCGCACCTGCTCCCACAATGCAGAGGTCCGCCTCGAGGACGGCACCGCTCTCCAGCGTTCTCGCGTCGGTATGCATGTGGGCGTTCGGAGCGCGCTAGGCAGAGACGAGGGAGAACAGCGCGCACTGCCGCGCTTCCGTCGCCGAGAGCACCCAGCCCTGGACGAGCACGGTCTGGCCCGCCGCGAAGTCGTCCCGGACCTGCTGCTCCATCGATGGGCGCGGGGTCCACGGGAACCGCAGCCCCCGATGCCCTCCGTCAATAATAGCGGCGCGTAGCGCGGCCGTAGTGTTCTCCTTCGGCACGGCTGCCCGATAGTGCACCCCTAGCTCGCGCACGCGTTCAGCGCCCAACATGCTGAGCAACTCAGGCCGCGCCAGCGCGCGTATATCCTCGCCGCCGTCGCCAGCACACGCGGAGCTCGTCAGGCTCACGACTATTCCGGCGGTCGTGAGCTGCAGAAACCGCCGTCTGTCCAGTGTCATGGAGCAGGGTCCGTATTTTGGTTAAGACTCGGTGGACAAGCCGGCTTTGGAGAAACACGCCGGGCGGTGCGGTCTGTGTGCGAAAATGCGCGGCATGGCGTGAAAGCGCAATTACCCGACCAGCGTCTCGTCAGCTCGAGAGACAGCGCCAGAGACGACCGTTCACTGTACTTACCAAACATGGCCAGGGGCAGAATCGAACTGCCGACACGCGGATTTTCAGAGACGGACACCGACTTTGCGACAGATTACTTGCGCTTCGACTTGTTTGCTGTAACTCCTGAAATTCGAAGCCGTTAACACCCTTCATTGATTGCAGTTGTTTGTGTCGGTTTCGGGTGTGATCTAAAGTTTCATCACGTTTTGAGGAGAATTTGGGGAGTTTGTCGGACCGGACCGACCTTCAATATCGGTTGTCTTCTTCAATCAGCTGAGGAACTTGAGACAACACCCTATTGAAGAGTGAGTCGATGCTAGTAACCCACCACCCTGCTCGTTTTGACTACGCCACGCCCACACAGAATCTCAAACGAATTAAGTACGGTGAGGGTGTGTGCGTTCTAACGGGCAAGATAGATGAGTGGTGGTGCGTGATAACCGACGAAGGATTCTTCGAAGATCTGATGGGACCTGATGATCTTATTTGTATTCGAAGATTCGAGACTGAACTCGAGCGGTTTTTGTGGATCGAAACCGCATACCCTGGATTGCGCCAAGCTTAGCAGGATGCATTCATGTTCGTAACACACTGCTTTCTAAAGTGCTGGGTTTTTCCGTTTTTCAAGAAACGGATCAGAAAACCAATTCCCCAGCAAAAGCCTGCAACAACTGAACTCGCCGTCTTCGGGCATCACATTCGACGCCTGTTTGAGGTCGCAATAACACACATCACCACGGGGGTACGGTGAACAACGAATCACAGTGGACAGAGCCGGATCTTGAATCGAGGCTGGATGACGCGGTTGATGACTTTCGGATCGACTCCCAGCGATGGGAGGATCCCGAAGCCGGGAAGCTCATCAATGAGCTGGCCGATCGCATCGCCAGATTCTTGCTCGAGGCGGCGCATAACCTAGTTGCCGGAAGCGAAGCGGAAAAGCTTCGTGGGATACCCGATACGTTTCCATCCAACAAGAACCTCCCACTCTATCCACAGGTGTTCGAGGCAATTCAGATTCGGATCGCAGCTGAATATCTCGAGAGCACTTGGCAAATGACCGAACGTTCCTTCGACCTTCTTCGCTTCGTAGTAGCGGGCAATCCGAAGGAACAGGTTCGGGGGTTCTTGGCGCGGGTCGCACGATGCTACATCCTCGGTCTCGCTCCCGAGTGCGCGGTCTTTTGTAGGGCCTCCATTGAGAACGCCCTGAATGAGAAGTACCACGCAACTGGCACCGAGTGGCCTCGCAACGAAAGGGGTGAATCGCCCGCCCCACTACGCATTCAATTAGCGTGCGACAAGGGCTGGCTTTCTGCGGAGGCCGCAGTTGATGCGAGGACTATCTGGACACGCGGGAGTAAGTCTGCCCATGCCGACGTTCGGCTTGTCAAGCACGCACGCGACACCGTAGCTGCGACCAGTCGGGTTATTGCCGAACTATATGCCTGAGTGGCAACGCGCGAATTATGATGGGGCCTGCCGTTGACGTTTGGCTCGGCGCCGACGGGGTGATGAGACGGCTAACACCTCCTCGCCAAGCACGCTCACCACTTTGACAGCAACCACGCCGCCCTCCTCCGTTAGTGGAATGTGGTACGTGCCGCGTACCAGCGTGCCGCGTTCTTCGGGCGCATCGACGACAGCGGCGTTGAAGACTGCATGACCAAAGTTTGGATCGATCAGGACTGCGTCGACGATGGCGCGCCAATCCGTTATCTGCGGTGAAAGAACGCCCGCTTGTTGTTGCAACCTCGATAGCACCGTCGGTGAAATGAAGTCTACGACTTTGACGATTATTTCGTCGTTGGCAACAGTGACATCGATTTTGACACGGGGCGCTTCATACTTGAGGATGCCTCCGTACTTTCGATCTGTCTTTAGATCGATAAGCGCAATGGCATTTGTGAGCTGACCCCGTTGGCGAATAGCATTCCAGTCCGCCACCCATGCTTTTGCCGCGCTGTCGACCCCCAGTGCTACGATAATGACCGCCCGAGTTTCTTGGGACCTAGCCGCAAACACGTTGGCCTCATGAACACTGGCGATTCAACTATGCAAAGCAAAGAAGGCCACCGAATTTCCCTTTCGAATTTGCCGTACGGGCGGCTAGTAATAGTTGATCCGGCCACTCGTGTTTATGCTGACGATAAAGATGACGTATGGGCAGCAAGACTGTTCTACGATTCTATCGCTCATTTGCTGCTGAGCCTTGCCGAAGGTAGGCCGTCTCTGACGACTGATGACAACGTCCGCATTCACGAAGAGGCCGGTGAGATACAAATCCAGCTCAAGTCTGTCCACGGGCATGACCAACCATTCGAATTAATCTTAGGGGTCGAAGCGGCGGACAAATTCAAGGCCGAATTGCGACTGGCGCTTTCCGAGTGGGATTCGAAAAGCCATTGATACGTATCCCAAGCTTGGTGAGCAGAGGGATTGACAGAAATCCGGTGATGGCCGTTCGTATTGTTAGTTCCTTCGGAGGAAAAGCCATGATGAGAAGCGCGAGGGTATCCACGGCATTGGTGGTTTCTGCTGTCAGTTTCGCTTCTTGTGATAAAGGTAACGCCGAGAAAGCGGAATCGTCTACTATCGAGAACGCCCTTCCTCCTAGCGTTCCCCCGCCGACACCGATGACATCCGCACCGGACGTCGACGCGACGCCCAGCTGGTATGATGGCGCAAAACCCTGGTCCTCCATAAGCAAGGAAGGGCGCCAAACGATGATTCAACAGCGGGCTGCTTTCGAATCCTTCGAGGCCAAGGCTCGAGAACGAGGCCATGGTGAAGATGAAAAAATGGCCGCGGCGGGCAAAGCTCTGATCAGTCGCACCGTTCAGCGCTACGGCCTGAATCCAACGAACGCTGAACCAATTACGTTCGGCTCCAGGATGACTATCTGGCTTCCAGAAAAGGCGTGGGTTGGATTCACTCCAAGACAAAAAAAATCGATTGAAGCGTTTATGAGCAGCAACTACGCAAACTGGGGCATTGGGGTCGGGCAAGTTTCGGACGGAGAGGTTCAGTTAGATCGCCTAGTCGTTGAGCACTAGTTCCGTCGTAGGGTGAGCGAGCTTTTTTGTCCATGGTAACCTCCAAGCGCAAAAGATTACCGAGACGATAGGGACCCAATGCCTACGGGGGCAAGGCAATGAGCCTGTTTAACACATTGAAAGAAAGATTCGCGAACTATAAAGCGCAAAAGGCAGAAGAGCGGGCTACGGAAGAGGCCCGAAAAGCATTGATACTGGCTGGAAGTATCACGCCCATCCGTATACCTGTCGCCCTCCAACCAAACGAAGTTGCTTATCTCGAATTGTCGGCACGCCGAATGGTTACCGTGGATCGGATTGAGGAAACCACAGTTGGAAAGACGAAGAAAAAAGGAGTAGTAGCGAGAGCTGTTGTCGGTGGGGTGTTGCTCGGCCCGCTGGGAGCCTTGGGTGGTGCAACAACCGCTGGCAGCAAATTTGAGTCAAAGACAACTCAGAAGACGGTTTCATCAGTGGAAGTTTTGGATACAGGGCGACTGATATTCACTAACAAAAGAGTCGCGTTTCTCGGGCAAGACGTGCTCTCCCTGCCCTATGAGCAAATAATGAGTGTTGCTTTTGCGAGCGGGTTTTGGGGGAACCGGCTCACCCTTACGTACCAGGGAATGCTCAACGGCGAACACTTCATGTTGTCCGGTCCGAATGCTCAAGACACCGAGCTCTATTACAGAGGGATAATCAACAACCTACTTGACCCCCGCCTTGCTCGCGGAATCTAGAAACCTCACCCGGTCAAAGTTACAGCAGATGTAGGCATTCGGCATCGAATCATCCGTCGGTGTCCAGCACGCGCCGAGATGCAAATTCTTCAGCAAATCTGAGAACAAACCCTACAAGAATCAAAATGATCGCTCTGCCGGGGAGAAACCGTAACTTTCGATTCCAGGGTTAGTACGCAGGGTTTGCTAATCCGATTTGGGGAGTTTTTCGGGACATTTGCGAGAATAGCCACCCAATTAGGGTGGCTATTCATTTTCGTATCCTCTTGAATCCTAGTCGTTTACAACGACCTCGCAAAGAACCGTAACGTTCGCCGCAAAGAGCCTCCAGTTCACGGCAATTGTTGCAAAAAAAGAATCGTATCGTTCGCACTTGGTCAATAAGGCAGTCCTTGACCGATAGGCTACCCCTGATCATGCGGAGATGTGCTCTGACATCCGGACTAGGCGTGCCACCACGCTGAGCCAGATCTACTTACTTCATCGAGCATTTCTGTCGCGAATTGCCGAACCTGTCAACAGCGATTGAAATTGCACACTTTCAGTGATTGAAATTGCACACTTTTGGGTGACGGGCCTTAGGGCGTCGGAGCCTCCTGGCGATTGCGTCGCCGGGCCCGTGTAGGTGGCTCGCTGAGGTCCCGCTGGAGGGCGGCCGAGACATCGGCGTGATGTCGCATCCGGTAGCTGTTGCCCCGGATGTTAACGATATTGGAGGTTGCCCCGCTTCGGTGGACGGTTGACGGCTTGAGAATCAAGCCGCCTCTGTGATCAGCTTTTCGTAGCTGATCGGTGATTTGTTACCGAGCGCGGAGTGCCGCCGGTGTGGGTTGTACCAGCCTTC
>JACCRF010000141.1 GCA_013813715.1 Gemmatimonadaceae bacterium | reverse complement strand
GAGGAGTACGGAGAGAACTCCTCGATCTACCGGAGCCGCGTACTCTCCGAGTGGCCCGAGGAATCTGTTGAAGGGCTTGTCAAGCGCGTATGGCTGCGAGCCGCATTCGATCGACACGACGCGAATGTGGCGCAGCTGGCGCCGTTGGGTGGTTCACCTCCGCTGCTCGGTGTCGACGTCGCCAGGTATGGCGCAGACGCTTCTGTTGTCGCTGTGGTGCGCGGCACGCGAGTCGAATCGCTGACTACATGGCACGGCGCATCCACGACGGGCTCAGCGGACCGTGTGCTCGCGATGGCGCACGGGCTGAAAACGAGACATGCGCGACCTGGTATCGTCGTCGACGAGCCGGGCTTGGGCGGCGGACTGATCGATGTGATTCGCAAGACGGGCTGGGACGTCACCGCATTCAATGGCGCGGCCCAGGCTCCGGAACCGGCGCGGTTTCTAAACCTTCGCGCGGCGTCGCATTGGAAGTTCCGCGAGCTTCTTGAGAACAACATAGTTTCCCTGCCCCGCGACCCGATGCTCGAGGAGGAGGCGCTCGCCGTTGAATGGCAACTGTCGACGGGTGGCAGCGGCGCCGTCCAGATCGTCGCGAAAGACACGATCCGGAAGACGCTCGGCCGCTCACCGGACCGACTCGACGCGGTAGTCATTGCTCTCTGGGAATCGGTGGGACGACCGCCGCGCCCCCAGTGGGGGCAGTCCACGTGGAGCTATGGGGGCCCTGGATGATCAGGGAAACGCAGCAAACAGGTTTTAGACGTTTTCAACCTTCACCATGAAAACCAAGGAGAACAAAATGCCAACAGAACGGGAAGAAATCGAGGCACGCATCGACCGCCATAAGGCCGTGATCGCTGAGAAACTAGTCGAGATGGGCGTGAAGCCGGACGCTGCGGTGCAAGCAGTTGCCGCACAGCTGCGATATGGTCTAAGTCGATCGAACACACTCCACGTCAGCATCGCCGGGCTGATACGCGGAGCCTTTGGCGCGGAGGCCGAGTGTGCGCGGACCATCCGGAATTCCCTGCCGCCTGAGGCCTTCACGGCATTCGACGAGCCGAGCGACGACGAAAAAACTTGGGCAGGATTCGAAGAGAGGCTGGCGGGTACAAGTAGCCAGTTCTCCCGCGAAGAGCTGCGTGAGCAACAGGAGGAAGCTGCGCTCGAGCGCATCTTGAACCCAGTCGCAAGGGGCGAACCTACGGCGGACGAGCTTCGGCTGCGCTCGGAGATATCCAGTGTCCTCTAACACACCCGAAGAAGAAGCCGAAGCCCAGCGCCTCTTCACTCGCGATGTTGTCGAGCGCCTCATTGCAAAGGGACTTCACCCCGCGCGTGCCGAAGCAGCGGTCGAGAAAGGTCTCAGATTTCTGCAGCTCAATACCGGCGCCTTTGTGGCGAGAGTCATAGCTGACCACGGACCGATTGAGACATGGCAGGACGGTGCGGCCAGCGTGCTGTTGAGAGACATCAACTACTACGCTCCGGCGCCGATTGAGCAGCCGAAAGCGGCTAACGAAACCGCCATCAACGAAAAGCCCCCTCTGAGGAATCGAACATGATCAACAACGAACAAATGCTGGAGGAGGGTCGAGCTGCGATGGTCGACTTTCTCTTGAAGAACGGCGTCGATCCTGCTTACGCGAAGGTCTTCGTAATGCAGCAACTCACCGTTGCGCAGTCATATCAGGGAAAGCCAATCCTTCCTTACGCCGGAAAACAGTTTTCGCCTCTGCACTATGATGAGCTGGGCAAGCTACTGCTCGTGCGGAGCGGCCGCGGCCGATCGCTTCCCGAAAACGGAGCCGAAGCTGAGGCAGACACCCGAGACGAAATCCGTTCGCGCGTGGCAGGAGTGTTCTGAGAAGCCGAAGAGCCAGCCGGCAATCCCGCCCGGACTGGCTCCCTCTCGACGTGACGCTTTTTGTCTCCCGGCGAAGTCCGGAAGGCGTCCCTTCGACTTCAGTTTAGCGAATGGGGAACGGCGCTCGCAAGTGCAGACGAAGTTGGGCAGTGTCCCCGTTCGATTGTAACGAATGGCGGCCCGAATGACTGACCGCCTAGAAAGAAACCGAAACGGTACGCTTGGAAAAGGCCATAAGGACGGCCTCACCGTAGGCGATGTTATTCACCGGCCAGTTGAAGGAGCGGCCGGCGAGAGGCCAAATGTGGATGGCCCCAGGAGGATCAAGAGCATCGCGGATTGTAGGGGAGTTCTCTGGGAAGGTCACGACTTGGAAGACGGCCGCTTGGGCAGAGAAGGTAGAGAGGGCACCGCTTTCGTATGCACGGCCCCGCGTGACGATGCCCTCAGGTGTGTATTCGGGGGGATTTGCCATTGCTATCGTTTGGGAGCTTGCGTGGAACCTCAGGCCGGGTTCCCCGAAGCACGCCACCCAGATGGCAGTGTGACGAGTTGGGTGCCGATCCCGAAAAAAAGATGAGTACGCGGACGATTGAAACACGGGCTTTGATCCGGAGTGGAGAAAATCCAACATCAAGGCCGTTTTCAATGCCCAATTCGCAAGAATGCGCTGTGATAAGGGTACTAACGTGATCGGTAGGTTTTCTCCCATAATCATCGGCACCAAGATCGGTTTTGCGCGACCCTCTAAGGCCGCCATCCATCCGGTGTTGCAAGGGGCGCAGACCCGCTTAACGGTCGCGTCTAGCTCGCGTGCTGTGCGTTCCCTGTCTTTGCCCCACGTTATCGTCACGGATGTATCGGTGTACCGTTCGGCTAACAACTCAATCAGCCATTGGGGCCAAACGTGCTCACGGGTGACGCCCTCGCCGCCACAAAAGACGCACCGTCGTTTGATTTCTGTGCCTTTCGACATTAGGTTGGGAATATGCCTAAGCGGTCAAGCAGTAGTAAGAGACTCGACGCCAACCAACTGGCCGCGTCTATCGTCGCCCGTGCTACGGGTACGCCCCGCAAGCACAGGAAGAATCCCGCAGCTGTTGCTCTTGGGCGACGTGGCGGGCTTAAGGGCGGCATTGCGCGGGCAGAATCCCTCAGCCCTGAGGAGCGAAGTAGCATCGCTAAACGAGCAGCCGCAGCCCGCTGGAAAGGCAAACGCTAGCAACGCTTTAGGAGATTATGCCGCCGAGCCTGGAGTTGCCCCGGCCGTCTCAAGGGGTCCCTGCATCATGTCTGGCGATTAATCATTCTTCCTATCGTCTGATGCGGGGTGTCAATGGGTCATGGATTGGAGTTGCCCCGCTTCGGTGGACGGTTGACGGCTTGAGAATCAAGCCGCCTCTGTGATCAGCTTTTCGTAGCTGATCGGTGATTTGTTACCGAGCGCGGAGTGCCGCCGGTGTGGGTTGTACCAGCCTTC
>JACCRF010000133.1 GCA_013813715.1 Gemmatimonadaceae bacterium | reverse complement strand
CACGCGTCGGTGGTCGCATTCGTCAAGAACGCGGGGCTGGGTTTCGCGATTCCGTACATGCACAACGGCGAGATGCACGACTTCATGCCGGATTTCATCGTTCGCGTTCGCGCGACAAACGGCGATGGCCCAACGAACCTGATACTCGAGACGAAGGGCTACGACGAGCTCCGTGAAGTGAAGGAGGCGGCTGCCCTGCGGTGGGTCGATGCGGTGAACGCCGACGGGCGTTTCGGAGAGTGGCGGTTCCGGATGGCCGACAACGTCGCCGATGTGAGTTACATCCTCGATGAGCCACGAGCGTCTCGGCTGTTGACAAGCGAGTCTACCCGCCTGTAGACTAGATGGTAACCGCGGGAGCCCGATGCCGACTACGCGCATTACAAACGAAGACCACAGGCTGCTTCAGAACCTGGCCGCGCAGACTGGGAAACAACATCAGGAAATCATCCACGAAGCGCTGGATACTTACCAGCGCGAAACGCTCCTGGATGAGATCAATGCCGGCTTCGAACGGCTGAAATCGGACGGAAAGGCCTGGCGTGCCGAATCCGAGGAACGAAAACTCTGGGAGCGCACAATCCTCGACGGCGACGATTGACCGGAAAATCCGCCGGGCGCGTTCCCCTTCGTGGCGAAGTCTGGCAGGTCGAGCTACGCCCCGCTCGTGGACGTGAGCAGGATGGCCAGCGCCCGGCAATGATCGTTTCGGTCGACAAGTTCAACCGGGGCGCGTCAGAACTCGTCATCGTCATTCCGATCACGAAGGTCAATAAGCAGGTCGCTTCCCACGTCCCCGTTCCAAGGGGAGAGGCGGGGATGGAATTCGACAGCTACATCAAGGTCGAAGACATTCGCTCCGTCTCGAAGGAACGGCTCGTCAGGTACCGCGGAGATCTGACCTGGCCGCGAATCGAAGCGGTTCAGCGAATCCTTCGCGTCCTTCTTGATATCTGACCCCTGGCCTTCGGGATATATTTGGTACTTCTTAATATATGACGCGCGCCGAGATCACCACACCCGAGATCCTCGCCGACGAATCGGTCGTCGATCTCTCACTCCGACCCCAGCGGCTGGCCGAGTTCATCGGGCAGCCAAAGGTCAAGGAGAGCATGCGCATCTATATAGATGCAGCGCTCTCCCGTCGCGACCCGCTCGACCACACCCTCTTCTTCGGTCCGCCCGGGCTCGGCAAAACAACCCTGGCTGAGCTCATCGCGCGCGAGATGGGGGTGAACATCCGGCAGACGTCGGGCCCTGCCCTCGAGAAGCCGGGCGACCTCGTGGGGACGCTCACGAATCTTCGGGAAGGCGATGTCCTCTTCATCGACGAAATCCACCGGCTCCGCCCGGTGATCGAAGAATTCCTCTATCCCGCGATGGAGGATTTCAAGATCGAAATCCGCCTGTCGGAAGGACCAAAGGCTCAGACGATCACGATGGGCATCGAGCGGTTTACGCTCGTCGGCGCAACGACCCGGCTGGGAATGCTCACTCCGCCCATGCGCGCCCGGTTCGGAATCGAGCAGCGGCTGAATTTCTATCCCCCGGAAGACCTGGAGACGATCGTCCGTCGCACGGCGGAAGTTCTAAAGGTTTCGATAGACGACGGCGGCGCCGAAGAGATCGCCTGCCGGTCGCGCGGAACTCCGCGCGTGGCGAACCGTTTGCTCAACCGGATTCGTGACTACGCGCAGGTAAAGGCGGATGGCATGATCACGCGCCAGGTTGCCAGGGATGCGCTGCTGCTTCTGGATGTCGACCAATTCGGTCTCGACGACATGGATACGCGCATCCTCAAGACGATCATCGAGAAGTTCGAGGGCGGCCCCGTGGGAGTCGGCACGATCGCGGCCGCGGTGGGAGAAGACGCCGGGACGATCGAGGAAGTGTACGAGCCATTTCTGGTCCAGAACGGATTCCTCCAGCGCACGCCGCGCGGGCGCATGGCGACGGCGCAGGCGTACCGGCATTTCGGCTTCACTCTTCCGTCGAACACGTCGCAGCCGTCGCTGTTCTAGGAAAAACGGTCAACAGCGACGGCACACGCTGGGAGCTACGACCTTGACCGCCGACGGCTCCCTCACCAGCCACTACGACTTCGATCTTCCACCCGGCCGGATAGCGCAAACGCCGGCCGAGAGACGCGACAGAAGCCGGCTGATGGTTATTCACCGCGATACCCAGGAGATCGAGCACCGCACATTTCACGACCTCGCCGATTTGATTCCCGCGGGTGACGCGATTGCGCTGAATACGACGCGAGTGTTCCGCGCCCGCCTCCTTGGCACCCGTGACTCGGGTGCCCCCGCTGAAGTACTCCTCCTCAAGGCGCTCGGAGAGAATCTTTACGAGGCGATGGTTCATCCCGGCGGCAAGCTGAAACCGGGAAGGCACGTTTACGTCAGCCCCGACCTCGAGATCGAAATCCGCGAGATGACCGCGCGCCGGACTCGTATCGTGCACCTCCAGTCCCCGTTGCCCGTCGATGCGGCCATCGAGAGATTCGGCCACGTCCCGCTCCCGCCTTACATCCAGCGCGCGGACGAAGCAGCGGACATTGAGCGGTACCAGACGGTGTACGCCCGCGAGGCAGGCTCGGTCGCAGCGCCTACGGCTGGGCTTCATTTCACCCCGGAGCTTCTCGATGAGCTCGAGGCAAAGGGCGTTCGCCGCGCAGATCTGCTGCTGCACGTCGGCGCGGGTACGTTCAAGCCGGTCGAGGTTGACGATCCCGCCGATCACATCATGCACGAGGAGTCGTTCTCGGTTTCGAGCGATGCCTCCCATGTGTTGAACGAGACCCGCAGGGCGGGCGGCAGCATCTGGGCGGTCGGCACCACCTCCGTACGCACGATGGAGAGCGCGATCAGGCCCAACGGCACGTTCGCCGAGCGCCACGGCGACACACGCATCTTCATCCGGCCGCCTTACGAGTTCCGCGCGACAGACCGTCTCATCACCAACTTTCACCTTCCCCGCTCTACGCTGCTCATGCTCGTCGCGGCGTTCGCGGGCTACGAGCTCACGATGCGCGCATACAGCGTGGCGATAGGAGAGGGGTACCGGTTTTATTCGTACGGGGATGCGATGGCGATTATCTAAAAGCAAAAGCGTAAGACAAGCTCGGCGCTATCGGCTTGCCCGCTTGTGGTTATCCGTTGCCGTTGCCTTCCCCGTTGTCCGCGAACGGCGATCTTTACCGAGCATGACATTCTCGTTTGATCTGCAAGCCAAAGCCGGCTCCGCGCGAGCCGGCCTTTTCGTCACGCCGCACGGTGCTGTCGAGACCCCGGCGTTCATGCCCGTCGGCACCCTGGCGACGGTGAAGGCGCTCGATCCGGTGGACCTGACCGAAATGGGCGCATCGATGATTCTCGCCAACGCCTATCATCTCCACCTCCGTCCCGGCGACGAGCTCGTGCGCGAGATGGGAGGCCTGCACCGCTTCATGGGATGGCGCCAGCCGATCCTCACCGACTCCGGCGGCTTCCAGGTCTTCTCGCTCGCCAGGCTCCGCAAGGTCAGCGAGGACGGCGTCGAGTTCCAGAGCCACGTCGACGGATCGCTCCGTTTATTCACGCCGGAATCCGTGATTCGCATCCAGCGGAACCTCGGCGCCGACGTCATCATGCAATTCGATCACGTCATCCCGGGCCAATCCGACGAACCGGCGGCGAAAGACGCCAGCGAGCGGAGCATCCGCTGGCTCGCGAGATGCTTAGCGGCCTTCGCGCAAACCACGGACGCCGCGGGCGGTGACGCGACGCAGGGTGCCCGGAGAGAGGCCGAAGAACAGGCGCTTTTCCCCATAGTTCAGGGAGGAATCCACGCGCACCTGCGGCGTGAAGGTGCGGCCACAATCGCGGCCATGTACGACTGGGCAGGGTTCGGGATCGGGGGACTCTCGGTGGGTGAGGCGAAGCCCGCGATGTACGAGATGCTCGACGTCGTGAATGACGCGCTGCCGGCCGACCGACCTCGCTATCTGATGGGGGTCGGGTTCCCCGAGGATCTGGTGGAGTCGATCCGCCGCGGGGTTGACCTGTTCGACTGCGTCGCCCCAACGAGGATGGGCCGTAACGGTGCCGCTTTCACCACCGACGGCCGCATCAACATCAAGCGAACCGAGTTCCGCAACGACCCGCGGCCGCTCGACGACGGCTGCGACTGCTCGGCATGCCGCCGGTTCACGCGCGCTTACGTCAGGCACCTTTTCGTCACCGAGGAGATTCTCGGGCTCCGCCTGCTCTCCCTGCACAATGTACATTTCCTGCTCTCGCTGGCCCGCTCCGCGAGACGGGCGATAGCCGACGGCTCGCTCGACGCGTGGAGCCGCGACTGGCTCGCGCGCTACCAACTCCGCAACGCTTAGGCCTCGATGACATACGCATATCCAATCCTCGCAATCGCGCTCCAGCTCCCGTCCAATGGACTCATCGGGCCGATCTTCATGTACGGCGCGATATTCGCGATTTTCTACTTCATCCTCATTCGCCCGCAGCAGAAGCAGCGGAAGACGCAGGACGCTCTCATCCGGTCGGTGAAGCGCGGCGACGAGATAGTGACCGCTGGCGGAATCGTCGGTGAGGTGATCCACATCCGCGACAGCGCGGCCGAAGGCGGCGCCAGCGTTCCGCTCGAAGACCGGATCACCATCAAGTCGGGCGAGTCGCGCCTCGTCATCGAGCGCGGACGGATCGCGCGCGTCGTGCGCAGCTCCGGCACTTCGACGCCAACGCAGGGGTGAAGATCCTCGACATCCGGGTCCTCGGCGATCCGGTTCTTCGCAAGGAAACGGAGCCGGTCCCGGAAGTCACCGATGACGTGCGTGCGCTGATCGCGGAGATGTTCGACACGATGTACGCCGCCGAGGGAATCGGGCTGGCCGCGCCGCAGGTGGGACGGACGGAGAGGATCGCCGTCGTGGATGTGGAAGGAGCAAGGCACGCGCTCATCAATCCCGAAATCGTCGAGCACGAGGGATCGGCGACCGC
>JACCRF010000107.1 GCA_013813715.1 Gemmatimonadaceae bacterium | reverse complement strand
TGTGCGAATACCTTTCCGGCCCATGACAGATTCAACTTCGCGCCGCGATGTGGACGAGGCGCTGGCATCCGATTACGTCATCATCAGGGAGCTCGCACCGCCACGAGGCATGTCGGCGTTCGCCGCTCGCTCGCGCGCGGACGGGCGCGATGTCGAGATAAAGACGATACCCGACGCAATTCTGGCCGGCGGCACGGGTGTGAGCGCAGCCGCGATCGCCGCGGGCCGCATCGAGCATCCAAACATCCTGCCGGTGCTCGAATGGGGGAGACAGGGCGAGACTTTCTATTGGGTGTCGCCTGCCGCCGACGCGCGGACGCTTCGCGCCCGACTCGCTCGCGGGGGTCGCGTCGATCTGAAAGACTCCCTCACTCTTCTTCGCGACGTGGCCGCGGCGCTCACGCACGCTCACCATCAGGGCGTGGTTCACGGCGGCCTCACCCCGGACAACGTTCTCATCAGCGGCGGCTCGGCCCTCATTGCCGATCTGGGTTTTCCAGACGTGTTCGCGGCGTTGAACAGGCAGGCATCTGCATCCGTGCCCGGCCCCGCGTCCGCGGCATCGCTCGGATATGCGTCGCCCGAACAGGCCAGCGGCAGAGTACCGGACGCTCGGTCCGACGTGTACACCTGGGGCGTGATCGCCTACGAGTTGCTTGGCGGACGCCATCCGTTCGCCGGCCGCTCGACGCCGCGCGAAATGCTCGCAGCGCACGTCGCCGAAGAACCGCTTCAACTCGCCGCCGGCCGCTTCGACGTGCCGCCCTCTATCACCCGCCTTGTGATGCGCTGCCTCTCGAAGGAACCGGCGAAACGTCCCGAATCAGCGCGCGAAGTGTTCGCCGGTCTCACGAAGGAAATGCTCGTGCCTCCGCCGAGCGCGCCCGCCGGGTCGGGCCAGAAGGTGTTTCTGGGTATCGTGGCCGCTCTCGTCGTCGCGATGGCGGCGCTTGCCCTCCTGACGCCGTAAGACACTACCAGACACAGAGACCACTTGACACATCAAGAAATCTTGATATTATAAGGGCATGCCCACAGCGATCGGTGTCGACATCCCCAAAGCCGCTGCACTCTTCCACGCGCTGTCGGACGAAACACGACTGGAGATCATACTGCTCCTGTCGAGGGGGGAGCGGTGCGTCTGCGACCTCACCGACACGCTCGATGCCGCACAGTCCCGACTCTCATTTCATTTGAAGACGCTCAAGGATGCTGGCATCGTGAGCGATCGCCGAGTCGGGCGCTGGATCTACTACTCGCTCAACCGGGCCACGTTCGAAAGCGTCGAGGAACTAGTTGGCGCGATCAAGCCGTCGCACGCCGCGTCAAGCTCGGCAGTATGCTGCGGCTAGGTTTTTTTTTCACCAATCCATCAAGAAATCTTGTTCTAACGGGAGAGCACGAAAATGATTAACACAGAGGAGCTGAGGGCCACGGTGCAGGAGAAGTACGGAGAGGCAGCGACACGGGCGGCCGAGGGCGCACAGGCGTCCTGTTGCGGGCCGGTCAATTCGTGCTGCGGCGGTGCGGAGTTTGATGGCATGGTTGATCCCATCACATCAAACCTCTACGCGGCGGGAGAGACTGCGGGCCTTCCGCAAGGAGCCCTGCTCGCGTCACTCGGATGCGGCAATCCCACGGCGCTCGCCCAGCTGAATCCGGGCGAAGTGGTTCTCGACCTCGGCTCCGGCGGCGGAATCGACGTTCTCCTCTCCGCGCGGCGGGTCGGGCCAACCGGCAAGGCGTACGGCCTCGACATGACCGATGAGATGCTCGCGCTCGCGAACGAGAACAAGCGGCGCGCCGGCGCTGAGAACGTGGAGTTTCTCAAGGGCGACATAGAAAACATCCCGCTGCCAGACAGTTCGGTGGACGTCATCATCTCCAACTGCGTGATCAATCTTTCAGGCGATAAGGCACGCGTGCTGAGGGAGGCTCACCGGGTGCTGAAGCCGGGCGGCAGGTTCGCGGTCTCCGACGTCGTCGTCCGTGGTGACGTGCCCGAATCGGTGCGGCGAAGCATGGAGCTCTGGATCGGTTGTGTCGCCGGGGCGCTCGAGGAGCAGCAGTTCAAATCGCTGCTTGCCGACGCGGGATTCGAGGACATCGACATCGAGCCGACGCGCATCTACAAAGGAGAGGATGCTTCTGCGTTTCTCGCGGCAGCGAATCTCGATGCCGCCATCGCGCCCGAGATCGACGGACGGTTCATGAGTGCATTTGTGAGAGCGACGAAGAAAGCGGAGCGCAGGGAGCCGGAGCTCGCCGCGGCGGGTGTTGCGAAGAGCTGCTGCGGACCTGAATGTTGCAGTTGACCAACGGAATCGAGGCTGCATGATGTCATCTGCCACGGTCAAGCACGTCGTGCATCTGCGCCAGGCTTCGGACGCGGATCTGGAAAGCGTGAGTCGGCTGCTAATGGAATCGAATCTCCCCACCGCGGGCGTCGCGGATTGCATCGCCGACTTCGTCGTCGCCGAAAAAGGTGATGAGGTGATCGGCGCGATCGGACTCGAGACGCATGGCCAATTTGGCCTGCTTCGTTCAGCGGTCGTCGCGCCGGGCTGGCAGGGACGCGGAGTCGGCCGCTCTCTCGTCAAGCGGCTCGTGGCCGACGCGGCGTTGCATGGCCTCGACGCGCTTTACCTCCTTACCACAACCGCCGAAGGCTATTTCCCCGCCTTCGGGTTCGAGCGCACGGACTGGCAGTCGGTGCCGGCCGAGCTTATGGCATCTCCCGAGTTCAAGGGCGCCTGCCCCGACTCGGCGGTCGTCATGCGGCTCGAGCTTCAGCGACCGAACGGGGCCTAGAGCGAATGCGCTATGCGCTCATCTCGGATATCCACGCCAATCTGCCGGCCCTGGAATCGGTGCTGGCGGATGCCCGGGCGCGCGGCGCGGAAACGATCCTTCACCTGGGAGATCTCGTTGGCTACGCTCCCTGGCCGGACGAGGTTGTGGCGACCCTCGCCGAGGCTGGAATCGCTGGGGTCGCGGGCAACTACGACTCGACCGTCGCGATGGATCATGATAACTGCGGCTGCGCGTACGAAGACGCGCGACAGGCAGAGCTGGCGCACGTCGGCTACGAGTGGACGCGGGCGAATATCCGGCCGGAGACCAAACGCGCGCTCGGGGATCTGCCGTTCCGGCTCGATGTCTCGCCCGACGGCGGCCACAAGAGCGGGCCGCGCCTCGTACTTGTTCATGGCACGCCGACGCTCAATACTCTGTACTGGCATGCCGACCGGCCGGATGCTTTCTGCCTGCAGATGGCGCGATTCGCCGGTCTCAAGGCGGGCGATGTCATTGCGTTCGGCCACACGCACCTGCCGTGGAATCGCGAGGTGGAAGGCATCCACTTCGTGAACACCGGCTCCGTTGGCCGCCCCAAGGACGGGGACTGGCGCGCGGGATATGTCATGCTTTCTCTTGGCGGTGGGAAAGCCGAGCTGGAGCACGTGCGCGTGGAGTACGACGTCGAGCGCGCCGCGGTTGCGATTTTCGGGAGTGAGTTGCCTGATGAGTTCGCGGAGGTCCTGCGAACGGGCGGCAGGGTGCGAGTGGCGGCGAGCTGAACCAGTCGCCGCGCGTTCGAGTGGCAGCGGGCTGACACCGTCGCAGCGCGCCGAGACGAGATCGCCTTTCCGCCCCTGATCCGTTTCGATCCCGCGCAATCGCTTTTCAACGCTTGCGCGCTCCAGCGACTCCCATTTGCTTTGACATGGCGAATCAGATGCGGCGAACTACCTCAGCCGCACCGCCGGCTTCCCGTATCCTTCTCCCCGCAACGCTCCTCAGGACAACGAATGCGTCGATCGGCCACCATTCCGCTGATGCTGCTCGCATTGGCGACATACACCGTTCCGGCCTCCGCTCAGATATTTACGAACGTGCCGGACGAAGGCCTCTCCGGCGCAAAGGAATTCGGATTGTTTCCGACCGGGCGCATTCTATCCACCGAGTACAGCGTGGAGGATGGACGAGCCGCGTTCGGCGGGACGGTAACGGCGGCGGCGCACCTCAAACGATTCCTTGCAGTCCAGGGCGGGCTCGGCGTCGCGTACAGCCGGCAGGAATTCACATACTATCGGCCGCCTCTCGTCACGTTCACTCCAACGCTTTCGTTGATTCTTCAGCGTTCAACCGCGGCCGACTTCCAGCCGTATGCACTCGCCGGAGTTGGCTATGAGTTCGTGCGGTACACGAGACCGCGGTGCGACTGCGAGCAGAGCAAGAGCCTCGGCATCGGTCACGTCGGCGGCGGTTTCAGGAGGATGATCGGCGCGAGGCGCGCGCTACGGGCCGAGGTGAGCAGTCAGATCGGCAAGGGCGGGCCGGCGTTCAGCGGTTTCGCGGGTGTCTCGTTTTTCGTCGGCGGGCCGGCGGATCTGATTCGAAAGAGTCGTCCGCGTCCACCTGGCCGGGTTCGAACCGAGCCGCCGATGAGGATGCCGCCCCGTACGGGTCAGCCGATCGCCGTTCCGCAGCGAACTACAACATCGGCCCCGCGGCCTACACCGGCCGCTCCACCGCCTGCGCCCGTTGCGCCGTCGCCGAATGCAGGCGCCGTGCTGCTCACGATCGACGGAACTCAAGTCGATTTCTCGAAGCCGGCATGGCGTAACGAGGCGGAGACAATGCTCGATGGCCTTGTCGTCGATCTGACCTCCGATGCGGGTGAGGGCATCAAACTCTCGATAGAAGCGCACACCGACAACATTGGCTCGAACGCCGCCAACATCACGCTCGGCCTCGACCGCGCCCGCGCCGTGCGGGAGTATCTGCTGAGTCAAGGCGTCACCGCCGAGCGGATCCGGATCAGCAGCGCGGGCGAGGACAGTCCGATCGCTTCGAACACAACCGCCCTTGGCAGGCAACAGAATCGCCGCATCGTAATCCGGCGGGAGAATTAGATGCTCGCGATGGGACGGATTTCGGTGAACAGCGGCGGTGCTGGCGTGTTCCTTCGGCGCGTTGGGCTCGCAATTGCCGCGCTGGTCGGCATCTCGTGCGGCGACCTGACCGGTCCGGTATCGCCGAGTACTCCGGTCAATGTCACCGCGACGCTGGTGAGTCCGACTTCGGCACGCATAGACTGGGCGCCGAGCCCTCAGAGCGATGGTGTGATCAGCTATAACGTCTTCCGCAACGGCACCAAGGTTGGAGAGACCGAAGCGACGACGTTTACCGACACGGGTCTCCTGCAGCAGACGACGTACAGCTACACGGTGTCGGCGAACTGCACGTCGGGAGTTCTTTCAGAGCAGTCGGGCGAGACGGCGGCAGCGACCGTCCTCACGGTGGATGTCACCCCTCCTCGTGTTACCGCCGTCGTGCCGTTGAACGGCGCCACCAACGTTGCGCTCGTCGCCAGCGCAGTGGTGACGTTCAGCGAGCCGATGGACATGGCGACGCTCACGCCCGCCACGTTCAACATCAGGATCACGTCCACCGGCCAGATTATTCCGGGAACGGTCGTCTACACAGCCGCGACTCGCACAGCGGAGTACAAACCGACGGCGTCTCTTCCCAACGCGACGAATTTGACGGTCACGGTGACGGCGGGGGCCAAAGATGTGTCGGGCAATGCGCTGTCGCCCGTATTCACGTCCACCTTCACGACGCGGGACGAGGTCGGGCCCTCAATTGCGAGCACGACGCCGGCCAACGGGGCGACGGGTGTCCCGACCAACACGCCGATCACGGTGACGTTCAGCGAGCCCGTCGATCCGTTGACGATCACCGCGACCAGCTTCACGCTGCGTGTCACTTCGACTGGCGTCGCGGTGCCCGGCACCGTCTCGTACAACACGACGACGCGGGTCGCGACCTTCACGCCTGGTTCGCCGCTTGCGCAGAACACCGGCTATACCGCGACGGTGCTCGGAACGGTGCGCGATCTGGCCGGCAACCAGATGGGAGCCAACTTCTCGTTCGCGTTCAGCACCGGCGACAATATTCCGCCGACGATTCTGTCGACGGTGCCGGCTGACCTCGCAACTGGCGTGCCCACGTCGGTAGTGGTGAGCGCGACGTTCAGCGAGCCGATGGATCCCAATACTATCAACGGGACGACGTTCACGTTGCGCGTCTTCGGCAGCAGCACGCCGATCGCGGGAACGGTCGCTTACAACTCGGCCACCAACACTGCGACGTTTACGCCGGCGAGCCCGCTTGCCGGCTCGACCACCTACACGGCGATTGTAACGACGGGAGCGAAGGACGTTGCCGGGAATGCGCTTGCGGCGAACCGGAGCTGGACGTTCATAACGGCCGACGCGACGCCGCCGACGGTCATAACTGTCAGCCCGCCGAACCTTGCGACGGCGATACCAGTCAACACCACCGTCTCGGTGACATTCAGTGAGGCGATGGATCCGGCGACGATCAACGTGACAACCGTCACACTACGCAACACGTTGACGGGTGCGACAGTGTCCGGCACTGTCACGTACAACGCGGTGACTTTTGTCGCGACGTTCACGCCAGCGGCTCCTCTCGCGTATGCTACCAACTACACAGTCACCGTTACCACCGGCGCCAAAGACGCGGGCGGGAACGCGCTGGCGACCAGCTTCGTTTCGGGCTTCACGACGGCGATTGCGCCGGATGTGACGGCGCCGACAATTCTGTCCGCCGTTCCAGCGAGCGGCGCGACCAACGTGGCCACGACCACCACTGTCACAGTGAACTTCAGCGAGGGGATGGACGTCACCACCATCAACGCGACCAACATACAACTGAAGGCTACGATCAGCGGCGCGGTCGTGGCCGTCACGGTGGTGTACAACGCCGGCACGAACTCGGCGGTCCTTACGCCGACGACTCCGCTCGCCAGCGGGACCAACTATACGCTGACTGTCACAACCGCGGTCCGCGATGTTGCGGGCAACGCTCTCGCGAGCCAGTTCACATCCAACTTCACGACTCTCGCCGATACCACGTCGCCGACGGTAACCGCCACGTCACCGGCGGCCAACGCAACGAATGTCTCGGCCGGCACGACGGTTACGGTGACGTTCAGCGAGAACATGGATGCGACGTCGATCACCACGACCACTTTCAATCTGCGCACCACAATTGGCGGTGTGCTCGTGACCGGCACGGTAGCGTACAACGCGACAACGAGGGTCGCGACGTTCACGCCGAGCGCGCCGCTCGCTGCCGCCACCAACTACACGGTTACCGTAACGACCGGCGCGAAGGACGTGGCCGGCAACGGATTGACGGGCAACTTTACCTTCAGTTTCACGACGGCCCCGTAGTTCAGGACGACGGTCAGGACGACGGTCAGGACGGCGCTGGCGATACCGGGCTTCGTTGGTGGTGCGCTCTTTTCAATAGTGCTTGGGATTGCAGGGCGCCGTCGCAGATTCGATGAGTTGTCGCTTCCCCGATTCGCCGCTTGGGGGGCGGTGGGCGGTCTGTTGCTGACCCTGTTTCCGTTTGCTTTGGTTGCTGTGGGGTTAGCGAGTAGGGAGGACTCGGACCTTGGCGCGTTGCAAATCATTGCCGCGATAAGCGGTCCTTTTATTCTCCTGAGTGCAGTCTCAGCCTCAGGTTCGCTGCTGCTAGCCAGAAGGGCAAAGGACCGGGAATTGGTCGAGGCCAGTAAGAACGTGGCCGAGGTGGGGCTTGCCAAAGGCGAGGGGCGGGAGCTGCTCGGAGGCAGGGACAGATCTCTCCACGGGCATCCAGCGGCAAGCCGCGGAGAACGTGCTCGTCCTGGCCGGGCGAGTCGTCCGAGCGATGCCTCGCTACAGGATAGGTGGTAGGATGATCCGCCAAGCGAAACTTCTATCTCCTTCGGCGTCTACGTTCACGATTCCTAAAGGGCAACCTCCGGCGTCGCTCCTGGGAGCATGCTTAAGGCATGAAAAGGAACTGAGTTAGGTTATGCCGCCAGGTTGAGTTCGCCGACTCCCCCCGGTAGATTGCGCCTTGCTTCGCAGACCATCGCGTAGCGGGACGTGGCGCAGCCCGGTAGCGCACCTGAATGGGGTTCAGGGGGCCGCGGGTTCAAATCCCGCCGTCCCGACTAGCTAGACCAGAAGGCCGAAGTTGTTACAGATTAACAACCTATAAGACAGCGGTTGCTCCGCAAGAGCGCCGCTGTTTTGCATGTGAAATGCTCCTAGTGTGTCTGTTGGTGTGTCCCTCACTCCTTCCGGTGTAAGCATGGCCTTCACTCGCGCGCAGGTCGAAAACATGGATGAGGCGAAGCTGCGGACCGATGTACTGATTCCGCTGTTCAAAGCCATGAAATACCAAGACGTTCAGCTTTACCATGGCCTCTCAGGTGAGCAAGGGAAGGACATCGTAATGTGGAAGCCTGACGAGCTCAGGGAGAGAGTGAACTACGCGGTAGTTGCGAAGAAGAAATCCATAAATGGGCAAGTGAACGGGAAGGGCAGTGCCGGAGAGGTTTTTATTCAAGTACGGCAAACTCTTGGCAGCACATTTCGCGACAGCACTACCCTTGAATCTCAGAAAGTAGATGTCTGTTTGGTTGTCACTTCTTCCCGTATAACAAAGGAGGCGCACGATTCCATTGATAACATGCTTAGAGGTACGAGTGGCGAAGCGCGAGTCATGTTTATCGACGGAGACAAGCTGTGGGGGCTAGTTGAGAAGTACCTACCCGCCTCCGCAGCTCTGCAAAAACTCGACGATGTTGGAAACCATTTCGAAACCGTGAGCGATCACCACCGAATTACGGCGAAGGTGAGTGGCAAGAATGTCGTGCTTTCGACGGAGCCGAAACATCCTGCTGCTTACAGGGATGAACCGCTCGAATTCAAGATGAAGCTGTCTTTTGACAAGCAGCCTGAAAACCAAAAAGCACTTGCTGACGTTCAACAGTTCTTGAAAGCAGGCGCTCCGGTGACGCTCCCAAATTCGGTCATTTCTAGCTTAGAAGTTCCGGAAATCTTGAAGCCATTGTTGGGTGACCTCACTCTTGCGGCTATTGAGCTAGGCCCACGAAAGCTGCGGAACCCAGTGACGGCGACACTTCGCATCACCGCAACTGGCGACGAGCCCGTCGTACTAGAGGGGATTGTCCTAGAAGGAACCGTTGGTGAGGAACAGGTCACCCTGCAGAACTCTGCGCAACGTATTCCTTGGCACTTCGAGTTTCTGGTCAACACCAAGACCCAAGACTTCGGTTTCTCTTACGATTTCACCCAGAGCCAGAACCAGAATGTCGCTGTTCACGTTCGACGCTGGCAGCTTCTCAATGCATTGTCGAAGGGAGGATTGCTGGAAGTTACGGACGCAATGACCGGTCTGACCTTCGTGTCCGCTCGCTTTCCGACTGGTGTTGCTCCACCGCCAAATCAGGCTGAGCTGAGTCTGTTGCAGGTTGTGTTGTCAATTCAGACCATGACTAAGACGCCTATCAGCATTCCACTAAAGTCCATAACCAACGACGAAATCGTAACCGCACTTCACACAGAAGGAGGCATTCGAACGGGAATCGTGATCGTCAGGAGTGCAAGCGCGTTTGCAGATGTCGAGCGTAGGGTTGCGGATGCGATTGTTTCGCATTCACCTGACGCGGGTAGCTACCAGATCGAGCTTTCCGAAACCTCGCCAGTCTTTGTTTTCGGAACTGAGGTGCCTGTTGGTCCTCGACAGACTACCGTGACAGGTATTCGCTTCTCCGACGCAGAAAAGGCCCGGCTGGTTCAAGTGCTAAGTGAACAGCCAGATGAGGACAACATTCGAGTCAACTTCGAAGGAGAAGATGGGGGACTAGTTGCAACTATTCGCTATTTGAACTGGACCCCTCCGGTCTCGGATGGCGCTTAGGATTGGTGTGTCTGTGCTCGCGTTTCACGTGTCAAGCGAACCTTCCCAGTCCGTGCCCATAACCCAAGCGAGTGCAGACATTCTACCGCTAAGCAATCCCCACTCGAAGTCATCCCATCCAAGATTTTCCCTGCCGTATTTCTCCTCAATTGCGCGCGCTGATTTCTTGGCACTCTCGAAGAAGATCTTCTGCGACCTAGTAAGTATTTCTTCCCCTGTGTTGACGCGATGAACCCTATTCTGGTGTCTGTTCCACCACACCTTTTCCCATAGTTGGTCATACTCAGTAAGAATCGCCTTATCATTTCGTCGTAACATCAGCGGCCACTCACCACTCCCGCCATCTTCGTCAGGAAGCCACTCTACCTTGTCGCCATCCTCTGTGTAGCCAATTCTGTATCCGTTGGGTCCGACTTCACCAGGCTCTACAGGGTCGCGCGTTTCCGCTGCTGTACGCTGTCGTGGTTTCCCTGCTGGCCGATGATGCCGTGCAAACTCCCTGTTCAGTTCCTCAATGACTGACATCAGGTCAGGGTCGAAGCGCGCAATCTGAATCCCTGCATCTCTCAGCCTTAGCTCACCTTCGCCTTGAATAATCTTGTTTGGGTCGATGACTCCGATAAAGACCTTCGCGATGCGACGCTCAATGATTCGGTCCGCGCATGGAATCTTGGGGTCATTGCGCGTCGTACAGGGTTCGAGCGTAGTAAACAGGGTCGCGCCTGTTAGCGTTGCATCTGGAAGTTTCTTTTCGAGCAGGGTGAACTCAGCGTGATCTGGCGCGTCTAGTTCACCGCGATAGGCTGAACCGAGCACAACCCCATCCCGCATGACGACTGCTCCAACCTTCGGAGTCACCTTGCCTGCTTCTCCCTTGCACTGTCTAGCGACTTCGATTGCTAACAGCATGCAATCCCTGTCCGTCAACTTCGTGTCTGGTTGTTGAGCATTAGGCATTGTGAGATTTCCGAAGGGTTACGAAGACAAAAAGAAAACGGACCGATAGAGCGACCAGCCGAACGCTAACGCGCGCCTGCATTCAGCAATAACAAAACACGCTGCACCTGAACAGCGGTCCATTTTCCTTCTCTCGCTGTCGGAATGTCGCGTTCATTCAGTGATCGTGCGATCTGTCGGAGGGATGTAACACCTTCAGCCTGAATCGCGGCAAGCGTCGGCGCTAGGTCCTGTGCGCGCTGTAAAGCGATCAGTGCCCTTATGTCGCTGCTTTCATCATTGCCCTTAGCTCTGCCCTTGTCGGTCAGATTGTCCCTGCCAAGCTTCACACCGCGCGCCTTCACTGCTGCAAGCGCTGCCTTCGTGTTGGTGGAGATTGTCCGCGCTGCATCTTCAGCCACTACCGCCATAATGCCGACTGTCATTTTGTTTGCTGAAGGCATGTCACAGGCAACGAAGTCAACCGCCGCCTGCTGCAACCCTAGAAGGAAATGAGCATTGCGCGCGAGCCGGTCTAGCTTCGCGACGACAAGGGTAGCTCCGTGCAGTCTGCAAGCTCTGAGCGCTTCCTGTAGCTGTCTGCGTTCAGTGTTCTTGCCGCTCTCAATTTCGACAAACTCAGCTATGAGCTTCCAGCGTCCACCATTCAGGGGGCGGTCTCACGCGGTCATCGCAACAATGCGGCGAATGCTTCAGATGGTGTCTGCCAGCCGAGTGTTTGTCTAGGGCGTCCATTTAATTCGGCCGCGATCGCGTTGAGCTGGGTCTGAGTATAC
>JACCRF010000064.1 GCA_013813715.1 Gemmatimonadaceae bacterium | reverse complement strand
GTGTGGCGTAGTCGACGTGAACAATCCCGAACCGCTTCGAGTAGCCGGCACTCCATTCGAAGTTGTCGAGAAGCGACCAGGCGTAGTATCCGCGCAGCGACACGCCCTGCCGTATCGCCTCCCGCGCCGCGCGCAAGTGTTCCCCCAGATAGGCGATCCGGAGGGGATCGTCCACCCGGCCGTCGATCGGTGCCGGAGGATCGTAGAAGGCGGCCCCGTTCTCGGTAATGTAGAGCGGTACGTCACCGTACCGCTCCTTGACCCAGAGAAGGACGCGCGTGAGCGCCGCCGGGTACACCTCCCATCCGATTTCCGTGTGGATGTGGTGCGGCTGAGCAACGCCGCTCGCGCGGACGGGAAGACTGTCCGAATCGTGTCGGGTCACGCCGCGCTTGTAGTAGTTTATTCCGAGAAAATCGATCTTCTCGCCGATCAGCCGCATGTCTTCCAGCGACCATTCCAGCCACGCATCGCCGAAGATCTCGCCCATCTCTTCCGGATACTTCCCGCGCACGATTGGATCGAGATACTGGCGGTTCATGTAGGCATCGGCCCGTGCCGTGGCGGCAAGATCTTCCGCGGACTCCGACGCGGCGTACTTCGGTTCCAGGTTCACCACAATGCCCACCTCGCCTTTCGCCGAGCCTTTACTGGCGCGAAACGCCTGCACAGCTCGACCGTGGGCGCGCAGCAGGTTGTGCGAAACGATTGGCGCTTCGTAGATGCTGCGATGGCCCGGCGCGAGCTTGCCGTACAGATATCCGCCGTCGCTCACTACCCACGGCTCGTTGATCGTCGCCCACGTCGGCACGCGATCGCCGAGCTTGTCGAACATGACGGCGGCATAGTCCGCGAACCAGTCCGCAATGTCGCGATTGAGCCACCCGCCACGGTCGTCGAGCGCTGCGGGCAGATCCCAGTGATAGAGTGTCGCATTGGGCGTGATTCCACGCTCGAGCAGCGAGTCCACCAGTCGCGAGTAGAAATCGACGCCGCGCTCGTTCACGCGGCGGATGCCATCGGGAAGCACCCGGCTCCAGGAAATGCTGAATCTGTAGGCTTTGAGTCCCAGCTCCGCCATCAGGTCGACGTCGGCTTGATACCGGAGATAGTGATCACATGCGACGTCGCCCGTGTCTCCATTCGTCGTCAGCCCGGGCGTGTGCGAGAACCGGTGCCAAGTGCTCGCTCCCGCGCCATCCGCCAGCGGCGAGCCCTCGATCTGGTAAGCCGACGTCGCCGCACCCCAGAGAAAGTCGTCGGGAAACCGGTACGAATCACTCATTCTGAAGCCGAGGAACGATGGCGCGCGTGAGACTCGAGGGCATCCGGAAAATTTATCCCGACTCGCCTCAGCACGTCGCCGTGCACGGCGTCGATCTCGACGTCGCCGACGGCGAGTTCGTGGTGCTCGTGGGTCCTTCCGGCTGCGGCAAGAGTACAACGCTGCGGATGATCGCCGGGCTCGAGTCGATCAGCGCCGGGTCGCTCTTCATCGACGATCGCGCGGTCAATGACGTGGCACCAAAGGATCGTGACATCGCGATGGTGTTCCAGAGCTATGCGCTGTATCCCCACATGACGGTGCGCCAGAACCTCGCGTTCGCTCTCAAACTTCGCAGCACGCCAAAGGCCGACATCGACCGGCGGGTGGAGCTGGCCGCAACGACATTGGGAATCGAAGGTTTTCTCGACCGTACCCCGCGCCAGCTTTCCGGCGGCCAGCGCCAGCGCGTGGCGCTCGGCCGCGCCATCGTGAGAGAGCCGAAGGTTTTTCTGTTCGACGAACCGTTGTCAAACCTCGACGCACAGCTCCGGGTGCAGATGAGGCGCGAGATCGCCCGCCTCCACCAGGAGCTCAGAGCGACGATGATCTACGTGACTCACGATCAGGTCGAGGCGATGACCCTGGGTGACAGGATTGTCGTCATGAACAAAGGTCACGTTCAGCAGATCGACACACCGATGCGGCTCTATGATCATCCGGCGAACCTGTTCGTGGCCGGCTTTATCGGCAGTCCGGCGATGAATTTTTTCACCGGAATCATAACCGCGGGTGACCCCTTCGAGTTCAGGGCGAGCGAGGGAGCGTTCACGTTGCGGATTCCGGCGAGCCTCGCTGAACGCGTTCGGGATCTCACGGGGCAGGTCGTGACGATGGGCATCCGCCCGGAAGATGTCTCCGTCGCTCCTGCAGCGGGACCGGCGCTTTTCGCGGGAGAATCGACGATCGTCGATCCGCCGGTGCTCGCGCCGGCTCGCCTGGACATCGTAGAGGCGCTGGGCAACGAGATCTTCGTCTACGCGACAGTCGGCGCCTTCACCATCACGGCGCGCGTGTCGCCGCAGCCATTGCCGCTTCCCGGCGAGGCTGTGACGCTGGCGTTCGATCTGGCAAAAGCTCACGTCTTTGACCAGAAAGACGGACACCGGGTCGGCAAGGGCTGACGCACCCTATCGAGCTCATGGCACCAGTTCCAGTGCGCGTGCGAATCGCGGACCGACGCGGAGTGCCGCCAAATCGCGACGATCTGTCGTCAAAACCCGGTACACCTGCCGTCGCTCGGCAACGGCGGCCACGGTTCCATCGACGAGCCCGATCTGGAGGTCCTTGAACCTGGCGTCAAACTCAAGCGCTCGAACGACGTCGGACGGGAGGGGGAGTTCGTATTCGTAGCGTGTTCCGGAGTCGAATACCTCTGCGACGAGCTTGCGCATGACCGCGCGGTTGTCGCGAAGAAAGTAGTCGACCTCCGCCAGAACGAGCCCCGGAAGGATGACCCGGCTCGCAGACGTCAAAGCTGCTTCGTACTCCGGGAAGCTCGCTCTGCCGCCGGCTGTGCGGGCGAGCGCTCGAAGCAGCCCTCCGGTGTCGGCCACGAGCGGTGGCCTCAATCCTCCAGATCCCGGAACAGCCCGGACTCATCCCCCAGCTTCATGTCCGTGGATTCAAAAAGACGCGTCGACGGAGGGCGCCGGCCCGTGTAGTACCTGGAGGCCACGACGCGGAGGCCCTTCCGAATGAGCTCGGAAGCCGAAAAGCCTGCCGCTCGGGCGCGCTTCAACGCGCGCATATCCGCTTCCTCGAGTCGTACGGTCGTCGAAAACAACCTCGCCATACACTCACCATACAACGAGCAACAGTGAAAGGCAACTGCTGGCTTAGCCAGTGAATCACTTTGACAGTCTTCGATCCGCAGTCCCAGAACCCCACCAACCGCGGGTCACACCCGAAACTGACCCACTACTCAACTGCCACCATCCGACCGCTGCCCGTTCACCCCGAGGTCGCACCCAACGTCGGCAGCACCAACGCTCGAAACAAATCGTTGACCTCGGCCGGAGGAAGCCGGCTTCTACTTTCCACCCACCAGTTCAGCACGAGGACGAAGGTCGAGGCCAAATACTGAACGAGCAGGTCCGTTGGAATCCTGCCCGCCGCCTTCCGGCGGCCTTGAGGATCCTTGCTGAGGTCATCAGCGATTAATTCGGCGAGCGCTTTTCGAAGATGCTCATGGAGGATGGCACGTCCTCTCGTCCCCATCCTGCCCTCGCTCGCGCGTCGGTGCCGATCGAGGTGCTCAAAGATCGGGAGACTGAACGACAGGATTCTCTCGTGTTGCCCCGCTGCCGAAGCAACCGCCGCCGTACGAACCGGGTTGAGCATCTCGTGGATGCCACTGACAAGCAACTCATCCTTGTCGCGGTAATGCGTGTAGAACGTGGAGCGGCCCACATTGGCCCGATCCAGAATCTCCTTCACCGCAATCGAGTCGTAACTCTTTTCGCGAATTAGCGAGTCGAGCGCGTCGCGCAAGGCTTTGTGCGTCTTTTCAACGCGCCGATCCCGAATCTGCTGTCGGGGCTGCGCCACATCGTCCTCTGTATTTGAGCGATCTCACGAACAGAAAGCGGTTTGTTGTCCGCTAGTGTACGGATCGGCAGTCGGTGTTCTTCCACGTGGCGAGTACGTAGTCTACATTGGGTCCGAACAACTGTCCACTATTGGACAAGTGTTCAATAAAGAGTATGGGCGCCTGCGGTCACATAACACCCGGGGGGACGAGTTGAAGAAAACGGCGAAACGAAATTCGGCACGCGGCACGACCGGCTTGGTCGTGCATTGGGCCGCCCGCTACGATCTCCTGATCTGGCTGGTAACGCTTGGCAGGGAGCGCAGCTTTCGTGAGAGGCTGCTGCGCCCGGCACGCCTCCAATCCGGCGAGTCCGTACTGGATGTGGGCTGTGGGACAGGCACGCTTGCAATCGCAGCCAAACGGTGCGTCGGCCCGGCAGGCTCGGTTTACGGAATCGATGCGTCGCCGGCGATGATTGCGAGGGCACGCAACAAGGCAAAGAAGGCCAGGTCGGAGGTCGTCTTCGAGAACGGGCTCGCCGAATCGCTGCCGTTTCCGGACGCACGATTCGATGTCGTGCTGAGCACAGTGATGCTTCATCACCTGCCTCGGAAAGCACGGCACCAGGGCGTTCGCGAGATGCAACGCGTGCTGAAGCCGGGGGGGCGACTGCTTGCCGTCGACTTCGGAGGAGCGTCGCGAAACGGGAAGGGCCCGCTCGCTCACTTTCATCGCCATGGCCACGTTAATCCTCGTGAACTCGTCGAGTTGGTGAGGGGCACGGGGTTACGCGCCGTGGAGAGCGGCCCTCTGGGAATCTGGGATTTGCAGTTCGTGCTCGCCGAGGCGCCGCGCGCGTGACGCTGGCCTCGCGACCAGCGGCAAGGCGATCGCGTCCATGAGACTAGACGGCCGCGTGCTCTCGCGTCATTGGAAGCTGGCGGTCGGAGTAGTTTTGCTGATCGCCGTTCACGGATTCCTCTACCGCGCGTTGTCGAACATGAC
>JACCRF010000053.1 GCA_013813715.1 Gemmatimonadaceae bacterium | reverse complement strand
ACCCAGCGCCGCCAAACGTGAGTCCCGAACAAGCGTACGATGAGCTGGTCCGACTCTCGCGCGAAGAGACCCTGCTCTCTTCGTGTCTCGGATTGCTGCAATGGGACGCGGAGGTCTGCATGCCGCGCGGTGGCGTGGAGCATCGCTCATCGCAGATGGCGTTGCTGGCGGGGCTCGTGCACGATCGCGCGACGGATCCCCGCTACGACGAGCTGCTCGGCACCGTCGAAGCATCCTCGCTCGTAGACGATCCCGAAAGCCCGCAGGCGGTGAACGCGCGAGAGCTGCGTCGCGACTTCGATCGCGAGCGTCGCATGCCGCGGCGGCTGGTCGAGGAATGGGCGCGCGTGACGACGCTCGCTACGCAAGCGTGGGCGGAGGCACGCACGAATGACGACTTCAAGGCCTTCGCGCCGTGGATCGACCGGGTTTTTGCGTTGGCGCGAGAGAAGGCCGATGCCGTTGGATGGATGGGAGAGCGGTACGACGCGCTCCTCGACGACTACGAGCCCGGCATGACAACCGATCGCGTGACGGCGTTGTTCGCGCACCTGGAGCCCCCTCTCGTTTCGCTGGTCGCGCAGCTGCGCGACGGGTCGGCCCCGCCCGTTGATGTGCTCACGCGCGAATTTCCTCTCGACCGCCAGCGCCTTTTCATCGACGAGGTCGCGTCGGCCGTGGGGTTCAAGCTGGAGAATGGGCGCCTCGACGTCGGTCAGCATCCATTCTGCACCATGATTGGGCCCGGCGACATCCGGATCGCGCTGCGATACTTCCCTCACAATTTCGCCCGTGGACTCTTTGCTCTCTTGCACGAGGTCGGGCATGGGTTGTACGACCAGGGTCTCGCCCCCGAGCATTACGGAACGCCGATGGGTGAGGCCGTTTCACTCGGAGTCCACGAGTCGCAATCGCGCATGTGGGAGAATCACGTCGGACGGAGTCACGGTTTCTGGCTGCACTTCTACCCGCGGCTCCAACGCACATTTCACGAGGCTCTGCACGACGTCTCGCTGGAAACGTTTCGGCGGGCGGTCAAGCGCGTGTCGCCGGGCGCCATCCGCATCGAGGCCGACGAGGTGACGTACAACCTGCACGTCATTATCCGGTTTGAGCTCGAGCGCGCCCTCCTCGCGGGCGATCTGCGCTCCGCCGATCTTCCCAGCGCGTGGTCCGATCATTACGAGCGCCGTCTTGGTGTCACCCCGAAGGACGATCGGACCGGTTGCCTTCAGGACATACACTGGGCGGACGGACTGATCGGATACTTCCCGACGTACACCCTCGGCAACGTCTACTCGGCGCAACTCTTCGCGGCCGCCGAGCGAGCGGTGGGCCCCTTGGAGGAGGCATTTGCGGAAGGCGATTTTCGCACCCTCCGCGCGTGGCTCGGCGAGCATGTTCACCGGCATGGGCAGCGTTACACCGCGACGGCGCTCATCGAGCGGGCGACTGGTAGCGCTCCCGACCCGGTCGCGCTGATTGAGAGCCTCTCCCGCAACTATCTATCGGTGTAACAAACTTTGGGTATGTTGCGGCCATCGAAGAAGCTCGCGGCCGAATTGTCGGCGGCCATTCGAGCCGCGTCGCGCGATCAGAGGAACCGGAAGCGCGCGCGAAGCTAGTCGCTTCTGTTCACTTCGTGCGCACGGCGCGCCACCACGGCTCTACCTGTCGCGCCGTCGCTGGCTCCACTGATTCTCCCGGCCTTGGCACGATGAGCCGCGTGCCCGCGGCGGCCGCAGCCACCACCCGCTCGGCGGGCTCGTCCCACGCGTGAAAGGCCAGGTTGAACGTTCCCCAGTGGATGGGGAGCAGCAGCCTGCCGCGCAGCTTCGCGTGCGCATCCACCGCCTGCTCCGGCGTCAGATGGATGTCGGGCCACGTATCGCCGTAAGCGCCGATCTTGATGAACGTCAAGTCGAAGGGCCCATGCGCGGTACCGATGTCGCCGAACCCAGCGAACGGGCCAGTGTCGCCGCTGTGAAACACGCGATGCCTGGGGCCCGCCACCGACCACGACGCCCAGAGAGTGTGATTGCGGTCGTTGATGCCTCGTCCGGAGAAGTGGCGCGCCGGGGTCGCCGTGAGCTCGAGCGGGCCCACCGTCGTGGACTCGGACCAGTCAAGGTCCGTGATGCGATCCGCAGTGACACCCCATCGCTCCAGGTGTGCACCGACGCCCAGCGGAACGACGAAGCGCGCGCGGGACTGGGCCGCACTCCGTGCCAGCGCGCGCACCACACCGCGGTCGAGGTGATCGTAGTGATCGTGGGAGGCGACAATCGCGTCGAGCGGCGGGAGATCGTCGAGTGCCAACGGCGGGTCGTGGAACCGCCTGGGGCCTATCATCGACGACGGCGAGGCGCGGCGCGACCACACGGGATCGAACAGAATGCGCGCGCCATCGATCTCGACCAGTACCGTCGAGTGGCCCAGCCATGTCGCGCGTAGTCCGGACGCGGGTGGCTGCGCGAAGTCCGCTCGCGTCAATGACACGATGGGTATCGGGCCGGCTGGCACACGCTGCTCGTGTCCGCCGAGCCAGCGGCGGATGGTCGTCCAGGTGCTGCCGGTGGTAGCGAGGCTGCTCGCGACTGGGTTCTGGAACGCGCCGTCGCGGTAGTTCGGGGACCGCCGGATCCGTGCTAGGCGCTCGCCGGCCGGCGCCGCACCGAGAGCGTCGAGCCAGCCGGTGGAACCGATGAGAACGACGACGATTGCCAGGATTGCCGCGGGAATAGCGAGGAGCACACGACCCAAACCGGACTTGGGGAGGAGCGGCATCGATCGAATCTAGGCGCGCTCTAAGCGTCGGGCCATCGGCGGTTGCTCTTTGCAGCAAAGTACTTTACCATACTATTGGGCACACACTCAACCCCGCAGCGAAAAACCATAGGTGGCGAAATGAGGCCATTCACTTTGCTGAAGCACCCGAGCGCGTTCCTTCCCGTGGCAATGTCCTTGGGGGCCCTCGCCACGGTGTTGATTTTCGTCGCCTCGCATGGTACGGCGCCACAGGCGGATGAAGGTGCGGCCGCCCACATCTGGCAGCTACTCATGGCAGCCCAGGCACCTATCGTATTGTTCTTCGCGGTAAAGTGGGTGCCACAGTCACCCAGGCAGGCTGTGCCCATCCTGGCACTGCAAGTCGGCGCTGCACTAACGGCGATGGCGCCCGTTTTCTTGCTTCATTGGTAGGTGTGGTGCGCTCAGCGACCTTAGCCGGTTGTGGCCTAGGCCGCACTTGCAGCTGACGGGTTGACGACTCATCCCGCGGCCCCGACCGTTTCCTCCGCGAAATCAAGGTCGCTGCACGTCTCAACCATCCGCCGCGAGGTGGGAATCTCGTCCGACCTGATAGACCAGGCGGCGCAACTGATAAACCAGGGGGGAACGCGGCGCTGGCAGATGAAGGAGATTGTCGGGAGGCTCGCGGTCGCGGCGAAGGCGGCGCCTTCCCTCGATCGACCGCGTCTTGAACCGGACTGTTGACGACACCCGAAAGTGGCCTTGCGATGTGCCCTGAAGGTGCGCAAAATCCGGACAGAGCATCGACCCCAACTAAGGGAGAGATCATGCCAAATCGCCTAGTCAGGACTCACGTCACAGCCTTTGGACTCGCGTTCGCATTGCTCACCGCATCAGCCTGCTCGGGAGACGCAACGAAGCAGGCAGCGGTCGATACCATGCTCGACACAGCGGCGAGCGCCGAATCCACCACGCCGGCGAGCGGAACTCTTTACGACCGGCTCGGGGCGAAGCCCGCAATTACAGCGGTAGTCGACACGTTTGTCGCGCGCGTTGCAGCCGACAGCCGCATCAACAAGAAATTCGCGCGCAGTGACATCCCGCGCGTGAAGACGATGCTCGTCGACCAGATCTGTTCGCAAACCGGCGGTCCGTGCACGTATTCTGGACGCAGCATGAAGGATGCGCACCGCGACATGGGAGTGACCGAAGGCGAGTTCAATGCGCTGGTCGAAGACCTCGTGGCGGCGCTCAACCAGTTCAACGTGCCCGCACGGGAGCAGGACGAGCTGTTAGCCGCGCTGGGCGCCATGAAGGGCGACATAGTGGAAGTGCAGGGCGCGGAAACGGGAACCAGGCTGCCAGCGAGCTTCAAGCCCGCAGCCGCTTCGGGCAATCGTTAGCCTGAACGAAGGGCGCGTCAGGTAGCCGGCAGGCGCAGTGTGAACGTCGAGCCGGCGCCCGGCGCGCTTTCGACTGTGATTTCGCCGCCCATTCTACGCGCAAGATTGCGACTCGTGGCCAGGCCCAGTCCCACGCCGCCGCGGGCGCCTGATGCCCCGCTGACCTGAATGAACGGCTCGAAAATCCGTTCGATGTGTTCCCCGGCAATACCGCGGCCGGTATCGCGCACCATTATTTCGGCCCACGATCCCGACCGGCACCCAGTCACCGTCAGGCCCCCGCCTTCGTCGGTGAACTTGATCGCGTTGGTTGACAGATTCACGAGGATCTGCAGGACGCGATCGAAGTCGGCAACCGCCATCAGCACCCCGTCGCCTTGGGTCGCCTGGTCGAGATCGCACGTGAACGCGATGCGCTTTTCGGTCGCCTGTTGACCTATCAACGACTCGAGGCCGCCGCACAGATCTGACAGGGATATCGGACGCATTTCAAGTGGAATCTGTCCGCTTTCCGCTTTCGCGAAATGCAGAATATCGTCGATGAGAGTGAGGAGGTGCCGCTCCGCCGCCACGATCCGCGAGGCAGCGTCGCGTTGACTGTCGGTGACCGGACCGTGCACTCCCATCTCAATCAACTGGGCATACCCCCCGATCGCGTTGAGGGGCGTGCGCAGGTCGTGACTCATGGCCGCCAGGAAATCGCTCTTGGCCCGATTGGCCGCTTCCGCATCGGCGCGCGCGCTCTCGAGCTCCAGCGCCTGTCTGGACAATTCCACCGCCTGCTCCTCGAGCTCGAGTTGGGCGGCGGCACTCGCGTGGGCAAGCTCTTCCGCCTCCTCGCGGAAGCGATCGGACTCGGCGCGCGCGGCCCGCAACGAGATTTCGCTCACCGCGACGGCAGCGAGCTCCTTCAACACGTTGACTTCGTCCTCGGTCCAGGCATGCGGGACGACGTCTATCGCGCAGAACGCTCCGATGACCTGGCCGTTGACGAGGATTGGAATTCCGACGTAGGCAGCCACGCCGAGGGATCGCACCGTGGGGACTTCGCGATAATTCGGGTCGGCGTTCGTGTCGGGAATCACCAGCGGGCCGGCCGATTGAATCGTGAAGTGGCAGAAGGTAGGTCCCTCCAGCTGGCGGGACGACGCCAGCGGCTCGCCAAAGCCGCACGCCGACTTGTAGAAGTCGCGCTGCTCATCCACCAGCGAGACGAACGCGGCAGGAATCCTGACAAGGCGGACTGCCAGACGAGTCAGCCGGTCGAACGACTCTTCGATTTCGCTATCGAGAAGTCCGGTAGCGCGGACGGCCGCCAGTCGGCGCTCGTCACGGACCGCGACCTGTGCCCGCTCGTACGCTTTCGTGAACGCCGAAACTTCGGTCGCTGCATTTGGGGGAAGCCCTGTCATTCCCGAAATCCTAATCGGCGCGGCAGCGGGATGCGACCGTCACTACGCACGCGAATGCGCGCCGCAACGCGGTGAAGCGCTCAGACTCCAAATTGTCTCAAGTGATGATCGATGTGGCGGTAGCCGAGCACGCCCCATGCTCGCGGGGTCAGTTTCCCGAACGCGGGATGCACGGGCCATCCCGATTTCTGATCCAGCTTCTCGAACGACTCGACGTGCCGGCAGACGGCGGCGTGCTCCCCCGCCCAGTCCGACGCCTCTCTGCCAATGAGCTCCGGCGCGGTAGGAACTCCCCTCGGAAAGGGAAGCCAGTAGATGACAAGCTGCTTCACCATCGGATATCGCAAGGGAAGCCTTTTTTCTTTTGTCCTCAACTCGCCCTTCGCCATCTGCATCCAGTCCACCAGATGCGCGAGCATTTGCGGCGCGTTCATACCTCCCCAGAGCTGCCTGGCGTCGGGTTTGAGGCGCTCCAG
Source organism: Gemmatimonadaceae bacterium (assembly GCA_013813715.1). Taxonomy (GTDB): domain Bacteria; phylum Gemmatimonadota; class Gemmatimonadetes; order Gemmatimonadales; family Gemmatimonadaceae; genus UBA4720. The sequence continues at coordinate 4,955 of JACCRF010000053.1, read as the reverse complement.
TCTGTCGAGCAACTCTTGACGCGCCTCAGCATTCCACAATGATTTCGGCATCGGTTTTCCCGCTCAATCGTGCAACGAAGATAATGCTTCCGGAAATGCACTGGTAACACACACCGTGGCTCAGACCTCCAGCAACCCATCACTCGGACGCGGTTCCGTGCTTGGCCGGTACCGACTCCTCGAACCAATCGGCGAGGGCGGGATGGGCGAGGTGTGGAAAGCGCATGACGACAACCTCGACCGCGACGTGGCAATCAAGATGCTTCTGCGCGGTACGCTGGGTCACGCAACGCGGCGCGAGCGATTCCGGCGTGAGGCGCTCGTTCTTTCTCGTCTGTCCCATCCGGGTGTCGCAACAGTCTTCGACTTCGACGTGCAGAATGGCTACGACTTCCTGGTCATGGAATACGTCGCCGGCGGCACACTCGAGTCACGCATTGCCGCCGGTCCGCTTCCTTTTGACAGTATCCTCAGGATGGGCGCAGCGATTGCCGACGCGCTCGACAACGCACACCGGCACGGCGTCCTTCACCGCGACCTAAAGCCCGGCAACGTTGTTCTCACTCCTGACGGGCTTCCGAAGATTCTCGACTTCGGGCTCGCTGTTCTGCTGTCAGGCGGCCAGGCAGACGGGAGAATGACGCAGCCCGGCATGATCGTGGGCTCGCTTCCATACATGGCTCCCGAGCAACTCTTCGGCGAAGCTGATGATGCACGCACCGACATCTATGCTTTTGGTGCGATGCTCTTCGAGATGACGACCGGGCAGCGACCTTTCGTGAAGGATCGTCCCGAATCACTCATGTTCGCGATTATCAACACGGCCGCTCCGTCGGTGTTGCACGCTGCGCTCCGACGTACCGCCCTCGCTCGAGCGGCTCATCGCGGAATGCCTTCGCAAGGAGGCAGCGCAACGCCCGGCATCCGCAGCCCTGGTCACCGAGACTCTCCGTGGAATTCAGGGCGGCGCGCCGACGGGCTCACTGCCGCTCCGAGCTCGCGATGTGATTCGCGCGCTTGCCGTACTGCCGCTGCGCAATATCTCCAACGATCCGGCGCAGGAATATTTTGCCGACGGAATGACGGAGTCGCTCATCTCCGACCTCGCCCGCATCAAGGCGCTCCGCATCATCTCGCGGACCTCGGTGATGGCGTACAAGGGCGTGACGAAGTCTCTCCCCGAGATCGCCCGCGAGCTGAACGTCGACGCGGTGCTCGAAGGCTCGGCTCTCCTTGTCGGAAGCCGCGTCCGCGTGTCGGTGCAGCTCATCTCCGCGCGAACCGATGAGACACTCTGGTCCGAGCGATACGATCGAGAGCTCGAGGATGTGCTGGCGTTGCAGGGTGAGCTCAGCGCGACGGTTGCGCGGGAGATTGTGATTCAGCTCTCGCCGGTCGAGGCGACACAACTTGCGAATCGCAACGCGGTCAATCCTGGGGCGCATCTCGAGTACCTCAAGGCTCGCCACTCGCTCGGTGGCGGATCACCGGAAGCGATCGAGGTCGGACGGCGGCACGCGCGGCGAGCGCTCGAGATAGACCCGGCCTTCGCGCTTGCGTGGTCAGCTCTCGCCGACTGCGAAATCTTCCGCGCGATTCGCGGAATGGCTCCGCCCGCCGAGTCGGCCGCGGAAGCGACCGCCGCAGCGAAGCGGGCACTCGAGCTCGATCCATCGCTCGCCGACGCGCACGTTTCCATGGGCTTCATCCTGTCGCACACGGGTCACCTCGCCGACGGGCTCGGTGCCCTGCAAAAGGCCGTCGAGCTGAATCCGGGCCTCGCGGCTGCGCACAACCTGCTTGGCCGCGCGCTCTACTCCTGCGAGCGTCACGCCGAGGCGCTCGCGGCGATCGACAAGTCGGTAAACCTCGACCCGCTCTCGATGATGATGTACACCGGTGCGGGCGATGCTTACTACTTCGCGCGAGAGTACGAGAAGTCTGTGTTCCACTATCGGATGTCGATCGAGCTCGACCCGCGCTTCGACGGCGCCCACACGGGCCTCGCCCGTTCGCTCGAGGCGCTTGGTCGTTTCGACGGCGCGCGCGCCGAGTACGAGGAGGGACGCCGGCTTTCCGGTGGTGTCGCGGGGCCGTCGTTCGGGCTGGCCCATCTCGCAGCGGCGAGCGGGGACGAGATTGAGGCTCGTCGCATCCTCGCCGAACTCACCGACGCGCGCGCGAAGAGTGTGGTGTCCGCGTGGGGAATCGCAGTGTTGCACGCAAGTCTTGGCGACGTGGAAGAAACCTACCGCTGGCTTGAAACGGCCGTCGAGGAGAAGGCGTCGGGGTTAATCCTGTTGCGCGTCCATCCGCGCCTCGATCCAATCCGGAATGACGCGAGGTACTGGCCCCTGGTTCGCAAGGTCGGGTTGCAGTAGGCGGCCAGCGGTTCGGGGCGCGTCGTCCGCAACTGGTGGCGTGAGGAGGTCGACTTATGGAAGACTTTGAAACGAAAGTCAGACAGGCTGTTCCGTTCTTTGCCGTCTCGAACATGGAAGCCTCGCTCCGCTTCTACGTCGAGGGACTCGCCTTCGAAATGACACATAAATGGATGTATGACGGCACGGTTCGCTGGTGCTGGCTTCAGCGGGACGGCGCAGGGTTGATGCTTCAGGATTTCCGAAGAGAGGACGGCGGGCGCTGGTCGCCGGTGGGGAAACTGGGGCTGGGCGTTTCGATCATGTTCATCTGCGACGACGCGCTGGCGATCTACCGCGAGGTACGCAGTCGCGGGATCGACGCCTCGAAACCGTTCGTTGGAAACGCGATGTGGGTGACGTCGCTGCGGGATCCAGATGGTTACAGAGTGGATTTCGAGAGTTACACGGACGTGCCGGAAGAGACGGTTTATTCGGAGGACGCCGTGAGCTGATGAGTTCGTTGCGTAGGGAACGGCCAAAAGCCGGCGTTGCGCTTGACATGCGTTATGCCGACTCCCAGAATCCACTCAGCACAGCCTGACCAACCTGACCGGCGATCGACCCCGCCTGCAGCCGTTGTTTTTTCTCGTCGAGGGTCATCCATGCTCATCGCCTTGGCGTCGCCCCGTGTCGCTTCATCCTTCGATGACGGATTGGGCAAGATCAAGCGGCTGCTCTCCGAAGCTTCAGCCAAGGGTGCGGAGATCGTGTGTTTTCCGGAAGCCTATCTCCCAGGTTTGCGGGGACAGGATTTTGAAGTGCTACCCTTTGGCCAACGGCAGCAGGAGCGGGCACTCCAGGCCGTGGCACAGTGGGCACGAGAGCATTCGGTGATGACCATTCTCGGGATGGAAAGGCTTTCAAGCTCCGGCCGGCAGATTGTCGCCTTCGTCATTGACTCCCAGGGCGAAATTCAGGGATACCAAACCAAAAACCAACTCGACCCAACCGAAGACGAGTTCTACGTGCCTGGAAATACGCGGCGACTTTTCGAAATCAAAGGCATCAAGTTTGGAGTGGTAATTTGCCATGAGGGCTGGCGCTATCCCGAGACGGTAAGATGGGCGGCGGTGCGGGGCGCCAAGATCGTCTTTCATCTCCAGCACACGGGGAGTGAGAAAAATGGTGTCCGGCTGACAGAGTGGGGCGCAGCCAGCGGGCCTTACTACGAGCAGGCGATGATGATGCGCAGCAGGGAGAACACGATCTACTTCGCAAGTGTGAATTATGCTTTGCGTTTCCAGGAATCGGCGACCAGTCTCATCGCTCCCTCCGGCGAGTGCCAGGCGTACCTGCCGCATGGACAGGAAGGTGTGCTGGTTCAGGCAATCAACGTCGACGAAGCCACCGGGCTGCTAGCCAAACGCTACGCACCCGACCGTCTACCGATCACTTGAGCGGGGAGGGAATGACCTCGAAAGCTGCGGAACGGGTCCTCGGAGGGACACCAGCAACGTCAAGAGGAAACCACCATGGTGGATGAAACGATTACCGAGACCGTGCCCGAGATCTACGAGGTCTACCCGTACCTGCACGTCCGGGGCGGGGCAGCGGCGATTGACTTCTACAAGCACGTCTTCGGGGCACAGGAGCTGACGCGGCTGGCGTACCCGGATGGCCGGATCGCTCACGCAGAGCTCAAGCTGGGTGCAGTGACCGTGTTGCTCGCTGACGAACATCCCGAGTACGGCGTCCGCAGCCCCCTGGCATTTGGCGGCACCGGCTCCTCCATTCATCTGCATGTCGATAATGTGGACCGGCTCGCGCGCCGCGCCATCGAAGCCGGGGCCACGATGGTGAGGGAACCCGCCGACGAGGGCCACGGCGAACGACAATGCCGCATCCGCGATCCGTTCGGGCACGAGTGGCTACTCGGACATCAGACCGAAAGTGTGTCGCCGGAGGAGGTCAAGCAACGTTGGGAGGCGGAGTTCAAACCCGACTAGACAGCGCTACGGTTCAACCGGAGGGCCACACCGGTGATAATTTCAAGACAGCGTCATCGAACAGCCGCATGGAGGCTTGGTTGATATGAACATGAGAACACTGAGACGCGTGGGGAGCATCGGGCTCCCATGGGCCCTCCTGTGGGGGGCGTTCTGGACGATTGTTTTCGTAGTCATTCGCATCGTCGATCCCGACAGCATCGATCCAGGCGAAGGCCTGATAGCTGTCGCCGTACTCGGATCCATGGGTCTTCTCTCGGGCGTCGCGTTCGCGCTTCTTCTGTCCGTCGGGGGCCGTGACAGGACAAATGCCGATCTCTCCCCGGCCCGCACAGCAGGGTGTGGGGTCCTCGGTTCCGCCATCGTGCAGCTGGCTTACCTCGATCACGGAGACGTCGGTCTGGCGGCCAACATCCAGGACGCGCTGCTCCTCTGTGCTGCCGGAGGCGTCGTTACCATGGTTTGGTTCGTGATGGCGCGGAGGTGGTCGGGTTGGCGCCCATCACCGCAGTCAGCCTCCTGAGAGGCTTGGTGGTTGCCCAGCTCGCGAGCGTAGCGGGCGCGCGGCCTGACCCGGCCGCGCGCC
>JACCRF010000049.1 GCA_013813715.1 Gemmatimonadaceae bacterium | reverse complement strand
GGCCGTATCGCTTCCCTTCCGCCCGCAGTGTATGCAGTAGATGGGCCGTGATTCTCGCCCCCGAGGCGGCAAGGGGATGACTGAGCGCGATCGCCCCGCCCTGCCGGTTGAGCTTGTCGCGCGGAATGGCCAGTTCACGCTCCACGGCGCATGTCTGCGCCGCGAATGCCTCGTTCACCTCGACGATGTCCATGTCGTCGAGCGTGAGCTTTGCGGACGCGAGCGCATGCGTCGTCGCGGGCACCGGACCAATGCCCATTACCTTCGGGTCAACGCCGGCGATTCCCCACGCCACCAGTCGCCCGAGCGGCGCGAGACCGCGCTCTTGCGCGAAATCTCCGCTTGCGATGACGAGCACGGCAGCGCCGTCGCCGATTCCCGATGCATTCCCCGCCGTGACGACCCCATTGGCGCGGAAAACCGGCCTGAGTCTGGCCAGTCCCTCGAGAGTCGTATCGGGCCGCATGTGCTCGTCGCGCTCGAACATCTCCGTCTTCTTCGTCTTCGAGTTCAGCACCGGGACGGCGACGACCTCGTCGGCGAACGCGTTGCTGGCCCACGCGTCCCGCGCGAGCTGCTGCGAGCGCAGGGCGAATTCGTCAACGCACCGGCGGTCGAGCTTGTACTCATCCGCGAGATTCTCGGCGGTTTCGCCCATCGCGAGCCCGGCGTGACTGTCGCGAAGGGCCTCCCATAAGCTGTCTTCGAGCGGTGCCGCCTTGCCGAAGGGGAGTCCCCAGCGAACACCGCGAGCCACGTGCGGCGCCTGCGACATCGAATCCGCGCCGCCCACGAGACACGCCTTCGCATCGCCGAGCAGTATCTCCTGCGCACCGGTTACTACCGCCTGGAATCCCGAGCCGCAGAGACGGTTGAGGGTCAATGCGGGCGTCTCCGTTCTGCATCCCGCGCGCAGCGCGACGTGGCGGGAGAAGTAGGCCGAGTCGGCGGTCGTGTAGAGAACGTTTCCAAGGATGGTGCTATCGATGTCTTCGGGTGCGATTCCGCTCCGCTCGATGGCGGCCTTCGCCACGTGCGTTGTGAAGTCGGCCACCGGCACGTCGCGAAGCGCGCCGCCGAACGTGCCGAGCGGTGTGCGCACCGCAGACAAAAAAACAACCTCGCTCGCGCCCCGCAGGTTCATGAGTCAGTCTGGTTGAGCCGGCCGCCGGTAGCGCCTTTCGTGGCCGGCAGCCGGTCGCCGGGTCGTGCTATGTTCCGTTACTGGCGTTCATCCGACGCCGCGCCCGCATGTCGCGCAGAACTTCCACCCCTTCTCGAGCTCACTTCCGCACGCCGGGCAGCGCGTTACCGAAAGATTGTTGCCACAGTGCGGGCAGTATACGACCGTGCGTCCTTCCGGCAGCGTGCCGCCGCAGAACCGGCACTCCTCCGGCATGGAGTTATTCATTATAGACGAGGTTGCACTCAGCGCCGACGCTGGTGCACCTGACTCGGTGCTTGCGGGCAACGGCGTCTGCCCGACCGGGAATGTCGCGCTGAAGCCGCCCGAGCCGGATGCGCCTACGGGTGGGCGTGCGGGCTGATCGCCCGCGGTTTCATCTCGCAACGGCAACCCGGTGTCTTGACCGCCTGGAGCACGCTCCGACACCGGTGCTGGCGGCGGCGATAACGCCGCGTCGGCGGCGGGTGAAGCCGTCAACGCGCGAATCCTTCGCAGTGCTTCGGGAGCAAGCGAGACCTTGGCGTTCGCGAACTCGCGGAACGCGCCCGGATCTCCGCTCGGCACACCGAGCTCCGCTTGCAGCTTGTCGCGCATTCCCTGATCGGCCTGCAGATAATCGCGCTCTCCAGAGAGCAGGCGCGTGACGGCGATCTCGTAGTCCTGATTCGTCTCGATTGCAAGCTCACGACGGTGGTGACGGTATGGAATGAGACTCTCGTAAAGCTCCTGCACGGTGAACGGCATCGTGAGATATTCCGGGAAACGGTGCCGGATGTTGCTCACCAACCTGTGAAACACGCGATCTAGATCGTCCATTCTCACGGGCTCGGCTTGAAGGTCAAGGGTTCGGGGAACGGAGCGGTCTCCCTGAATCCATTTCGTCCGGTGCGGCGCGCTGCCATCCAGTCGTCGAAGGCAGAGGGGATGATACCCCCGGAATTCGATTGGTCGGCCGCCGCGCGCGTAGCGAGATGGTCCGCGTACTCGTTTTGTGGCTGTCCGTCGTGACCGCGCACCCACTTCCACTTGCGCTCGAACTGCGACGTTACGGCCTCTGCTTCCTTCCAGAGCGCCAGGTTCTTGATCGGCCCGCTCTTCCGACGCCAGTCGCGCGCGCGCCAGTCCGGCACCCATAAGGTCATCCCTTCCACAATGTACTTCGAGTCACTCGTAAAGACGACGCGGAAGGGGCGGTTCATCCTCGAGAGCTCGCCGAACGCCTCGATAACCGACCGGAGCGCCATCCTGTTGTTGGTGGTCGCGGGCTCAGAGATCCAGTAGTCCCACCGCACGAGCTGTCCGCCGGCGGCATCCACCAGCTCGATCAGTCCGCCGGCTCCCCCTGGATTGCTCCCCTCGCGACCGTTGCCGAGGCATGATTCGTCGGCGTAGATCGCAACGAGCGCCGCATTTTCGGACGACGGCTTCACGCACTCACGGCTGTCTGGCTCGGCGGACGGGGCGGACCGGGCGGACCGAGCCGAACGGGCAGACCGGGCTGACCCCGTAGCGTCGCTCGTTGGCGATTGAATCTCTTCGCCGAAGAGATCCAATGTCACCGGGCCACGACGTCGAGCCGGTCGATCTCGTCGAGGAACAGCGTCATTTCCTCGCCTGTCGTTGGATGGAGGACATCCACCGCTTCCCGAGGACCGTCTGACCAGAGGCGCTTGGGTACCACGACGAATTCGGTGCCGCGTCTGAAAATCGCAACCCGCCTGCCGTGCGTGATCGCGCTCTCAAGAGCGTCGTATTGCCTGTGGGTAAGCTGTTTCACTCCTCCCCCAACAGCCAGTCTCGCGCCACGCGCGTCAATACCGCGGTTGCGTGCGTGATCTCCTCGGTCGATACGAACTCTTCGTGCGCGTGGGCCGTCGCGATGTCGCCCGGGCCGAAGCAGATCGTGGGGATGCCTGCCTCGTTGAGAAGGGCTGCGTCAGTCCATGCGCCCAGGCCCTCGATCAATGGGCGGAGATTCTCCGCGACCAGCGCGTCCCGAAGCCCGGTCACGAGCGGCGAATCAACGCTGACATCGCTCGGCATCTGGGCGAGTATCATCGTCGCGTGCGCGTCGAGCTCGGGCCGCCTCGCACGCACACGCTCGAGCGCACCTTCCACTTCGCGCATCGCCGAGTCGCCGTTTTCACCCGGCAGCGTTCTTCTCTCGAGAGTCAGCCGGCACCGGTCAGGGTAGGTATTCATGCCAATCCCGCCCTCGATCACGCCGGCGTGCAGAGACGCTCTTCCGAGGAGCGGATGAGTGATTCGAGTGAGCGCGCCGTGGTCGATCTCGTCGAGCTCGGCGAGCACGAGACCGGCGTGTCTGATCGCGTCGATTCCGAGCTCGTACTGGCTCCCGTGCGCTGCGCGTCCGGCGAACTGGATCTCGATCCACACGAACCCGCGGTGAGCCGGGCAGATCGAAAGTCGAGTCGGCTCGGTAATGATAGCGCGCTCGGCGGTGAGGCCGCTCGCGAGCAGGGCGCGCATGCCGAGGCTCTCGTATTCCTCGTCGGCGACGGCAACGATGATGATTTGCCGCTTCGGGCCGGGAACGCGGTCAAGAGCGAGCGCGGCGGCCGCGCACATCGCGGAGACTCCCGATTTCATGTCGGTCGAGCCGCGGCCGTAAATTCGGCCGTCCCTGAGCTCGCCGCTGAAGGGGTCGTGCGACATGCCTTCGGTCGCAACTGTGTCGAGATGGCCCGCGAACATCAGCGCGGGTGTGTCTGGCGGGCCGATACGCGCTACCAGATTGGGGCGGCCGGGCGCCGCGTCAGGGAGATCGACTTCCAAGCCCCATTGCTCGAGAATCGAGGCAAGCGAGGCGGCGACGGCTTTTTCGCCGGGCGCGCCGGGCGAGAGTGTCGGATTCCGGGAATCGATTCGAGTCAGCGCGCGGGTCAACGCGATGGCGTCCCCGCGGGCGACGCCGGTATTTAAGCCCACGGTACGGCGAGGCACACAGGGGCCTTGTCACCCAGCGGCACAGGGAGGCGCAGCGTTTGATCCGGGCTACCGTCGCCCGGCCTTCGCCTTTTTCGAAGCCAGCTTCTTTGCGGGCGGTCTTTTCGCGGGCCTCGCCGGTGCCTTCGCCTTCTTTGGCGCGGATGTTTTTGCCGCTGGCTTTGGTGCGGACTTTTTCGCGGCCAGCTTTTTCATGGGCGATTTCGCGGATTTCGTGCCGGCTTTCGTGGTCTTCTTCGCCGCGGATTTTGCAGCCGGTTTCGCGGCTGGTTTCGCGGCTGGTTTCGCGGCTCGTTTTGCGGCTGGTTTCGCGGCTGGTCTTGCAGCTGGTTTCGCGGCTGGCTTTGCGGCCGGTCTGGCGGTGGTTTTGGCCGCGGGCTGCGCCGCTCTCACGGGAGCCGCGTGATGTGCGGGCGGATGGTGTACGGGCGGATGGTATACGGCCGGTGCATGCGAGGCGACGGACTTCGGAGCGTGATCGGCAATACCTGCCGCGGGCGTCGGAGCGAATGGCTTCCGCTTGGGCTGATGCTCTTCGACCTGCCGGATGAGCTTGTCCGCCTCTTCCTGCGTCATCTGGCCGCGGCGGACCATGAACTGTACGAGATCGCGCGCGCTCTCGATCACGAACCCGGACAGGCCGGCGGCGGCGTTTACGACGTCCTTCATCGCCGCGGCCATCTTGCTTCCGGCCTCGAGGCTGATTTCATGGGCTTTTGCCGCCATCTCGGCGACAGTGTCCTTCACGTCCGCTCCGCGATGGCCCGGGCTGCGCCTGGGTGGGGCCGGGGGAGACCCGTCCGTCGGCGGCACGGTTGGCAGCGGAGCGGCCTCGGGCGTTTTTTCGGTCTCTGCCATTACAGCTCCTGAAGTGCGGTCGGCGACCAAAGCAGGGTCAGATCCAGCCGACGGCTCGGGGAAGGTGGCGAACGGCGGTAAGTATATGATTTTTCATACTTAATACAAGTAAGATGAGACAGCGCGAGGGTGGAATCCTCTGGCAGTGACCGTCGATTAATAAGCGCCTTTAATACGACATTAACAGGCCATAATACCGTCATAACTAGCCTAGAAATCCGCGGCGCCGAGAATCTGGCAAGTCTGCTTGGTACCAACTGCTGAACTGAGAACGAGCAGGCTGACGGCTACCGGCTTGGTGGGGCGCTCCCGGCCACCGGCTGAAGCGCAGAACAACACCGATCCGCAGGTCTACCGACTCATGCGATTGCCACTTGACCCCAAAGAGTCGATCATCCGTCGTTCTGGTCGGGCCGGAAGCAGGTAGCACCCCTTTGGCCGGCGGCCCAAGTCTCCCAAGTCTCCCGGATTTCCGCGAAACCCGAATATGCTCAATCAACTCAAAGTCCTCGACCTGTCCCGCGTCCTCGCCGGCCCTCTGTGCACCATGATGCTCGGCGACCTCGGCGCAAGAGTGATAAAGGTCGAACGCCCCCACACCGGCGACGAGACACGGGGATGGGGGCCGCCATTCGACGAGCGGGGCGAGAGTGCGTACTACCTGTCCGTCAATCGGAACAAGTTAAGCGTCGCCGCGGATCTCGACTCGGCGTACGATCGCGATCTGCTCCTCCGGCTCATGAGCGAAGCAGATGTCGTCGTCGACAACTTCATGCCCGGCACACTCGAGCGCAGGGGAATCAACCCTATTCATATAGTAGAAGCGCATGCCCGCCTGATCTGGTGCAGCATCACCGGCTTCGGAGAAGGGAGCCAGCGGCCCGGCTACGATCTGGCGGTTCAGGCAGAAAGTGGATGGATGTCGATAACCGGCGATCCGGAAGGGCCGCCGATGCGGGCGGGAGTCGCGCTCGCCGACATACTCGCCGGCAAGGACGCGGCAATTGCCATACTGGGCGTTCTTGCCGCTCGAGGAAGCGAATCGTTGCTTTCGCCGGGCGACCGCAGAATCCACATTTCGCTCGCTGCGAGCGCGACGGCCGCCCTCATCAACGTCGCCCAGAATTCTCTCGTCACCGGCCTTGAAGCGCGCCGGTGGGGAAACCAGCACCCGAATCTCGTTCCCTATCAGCTTTTTGACGCGGCGGATCGTCCATTCGTCCTCGCGGTTGGCTCCGACGCGCAATGGGTAGCAGCGATGCGTTCTATAGAGCTGGGCGACCTGGCCGACGACAGGTCCCTCGCTACCAACGCCGGGCGCCTTCAGGGCCGAGACGGGATCGTGCGCCGCATCGCCTTGCGTCTCCGGGTGAAACCTGCGGCTGTCTGGATCGTCGCACTTACGGCGGCAGGCGTTCCGTGCGGTATCGTGAGGACTGTCCTCGAGGCGCTGGAGGATGTCGAGGCGTCTCCCCTCACTGGCGTCGCGCCAAGTATTCCCGGTTCCGCACGTCTCCCTCCGCCGCGACTCGACGAGCACGGCGAGGCGATTCGACGGCAGCGGTGGCAGTCGTTCGACTCGGAATACATTTGATTGTTCGGGGTGTCGGCAAAATGACAAACGCGTTACACTAGCGGACGTGGATACAATTGCATCGACGGAAACCCTTGTAGGTCACGCGGATGCAGATCAGGATGTCATCACCAGAGTCCTCGCGGGATCGAAGGATTCGTTCGGGATACTGATATCGCGGTACAGCGATCCCCTTTACAGGCACGCCCTCGGCATGACAGGAAGTCCCGATGTCGCCGAGGACATTCTGCAGGCCTCACTTATCAAAGCCTACCAGCACCTCGGCGAAGTTCGCGGGCGATTCGACGCCTGGGTTTTCAGGATCGTCGCGAATTCGTGCAAGGACTGGCTGAAGAACATCAGGCGGTCACACGTCAGTTACGAGGAGGACGATCAACCGTCCTCGTTCTCAACGCCCGAAGAGGAGATGGATCGCAACGAGCTGCGTACTGATCTCGAGTATGCGCTGGCGCGCCTTCCCGAACCTTTGCGGGAAGCGTTCGTCATGAAGCACGTCGAGGGCCGTTCCTATGAGGAGATGGCCCTGCTGCTGGAGACGACAGTTGGCGCCCTCAAGATGCGCGTTCACCGTGCGCGCGAGGCGCTTCAGGCACTACTCGAGGAGAAGTACGCATGATAGATGAAACTCCGGAGTCGAATGCTCCCGAGAAAAAGGTCCACCGCAGGACGCCGCCGGCGACTCCCGCAGTGCAGGCCTGGCTGGACGGCGACGAGCCGCGGTCAAGTCTTATAGACACTGCCGAGAATGAGACCGCGGAGCTGTGGACGCGCATCAACAGCGAGGCTGAGCAGCTCAGGCGCCGCAGCACGCCCATTCACCTGCAACACCGCATTCTGAGCTCGCTTCCCGACTTGCCGCAGGCCGCAGTGCCAGACGAGCCATCGCGGATCAGTCCCGTCGTGCTCGCCGTCGGCGGCGTCCTTCTCCTCGCGATCGGAGCGATTATCGGAACGATGCTCGTTCGCTGAGTTGCCGGGCGGTCCGAGCGTCAGTCTCCGGGTTTCTCCTCTTCCCGGAGACTGACGTTTTTCTTTGGCGGCCTGCCCCTTGCAATCCGAATCCGCTAATGCCACATACCATGCTCACTCGAAGGGGGGGATGATGAAGCTAAGGATTCTGGTTGTCGCCGCCGGATTCGCGCTGTTGCCGGCGGTTGGAGGCGCGCAGGAAACGTCGCGCGGCCCTGAATGTCCGAAGGGTTGTCCCACTTCGGCCGGCGCTGCCGGCTTGAGCGGAGTCGAGTTTCTCGCCCTTCAACAGGAGTTGAGAGATCGCGGCTGCGGCAACTCGCGCGTACCTGGTGTGCTCGATGCAGCGACCCGCCGCGCCATTCGCACATGCGCAGGAAAACTGGGCGTCGCCAACAACGCCCGCGCGGTACTCACTGCGATGAACATTGGCTTCGGCGAGGCCGATCCGCGGCCGGCGATGCCAGTAAGCGGCTGACGCCGCGCTGAGTGTTCTAGCGCGAGCCCTCGAGGCGTAGCGTGAGCTGTTCGGGGGGAGCGAGGCGCTCGTCCAGCGCCTCCTCCCCCGTTTTGTTTCCCTCCCTCGTCTCCCCTTCCTCCCTTGTCTCCCAGACCGGGCTTTCCTCCTTCTCCCCCGGCTCTCTGTCCTCCATTGTCTCCCGCGCCCAGCCGTCCACCTTGTACTTCCGGCAGGTCTCCGCGAAGAACGCAGCGAGTCCCGCGCGGTATCGGTCGCCTGCCTGATAACTGCGCGCATAGGTATTCCGGTACCGAGCCTCGAGGTGCGGAAATTCCTGCGCGATGAACGGGAGATATCGCTCGCGCGCGGCGGACTGGAGACGCAACACGCACGCCCCCACATAGGTTGCCCCGGCCTCGGCGACGCGCTTCACGAGTGCGTCGAGATCTGATGGATTGTCAGTGATGCCGGGAAGGACGGGCATGCAGTTGATGCCTGCGTCGATTCCTGCTTCGCGCAGTCTGCCGAGCGCGCGCACTCGAGCTTCTGGTGTAGGCGATCGGGGCTCCAGCTTTCGCGCAAGGTCGCGGCGAAGTGTGATGAGTGAGATGTGAATGTTCAAATCGGAGTGCCGCCCGATGCGCGAGAGAAGGTCGATGTCGCGCGTTACGAGCGGGCTCTTGGTGATGATGCGAATCTTGAGACCGGGATGGTCTGCGAGGACTTCCAGTATCCGCCGCGTGACACGGAATCTTCGCTCCGCTGGTTGATAAGGATCTGTCGCCGAGCCGATGAGGATCGCTTCGCCGCGCAACAGCCCGAGGTGCTTGTCGCTTCCGTGACGGAGCGTGCGCGCGAGCAGCTCCGGGGCGTTGTGCTTGACGAAGATGTTGCGCTCGAATGCGAGCCACGGGGGCATCGACTCGTAATGCGCGCTGAGGCCGGTCTCCATCCGATCGTCCGAAGCCGCGCGCTCCATGACGTATCGATGCGCGTACCGAGCGTAGCAGTAGGCGCAGCCGAAGGCACAGCCGACGTAGGGATTGATTGACCAGAATCCCATCCCCGTGACTTCGGGCCCATTGAGGACATTCTTCGCGGTGGTCGCGTAGTAGTGGATGTCCTTTTGTTCGCCGAGGATGGGGAGCATACGCGAGGCGCGCTCGTATGCGTCGCCGAACAGCGGCGCCTGCGAACCCGTCTTGCCGTGACCTGACTTCCTGCTTCCAGCCATACCCGAACATAACCCGAAACCGGCGCGGGCGCGAGAATTGGCGCTATTATTTCCGCAATCCCGGCGAGAGCGACGCGGGCCCAACGAGGATGAAAGAGAATGGCCGAGCTATTATCCGACATCGCGATCCAGCGTGAGCTGGGTGGTTTGCCCGGATGGTCACGCCGTGGCGATGTGCTCACGAAGACATATCAGTTCAGGAACTTCGTGGAGGCGATGGCGTTCGTGAACCGCGTCGCCGATGCGGCCGAGGCGGCCAATCACCATCCGGACATCGACATTCGCTATTCGAAAGTCACTCTCACGCTCAGCACGCACGACGCCGGCGGCATCACCCAGAACGATCTCGACCTCGGGAAGGCGATCGAAGGACCTTAATTCCGGGCTCGTTAAGGAATCGTGCGAACATGAGCTGCGGGTGTGAACTACGGAACTAACACCGGGCTGCCGGCGGCACTCAGTTCTGCGTTTTTGCCTCCTAGTCCCGCCGCCCGCCGAGTATCCGGAGAAGGGCGAGGAAGATATTGAGCAGATCGAGATAGATCGTGACTGCGGCCGCGACGTACTCATTCGGGCCGAAGGTGTTGCGGATGCGCCAGGTGTCGAACACAAGCAGTCCGCTGAACACGAGCACGGTGATGCCTGCCAGCCAGAGATCCATCGCCGGATTGCGGAAGAAGAGATTCGCAAGTGACACGGCGATGAGGACGAACAGTCCCACCATGAAGAAGCTGCCCCACGCGCTGAAGTCGCGCCGCGAAACGAACGCGTAGGTCGTGAGTACGCCGAACGCGCCGATCGTGAGGCCCGCGGCCTGGGTGATCAGTCCCGGCTGCTGCTGTCCGTACACGTACATAATCGGCGAGATGAATACTCCCTCGACGAACGTGAAGAGGAGCACCAGGCCGATGTTGGCGGGGAACGCGTCCCTCGCCTTGAGCGCGAGAAGCAGCGGCGCGAAAGTCACCGCCATCGCGATGAACGGATGGGCGGCAACCGCCTGAAGCAGGCGCGGCTGCGACAGCGCGAACATCGCGCCCGCGATGGTGAAGAGAACGCTGACAAAAACCAGCGAGTAAGTCCGCCGAACGAGCGTGGCGCGCTCGGCGCCGGTACGGACAATAGTGCCAGCGGGGAGGGAGATTCCCATCGATTCTACTCCGGTTTGGAATTGCAGGACTGATTATACACCATGGGCGGCGCGAGGGTGCGCGCAGGCCCCGACGGGCGACCGATTCCTCGGTGGGCCGGCTGCCACCATGTTTCTCGCATGAGCACCGCCAGGATTCTTGTCATCGACGACGAGCCGCAGATTCGGCGAGTCGTGAGGCACGCGCTCGAGGGCGAGGCGGACCGGATTATCGAGGCGGCGACGGGCCGGGAAGGAATCGACGCGGCGGCTGCGGAACGCCCGGACCTGATAGTGCTCGACCTCGGATTGCCGGACATGGCGGGGGCCGACGTATGCACGGACATTCGCGGTTGGTCGACTGTGCCGATCCTCGTGCTCTCGGCCCGGCATTCCGACCACGAGAAGGCGGCACTGCTCGACTCGGGCGCCGACGATTACATGACTAAGCCGTTCAGCACGATTGAGCTCCAGGCCCGGGTTCGCGCCCAGCTTCGGCGAAGGCTCGCATCGCAACAAGGCGAGCTCGAGACGCGGATCCTGGCTGACGGCATCGTCATCGATCTCGTGCGGCGTAGAGTGGAGCGTGACGATGAGGCCGTGCATCTCACTCCGATAGAATGGGAGCTTCTTCGCGTGCTCGCGGTCAACGCAGGCCGGACACTGACGCATCAGCAGTTGTTCCGCGAAGTGTGGGCGCGGGCGCACGGCGATCCGCAGCAGAACCTGCGCGTTCACGTCGCCAGTCTGCGGCGCAAGCTCGAGCGCGATCCGGTTCGGCCGCGGGTGCTGATCACCGAGCCCGGCGTCGGGTATCGGTTCGAGCGCGAACACTAGCGGCGGGCGCGCGCGGTGAGTCACCAGCAGCCGTTCGTTCGTGTTACGTCGGGCGAGCGTTCGCGACTCGAGTGGGTGATGTGGGCGATCGCGATCGCGCTCGTGACCGCGGCCATGGTGGCGGTTCGCGAGTCGCTCGACAAGGCTCACGTCGCACTCATTTATCTGCTGGTCGTGCTCGGCGGCAGCGCGCGGGGCGGCCGCGTGCCCGGG
>JACCRF010000041.1 GCA_013813715.1 Gemmatimonadaceae bacterium | reverse complement strand
CGACTGGAGGCCGGTGTGCGGCCAGTGCCGTGAGCCGGTCGAGAACCTCGAGGACGCGAGCGCGGTGCTCTTCCTCGGCCGCGGCGAGTGGCAGCTCTGCCACGCCGGGAACTGCTGCGCGGCCGCGGTCCTTGGCTCGTGGAACGGGCCCAGGGCTGGGATCACGCCCGCGGCCTACCTCCGGAGATTCGCATGAGTTCTTCGTGGGGAATCCAAGAGCGACCTACCACAAGTGAGGACCGCGCAATGAAACCGTTCATCAAAGACGAGCCACACGTCAGCCGTAGCGTTTCCGTGTCGGCGGACGCGGAACATGCTGAACGCTCTCACGATGTGCAGATCACCCTCTGCATTTACGACAACGCGGGCAGAGATCCGCTCATCAGTGATGTGCTCGTAACCGTCGATTCCCGGCGGTGGGTCAACGACACTCCCGCTCGCGAAGCGACAACTGCCTCCCTCGAATTGAGTGTGTACGAGCTCGAGCCGATAGCCGCTGCACTGAGCCGCGCCGTGGCAGTAGCGAAAGAGAAAGGCTTCATCCAACCCCCAACGCAGAGGATGACATGAAAAAGAATCCGCGCAACCCGCACCCGGTCAGGCAGGTGCTGCCCACCGTCCCGCAGGTCCGACTCCCAATCGGCAAGCTCCCGCGATCCGCGCCAGGCGACGGGAATCCGGTCTATGGCCTTTCGCTCGTAACCCGCAGCGCGCTCCTCAACTGGACTGAGGAGATGATCGAGACGGACGCGGATCGCGACAAGGTCGCACGGAAGGAAGGACCGTTTACGCTCTCCGCTGGCCCGCTCGTCGAGATCTATGACTTCCACGGCTTCCCGCCGATCACGCCCGAGATCAAGCGCCGCGAATCGGGCGACCCGCGCAACCGCGCGACGGTTACGCTCGGCGAGTGTGCCGGGGGCCCCGGCGAAGGACAGGATCTAACGCTCGGTGTCGAGTTCGCATGCCCGATGATGGGCACTCAGCGAGCATACGGACCAATCACGATCGAGCAGGCGCTGAGTTTCGAGGAAGCAGTGCGCGCAGTATTTGAGGCCGCGCGGCAGACTGGCCTGTTGCCATTGGCCTCAAGGGCTCGGCGCGCATAGAGTATAACCGACGTAGAACCCCTGGGGATCTTCTCGAGCGCGAACCAAAAGCGCGACGACGCTAGCCTACGCGAGCGGGGCTTCCTCAGATGAGGCGGGGTACCGATACGCCCCGCGGCCGCGGGGGTTCACGTCGTCACCTAGTGCGCGGATATGACCAGAAGTATGACCAAACGGCTCTCCCAGACACGAGGAAGAGCCGTTTGCTAATCGCGTAACTCGTTGCGCTACAACCAGTACCCGGGACGAGACTCGAACTCGTAAGGCCCAAAAGCCGGGGGATTTTGAGTCCCCTGCGTCTACCGATTCCGCCACCCGGGCAGAGTCCGGTATTTACATGAGGCGTGCCCGCGAGACAAGCGCTAGCGTATCCCTCGAGGTGCTTTCGGACGCAATGTCCCGCGCCGGTTCGGCGGGCGCTTCACACCGCGCGGCCGAAGCTCCTGCGCCCGCTTCCGAAGCTCATTCTGCAAGCCGAAGTACTTCGCCCGCTGCACCGGTGTCATGAACTTCGCCAGCTCGCGCTGCTCGCTCTCGGCGAGATCCAGGCGCTGCCGCTGAATCCTGAAGGACTGCTCGAGAAGTTGCGACACCTTGTTTTGATCGGCCTTGTCGCCCAGGAGTAACTGCGATCGCAGCTCCTTGGGCAGATCGCGCTCCTGCGACGCAACCAGAATCCGTCGCTGTTCGAACTGCCGGTTGGTGGCTTGCAGCCGCGTCATCTGATCTGGGGTGAGCTGGAGTCGGCGCTGAACCAGCTCGCCGACACGCTCCTTGAACCTGCGCTCCAGTTCCTGCCTTCTGGGGTTCTGCCCTCGGCTCGGTTCGCTTTGCGCG
The DNA here is from genome assembly GCA_013813715.1 of Gemmatimonadaceae bacterium. GTDB lineage: Bacteria > Gemmatimonadota > Gemmatimonadetes > Gemmatimonadales > Gemmatimonadaceae > UBA4720. The sequence continues at coordinate 252,510 of JACCRF010000041.1, read as the reverse complement.
AATAACGACGCCGAGGTGAACGAGAAACCTGCGATCGCGACGATGACAATCGCCAGGTGACGTCTGAAGATCATTCGATTCCCTCCAGGTCGTCGACGTCAATCGTGAGCGGCTCCGGCTCTACCGCCGGAAGACCCTCCATCCCGTCGAGCTCGGCAAGCAGTGTCTCGAGATTGTCGTCTGACAGTTCATCTACTGGGCCGACAAGCGTGATGGCGGGGGCCTCGCTCCGCGAGGAAGGAAGAGTCAGGGCCGACGTTACGGGTGCGTCGGCTACCGGCTCCGCCGGGCCGGCAGATGCCGCTACTGGCTGGACCTGCTCGACACGCGCAACGCGCTCGATCGGCGCGACTGCGCTTCGCTCGCCACGCACCAGGAGAGACATGCCGGCAACGGCAACGATCACGGCGACACCGGCCAGGCGCCAGATCGCTCGCGGTTGAAGCGCGAGCGGCCGAGTACCGGCAGATTCCGACGCGACTTGCGGCACACCAGCCGGCACACCACGCGGCGAAGGAAGCGCGGCGACAATGCGCGCAACATCCGGAGCTGGCGTCAACGCCACCATCTGTCGCACGTCACCAAGGAGCGCGAGTTCGGCACGGCACGCGTCGCAGCCCTCGATATGCGCCGAAATGGTGGCCCGGTCCAACTGCGACAGTCGACCGTGAATCAGGTCCGGCAGCGCGTCGCGGAGACTCGCGTCGTTGCAATCAGTCATTGAGAAACTCCTTTACCGCGTGCATTGCATTGTGATAGTGAACTCGCGCCGCTCCTTCCGTGCTTCCAACAACTTCAGCGATGTCGCGATACGACAGTCCTGAGTCCACTCTTAGCATGAAAATCTCTCGCTGCATCGGCGACAACGCATCCACCGCCTGGCGAACCCGGTCTCCGGCCTCGGCTGCCAGGAGTGCATCCAGAGCGTCGTACGCCGTCGCCGGCTCCACATCCTCGATCGGCACCGTGAACCGCTGTCGTCGCTCGGCGCGCCGACGGTCCAGCATCAGGCGGCGCTCGATGGTGAAAAGCCACGTCCTCAGTGAGCTGTCTCCGCGAAAAGACTCGAGCGACGAGAAGGCTCGCACGAATGTGTCCTGAACCAGCTCCTCAATCTCGTCCCTCTCCCCCGAGCTCGCGGCGAAACGCGCAAGCGCCGCGGCGTGACGGTCAACGAGCACGGTCGCTGCTCGTGAATCACCTGCCTGCCACCGCGCGACCAGCTCTCGATCGGTGTCGTCGCCACCGCCATGGGTTCCGGAGATCATTCCACTCGAAAGTTAGACGGCCTTTCGTGCGTTCCGTTAAGCCATAACATTACGCACCGAATGAGTCGATGAATGTATTCCATTTCGCGGTATCCCCAGGCAATCGCGCACAGAGGTCTTCGCCGCGCCGCGCCGGAAAACTCAATGCCTGCGTTTCTTGCGGCGATCGCCGCCGGAGCGGAGGGCATCGAGCTCGACGTCCACGCGGCCGCCGACGGGACCCTCTTCGTCCACCACGACTTCGCCATTGCCGGCGCGGTGTCTGGCGGCGCAGGCGGCGCCGCGCTACCCATCTCGACGCTCGACGCGTCACGCGTCTCCCGGATCGAGCTGGCTCCGGGAGTGACAATCCCCCGCCTCGACGACGTGCTGGAAGAGATTGGCAGCCGGGTCGCTCTATTCATCGAGCTGAAGGCGGCGGCGATCGAGGCGGAAGTCGTGCGGTGCCTGAGGCGGCACCCGGACTCCGTGGACCGACACGCTGTGCACTCGTTCGACCATCGCGTCGTGCGCGCCATGGCCGGCCTCGTTCCGCCGCTGCGCACCGGCGTGCTCCAGGCATCGTACCCCGTCGACTCATGTGCGGTCATGCGTGCCGCGGGGGCCACCGATCTCTGGCAGCGGTTGGAGTTCATCGATCAACCACTCGTGTCGAGTGTCCGGGCGTGCGGCGGCCGCGTCATCGCGTGGACGTCGAACACCCCCGCCGAATGGGACGAGTTCGCGCGCATCGGGGTGAACGCGATCTGCACCGACCGCGTTGACGAGTACGTGAGCCATGCGCGAGGCAGGATGCCGCCCCAAGCTGCCGAGATGCCTCAAGGGATTGAGCAACCGGTGACGGATAACGGTTAGCGGGCTCCGCGCGACGGGTACCGGGCACCGGGTACTGGGTACTATGTTTTCCCCCGCTACCGCATCGCACGCCGCGCGATCAACTCCGGAGGGATTATTACTACGATGAGACGTTTTCTCGTTCCGCTCGCCGCTGTCACATTCATCTGTGCATGCGCGCCGAGCCGTTCCTCACAGAAACCCACCCCCGCGACGGGCAAGGACTCGGTTCCCGAGGTGGGACTCGGGGCTGCCTCCACTCCCAACTCTGATCCGTTCCCAAGCACCTACGTTCGTTTTCCTTCCGCGCCCGTTGTAATTCGCAATGTCAACATTCTGACGGCAGCCGGGCCCGTGATCCGCAACGGCGCCGTGTCCGTCGCGGAGGGCAGGATCGTCGCGGTTGGTGCAACGGTGGATGTGCCTGCGGGCGCAGCAGTGATCGACGGCGCCGGGAAGTATCTCACGCCTGGGCTTATCGACACGCACTCCCATGTCGGTGCCGGCGGGGCGCCGGGCACCCAGGCAAACAGCGATGTGAACGAGGCCACCAACCCCGTCACGGCGCAGGTCTGGGTTGAGCACTCGGTGTGGCCGCAGGATCCGCAGCTTCCACGCGAGCTGTCGGGGGGCGTCACGACACTTCAGGTGCTTCCCGGTTCCGCCAATCTCATAGGTGGACGCAGCGCGGTGCTCAAGGTCGTCCCCGCGCGAACGGTGCAGGGAATGAAGTTTCCCGGCGCGAAGTACGGCCTGAAGATGGCTTGCGGCGAGAATCCGAAACGCGTTTACGCCACTCGCGGACCTTCCACCAGGATGGGCAACGTCGCCGGCTATCGCACGGCATGGATCACCGCCGAAGGCTACAAGCGGCGGTGGGACAAGTGGAACAAGGACAAGAAAGGCGATCCTCCAGTGCGCGATCTTGGAATGGAAACGCTGGCCGAGGTTCTGCGCGGCAACATTCTCGTCCACAACCATTGCTATCGGGCTGACGAGATGGCACAGATGATCGACATCGCGCGCGAGTTCGGCTACAGAATTCGCGCGTTCCATCACGGGGTAGAGGCATATAAGCTCGCCGACGTCCTCGCCCGCGAGCAAATTGGCGGCTCGTTGTGGGCTGACTGGGGTTCGTTCAAGATGGAGTCGCTGGACGGCGTCAAGGCCAACGCCGCCCTCGCCGACCGGGCCGGCGTGAGAGTGGCAATCCATTCCGACGACGCATCAGGCTCGCAGCGTCTAACGCAGGAGGCTGCGAAAGCGATGGCTGCCGGCAACATTGCTGGCATCGCCGTTACTCCCGAGCAGGCGATCAAGTGGGTGACCATCAATCCGGCGTGGCAGTTAGGGATCGACGACAAGGTAGGTTCGATTGAAGTCGGAAAGAACGCTGACCTCGTCCTCTGGTCGGCCGATCCGTTCAGCGTGTACGCACGCCCCGAGAAAGTGTGGGTTGACGGCGCGATGCTGTACGACAGACTGGATCCGCGGCAGCAGTGGCGCACCGACTTCGAGCTGGGCTTCGTTCCGCTGCCCGGTAACGTCAACCGATGAGAGCTTCATGAACTTCAGAATTGCGCCCGTAGTCGGCGCATGCGCAGTGGTAGGCCTGTTCGGCGGGCTGCTGTCCGCGCAGACTATTGCGATCACGGGCGGCCGTGTGTATCCGGTGAGCAGTGCCCCGATTGACAACGGAACCGTTCTCATGCGGAACGGCAAGATCGTCGCCGTCGGCGCGAACGTCGCCGTACCCGCCGATGCGCAGCGGATAGACGCCGCCGGCAAGTGGGTCACCCCGGGACTCATCAACTCGGCGACGCAACTCGGTCTCGTCGAGGTAGGACAGATCGCGGGCACTCGTGATGACGCAGCGCGCGGGAGGGACAACATCGCCGCCGCGTTCACGGTCTGGGAAGGCGTCAACCCCCAGTCAACTCTCATCGCGCCTGCCCGCCGGGAAGGTGTCACAAGCGTAGTCGTGCTGCCGAGCGGCGGCCAGCTCGTCTCCGGACAGGCGGCGCTGCTCAATCTGGTGGACGGAATGGCGAGCGACATGGTAGTTCGCGCTCCCATCGCCATGTTCGCGCAGATCCAGTCGGCGCAGGGCGCGGGAGTCGGCGCCCGCGGCGAGCTTTACGTGAAGCTGCGCGAGCTGATCGAGGATACACGAGCGTTCAGCCGCAACCGGGGCGCGTTCGAGCGCGCTGAAACGCGGGATTTCGCGGCGAGCCGGCTCGACCTTCAGGCGATGATTCCTGTGGTTCAAGGGCGACTTCCCATGATCGTGGTGGCTGAGAAGGCGGGAGACATCGACGCCGCGCTCCGCATATCACGCGAGAACGGCATCAAGGTAATCATCGGCGGCGGCGCCGAAGCGTGGATGGTTGCCGATAGGCTCGCCGCGGCAAAGGTGCCGGTGCTGACCGGCGCGATGAACAACATTCCGGGCAGCTTCACGACCCTCGGGCAGGCTCAGGAGAACGCGGGGCTGCTCCGGCGCGCCGGGGTGAAGGTCATCATCATCGGCAACGCCGGCAACGGCGACGAAGAGACCTTCAACGTTCGGAACATCAAGCAGGAAGCCGGAAACGCCGTTGCGTACGGAATGACGTGGGACGATGCGTTGCGGGCGGTGACCCTTGCACCCGCCGAAGTATTCGGCGTAGCGGATCGGGTGGGGTCGCTTCAGGCGGGTCGCGACGCAAACGTCGTCATCTGGACCGGAGACCCGTTCGAGTTCTCGTCACGGGCGGAACGTGTATTCGTAGCCGGCCGTGAGCACCGGGCGATGGATCGGCAGGAGCTGCTGACGGAGCGATACAAGACGCTTCCCCCTGGAAAGGCGATCCCGAGTCGGTAGCGGAGGCGCATAGCGAGATCGAGGCGCGGCAAGGGTAGCCGCAGCGGCGACATAGCAGCACGAAGGGCTCGTCCGTGAGGAATGAGCCCTTCTTTTTATTCTACTATGCCTGAGCGTCGCGTCGCGCTATGCGTATCCAGGTTCCGTTGGATCGGCCATCCTCTCCGCACTCCAGATTCAGCCCGAGATGTCCTGGGCCGAAGGCGGAGTTGCGGCGTCCGGTGGCGGAGCTGATGCTGAAGCGGGCGTCGAATGCGTATCCGAGGCAGGCGCTGAGTCGCCGCGCGTAGCCGTCGCACGATCAACGCGTGCCTCAGTCCGCTTCTGGTCAATCTCGGTTTCGTACCGTGATGCTTCCGCATCGTGCGTCGCGAGCGTTGCAGCGAGGCGCGAGTACGTGTCCTGGTCAACCTCGCCTCCCCCTTGTTTTGCCCTGAATACGGCGTAACCCAGCGCCTGAGCCGCCTTGTCGGCGAGCTGCCGGGTGCGGAATGCCTCCAGTCGCGACTTTCCTTCGTCGAATGCATCCTGAGCTGCGCGGCCAGCCCGGTCGAGCTCTTCCTTCAGCTTGTCTAATAGCGGCATCGTCATCTCGTGTTGTGGAGTTGCACTGCGTTGGTAGAACTACGCAAGTTCGCAGCCTCCGGTTTCGAATGTCACAGCGAAGCCAATGGCTGCGCCACGCAGAGACGCAGAAACGAGAAGAGCCCCCAGGTTCGGGAGCTCGAAAGATCCGGGACGATCACCGCGTGTCAAGCGGCGCTGGCGCCCTCCCGCTGCTCGGGATAGACGCTCACCTTGAAACGGCTGCGACTCTTGTGCTCGAAAGTTACGAAGCCGTCGATCAGCGCGTAGATAGTGAAATCAGTGCCAAGGCCCACGTTGCGGCCCGGGTGCCATTTGGTTCCGCATTGGCGGACTATGATGTTGCCGGCGATGACCTTCTCGCCGCCGAACTTCTTCACTCCGCGATACTGGGGGTTGCTGTCGCGGCCGTTTCTCGACGAGCCTACGCCCTTCTTGTGTGCCATGTTCGCCTCTATCCGAGCGTTATGTCGCCGATGCGGACTTCAGTGAAGCCCTGCCGGTGACCCTGCTTCTTCGCGTAATTCTTCCGCCGCTTCATCTTGAAGACGACGATCTTCTTGTCCTTACCGTGGCGGACGATCTCGCCCTTGACGGTGGCTCCGCTCAGCGAGGGCACACCGACGTGCGTCTTCTCACCGTCCGAGCCGAGGATGACGTCACTGAACGTGACGTTCGAGCCGGCGTCGCCGGGAAGGGTTGGAATTCGGATTGTCTTGCCGGACTCGGCGCGGAACTGCTTGCCGCCGGTGCGGATGATCGCGTACGACATGTCAACTGCTGGTTGGGGAAAACGTTACAGCCTTGAAAGGTATCCGGCCTAATCTCCCAAGTCAATTTGCCGGGCAACGATTTTCGGGGTCAGCTGAGAGTCCAATCTACGCGGAGAAAGCGTTACAACATCTGATATCTGAGTCAGCCCTTTCAATCATCAGGCGACAGCGTACTGATGGGTAACGTCCCTGCCCTGCCCCTTGACCACCAGCTTGAACTCGTCCGGCTTGAGCAAAGGATCGTCGCGCAGCTCGAGTGAGAATGAGGCGCTCTTCTGAAGTCGCTGCACCAACTCGCGCTCCTGCTCCAATACATACATCGCGACGTCGGGATGGAGCTTCACCAGCAGATTGTCGCGCCTTCCCTCGATTACCATCCTTCTCACCGAACGCTCCATTCTCCGCACGATTGTCTCGGGGGTAAAAACCCGCCCGGTCCCTTCGCAAGTCGGGCACGACTCGGTCATGCTCTGGTAGTGGCTCTGCCGCACCCGCTGCCGCGTCATTTCGATCAGACCGAGATCGCTGACCGCGAAGGCCTTGGTTCTCGCGCGGTCTCTCGTGAGATGGGTACGAAGCTCCTGCAGCACCTTGTCGCGTGACTGCTTCATTTCCATGTCGATGAAGTCGCAGACGATGATTCCGCCCACGTCGCGGAGACGAAGCTGCCGCGCGATCTCGACGGCCGCCTCCAGGTTGGTGCGAAGCACCGTTTTCTCGGGATCCTTCTTGCCAGTATAGCGCCCCGAATTCACGTCTATCGAAACGAGCGCCTCGGTGGGCTCGATAATCAGATAGCCTCCCGACGGAAGATCGCAGCGCCGCTTGAAGGCGTCCCGTATCTCTGCTTCGATTCCCGCCTCGTCGAACAGCGGAGTCCGCTCTTCGTGCAGCCTCACCCGTGCAATGAGCTCCGGAGCGATCGGCTTCAAATACTCATTGATCTCGTTGAAGACGACCTTCGAATCGATCGTGAGGCTGTCCACCTTCGCGCTGAACAAATCGCGCACGAGCCCGCTCGCAAGACCCGTTTCCCGATGCAGCAGACTGGGAGCTCGGCTGAACTGGCCCTTCCGCTTGACCTTCTTCCACTGAGCCATCAGCGTGTCGAGATCGCGCTTTAGCGCTTCATTCGTGACGTCCTCGCTGACGGTACGGACGATCACACCGCCCGATTTCTCAGGGAGAATCGCGCCCACCTGCTCCTTCAGCCGCTGGCGCTCGGGTCCAGAGGCAATCTTTCTGCTGACGCCCACGCGCGAGGAGTCCGGGATGTACACGAGGAATCGTCCGGCAAGCGAGATTTGCGCCGTTACGCGAGGGCCTTTCGTAGAGATCGGCTCCTTCGAGATCTGAACCATGATCTCCTGGCCCCGCTTGAGCCCATCCTGAATTGGCGGCGCCGCTTTCCTGCCGCGGCGCGAGCCACTGCCGTTGGTGCCGGCGCTCAGCCCGCCAGGCTTCTCCCTGCCATTTGACTCGAGTTCGGGCGTCGCGTCGTCTTCGTCCTCGTCGTCTTCAGCTTCTTCGGCAGATTCGCGAACCAGGTCGGAGGCGTGGAGGAACGCACTCTTTTCGGTTCCAATGTCCACAAAGGCCGCCTGGATACCAGGCAGCACCGCCTCGACCCTGCCAAGGTAAATGTCGCCGACCATGCGCCGGCTGTCCGGACGGTCTACAAGAAGCTCTACGAGCTTGCCGTCCTCGAGTATGGCCACCCGCGTTTCACGCAGGCCGGCGTTGATGAGAAGTTCTCTTTTCATCGTCACCCGCCTCCCTTTCCTGACGGCGACTCGGCGTCACGAAACGGTCGGCGGATTGTCCCTGAGTATGGGCGCGCAACGTCGCCGCGCCCGACGGTTCGGTAACTCGGTGATGGATGGCCGCAGAGCATGCGGATGGGTGGCGCGAGTCGCGCGCTCGCCCCATGCTACGAAGCCTATATAGTTCGCGTAATGTACCGTTGAAAGAGATGTTGATGCAATAGTGACAACAACTTACAGCCCCGGCTTCATCCTGAACAAAAGCCACGCCATGGCGAGAATGTATGTGACGGCCGCCTTCCACTCCCCGTGCTTCATATAGAGTTCCGTGCTGAACCCTTCATCCCCGGACGCTCTATGCCGCCACGGCGTTACACGCGGCACGAACGCCGGCACGTTCGTGGAGTACCTGTCGTAATCATCCGGAAAACGGCCACGGATGTTGGCCCGCTCCCGCTCCATCGTCGGGGCGTAGACGAGAGCCCAGAACCCGATCACGACGAGCAGAAGCCCCCAATGCACGGCCACCGCAAAACCAGCGCCGATCAGGAAGCTTCCGAAATACAGCGGGTTGCGCGTGTGTGCGTATGGCCCCGTAATCGCAAGCCTTTCATTCTTCGAGATGTGGCCAGACGCCCACGCCCGAACGAGCACTCCCACGAAAGCGATCGCTCCCCCGACCGCGAGCGTCAGGGGCGTGGGATGCGCCAGGATCAGGTATGCAGATCCAAGCGCGAAGCCGAGCGGAAGGCGGAGTCGCTTGGCGATCTCCGAGTAGGTCAATCCAGAAGGCCCCTGAGAAGGTGACGAGCGATGACAACTCGCTGAATCTCCGACGTTCCTTCTCCGATCTCGCAGATTTTGGCATCCCGCATCATCCGCTCGACCGGATAGTCCTTGGTGTAGCCATAGCCGCCGTGAATCTGGATCGCCTTGAGCGTCGAGCGCATGGCGAGCTCCGAGCAGAAGAGCTTCGCGATCGCCGCCTCCTTTCCGTACGGCTTGCGGTGCTGAGCCAGCCACGCCGCGTGGTACATGAGGTGCTTCCCTGCCTCGATCTCGGTGGCCATGTCGGAAAGCTGGAACTGGATTCCCTGAAAGTTGGCGATGGCCCTCCCGAACTGCTTTCTCTCACTCGCGTACTGAAGCGCCTGTTCGAAAGCGCCCTCGGCGATTCCGAGGGACAGCGCCGCAATTCCGACCCGACCCGCGTCGAGAGTCTGCATGAAGTTGATGAATCCCATGCCGTCGTCGCCGAGCCGATTCTCTTCCGGCACCTCTACGTCCTCAAAGATCAGTTCGCGCGTATCGGAGGCTCGCCAACCCAGTTTGTCTTCCTTCTTTCCGGCGCGGAACCCGGTCATGTTCGAGAGAGACGGATCGTGGCCGATGGTGGCAGACCCGCGATGCGACAGGTCCGCTTCCTTGGTGAGGATGAAGGACGTTATCCCCTTTGTCCCGGCAGCGGGGTCGGTGACGGCAGTCACAACGAATATCTCGCCGACTCCACCGTGAGTGATGAAATTCTTCGTGCCATTGAGCACGTAATGCCCGTTCCGCCTGACAGCCGTCGACCGCGTTCCCGCGGCATCGCTGCCGGCAGTCGGCTCTGTCAGTCCAAACCCTCCGAGCACTCGTCCGGATGCCAGGAGCGGAACGAAGCGCTCCTTCTGCTGCTGCGTGCCGAAGTTCACGATGGGCGACGTTCCGAGAGTTGTATGCGCCGAGATGGTGATTCCGTGCGACGCATCCACCTTGGCCATCTCATGAATGGCGATCATGTATGAGAGCAGATCCAGTCCGGCGCCGCCGAGATCTTCAGGCCATGGGATTCCAAGCAGACCCAGCTCGCCCATCTTCTGGATGTTTTCCCAGGGGAACTCCTGCGACGCGTCGAACCGTGCGGCGACCGGGGCTACCTCATCCCGGGCGAACTCCCGGACCAAGTCGCGCACGGCGATGTGCTGCTCGGAAAAATAGAGTGAATCATCCATGGGTAAGGCGGCTTCAGTGGTCTGCGTTCTTGAGTATGACGGCCAGGAATTTCTCGCCGTATTTATTCAGCTTCATCGCTCCGACGCCGCGCACCCTGCTCATCGCGTCGAGCGAGTGCGGCTTTTGAAAGGCCATCTCAGCGAGAGTGCGATCGGAGAATACAATATACGCCGGCACCCGTTCTTCGCGGGCGATGTCGCTTCGCCGCGTTCGCAGCTCGGCGAATAGCCGCGAGGAGGCCTCATCCAGCGTCGTCTCAGGGTCGAACGAGACCTGAGCCACTTCGGTCGCGACCGTCTCGGGACGTGGCGACAGCCCCCAAGCGTCGCGCCCGCCGCGCGCGGCGCGATCGCGGGTTTTCGGTTTCGTTGCCTGGCTTCCTGCCGCCTCGCGCTCGACCGCCGTGCCGAGGCAGTTGTCGCATCCTCTGCACCGATTCCGCGCAGCGGGGTCGCCGAAATAGCGCAGAACGAAACCCCGCCGGCAGCCCTTTGTGTATGCGTAACGCTGCACCGCCGCCAGCTTGGAGAGCTCAGCCGAACGCCTCCGCTCGAGGCTGGCCCAGTCGATCCTGAACTTTGTGAGGGGGGTGGTCGCGTTCGAGAGGCGCATGCCTCCGTCGATGCGCTCCCACACGAGGAGCTGTCGCGACTGCATCGACTGGAGCAGGGCCGTGCATTGCGACCGTCCAGCGAGCCCGGGCGGCAACGCGTCGAGATTCACCACGGCGCCGGTGTTGAGCGATTCACCGGCGACTCTCCACAGCGCACGAAGAAGCCCGAGCTCCTGGTTCGCTTCACCCGTGACCTCACGGCGAATCCTTTGCGGAGTCGCCAGCAGACGCACGTGGACCGAGGAGCCGGAGCTCTCGGCGCCCGCCATCGCACCCCCAAGCGCGAGAATGCGAAGCGCGCTCTCGACTTCGCGCGGCCCGGCCTTCCCCCGAAGCAGTGGCACAACATCTTCTGCTGACGACGGCAGCGCACGCCCGCCCGAGGCCACGCGGCAAAGGGCCGCGTACACCTGCTCGACGAACGGCCGCTCGGGATAATTTCCGCGGATGAAAAACTCGTGCGTGAACCGATCCGGGAACGAATGGAGGAGGTACACGTTGGAACGTTTGCCATCGCGTCCAGCGCGGCCCGCTTCCTGATAGTAAGCCTCGAGCGTGCCCGGCATCGAATGATGCAGCACGATCCGAACATTGGGTTTGTCGATTCCCATCCCGAAGGCGTTGGTCGCAACGATCGCGCGGATGCGCTCGGTCATGAAGCTTTCCTGCACGTCGCGCCGATGCGAGTCGTCGAGGCCGGCGTGATAGGCGGCCGCCTGAATACCCTCTCTCTCCAGCAGCAAGCTGATCCGATCCACTGACTTCCGCGTCGCTGCATAGATGACGGCCAGGCCTTCGTTCGCTCGCAGTGTACGGACGAGGAGAGAGTCCTTCTCCGCTTCGTTGCGCGCGGGGAGAACGTGATAGGTGAGGTTGGTGCGGTCGAAGCCGGTGATGATGGTTCGCGGCCGCTGGAGGGCGAGCTGTCTGCAGATATCCTCTCTCACCTCGGGCGTTGCCGTGGCGGTGAGCGCGACGGTGGGAGGCATGCCGAGCTTCCGCCGTGCTTCGGCGACGCGCAGGTAGCTTGGACGGAAGTCGTGGCCCCACTGGCTGATGCAGTGCGCCTCGTCGATCGCCAGCAGGGCGACGCCCATGTCGGCGAGTCGTGCAGCGACGTTCCCGAAATCGAAGCGCTCCGGCGCGAGATAGAGCAGCTTGATCTCGCCGCGGGCGGCGCGGGCAAGGCGGTCCGACACCTGGCCCGATGTCAGCGTGCTATTGACGAACGCAGCGGGAAGCCCGCGGGCCTCCAGCGCGTCTACCTGATCCTTCATAAGAGAAATAAGCGGCGATACTACGACAGTGATTCCGGGCAGCACCAGGGCTGGGATCTGGTAGCACACCGATTTGCCGCCACCTGTCGGGAGCACGACGAGAGTGTCGCGACCGGAGAGGACGGACTCGATCGCCTGCTCCTGCCCGGGCCTGAACTCGCCGTACCCAAACGACGCGCGCAACGCAGCTCGAGCGGATTCGATCGTCGGGCGCTCCATCAGATCAGTGTGCCCACTCGCTCGCGCACAGCGTCATCGGCGGCACGCGGATCGAAGCACACGAACGCACTGGTGTTCGAGGAGAAGCGCTAGACGGCGCGCGCGAAATGGCCGCGCGTAAACGCCGACCGAACCAGTTCGCGCGGGCTCCCTACCGGTCTGCTGCCGGCATCGATCGCGTCACGAAACGCGCGGTAACTTCGCGTGAGATCACCCACTCGTTCGTGGCGCACGTTGAATAGAAGACGATAGCTTCGAAGCCCGGCGCGCCACAGCCGCGGTACGAACTCCGAGGCCTCGATGGGTCGCGAATGAAGCAGCCGGTTTCGGCATGCGCTGTCCGTCGCGACCGAGAACGAGTAGCCGGCAGGATCGGTTAGCCCGACGTCGGGATGGTCGCGCACGCAGAGGTCGCGGCAGGTCGTCGGCTCGCGATCGAAGGCCGCGGAGAGAACGCAATGCTCGATCGTCATGCCCTCCGGCCGGCCATAGATGATCGCATCGAAGCCGGATCCGCTCCACGGGGCCGACACGGCGATCATCTCATCAGTGGTGAGCTCGACAGAGAGCACGATTCGGCTGGCACCAAGGCCGACAATCTCCGCCACCCTACTGCCGTCCGGCGACGATTGCAGCGCGATACAGCTCGGCAATCCGCGTTGTGACAGGGCCCGGCGCACCGTCGCCCACGGGCCTGCCATCGAGGACAACCACCGGCGCGACTTCGATTGTGGTGCCAGTGATGAAAAGCTCGTCAGCCTGGGGAAGCGTGTGCGCCGGCACTGCCTGCTCATTGACACTCAATCCCGTCCTGTGGCACAGCTCGAGAACAATTTCTCTAGTGATACCGGGAAGAATCAAATTCGAAAGCGGTGCGGTCATGACGACATCGTCCTTTACGGCGAAGAAACTCGTGTGAGTCCCCTCGAGCGCGACACCGTCGCGTACGAGTATCGCCTCGAACGAGCCATTCTCCTTCGCTTCCTGATTCGCGAGGACGTTGGCGATGAGCGAGATGACCTTGATGTCGCATCGCGACCATCTCAGATCAGGACGGGTGATCGCCGAGATCCCGCTGGCGAGATCTCCCATGTCAGGGAACGGCGCGGCGAAGGCATACACCGTTGGACGCACAGGAACTTTGGGGAAGGCATGGGTGCGAGGCGATACTCCGCGCGTAACCTGGAGATAAACCATCGCTTTCCCACGCTCGGCGAATCCGTTCCGCTCGAGCAGCTCCTGAAACACGCTCTCGAGCGGGTCGGCCACCGAGACGTCGATGCGCGCCTCCGCAAGACTCTTTTTCAGCCGACCGAGATGGCGATCGAGCGCAACGAACCGGCCGTCGTAAGCTGCAGCCACCTCGTACACGCCGTCGCCCAGCAGAAATCCGCGGTCGTCGGGCGACACCGTAACTTCGGATTTCTGGATGTACCGGGCGTCGAAGTAGACGACGTCGCCCACCGGCACACCCGCGGATTGCGGTGGCATCGCCGTCGCCACCGTCTCGTTCGCGGTCATCGAGGGCCGCGGTTGCGGCCGAGGAAGCGCAGCAACACCGCCGCCGCCAGAAACGCGATGGCGGCGTAGCGGAGCACTTGATCGTCCGTCCTGATGCCATATGCGAAGAGTCCGGCGGCAATGAGCGCCAGTATCACTTTCGCTGTGGTGAGAGGCGTCACTTCTGCTCCTCCCTGGCGGCAAGTCCAGCCGCGGCAGCCGCCTCGTCGCTCACGTCGATCACCATTCTGAGCAGCGCCGTCGAATACACCTTCCCTTGCGCGTCGGTCTTGAGCGACAGAGTCCCGCCTCCGTCCAGCGCACCGTGCAGCAGGAAATTGAGTGCGTTCAGATTCGGCAGCTCGAAACGCTGCACGGGCCCCGTTATCATGCCGTGAAAATGCCGCGAGACGGCGTCGACGGTGAGATGGCGGTCGAGCAGCGGATAGAATTGCGGCTCGAGCGCGATGACGCCCACATTGGCGGTGTCACCCTTATCGCCGGAACGCGCGTGCGCAATGTCGAGCAGCCTTACCTTCATCCGACCATCTCCACGCTCGTCGTCACCACGCTCTTGTCTATGAGCGCGGGCCAGTAGGCGACGATCTCCTCGACCTTGGGCCTGCCGCCCGCGAAGCCAGTGACGCTGGGTGGCCCATTGAGCACGAGCGGCGCGATCTCGCGCGTGAATCGCTCAACTGCGGCTCGATCAGGACCGCGGACACCAAAGCGGAGCTGCACCTCGGGATAGTCGCGCACACCGTCAGACTCCGCGAGTGAGCCGTGCGTTGCCGACGCACCGACGTACTCCGACAGCGTCTGGTCGAAGACCAGGCCGAGCCGGTCGAGGCGCTGGCGGAGTATGGCGTCGGCCGCCTTCGCCTTGTCGAGGGACTCGGGCCAGGAGTACACTAGCGTCCCAACCGCCTTGAACCCGGCTTTGTACGCGACCGACACTTTGAGCTTGTCCGTCGACGGGTGCCCCTTGATCCCGTAGACGCGGACACGATCCTTGCCCGCATCCTCCAGCCGAATCGTGGTGAAATCAGCGATCACGTCAGGGGTGATGTACTCGCGCGGGTCGCCCATCTCGTACACGAGCTGCTCGGCCACCGAGGGCACCGAAACGATCCCTCCAGTACCGGGGTGTTTCGTGATCACGAAACTTCCATCCGCGGCGCCCTCGGCGATTGGGTAACCGACGTTGGCCAGATCGGGGATGCTGCGCCAGTCGCGGAGACAGTTGCCTCCGGAGCATTGCGCCCCGCACTCGATGATGTGTCCGGCGATGATTCCCGCCGCAAGCCGGTCCCAATCCGTCTCGCCCCACCCGAACTCGTGGCGCAGCGGCGCCATCGTCAAAGCGGTGTCGGTCGATCTCCCGGTTATCACGACGTTGGCGCCGCGCGCCAGCCCTTCCACGATCGGCGTAGAGCCAATGTACGCGTTGGCCGAAAGAACGCGGTCTCGTATCGTCGACAGCGGCTCGCCCGTCTCCATGTTCGCTAACAGATGACCAGCTTCAAGCAGCTCGTCCAGTCGCGACAGCAAATCATCACCTGTCACGACGGCGATTCTCACTTTGCCGGCGACGCCCTTCGACGCCGTAAGCTGCGCGATCGCGGCGGCGCAGGCGGGTGGATTCACGCCTCCGGCGTTGGCCACAACGCGCACACCGCGCTCAGTGATAGCGGGCAGCACGCTCTCGATCGCTCCGACAAAGTCGCGCGCATATCCCATCGAGGGATCGCGCTCTTTCTGCTTCTGGAGAATCGACATCGTGACTTCGGCGAGATAGTCGAGCATCAGATAGTCGACCTCTCCTCCCTCGACCTGCTGCCGCGGAGCCTCGAGCGAATCACCCCAGAACCCCTGGCCGCTCGCGACTCTGACGATGTCTTTCAAGCTATTCTCCGAGATGTGGCGGAAGGACGAACGGCCCCAGGTGCGGCCCGGGGTTGTTCATCGACGTGCGAAGCGCCATCGCGAGCACTTCGCGCGTTTCTTCCGGATACACGATGGCGTCGACAAATCCGCGCGCCGCGGCGTACCTCGCGTCGAGCTGCTGTTCGTAGTCGGCGCGCATCGCCTCGACAGCCACTGTCACCTCCGATGTCGGGTCAACTCCTTTCGTTTTCGCAGCGTCGAGCGCGGGTCCGTGGACCGCCTGCACTGCGGACTCGCCCTCCATCACGGCCATCCGTCCGGTTGGCCAACTGAAGATGAAATCGGGATCGAACCCCTGCCCTGCCATCGCATAGTATCCCGCGCCCGATGCATGGTTGACGGTCAGCACGACCTTGGGAACCCGAGTGGTCGCCATCGCCTCGACGAAGCGCGCGCCCGCCCGAATGATTCCCTCGTGCTCGGCCTCCGGCCCGACCATGAATCCCGAAACGTCCTGCACGAATAAAAGCGGCGTGCCCTGCCGGTCGCACAGATCGATGAAGTACGCCACTTTCTCGGCGCTTTCGGCGTAGACGATTCCGCCAAAGCGCGGCTTCTCGCCGACCCGGCCCTTGATGAGTCCACGCCGGTTGGCGATGACTCCGACGTTCACTCCGTCGATGCTGGCGTGCCCGCATATCATCTCGCGGGCGATGCCGCCCTGAAACTCGTCGAGCGACCCATCGTCGAGCAGTGCCGAGAGCAGCGCGTGCACGTCGTACGACATGCGGTGGTCGGCCGGAAGCAGATCGTACAGCGCGTCGCTTCCGGGCGACGCCGCCCGCCGCTCGATTCCCGACGTTCCTCCGCCAGAGCCACGGGAGTCGTCGCGCGAGGTGGCGAATCGCGCAGCGTATGCGTCTGGGGGTACTGTGCTTCCGATGCTGGTTGGCAGCCGTTCAACAAGATCCCGGAGCTTGGCGAGACATTCGTCGTCGTTATCTACGGCGTAGTGCGCGACGCCGCTCGTCTCCGTGTGCGTGCGCGCTCCACCAAGCGTTTCACCGTCGATTGTCTCGCCGGTCGCACCTTTCACGAGGTTGGGCCCGCCGAGTCCCATGAACGACGTGCCCTTTACCATGAGAATCACGTCGGAAAGCGCAGGGAGATAGGCGCCACCCGCGACACACTGCCCCATCACCGCGGCGAGCTGCGGGATGTGGAGGTACCGCCGCATGATGGAGTTGTAATAGAAGATGCGAGCTGCCCCGAATTGTCCCGGAAAGACGCCTTCCTGATACGGCAGGTTGACGCCCGCTGAATCCACGAGATAGATGATGGGCACGCGGCATCGCATCGCGATCTCCTGCGCCCGGAGAATTTTTCTTATCGTCTCCGGCCACCACGATCCGGCTTTGACCGTCGGATCGTTGGCGACGACGACGACTTCGCGCCCGTGCACGAGGCCGATACCGGTCACGACGCCGGCCGCGGGTGCGCCGCCGTCATACTGATCGTACGCCACCAGCAGGCCGATCTCGAGGAAGCGCGATCCGTCGTCGCAGAGTTTCGTGACGCGCTCCCGCGCCGATAGCTTCCCCTGCGCGTGCAGCTTCGAAATCCGTTCGGCCCCGCCTCCCGCGCGCAGCTTTTTCTCGAGCTCGCGCACTTCTCCGCTGAGCTCGCGCAGGCGCGATGTCACTTCATGCGCTCGCCGGTGAAGCGCCCTCGCGCTCCTGAGCCGCGAACCATTCCTTGATGTACTCGATGAGTTCCGTGGTCGGTGTTCCTGGTCCGAACAGACGACCAATTCCCTGCGCCTGAAGCGCATCCATGTCCTCTCTCGGGATAATGCCGCCGCCGGTGATGAGGATGTCGTCGCGCCCCTGGTCCATCACGAGCTGCTTCACGCGGGGGATGAGGGTCATGTGGGCACCGCTCAAGATCGAAAGACCGATTACGTCCGCGTCTTCCTGGATCGCCGCGCTCGCGATCATCTCCGGGGTCTGGTGAAGCCCGGTGTAGATGACTTCCATCCCGGCGTCCCGAAGCGCCGCGGCGACGACTTTTGCGCCCCGGTCGTGACCGTCGAGGCCGGGCTTTGCGACGAGAACTCGGATTGGTCTCATTGAGGGCTCAAAGTTAGTCGACGTATTGCGATCGCTGCAATGCAGCGAGCGGTCAACGACTTTACCGCTCAGTTCTGTCTTCCTCAGCGATCCCTGTAAACCCCTGCGTTCTCTGCGGTAATTCTGTTTCGTCAGAACTTCTTTGCAACGAGCATCATCTCGGTCGACGCCCTCCTCAACGCCCGCGCCCGGAAGCCATCGAATGCTTCCTCGACGATGAGGCCGGCGTCCGCACACAGCTCGGCGAGCCGCGAGGCGGTGTAGAGACGAATTCTGTGCGACCGGCGCCCGCTCGGTTTCTTCTCGCGGTGCCAGACCGACTCGATAGTGAGTATTCCTGACAGCGGATCGAACGACCGCTCGTGGGCTACAATGGTGCCTTCGCTCGTCTCCCACCAATCGCGCGAGAGAAAACGAGCCATCACGCCGTCGCGGCTGCCGCCGTGCCAGACGAGCGTGCCGCCTGGCTTGAGCACGCGGGCAAACTCCCCGATCACCCTGGCGTCGTCACGTGGGTCAGCGAAAAAGCCGAACGACGTGAACAGATTCACCACCGCATCGAAGCGGCCTTTCCACCGCACGGGGAGTCTTCGCATGTCGCCTTTCGTGTAGCGCAGCGAGGAACTTGTGCCCCGCTTCCGTGCTAGCGCGAGCAAATGGTCCGAGTAATCGAGCCCGTCCACAGCGAGGCCCGCTTCCGCGAAAAGGTGAGCGTGCCTTCCATGCCCGCAGGGTACATCGAGAATCCGCGCACCAACGGGCAGGCCGAGCACCTCCAACACCCTGCCGGCTTCGGCGCGGTCGCGCTCGAGCGTGAAGATCGGCTCGTACTCGAGCAGGTAGTGGGAATCGAAATAGGATTTCCACCATTCTTCCGCCTCCTCTTGTTTTTTCACGGAATGCCAGGATCGTGCTTATTGAAAGACGGAACCGAGAACTACCCGGCTTCCGGCTGCCGGCTGGGTGAGGCGCTTCCGGCTGCCGGCCCGACCAGAACTGCGGCTGGCAAGGCGTTTGTTGGCATCAGTGGTTTCGCACGGTCTTCAGTAGTGCCCCCCGCCGTTCCGTTTGGGCAGGCGGCTGGCAGCGCCCCACCGAGCCGGTAGCAGGAAGCCTGGTAGTTTTCCGTTCCGTCGTTCAAAGGCGCCTGACAAATCGCCTCGCCTCAGAAGAAGACCGGCTCTCGGTACGCCCCGAACACGTCTTCCATCGCCGCCCGTATCTCGTACAGCGTACAGTAAGCGCGCGCGGCGTCGAGAATGTGCGGCATCATGTTCTCGTTCGTCCGCGCTGCCTCGCGGAGCTCGTTCAGCCGCCGCTCAGCCAGCGCACCATCCCGCGTCGCGCGCAATGACGAAAGCCGCTCGCGCTGCTCCGCCTCAGTATCGCCGATCTTGAGAAGCTGGATCGTGAGCTCCGGCTCGTCGGTCACGAGGTCGTTGACACCCACTATCACCCGGCGGTGCTGCTCGATCTCCCACTGCTGGCGCGCCGCCGACTCTGCGATCTTGCGTTGAAGCCAACCAGTCTCGAGACCCCTCACAACACCGCCAATCTCGTCGATCTGCGCGAAGAGTGACTCCGCTTCTTCCTCGAGATGTGACGTGAGCGCCTCGACATAATACGAGCCGCCGAGCGGATCCATGACGTTGGGGACACCGGTTTCGTATGCGAGCACCTGCTGCGTGCGAAGCGCAACCTGCACCGACTCCTCAGTGGGAAGCGCGAGCGTCTCATCCATCGAGTTGGTGTGCAGCGACTGCGTTCCGCCGAGCACCGCCGCCATCGCCTGATATGCGACGCGCACGACGTTGTTCATCGGCTGCTGCGCGGTGAGCGTGACACCGGCAGTCTGCGAATGGAAGCGCATCACGAGTGAGCGCGGATCCTTCGCGCCGTACCGGTCGCGCATGTGCCGCGCCCAGATTCTCCGCGCGGCTCGCAGCTTCGCGATCTCCTCGAAGAAATCGTTGTGGATATCCCAGAAGAACGACAGCCTCGGCGCGAACGAATCCACATCGAGGCCGCGCGCGATGCCCCGCTCGACGTACGTAAACCCGTCGGCGAGAGTGAACGCCAGCTCCTGCGCGGCGGTCGCGCCAGCTTCGCGAATGTGATAGCCCGAAATGGAGATCGTATTCCACTGCGGCACATGCTCCGCCGACCACTCGAAGCAATCCACGATCAGACGAAGCGCCGGCTCTATGGGGTAGACCCACGCGTGCTGGGCCATGTACTCCTTTAGGATGTCGTTCTGGATCGTCCCCCGGAGCTTTGCCAGATCGACCCCCTGTTTCTCCGCCGCTGCCAAATAAAAACAGTAAAGGATGACGGCCGGCCCGTTGATCGTCATCGACGTTGACACCTTGTCGAGCGGTATTCCGTCGAACAGCACTTCCATGTCGGCGAGGCTCGAGATCGCGACGCCGCACTTGCCGACTTCCCCTTCCGATCTCGCGTGATCGGAGTCGTAACCCATCAGCGTCGGAAAATCGAACGCCACCGACAAACCCGTCTGACCATGCGCGAGGAGAAACTTGTACCGCTCGTTCGTGTCGCGGGCGCTGCCGAACCCCGCGAACTGCCGCATCGTCCACAGCTTGCCGCGATAGCCCGTGGGATGGATGCCGCGTGTGTACGGGTAGATGCCGGGAACACCGAGGTCGTCTGCGTCGAGCCAGGCGGTATCGAGCGCGGTGTAAAGGGGCGCGAGCTCCCTCTCCGAATTCGTGAACGCGATGTCGCGTTTCCTCGCGGATTCGTATTTCTTCTTCCACTCCGCGACTTCGGCGCGAAGCCTCTCGTTTTCGCGCGCTGATTCGTCCAGACCGCCGAGACCTGCCGTGCCGCTCGATCCGACTTTGATTGACGTCACCTGTCTGCCCCTGTTACAAGGTGCCCGTGCGCCGCCAGGAATTCATCGGCGACTGCGTACGGTGTGACCGACCCCGACTCCAGCGTCTCCACTCTCCCCTCGAGCCAGTCGCGCGTCGCCGCGTTTTCCCACAGGCGCTTGCGCATTCTGCGCTCCACGACTTCGACTACCCGCTCCAGCATTCTATCGCGTCGTCGCTTTCTGAGCGCGCCGGTTCGGTCAAGATAAGCGAAATGACGGTTGAGCGACTCCACCAGTTCCGCGATCCCCTCCTCCTTCGCCGCCACTGCGCGCAGGACGGGAGGGGTCCAGACTGCATCATCCCTCGTGCGCGCCGTTTCGCGCGCGAGCCGCGCGGGATTCATGGCCCGCTTCAAGTCAACGCCGTGATGGGCGGGCACGTTGGCGTACGACGCCCCCTTCCTGAGCCCGAGCATCAACTCGACGTCGTTGCGAAGGCGATCCGCTCCTGGCCTGTCGGACTTGTTGACGACGAAGATATCAGCGATCTCCATCACGCCCGCCTTGAGCGTCTGGATCGAATCGCCGGATTCCGGAACGAGAACGACGACGGTGGAATCGGCTGTTCGGGCCACGTCCAGCTCAGATTGTCCGACGCCTACGGTTTCGATGATTATGCGGTCGAATCCGAAGCCGTCCAGGACGTCCGTCACTTCACGCGTCGCGGCGGCGAGCCCGCCCAACGATCCACGCGTCGCCATCGAGCGAATGAACACTCCTTCGTCAAGAGCGACCCGCTCCATCCTCACGCGGTCGCCGAGCAGCGCGCCCCCCGTGAACGGAGATGTTGGATCGATGCACACAATTCCGACAGTGAGGCCGGCGGCACGGAAGTCCCGCGCGACGAGTGTAGTGAGCGTGCTCTTCCCTGCTCCCGGCGGCCCGGTAACGCCGATCCGCCTCGCTCGGCCGACGCGGCTGTGAACGCTGCTCAGTATCTCGTCAACGCCTGGCCGCCGATTCTCCACGATGCTGACGGCGCGCGCAAGCGCGAACGTCTTTCTCGCGAAAAAGTCGTCGAGGAGCCGGTCAGCGAGCGCGGGCAAGTATCCGCTCCTGCTTTCGCCACATCGGCGACGTGGTTCTTGCCTCATCATCGGGATGATCTTCACCAGTTACGTGCAGCACACCATGCACGACCAGCCGCGCGATCTCCTCGCGGAGCGGCAGGCGAAAACGCTTCGCATTCTCTCTCCCGACGGCAACACAGATGTAGATGTCGCCGACCACCGGGAGCATCCCCGACTCGCGCCCCATGCCGAACGATATCACGTCGGTCGCTCCTGCACGACGGAGATAGCGCCCGTTAAGCCTGGCCATCGCAGTGCGTCCAACAAACGACACCGATACCATCGCGTCGCGCACGCGCTCCGCCCGAAGCGTCGCCTCAACGAGATGGCGAACGCCGTCCGCCGCGATGGGGATTCGCCGGACCGTGGACGAGACTTCGACGACGATACGCGACGGTCTCACGCGAGCTCAGTTGCCGGCGTCTTCGGCGTACGCCTTGATGATCTCGCGGACGAGACGGTGACGGACGACGTCGGATTCGGTGAGATAGTGGAAGCCAATGCCGTCGATGCCGGGGAGAATGCGCTCGATCTGAACCAGCCCGGATTCCTCTCGCCGCCCAAGGTCGATCTGCGTCTTGTCTCCCGTGATCACCGCTCTCGAGTTCACGCCCAGTCGGGTGAGAAACATCTTCATCTGCGCGTTTGTGGCGTTCTGCGCCTCGTCGAGAATCACGAACGCGTCGGCGAGCGTGCGGCCGCGCATGTACGCAAGCGGTGCGATCTCGATCGTCCGCGTCTCGAGCGACTTCTGGACTCGCTCCGGCGGCATCATGTCCTCGAGGGCGTCGTAAAGAGGCCGCAGGTAAGGATCAACTTTCGCCTGAAGATCACCGGGAAGGAAGCCGAGACTCTCGCCGGCCTCGACCGCTGGCCGGGCGAGCACAATTCTCCGCACGCGCTTGCGCGAGAGCGCATCCACCGCCGCCGCGACCGCGAGGTATGTCTTGCCCGTTCCCGCTGGCCCGATGCCGACTACGATGTCATTCTCCGCGATCACCTTGAGGTACTCGCCCTGTCCGCTTGTCTTTGGTTGAATCACCTTGCGGATGCCGGGAAGGACAATTCGCTGCGAGTCCTCCGTGCCGTTGCCGTCGCGCGGCGCCTCCATGCTCATTCGGAGGACGTCATCCGCGGTGAGTGGCATCTGCTGTTTCGCGGTGTCGATCATGCGGCGCGCCAGCGGCGCGGCACGGTTGACGGCTTCGGCGCTCCCGGTCATCGTAAGGGTGTCGCCGCGCAGCGCGATGCGGGCGCCGCTTTGCTTCGACAGCTCGATCAGGTTCTCGTCGTTGACGCCGGCGAGCGTCAGCATGTCCGCGCCCTCAGTAGAGAGGCGCTGTACAGTGGGTTCGTCAGTCACTGTTGGCAGAGCGAAGCTCCAGGTGTAGGTCGTCGAGGTCACCCGCGTTAACGGCCGATGGCGCGCCCTCGAACAGCGCGCGCGCAGCCGTCGTCTTCGGGAAAGCGATCACATCGCGGAGTGACGCCGCGCCCGCGAGGAGCATCACGATGCGGTCGAAGCCGAGCGCGATGCCGCCGTGGGGCGGCGCGCCCGCGTTCAACGCCTCGAGCAGGAATCCGAATCGTGATTGTGCTTCGTCATCGCTTATCCCGAGGGCGCTCAACACGCGGCGCTGCAAGGCCGGATCGTGGATTCGAATGCTGCCGCCTCCGAGCTCCGTTCCGTTCATGACCACGTCATACGCGAGCGCTCGAACGCCGTCCGGTTCGGAGTCGAAGCGCGCGACGTCGTCCGGGCTGGGTGACGTGAAGGGATGATGGACAGCGGCGAGTCCCCCGGAAACCGCATCACGGCCGAAGAGCGGAAAGTCGGTTACCCACAACATCTCGACAGCACCGTCAGCGATGAGTCCCATTCGTTTCGCGACTTCCTGTCGAACGCGGTCGAGCGCCGGGTTGGAGGTCGCATCGGTGGCGGCGACGAGCAGGCACAGCTCGCCTTCACCGATCGGGAGCAGGCGCTCCCCCGATTCGCTGAGGAATCTGGCTGCCGGCCCGTCGAGTTTGCCGCCCGTCTTTTTCACCCGGAGCAGCCCACCCGCACCCGCGCTCTTTGCGATCTGCTCAATCTCGTCAACCTGCTTGCGCGATAACGCCGCGCCGCCGGGGATGCAGATGCCTCGGATGCGCCCGCCGGCGGCGATCGCGGATTTCGCAATCGCTAAATCGGCGTCGCGGAACGCGTCCGTCACGTCTACGATCTCGAGGCCGAACCGCAGGTCGGGGCGATCGCTGCCAAAACGCTCCATCGCATTCGCGTACGACATCCGCCTGAACTTCGCCGGAATCGAGATGCCCGCTTCCTGAAAAAGCGCACCGAGCATTCCCTCAGTGAGGTCGATGATGTCCTCGGGCGTGACGAACGATGCTTCGATGTCGATTTGCGTGAACTCGGGCTGGCGATCCGCGCGGAGGTCTTCGTCACGAAAGCAGCGCGCGATCTGAAAATACCGGTCGAAACCCGAGACCATCAGGAGCTGCTTGTATAGCTGCGGCGACTGCGGCAGCGCGTAGAACTCGCCGCGGTGCACCCGGCTCGGCACGAGATAATCCCGCGCGCCCTCCGGCGTGGGCTTTGTGAGAATAGGCGTTTCTATTTCGAGGAATCCGCGTTCATCGAGGTACCGCCGCGTCGCCTGCTGGAGACGGTGGCGCAGGATGATGTTGTGTTGAAGCTCTGGCCGCCGCAGATCGAGATGGCGGTGTCGAAGGCGAAGATCCTCCGACGGCAGATTCTCGTTCTTGCCCCTCGCGACTGGAATCGCCGGCGTTTCTGCAGCCGACAATATGGTGAGCTCGGTGGCCCGCAGCTCGACATCACCCGTCGGCATCTCGCTGTTGGTGGTTTCCGCGGGGCGCATCGCGATCTCACCGCCGACTCGAATGACATACTCCTGGCCGAGCGCACTGGCGGCCGCCATTGTCACATCTGACGTCCATTCCGGATTGAACGACACCTGAAGGAGCCCGGCTCGATCGCGCAGGTCAACGAAAACCAGGCCGCCTAGATTCCGCGAGCGGTGCACCCAGCCGGCAAGCTGCACGTTCTTGCCGGCGTCGGCCGCCCGTAACACTCCTGCCAGGCCACCCGGCCGAAGCGTCGTGCCGAACGAGCCAGGTTCGTTCACCGGGATACCGGCCGCGCCCCGAGTAGCGCGCAGGGTCGGGAGAGTGGCCGAAAACTGGGTCGAAGAGGAGGTCGCAACGGGTTAAACTTAGTGGTGGCATACATTTGGTGGAAGGAGCCGGGCTCATGACCAGGCCCCAGCAAAACGATCAGCGGAAAGGAACGAATCTTCTCGACATGCTTCCCGCGGAAGCCGAAGCGGAGCTTCGGGCATTCGCGATCGAAGCGGGCGAGAAACCGTTCCGTGCGGCGCAGGTGGTTCAGCATCTCTGGCATGCTCCGCGTGAGGACTTCTCCGCCATGCACGAGTTGCCGAAATCCTTCCGTGAACTGCTCGCCGCGAAGTTCGAGATTCCGCGACTCACGTTGGAAGCGCGCCAGCTCTCAACCGACGGCACCGAGAAGTTTCTCTTCCGTCTTTTCGACGGAGAGCATATCGAGACGGTCGCGATTCCCGAAGGTTCGCGACTGACGCTCTGCATCTCTTCTCAGGGCGGGTGCGCTCTCCAGTGCTCCTTCTGTGCAACCGGAACGATGGGATTCTCGCGCAACCTTCGGATGTTCGAGATCGCCGGACAGGTGCGCGAGGTGACACTGCTGACCGGCAGGCAGCCGACAAATATCGTGTTCATGGGGATGGGCGAGCCCCTGATGAATTGGAAAGCGGTTGATCCGACGCTCACGGTGTTGAACGATGCAAAGGGATTCGGCATCGGCGCGCGGCACATCACCGTCTCCACGGTCGGCATCCTGCCCGGCATCGTGGCCCTCGGTGAGCGGAAGGAGCAATTCCGCCTGGCGATCTCAATTCACGCACCGAGCGACGCGCTACGCCGCACGTTGATGCCTATCAACGCGAAATACCCGCTTGCCCAGGTCATTGAGGCGGCGCGCGTCTTCGACCGCCGGGTCACCTTCGAGTACGTCATGTTGAGCGGGGTGAACGATCGCCCAGAGCATGCGTCGCAGCTCGTCGAGCTGGCGCGCCGCTGCAAGGCATTCGTCAACCTGATCCCGCTGCATGCAGGCGGTGCCGGAAACTTCAACGCCACCAGCCCGCAGGCGATTGCAGCCTTTGCGCGCGTGATCCGCGCGAAAGGAGTCGAGGTGGCGATACGAAAGAGCCGCGGCAAGGACATCGCGGCGGCTTGTGGACAGTTAAGGGTAGAAAGGCAGCGCGGGCGGACGCCAGTCGGATCCGATCAGCACGGTGACGTCCAGGTAGCGTGAGCTGTCGAGGCGCTGCTCCATGGGCGCCAGGAACGACTGCGCAACGAGCTGCGCCCACTCGGGATGATTCGACCGGTCCAATACGAGTGTGGCCGACCGCTGCTCGCGGGCCGTGCCGACTGCGACGACGTCGAACCCACGGTCTCGCAGAAACGCTGTCGCACGACGCGCCAGACCCTTCGTATGCGTTGCGTTCAGCACTTCGACCTTGATCCGAACCCCAGCGGGTACCGCGACGGTCGGGCTCTCTCCCGCGCCGGAAATAAAGGGCCGACTTCTGAACGCGTTGTATTTCGCTGCGCCGTACGCCCCGCCCCCGAGAACGAGGGCGAGGATGATCCATCTGCCCGCTTTCACCGGAGGCTATTCCAGAGCGCGACGGTCTCGGGAAAGATGTGATTCCCCTCGCGCACCGACCAGTCGAGGCGAAAGCGCACGACCTGGCGAAACGCGGCTTCGAAGGAATTCGGGACCTGCGCGGCGAGGAAATTCCGGTCCTCGCGGGAGAACTTTCGTCCGGGCTCGAGGTAGTCGGCCATGTACAGCGCCTTACCGGTTCGATCCCAGCTTGGCGAGCCAACCGTATGAAAGCGGATCGCATCGAGAAGTCCGGCGCGGTTCTCTCCTTCGGAGGCCAGCCGGGCGGCAGCGGCCGGGCCGTGCAGAAGCTCCGCTGGCGTCGACTGATCGCCAGTGAGCCGTCTCAGCTCGCCCTCCGGTGCATCGCGAAGGCAGTCGTGCCATGCGCCGGCGTCGGTCCACGCTTTCGCCTCAGCGGGGTCGAGTCGCATCGCGGCGGCCCACGCCCGCAGAAGTGAGGTGACTCGTTCAATGTGCGCCAGTCGTTTCGCGCCGACCCGAGACCAGTCGGGAAGCCCATTCGAGTCAACCTTCATCGTCACCGAACGACATGTTGTCGATGAGTCGCGTTGTGCCGATGCGGGCAGCGACGATAGCCGCCGCACCCCACGCGACGGTCTCCACCGGCTCGAAGGTGGCGGAGTTGACGATCGCGAAGTAGTCGGCATGCAACACTCCGTCGCTCTCCAGAACCTGTCGCCCGATAGTCTCGAGCGCCCGCGCATTCCTCTCGCCGCCATCGAATGCAACCTTCGCGGCAGCAAGAGACTCGTGCAACAGGATGGCGCGATTGCGGTCGGCGGCCGCGAGATATCTGTTCCGGCTTGAAATCGCGAGGCCGTCGTGCTCGCGGACGATCGGTGCAAGGACAATCTCGAGGGGCATGTCGAGGTCTCGCACCATCGCCTTGACAAGAGCCGACTGCTGAAGATCCTTTTGCCCGAACACCGCGAAATCGGGCTGAACGATGTTGAACAGCTTTGCCACGACCGTCAACACACCCTCGAAATGCCCGGGACGCACTTCCCCTTCCCACCGACTTGCCAGATCGCCGCCGGACACAGTGATCGCGCGATCCTCGGAATACATCTCGGCTGTGCCGGGCCGAAAGAGGAAATCCACACCGGCATCGCGCGCGAGTCCGTCATCCTTCGCGACGGGACGGGGATACCGACTCAGATCCTCCGCCGGGCCAAACTGGAGCGGATTGACAAAAATGCTCATCACGACGACTTGAGCATCGGTCCGCGCCCGGCGAACGAGGCTCAGGTGTCCGTCGTGAAGGGCGCCCATCGTCGGCACGAAGCCGACGCGCGCACCCGTAGCTCGCGCTCTCGCGATGGCGTCGCGCATTTCCGCGATCGCCGGAACGACGATCATTTCAGTTGCTGTGCTCGGCATCGGGATACTCGCCCGACCTGACTTCGTTGCCGAATCGGCCGACGGCCTCGCGCACAGCCGTAGCGAGATCAGCGTAGCGTTTGAGGAAGCGCGGAGCGAAGCCGTCGTTCAATCCCAGCAGATCGGGGAGGACGAGCACCTGGCCGTCGCAGCCGGGGCCCGCACCGATGCCGATCGTTGGAATCGTCACGGCTTCGGTTATGCGAGCGGCGAGCTCCGCCGGAATGAGCTCGAGCACAAGGGCGAACGCTCCAGCCTCTTCCAGCGACTTCGCCTGCTCGACCATGCGGGTCGCATCGACCGCGGCGCGTCCCTGTACTCGCATCCCAATCGTGCGCACGGATTGCGGCGTAAAGCCGAGGTGGGCGACGATCGGAATGCCGATCCGGGTCAAAACGGAGATGGTGTCGATCATCTCGGGGCCGCCGCCCTCGACCTTGACGGCATCGGCCTCCGTTTCCTTCAGCACACGCCCGCAATTCAGAATCGCCGCCTCGCGGCTCGACTGATAGCTCAGAAACGGCATATCCACCACCAGCAGTGCGCGTTTCACTCCCCGTCGTACCGCCTGCGCGTGGTAGATCATCTGCTCAACCGTCACCGGAAGGGTCGTCTCGAATCCCGCCACGACGTTGCCAAGCGAGTCGCCCACGAGAACGACGTCCACCCCCGCCGCGTCGACGAGTCGCGCGAACAGAACGTCGTACGCGGTGACCACGACGAGCTTTTGTCCATCACGCTTCATTCGCGCGATGTCGCGTAGCCCGACCTTGCGTGGACCGGTTACTTCTTCAGCCATCGACGCTTCCTCTCAACAGTGCAAGTTGGCGCTGCCAGAAATCGCGATTGTTCAGCTCCGGATGCGGTACGTTGAGCGAGTCGTCGGAGATGTTCTGTCCCTCGATCATCACGATGTCGAGGTCGAGCGTGCGGGGGCCCCACCGCGACGCGCGCGCCCGTCCGGCTGCGCGCTCAATCCTGTGCAACGCCGCGAGGAGCGTATGCGGCGGAAGACCGGTGGTGACAGCGATCATCTGGTTCAGGTACCGGCCCTGCGGCTGCGGGCCGATCGGCTCGGTCTCCTCGATGGGCGTCTCCGCCGTGATCACCGTATCCCGAATCGCAGCTATCGCCGTGCGCGCCCGGTCCAGCGCCCGCTCCCGATTTCCCAGGTTTGATCCCAACGCGACGTACGCCACGTCAGTCATCCGCGCCTTCTCTCGAGACTGACCTCGGCGTGCGCGAGCGGGCCGGGCAAGGCGACGTGGGGCTTTCGCGCCGCCACCAGAACTCGCTCCACGCCTGCGATTGCCAGCGCCTTTTCGGCGAGACGCTCCACGAGGTCCTCGAGATACCTGATATGGCCGTCAGTCACAGTCGCCGCCACCAGCGAGTAGAGGTTCCGGTAGTCTACTACGCCCTCCGATCCCTCCGCCGATTCCTCGCGGGATACCCACACGGACACGTCGACTTCGATTGACTGCGCAATCTCCGCTTCGTGCGGAAGCACTCCGATGTGCGTGTGGAAGCGCATCGACTGCAAGGTCACCCTGTGCGTCAGCATCACGTCGCATCGTCCAGCGCCGCGCGCAGCGACCGCGCCAGCCGCAACGCTGAGGCGACGCTTTCTCCAGCCGCTCGCACGAGCGCGCTTCCCACCACGACTCCGTCCGCGATCCCGGCGGCTGACCGCGCCTGGTGTGGCTCGGCCACCCCGAAACCGATGCAGATCGGCAATGAGGTCGCCGCGCGGAGACGTGCCGCCGTTTCGGGAAGCTGTGTGGGTAGATCTGACTGAACCCCCGTCACGCCGAGGCGGCTGATGAGATACACGAACCCCGATCCGGTACGAGCGATCTCGCTCATCCGATCGGACGGTGTAGTCGGAGCAACCAGTCTGATGAACGCGAGGCCGCTGCCGGCGAGCCAATCCTCGCGCTCGGGATCAGCGCCGAGGGGAAGGTCGCTGACGAGTACGCCGTCGACCCCGGCGTTTCCCGCACGTTCGAGCACGTCGACGCCTGCCGACAGCAGCGGGTTGAGATAGGTGAACAACACGACGGGCACCGCAAGCCGCGCTCGCGTAACGAGCTCCAGCGACTTGTCGAGCGTCATCCCGCCTGCGAGTGCCCGCTGCGAGCTCGCCTGAATGATGGGCCCGTCGGCGATCGGATCCGAGAATGGCACTCCGACTTCGATCACGTCGGCGCCCTCGGCCTCGAGCCCGGACATGAGCTCGAGCGTGCCTCGCGTGTCGGGAAACCCCGCGGTGATGTAACAAACGAGCGCTTTGCGGCCGGCACCCTTCAGCGAGTCGAATCTCGAGTCGATTCTGTCAGACGAAATAGTCGCCAACGTTGATGCCATATCTCTCAGGGTCGGCCGTCTTGATGATCGTGCGAGGATACTCGCCGTTGGCGTCCGGCACCGCAAGGTCAACTTCGGGTGCAGGGCGCAGCATGGTGCCCTGCGGGTCGCTGACGATCCTGACGGTCGGTCGCGACAGCGCGTCGAGACACGTATTCGCCGCGAAGACGACAGCAAGCTCGAACGTATCGAGGACCACCCGCGTTCCCACCGGATAGATGCCGATGAACGCCTTGACCACTACGGGGTTCATGCCTCGCGCAGAATTGTCGCGCATTTCCTGGCGAACCGCCGAGGAAGGTACGGCGTCGTCTGGTACGCGCCGCGAAGTCGCCGCATCGTAGCCGTCGGCGACTGCCACGATTCTGCTCGTCATGCTCATCGACCGCAGACGGATCACCTTCGGATAGGCGCTCAGATCGCCCCGCATGTGGTGCTCGTACGAAATTGTCATCGCGCGATACGAGACATCTGCTTCGCGCAGCGCAACGCTCGATCACTTGCGTCCAATCCCGAGGTCAGTCACCTGCTCCATGTCCTTGTCGCCCCGGCCACTGATGCAGATGAGCACGGCGTCCGCGGCGCTCCAGCGGCTCGCGTTGTCGGCAACCCAGGTTATGGCGTGCGACGTTTCGAGCGCTGGGATGATTCCCTCGAGACGGCTGAGCATCGAGAAGCCGCGAAGGGCGCCCTGATCGGTGACCGCGAAGTACTTCGCCCGCCCTGTGTCGCGCAGATGGGCATGCTCCGGACCGACACCAGGATAGTCGAGCCCCGCCGAGATGGAGTGCGCGGGGTGTATCTGACCTGCATCATCCTGGAGCAAGTAGCTGAGCGTCCCGTGCAGAATCCCGGGACGCCCCTTGAGAAGTGACGCCGAATGCTCGCCCGATTCGAGACCGTGCCCCGCTGCTTCGATGCCCACCAGCTCTACGTCGGGGTCGGCCTCGAACGGATGAAAGATCCCCATGGCATTGGATCCGCCGCCGACACAGGCTACGACGGTACTGGGCAGGCGTCCCGCGGCGGCAAGCATCTGGTCTCTTGCCTCGCGACCGATCACCGACTGGAACTCGCGAACCATTCGTGGATACGGCGCGGGCCCCACGACCGACCCAATCAGGTAGTAGCTGCTATCCACATTGGTCACCCAGTCGCGAATCGCTTCGCTCGTAGCGTCCTTCAGCGTGCGTGTGCCGGAGCCTACAGGGACGACCTCCGCTCCCATGAGCTTCATCCGCCGCACGTTCAGAGACTGCCGGCGGATGTCCTCCTCGCCCATGTAGACTACGCAGTCGAGGCCGAAGCGCGCGCACACCGTCGCCGTCGCGACACCGTGCTGCCCCGCGCCCGTCTCCGCCACGATCCGGCGCTTGCCCATCCGCATCGCAAGGAACACCTGGCCAACGGTGTTGTTGATCTTGTGCGCGCCGGTGTGATTGAGATCCTCGCGTTTGAGAAACACCTCGGCGCCGACCGCCGCCGAGAAACGTGGCGCCGTGCTAAGTGGTGACGGGCGGCCGACATACGTCGACAGCATTGTGTCCACTTCGGCGAGAAACGCGACGTCAGCCATAGCGCTGTCGAAGGCAGCGTCGAGCTCATCGAGGGCCGGTATCAATGTCTCGGGAACGTATCGGCCCCCGAAGGCGCCGAAGCGCCCGCTGTGTTGTGTCGGTGTCATGTCATCCAAGGTGCACCGGTCAAAGCCGCTCCGGTGGTTCTCTGGTCATTCTAAAGACGCGGAACGCACCGCTTCCGCAAAAGCCTGCATGAGACCTGGATCCTTGATTCCCGGCGAAGACTCCACGCCTGACGAAACATCCACCACCGCCGGTGCGATCACGGCGATCGCTTCGCCCACGTTATCCGGAGTGAGGCCGCCGGCGAGCACGATGTAGGTGGCCCTCGAAAGAGAGCGCGCGGCGATCGCGAGGCCGGTCCAATCGAGCGTCCTGCCGGTGCCGCCGGTGACCCCGCCCACCCGCGCGTCTAGAACTATCGCGTCCGCGACGTCGGCCAGCTCCACCGCCTCACCCGGCACTGTGCTCGCCGTCGGGTCGAGGCCACAAACGGCCCATATCTCGCCCGCGAATCCGCGCCGCAGCATTGCAACGTCCTGTGGCCGGAAGCGCCCGTGCAACTGGACGACGTCGAGTGCCGCCTCATCCGCTATTCGCGCCATTTCCGCAATCGGCAGATCATCGAACACGCCGACGATTCGCGGACCGTTCTCCATGCCGGACGTGATTTCTCTGGCCATGTCGGGCTTCACGCGCCGTTTGCTCTCGGCGAAGATGACCCCGATGTAGGCGGCGCCGAGCGACGCCGCCACGCGGGCGTCGGACCCGCGTGTGATGCCGCAGAACTTTATTCCCGTCATTGCCTATCAGTGCCCCGGCGTGCGGCAGGCTACGTCGGCCGCGCCAAGCGGCCACGGCGCGGAATACCTGCTAGGGCGGTCAGGACCGCAGCCGGGTCGTTCGCCGCGGAGAGTGCAGATCCGATCAACACCGCGTCGGCGCCGGCCGCCGCGGCCTCGAGGATGTCGTGGCGCGACGAGTACCCGCTTTCGGCGATCGCGATGCAGTGGGCCGGTATCAGCGGTACCAAGCGGGCAACGGTGCGCCGATCCATTTCCAGAGTCTCGAGGTTCCGGTTGTTCACCCCAATGATTTCTGCGCCGGCATCGATCGCCCGCTGCAGCTCGTCCTCATCTCGAATCTCGAACAGGATCTCGAGCTCGAGCTCGCGCGCAATGCGGGCTAGCCCCCCCAGTCTAGCAGGTTCGATCGCCCGAACGATGATCAGCGCCGCCGACGCGCCGAGATTCCGCGCCTGGACCAGCTGCTCCGGCGCTACGTGAAAGTCCTTCTTGAGTATCGGTAGCTGGCTTCGGCTTCGCGCGTCGGCAAGGTCGGAATCCCGCCCGCCGAACCGTTTTGGTTCGGTGAGCACGGAGAGGGCGGCCGCGCCGCCACGTTCGAAGGCGGCCGCCTGATCGCCCGCCGAGAGCGCCGCAGCAATCACTCCCTTCGACGGCGAAGCGCGTTTGACCTCGGCGATCACGGCGATGCAGTCGCCACTGCCCAAGGCGACGGCGAAAGACGGTGCCCACATTTGTCGTGAGCCAGCGGCGAGGCCCACCCCCCGAAGCTCGGCGGCCCGCACAAAGGAGTTCTGTGTCAGCTCGCCAAGCGTGCCCGATGGGGCCGTCCATCCCGAAAGTTCTTGCGTTTCGGGAGTTGTTCGGATAATGTTTGAGTTCGGCAAATGTTCGGTACCGGTAGCCGAGCGAATTACGACCCTATGCACGGGAAAGATATGTCGCTAACAAAGCGCCAGCGTGAGATATTGAGCTTTCTCACCGAGTATTCGGAAGCCAACGGCTACGCGCCGAGCTTCGAGGAGATCGCCGCGCGATTCGAGTACAGTTCGCTCGCGACCGTTCACGAGCATTTGAGCAACCTCGAACGCAAGGGTTACATCAAGCGGGAGTACAACGAGAGCCGCGCGATCGAGGTCCTTCCGTCGGACATCTACCCTCGCGCTCTCCAGCTGCCGCTCGCCGGGACAGTGGCCGCCGGCATGCCGATCGAGGCGATTCAATCGCAGGAGATGATCGCCGTTCCGGAGGATTTTGTAAGGAGGGGCGGCAATCACTATGTGCTGAGGGTGCGCGGAAACTCGATGATAGATGAGCAGATACGCGACGGGGACTTCGTGATCGTGAACGAGCGCCAGAACGCGGACAATGGAGAGATGGTCATCGCCCTCATCGATGGCACGTCCGCAACGGTGAAGAAACTGTATCGCGAAAAGGACGGGCGGATCAGGCTGCAGCCGGCAAACGAGGCGATGCCGCCGATCTACGTGCACGAGAACGACATTTCCATTCAGGGAATCGTCGTCGGGGTGCTCCGTCGGTGTTAGCCGCCGGCCGCATAGGCTGAGCGCAGCCGCTCGAGCGCGATCAGCCCCTTTCCTTCTCGCAGCGCTGCCTTTGCTGCGTCAACACCCTCGCTGTAGCTCGGCACGCGCCCGCTCACGTAGATTGCGGCGCCGGCGTTCAGCACGACCGCTGCGCGCGCCGAGGGCGTGCCTCCGCCGCCCAGGACTTCAGTGACAATTCGTGCATTGTCCTCCGCCCCGCCCCCCAGGAGTTCATCGGGGTTGCAGCCGGTGTAGCCATAGTCGGCGGGGTCGATCGTCCACTCGCGTGTGGATCTGTCGACTATCTCGAACACGTGCGTGACGCCGAGCGGTGATATTTCGTCGAGGCCCGGCTCGCCATGAACGACGAGCGCGTGTCGCGCGCCGAGCTCGGCGAGCGCCCCCGCGAGGATGGGGACGCGGTGGGCGTCCGCCACGCCGACGACCTGCCGGGCTGCACCGGCTGGGTTAGCGAGAGGGCCGACGACGTTCATTACGGTCGGTATAGCGAGTTCACGCCGTATCGGCCCGACGTGACGCATCGCGGGGTGCATCACCGGAGCATACATGAAGACGATGCCCGCGTGCTCGAGCGCCGCGGCCATCGTGGACAAAGGCGCATCCATTGGAATACCGAGTGCCTCGAGGACGTCTGCACTGCCGCACTTCGACGTGAACGATCGGTTTCCGTGCTTCGCTATCCTGACACCGGCGCCCGCGGCGAGGAGGGCCGCGGCGGTCGAGATATTGAAAGTCGGGACCGCACCGCCACCCGTGCCGCAAGTGTCCACGAGTGATTCCGGATCGTTCGCGGGAAGCCGGACCATCACTTCGCGAAGCGCCTGAACCACGCCGGCGACGATAGCCGCCGTCTCGCCGCGCACGCGCAATCCAGTCAGCATCGCCGCGATCTGAAGGGCGCTGCCTTCTCCGCGCATGATCACACCGAACGCTTCGGCGGCTTCGGCTCCCGTGAGTTCCTGGTGGTGCGCGAGCTTGAGGATGGCCGCCTGAAGTGGTGTGGGATCGGTCATCAGGATGCTGACGCCAATCAGGCGCGGCCAGAAAGGGCCGCCCTGACCTTTTCGAGCACTTCGGCAGCCTCGGTCGCCGGGGTCTCCTCGATGATTCGCTCAATCCGCGCCAGAACGTCGGCGTGCGCGCGCGTGAGCTCGGTTTGCCGATGAAGATCGATGTGAACCTGCTGGAGCTTTCCCACCGCGTGCGATACCTGCTCCTCGACCGCCGCCAGTCGATCGCCGCGTAGCCGCCCTTCCTGCGCCGCAGCACTCACCGCGCGCTCGAGCTCGGCGATGCGAGCCGCCTCACGCGCGCCCGGAGTCGCGTTGCTCTCGCGCGACTCTTCGAGCTCGGCCTTCAATCCCCGCAAGGCTCGGTTGTACTCGGCGTGGATGTTCCCCGTCAATTCCTCGAGCGTTCGCACCGCTTCGAATCGCGCCTCGTGCTCGGCCATTCTTTCGAAGGCGAGCGCGAACAGGTCGAATGCGGGCGACAGCCGCTCGACGATCCGCGGCCCGAATCTCTTGCGCGGCTCGTGCAGCGCGACAAAACCGGCGAGCTCCCCGTCGAGCGTCAATCCGCGCACGGAGAGAATTCCTCCCTGCTGCTGGGGAGTCACGCCGAGAAGCCTCATATAATCGTCCGACTCCGAGCCGAAGTCGGCAACCGCCGCGCCGAAACTGAGCGCTCGGCGGATCGGCGCCGGGAGGTGATCGATCGCGACATTGAGCGGTGTTCGCTCGACCCCGCCCGGCGCCGGACTCAACCGTTCGGTGATCAGCTGCCGCCTCGAATCGCAGAGGAACAGGGCAAGCTGAGACGTCCGTTCGATGTCCCACGCTTCGAGCTGCAGCAATGTCAGAGCCGCGTCAGCGTCACGAGCGGCTGACAGGACTGTTGCAAACGTTGCAAGGGTACGTGGTGCCATCGTGACCGTGACTGGGAAGCGAGTCGGGGCGTAGACGAGTTTGTCGCGCGCTCGGGGTAAAGTCAACAAGCGCGCGGTAAGCAGCGGACGTTGTTAACGCGTTTGCCGGTGGCATGCGCGCGCGGTAACTTGGGCAATGGTGACGCGGACGCTCCAACTTGTGATTCAGTACGACGGAGCACGGTTCGCGGGTTGGCAGCGGCAACCCGCCGAGCGCACCGTGCAGGGTGTTCTCGAGGATGCGCTGACGCGGCTCTGCGGCGCGCATGTAGCGGTGCTCGGAGCGGGCCGCACCGATGCGGGTGTGCATGCTCTCGGACAGGCCGCCGGCGTGCGAGTCAGCGAGCGTTGGACGGTCACCGAGCTCAGGCGGGCCATGAACGCAGTCCTGCCGGACGATGTCTGGATCCGTGAGTCGTACCTCATGCGCGACGAATTTCACGCCCGGTACAGCGCCCGTTCACGCAGCTATCGGTATCTCGTTGGACTGGACGCCGACGCCGAGTCTCCGTTCCGCCGCCGGCGGGAGCTCGCGTGGAAGCGCGGCATCGACAGGGGCATTCTCGACGCTGCGACATCGCTCATCGTCGGCAGCCACTGCTTCCGTGCGTTCGCCGTGAAGGGTACAGCCCCGGAGGGGGACGATCACTGCTGCACAGTCGAACAGGCTGCGTGGCAGAATCGTGACGGCGGCCTCGCCTTCTCGATAACGGCGAACCGTTTCTTGCACCACATGGTGAGGTTCGTCGTCGCAACGCTTCTCGATGTCGCGGCTGGGCGGCGGGAGCGCACGATCATTGCGCACCTCCTCCAAGCTGCCGACAACGGCGGGGTGTCTGCGCCGGCGCCTCCGTACGCGCTCTATCTGGAGCGGGTAGAATATCCCGGAGAACTCTATCTGGTGGATGCATGAACATTTTTGTCGAAACGATTTCGCCTGATGAAATAGGCCGCGCGGCGGCGACTGGCTTCGCCGACGGCGTGGTGTTCTCCGATGCCGCGTACGCAGGGGCGCAGTCACCTGAAGGGCGCGACTTGCTCGCCAGCGTCGCCACGGACTTCGGCATCCCTATGTGTGTCGAGGTAGAAGCGATCAGCGGTGCGGACATGTATCGGGAAGCCCGCGAGCTCGCCAGGATATCGGACCACATCATCGTGCAGCTCCCACTCGTCGAAGACGCCATCGCCCCGATGCACAAGCTCAGCCTCGAAGGCATCCGGGTTGGCGCCACCTTTGTGTTCAACGGTGCCCAGGCGGTGCTCGCCGCGAAAGCCGGCGCTTCGATGGTTCGCATTTCTCTTCACGATCTCGATACGCAGGGTCGTACGAGCGCCGACGCGGTGACCGAAATCCGTTCCCTGCTCGAGGCCAGCGACTGCGAGTGCGACGTGATGGTCGCATCGCCGGCGACGGCTGCCCAGTTCACCGAATGCATTTCCGCGGGCGCGCAGATTGTGTCCATACGACCTCAGATTCTTCACTCGCTCCTGCTGCATCCGCTCACCGACCGGGGAGTCGATCGTTTTCTCAGCGGCGTCGCGAGGCGTCCGCGCATGCGGGACTGACGTATGCGCCGACTCATTTTCCCCGCTGCGGCAGTCGCGCTGGCCGCCGGATGTGGCAACGACACACCACGCGCCGCCCAGGCGCGCCAGGTCTCCGCAGCCACCTCGGCGGAGGTCTCGGCGCAGCGGCGCACGGCGATTACATCGGCTGTGGAACGCGTCGCCCCGGCGGTAGTGACCGTTCGAACGGAGGTCATGGAGCGTGTCCCGGCGGATTTCTACGAACAGTTCTTCGGTGGGCGGTCGGGGCGTCGCACCACGACTGGCCTCGGCTCCGGATTCATCGTGCGGCCCGATGGCGTGATCGTCACCAATGCTCACGTCATCGAAGGCGCTGCTCAGATCTTCGTTGCCATGCGCGACGGCACCCGGTACCCCGCACGTCTGCTCGGCTCGGACGAGGCCAACGACCTGGCGGTGATCAAGATCGACGCGAGAAATCTGCCCGTGGCTCCTCTTGGCAACTCGTCGAACCTTCTGGTCGGTGAGTGGGCGATCGCCATCGGCAGCCCCTTCGGCTTCATGCTCGCCAACTCCGAGCCGAGTGTCACCGCTGGCGTCGTGAGCGGGACGGGAAGGAATCTCGTCGCAGAGAGCGCGGGAGCCGGCGTGTACGTTGACATGATTCAAACCGACGCGTCGATCAATCGTGGCAATTCCGGCGGGCCGCTCGTGAATGCGCTTGGCGAAGTCATCGGCGTCAACAGCTCCATCTTTTCCCCAAGCGGAGGTTCCGTCGGCCTGGGTTTCGCGATTCCGATCAACCGGGCACAGCGCGTCACCGAGGATCTGCTTGCGCACGGCGTCGTCCGCCGTCCGTGGGTCGGCATCAAGCTGGAGGTGCCCGACCCCGATGGCCCGCAATCTTCCAATGGTGTCGTGATCAGCGCCGTCGTTCCCGGCTCGCCCGCCGCCCGTGCGGGAATTGCGACCGGAGATGTGCTCCTTCGGTCGCGAGATCGCGTGATGCGGACGCCGTATGACTGGGAGGCCGAGCGCCTCGAGCTGCGCGTCGGGGAGGACGTGCCGCTCCTCGTTCGGCGCGGCAATCGCGAGATCGCGGCAACTGTTCGTGTTGCTGACCTTCCTGAGGTCAACGCCCCCAAAGTGACGGTGCTGCGTGAGATCCAGCTCGTCACACTGACTCCTGCGATTCGCGCCGAGCGCGGCATCCGGCGCGCGAGCGGCGCGCTCGTTCAAACGGTTTCGGCGCGGGTCGCTGAGCAGCTTGGCATTCAGCCCGGCGACCTGATCCTGCAGATCAACCGCGTGCCCATCGCCGACGCCGAATCCGCGGCGCGCGCACTCGATTATTACGGCGGTCGCGGGGCGATCGCGATGTATTTCGAGC
This sequence comes from Gemmatimonadaceae bacterium, assembly GCA_013813715.1. Classification (GTDB taxonomy): domain Bacteria; phylum Gemmatimonadota; class Gemmatimonadetes; order Gemmatimonadales; family Gemmatimonadaceae; genus UBA4720. The sequence goes on along the minus strand of JACCRF010000041.1, from coordinate 213,531 downwards.
GACAGGGACGCGTCTACACAACCGAGTTCGTGATTCAATAGTACATGCACGACACGTGGACCTCCCCGCTCGCCACACGTTACGCATCGCGTGCGATGATGGAGCTGTGGTCGCCGCGGACGCGCTACGGGCTGTGGCGCCGGCTGTGGCTGGCGCTGGCCGAAGCGCAGCGCGAGCTCGGCGCGGATATTCCCGCCGAAGCGATCGAGCAGATGCGGGCACATCTCGACGACGTTGACTTCGATGCGGTGGCGGCGTACGAACGACGGTTCCGTCACGACGTGATGGCACACATTCACACCTTCGGCGACTGCGCCCCGGCCGCAAAGCCGTTCATTCACCTTGGTGCGACCAGCGCTTACGTCACCGACAACGCCGATCTCATTCTGATGCGTCGCGGGCTCGAGATTCTTCGCGGCCGCTTGACGCGGGTGCTCGTGCCGCTCGGTGCTTTCGCGCGCGAGTGGCGGAGCGAGCCAACGCTGGGCTACACGCATCTACAGCCGGCGCAGCTCACGACGGTCGGCAAGCGCGCGACCTTGTGGCTGCAGGATCTCGTACTGGATTTGCGCGATCTCGACATCCGCCGCTCCACCGTTCCCTTCCGCGGGGTCAAGGGCACCACCGGTACGCAGGCGAGCTTTCTCGACCTCTTCGATGGCGACCACGAAAAGGTGCGGAAGCTGGACCGGCTGGTGACGACGAGCATGGACTTCGCCACGTCGCTGCCGGTTACGGGTCAAACGTATACGCGGAAGATCGACGCGGCGGTGCTGTCGGTAATCGCGGGTATCGCCGCGAGCGCGGCGAAGTTCGCGGGCGACATTCGCGTCCTTCAGTCTTTCGGCGAGATGGAAGAGCCGTTCGAGGACGAGCAGATCGGCTCGTCTGCGATGGCCTACAAACGTAACCCGATGCGGTGCGAGAGAATCAACGCGCTCTCTCGATTCGTCTTATCTCTCGAAGGGAACGCCAACCAGACACACAGCGTTCAGTACTTCGAGCGAACACTCGACGACAGCGCCAACAGGCGCCTGTCGATTCCCGAGTCATTCCTGGCCACCGACGCCATCCTGATACTAATGGAGAACGTTGCCGGCGGGCTCGAGGTGCACCGGGCTCGAATCCGTCAGCGAATCGACGCCGAGCTGCCGTTCATGGCCACCGAGAAACTTCTCGTGCGAGCCGTCGCCGCCGGGGGCGATCGCCAAGCCGCGCATGAAGTGATCCGCCGTCATGCGCTCGCAGCTGCCCGTGCGCTCAAGGAAGGCGGGGCAGCTAACGATCTTTTCGAGCGCCTCGCCTCTGATGGCAGCCTCGGTCTCGACCGCGAGCAGATCCAGGAAGCGGCGGATCCGTCCCGGTTCATCGGCCGGGCCCCTGAGCAGGTGGATGAGTTTCTCGCCGAGGTACTCCAGCCGGCACTGGCTGGCGCGGCGCCGATTGCTCCAGAAGAATCAGAGATCCGCGTGTGATGGCCGTCGCGGAAACGTCGCTCCCCCTTCCCCTCCTGCGACGGGGAAAGGTGCGCGACGTGTACGATGTGGATGCCGACCGCGTACTCCTCGTCGCAACCGACAGGATCAGCGCCTTCGACGTCGTGATGAAGGAGCCGGTGCCCTACAAAGGGATGGTTCTGACGCAGCTCACGGCTTGGTGGCTGCGCCACCTCGAGCCCATCGTACGTCACCATCTCCTCACCATCGGGACTGACGCGATCATCCGCGAAATTCCCCCGCTTGCCGCACACGCCGCGGCGATAGCCGGACGTTCGATGCTGTGTGTGCGGAGCGAGGTATTTCCCGTTGAGTGCGTAGTGCGGGGATATATCTCAGGATCCGCCTGGAAGGAGTACCTGGCACGGGGCACTCTGGCTGGCGAGGCGCTGCCGGAGGGGCTCACGGAGTCTGCTAAGCTGCCTGCGCCGCTGTTCAGCCCAGCGACAAAGGCGGAGAAGGGCCATGACGAGAACATCACTACACTGATGATGGCCGAGTTAATTGGTTCCGACGCCGCTGCCGAGCTCGAAAATCTGACGCGCAAGGTCTACGACTTCGGTCTCGAGGTTGCCGCGCGCCGCGGGATAATCATCGCCGACACGAAGCTCGAGTTCGGATACGCCGGGACCGGGCGCGGAGCGGCGGGATTCGAGAAGGCGCGTGTTATATTAGTGGACGAAGTGCTCACACCGGACAGCTCGCGCTTCTGGCCCGCCGATCGGTTCGAGCCGGGTAGGGCGCAGCCAAGCTTCGACAAGCAGCCGCTGCGCGACTATCTGGAGGCAGAGCGGCGCTCGGGCCGGTGGAACGGCGAGTATCCGGCCCCTCCGCTCCCGGCGGAGGTCGTCGACGAGACGAGCGAGCGCTATCTCGACCTCTATCGCCGGCTCACTCTGTCTCCGTTGAATACGGGAAACGCCAATTGAACTTCGCCCGCGAGGGATACGTCTTCATCGGAATAGCGGCGGCGCTGTCGGCCACCGTTTTCGCGCTCGCGCTCGCACGAAGGTCGTGGACGCTCTGGCTGCTCGCAGTCGTCGTCACCCTGCTCGCCCTGTGGGTTGCATATTTCTTTCGCGACCCGCAGCGGACTGGTGAGCGGGGTCCGAACATTGTCGTGGCGCCCGCCGATGGAAAGCTCATCATGATAACTGAGGTGGATGAGCCTGCCTTCGTCAAAGGCCGCGCCACCCGCCTTTCGATCTTCATGAACGTGTTCAGCGTCCACGTCAATCGCTACCCGGTAGACGGTGTCGTGCGCTACGTGCAGTACAACCAGGGCAAGTTCCTCAATGCGGCGGCAGAGAAGTCGAGCATCGAGAACGAGCAAAGCTCCGTGGGAATTGAATCCGGTGCTTATCGCATCCTCGTCCGCCAGATCGCGGGCCTCATCGCGCGGCGCATCGTCACGTACAGCCGCGACGGCGACACGGTGGAGCAGGGCGAGCGTATGGGCATCATCCGGTTCGGCTCGCGCGTAGACGTGTTCGTTCCCCTGGACGCGAAGCTGCGAGTGCAGCTGGGAACGCTGACTACGGCGGGCACGACCGTTCTCGCCGAGCTCCCGGCCCGATGACCGACGACGGGGTAAGCAGGGTCGACATGGATTCGCCCCGCCGCATGCGTCGCGCCGTGGTGATCCTTCCGAGCGGACTTACGCTGGCGAACCTTTTTTGCGGCATGTTCGCGATCGTGTCGGCGTCGCGCGGCCAGTTCGATTTCGCTGGCCTTTTGATCGTTCTCGGAGGGGTCGCTGACGCCCTCGACGGCCGCGTTGCCCGCGCTACGGGCAGCGGATCACGATTCGGATCGGAGCTTGACTCGCTCGTCGACGTGATCACGTTCGGTCTCGCGCCCGCGATGATCATGTACTTTGTCGTGCTCAATCGCGAAGGATGGGAATGGCTCATCCCGTTCTTGTACGTCGCCTGCGCGGCCATCCGTCTGGCCCGATTCAACGTCGAGCAGGCGGGTCGGGCGAAGCGGTACTTCCACGGTCTGCCGAGTCCGGCGGCGGGCATGACGCTCGCCACCTACTACTGGTTCAGCCAGACATCGCTCTACAACGAGACGATTCTCGGCGACTTGCCGTGGCATTTCTGGCTGCGTTTTCTGATGCTGGCGCTCGCCTTCCTCATGATCAGCAACGTGTCCTACCCCGCCGTTCCAACGATCGGCTATCGCACCATCAGCGAAATCCTCGGGTCGCTGGTCGTCGCCACAACGGTGATCGGCGTAATCGTGCTCCAGAAGCAGTTCTACTTTCCGGCGCTCGTTGCGTACGTGCTTTACGGCGTCGCGAAGACGGTTTTCTTCGGGCTGATCGGACGGCGGCCACGGGGAGACGTGCCGGTGATCTCCGACGAAGACGAGGACCTCGAGCCCGACACTCAGATCTCGGTGCCGGACATAGCGCCGGACCCTCAGGCGACCGCGCGGCACAGGCGCAAGCGCCGCCGCCCTTATCCGCGCGACGACCGTCCGGCACCGCGGAATTTTCCGCCGCCGCCGCCGGAAGAGCGAGACCGATGACCGTGTTCCGGGTCGGGGTTCACATCACCCCGCGACGAGGGCTACTCGATCCACAGGGGAAAGCGGTCGAGGGAGCACTCCATTCGCTCGGCTTCCCCGGCGTGAGTGACGTACATGTCGGGCGCTACGTCGTGATCGAGACCCGCGCGGCGGATGCCGGCGCGGCAGCGGATTCCGTTCGCGGGATGTGCGAGCGGCTGCTTGCCAATCCGGTCACCGAGGACTTCGAGATCGAGACCGCTGCGCCGACATGAAGTTCGGCATCGTCACGTTCCCCGGATCCAACTGCGACTACGACGCGTACCGCGCTGTGGTGGATTCACTCGGCGAAGCTGCGGTGTACCTGTGGCACAAGAATCACGACCTCCAGGGCTCGGATGTCGTCATTCTCCCCGGCGGATTCAGCTACGGGGACTACCTGCGCGCCGGTGCCATCGCACGCTTCAGTCCGGTGATGCACGAAGTCGCGGAGCATGCCAGGCGGGGCGGCCCCGTGCTCGGCATCTGCAACGGCTTCCAGATCGCGTGTGAGGCGGGACTTCTTCCAGGGGCACTTCTCCGCAACGAAAGTCTTCGCTTCGTTTCGGCGCCGATTGCCGTGCGTGTGGAGAATGCTAACACCCTGTTCACGTCGGGTTACGCCGACGGCCAGCGGATTGTGCTGCCGATCGCGCACGGTGACGGGCGATTCACGGCGGACGATGCGACGCTGGACGAAATCGAGGGCAGCGGCCGCATCGTTTTCCGCTACGTCGACGACGCCGGCGAGGCGACGGCAGCGGGGAATCCGAATGGATCTTCGCGCAACATCGCCGGAATCATCAACGATGGGGGAAATGTCATCGGCATGATGCCGCATCCGGAACGAGCCCTCGACCGGCTGCTCGGGTCCGACGACGGCCTGGCATTGTTCGAGTCGATGCTGGCGCGGGTCGCCGCCTGAATGGCCAACGTGAACCCGCGTCCCGGCGACCCGGCGATCACACCCGTACTGGTCGCGGAGCACGGGCTCACTCCCGGTGAGTATGAGAAACTCGTCGCCATGCTCGGAAGAATGCCAACTTTCACTGAGCTCGGGATCGTCAGCGCGTTGTGGAGCGAGCACTGCTCCTACAAGCATTCGCGCAATCTGCTCAAGACGCTGCCGACGACTGCACCATGGGTGCTTCAGGGCCCTGGTGAAAATGCGGGTGTTATTTCGATCGGGGACGGACTCGCCGTGGCGTTCAAGATCGAATCCCACAATCACCCGTCGGCTGTCGACCCTTACCAGGGAGCGGCGACGGGTGTCGGCGGCATTCTCAGGGACGTGTTCACGATGGGCGCGCGACCGGTCGCGATGCTCAACTCGCTGCGCTTCGGATCGCTCGAAAGTGCGCGCGGCAGATACCTTTTCGGTGGAGTCGTTAAGGGAATTGGAGACTACGGCAACTGCGTCGGCATCCCGACGGTCGGGGGTGAAATCGTCTTCGATGATGCGTACGAGGGTAACCCGTTGGTGAACGCGATGTGCGTCGGCCTCATGCATAAGGAGGATCTGATTCGCGCGAAGGCGGAGGGCGTCGGCAACCCCATTATCGCCGTCGGCGCGCGCACCGGCCGGGACGGCATTCACGGCGCGTCCTTCGCGTCGGAGGATCTCTCAGAAGCGAGCGATGCAAAACGGCCGCGCGTGCAGGTCGGTGATCCGTTCACCGAGAAGCTGCTCCTCGAGGCGAGTCTTGAGCTCATTCGCAGCGGCCACATCGTCGCTATCCAGGACATGGGTGCGGCCGGCCTCACCTCTTCCTCCGCCGAGATGGCCGAGCGCGGCGACGTCGGTGTCACGATCGATGTCGCATGCGTGCCGGTTCGCGAGAAGGGCATGACTCCGTACGAGATTCTGCTCAGCGAATCTCAGGAGCGGATGCTCGTGGTTGCCCATCGTGGCCGGGAGAGCGAGGTGCGCGCCATTCTCGCCAAATGGGATCTGGCGGCCGCGGTCATCGGCGAGGTTATCGCCGAGCCCGTCTACCGCGTGACCGAGGGAGCGACCGTTGTGGCCGAATTTCCCGGCTCGCGCCTGGTGACGGATTGCCCCCGGTATTCGCCGGAATCGCGGGAGGATCCGGAAGTTGCAGCGTTGCGCGCGGCCGACGTCAGCGGCATCGCACCACTGCCCGACGAAATCGACCCCGCCTGGACGCTGCTGACGCTCCTCTCGTCGCCCACAATCGCCAGCAAGGCTTGGGCGTATCGCCAGTACGACTCAACTGTTCGCACGAATACGGTTGTGGGACCGGGCGGTGATGCCGCGGTTCTGCGAATCAGAGGCACAAACAAAGCGATCGCGCTCAAGACTGACTGCAACGGCAGGTACACCTATCTCGATCCGCGTGTCGGCGGCAGGATCGCGGTTGCCGAGGCGGCGCGCAACGTCGCCTGCACTGGCGCCCGGCCGCTGGCGATCACAAACTGCCTCAACTTCGGCAATCCGCGACGTCCCGAAGTCTTCCATCAGTTGAAGGAAGCGATCGCGGGAATTGGTGAAGCGTGCATCGCGCTGTCCACGCCCGTCACCGGGGGCAACGTGTCTCTGTACAACGAAAGCCCGCGCGGTGCGGTCTACCCGACGCCGGTGATTGGAATGGTGGGGCTCATCGACTCACTCGAGCACATCACGCGATCCACGTTCGGGACGGCCGGCGATTCCATCGTGCTGATTGGCGACACCGGCGACGAGCTCGGCGGTAGTGAGTATCTGGCGCTGGTACACGGAGTTGTTGCGGGTGCGCCGCCCGCCTGCGACCTGAAACGCGAGCGTGCGGCCATCGATGCACTCCTCGACGCGATAGCCTCGGGTCATGTCGCGTCGGCCCACGACTGCAGCGATGGCGGCCTAGCGGTGGCGCTTGCCGAATGCTGCATTGGCGACCAGTCGAATCCCACGGGCTTGGACGTTCATTTGGGTGACCTCGGTGACGTGTCGCCGCGCGGCGCATTGTTCGGCGAATCGCAGGGCAGATTCGTGGTAAGCTCACCGGCGCCGGCATCGGTCATGAGAGTCGCGGAGAGATACGGCGTGCCGGCCCGGGTGATTGGCAGTGTCAGGCCTGCTGAGGACGGGTTTCACATCAAGGCGGGCGAGTCGGAGCTCGACAGCGATGTCGCTTCGCTCGCGGCTGCCTACCACGCCGCGATCCCAGCGCTGATGTCGAGCGAACGCCTGTGGTCAAATGCCGCGCGCCAACCCGCGCTCGTGAACGCCTGACATGTGCGGAATATTCGGAATTCACGGACATGCCGACGCGGCCGCATTGTCTCATCTGGGACTCTACTCGCTGCAGCACCGCGGACAGGAGTCGGCTGGCATCGTCAGCATCGGCGTCGATGGCAACGCGCGGGCGTCCCGGAGAATGGGCCTCATTGGCGAAGGGCTCGCGGATTTCGGCGGGATGGCTGGAGACGTCGCCATCGGGCACACCCGCTACAGCACGGCCGGGTCATCCACGATCGAGAACGCGCAGCCGGTGCTCGCACGTTTCAAGGACGGGCATATTGCTCTTGCGCACAATGGCAATCTCATCAACGCGACGGAGCTTCGCCGGGAGCTCGAGGACGCAGGCTCGATCTTCACCTCGACGATGGACTCCGAGGTTCTCGTCCATCGGATCGCGCGGTCGGCATCGACAGCGCCGGAAGACAAGCTCGCTGACGCTCTCCAGAATGTGGAGGGCGCGTATTCCCTCGTGGTGACGATTGGCGACACGCTTCTGGCGGCGAGAGATCCGCGGGGCTGGCGCCCGCTTGTAATGGGCCGCCTCGGCGACTCGTATGTGTTCGCGTCGGAAAGCTGCGCGCTCGACATCACCGGCGCGACTGCGGTCCGCGAAGTGGAGAAGGGTGAGATCGTGGCGGTGGACCGGGAGGGCATGCGATCGTCATTTCCCCTTCCCCGCCGCGAGAGCAGGAAGTGCGTGTTCGAATACGTGTATTTCGCGCGGCCCGACAGCCGTGTATTCGGCGGCTCGGTTGATCGAGCCCGCCGCGAGCTGGGGCGCCGGCTCGCTCGCGAATGGCCCGCCCCCGCTGCCGACCTCGTGTTCAGCGTTCCCGATTCGTCCAACTCGGCCGCGCTCGGCTTCGCCGAGGAATCGGCGTTGCCATTCGAGCTGGCCCTGATCCGCAATCACTACGTCGGGCGGACGTTCATTCAGCCGACGCAGGCCGGGCGCGACGCGAAAGTAAAGGTTAAGTACAACGCCGTGCGAGAGGTTCTTGATGGTCGCAGTGTCGTGATGGTGGACGACTCGATTGTGCGCGGCACGACTACGCGCGGACTCGTCGCCATGGTGCGTGCCGCGGGCGCTCGCGAGGTCCACATGCGCGTGAGCTCGCCGCCGATCACGGGGCCCTGCTATTACGGAATCGACACCCCGAACCGCGAAGAGCTGATAGCGGCGAACTTCTCGGTGGACGAGATCGCCGGAATGCTCGGCGTGGACTCGCTAGGCTATCTCTCCCTCGACGGAATGCTCGGTGCCGTGCCGGGTGGACCTAGCGGATTCTGTGACGCGTGCTTCTCGGGCGACTACCCGACCCCGCCCCCGGCCGATCCGCAGAAGCTTCGCTTCGGCTGCGGCTGCTGAGCTGATGGCGCAATCGGTCTACTTTTTCGGCAACGGCTCGGCCGAAGGCACGCGGCAGATGAAGGGGGTGCTGGGAGGCAAAGGCGCCAACCTCGCCGAAATGACAAATCTCGGCGTTCCCGTGCCCCAGGGCTTCACTATCGCCTGTAGTGAATGCATCTCGTATCTGCGCGACGGGAAGTACAGTGACCGGCTACGCGCCGAAGTCGAGGGCAACATCGCGCGCCTCGAGCAGGCGACCGGCAAGCGCCTCGGTGATCCGAAAAACCCGCTGCTCGTTTCGGTGAGGTCCGGAGCACCAGTCTCGATGCCCGGCATGATGGAAACCATCCTCAACCTCGGCCTCAACGACCGTACGGCCCAAGGCCTCGCGAAGCAGAGCAATAACGCGCGCTTCGCTTATGACTCGTACCGTCGCTTCATCCAGATGTACTCCGATGTGGTTCTCGGAGTATCGACCGGCGATTTCGAGCATGTCCTCAAGGCGCGCCGCCTCACCACGGGCGCCCAGTCAGATTCCGACCTCAGCGAGGACGCGCTCCGCAATCTCGTCGAGGAATACAAGGCGCTCCTACGGAATGCCGTCGGCTCAGAATTTCCGACCAACCCGGTCGCGCAGCTCTGGGGTGCGATCGAGGCGGTGTGGAAATCGTGGACGCTCAAGAAGGCGCGCGACTACCGGAGGGTGAACGGCATCTCCGATGATCTTGGAACCGCGGTGAGCGTGGTCGCAATGGTGTTCGGCAATCTCGGTGACGATTCCGGCACCGGCGTCGCGTTCACGCGCGACCCGTCCACCGGCGAGAAGAAGTTCTACGGAGAGTTCCTCGTCAACGCGCAGGGAGAGGACGTCGTCTCGGGCATCCGGACGCCACTCCGGATAGAAGAGATGGCGCACAGGCTCCCGGATGCCTACACCGAGCTGCTGGAGACGCAGGACCGCCTCGAACGGCACTATGCCGACATGCAGGACCTGGAGTTCACGGTCGAGCGAGGGAAACTCTTTCTCCTTCAGACACGTACCGGAAAGCGTACCGCCGCGGCGGCGGTACGAATTGCACGGGACATGGTTGCGGAGGGACTGATTGACAGACGCGAAGCGGTGATGCGCGTTCCAGCAGCGCAGCTCGATCAGCTGCTGCATCCGATCATCGATCCGTCGGTGCGCGCGGAGCCGCTCTGCATCGGGCTCCCAGCGAGCCCGGGCGCGGTGAGCGGCATGGCCGTGTTCGACCCGGACCGGGCCGAAGAGCGAGCCGCCTCAGGCGCCAACGTGGTACTCGTCCGGGACGAGACCACTCCCGAGGATTTCCACGGGATCGTTGCCGCCCGCGCAGTGCTGACGGCGAGAGGCGGGATGACAAGCCACGCCGCTGTTGTGGCGCGCGGCATGGGCAGGTGTGCTATCGTCGGCTGCAAGGACATGGAGGTAGACCTCGAGCACCGCCGATTCTCCGTGAACGGCGCGACCGTCGCCGAGGGAGACTGGCTGACTCTCGACGGCGTGACCGGCCGCGTTTTCGCGGGCAACCTGCCGACCGTTCCGAGCGAAGTAGTCCGCGTGACGAGCGGCGCACTGGCTGAGTCGGCGGCACCCGTGTATCAGTCGTACTCCGAGCTGCTCGGCTGGGCTGATGAAGCGCGAACGCTGAAGGTGCGCGCCAACGCCGACACGCCGAGGGATGCGCGCATCGCGCGTGGATTCGGCGCCGAGGGCATCGGGTTGTGCCGCACCGAGCATATGTTCTTCGAGGGAGAGCGGATCACCGCGATGCGGGAGATGATCGTCGCCCGAGACGAGTCGGGACGCCGCCGCGCACTCGCGAAGCTGCTGCCGATGCAGCGCCAGGATTTCGAGGGAATCTTCGAGGCGATGGACGGGCTACCGGTCACGATCCGCCTCCTCGATCCGCCGCTCCACGAATTCCTGCCCCACGGAGGAGAGGAGAGCAAGCTCCTGGCGCGCACATTGGATCTTCCGCGGGCCGACCTCGCGCGAATCGTGGAAGGGCTGAGAGAGACGAACCCGATGCTCGGCCACCGGGGATGCCGGCTCGGCATAACGTTTCCCGAGATAACGGAGATGCAGGGCCGCGCAGTATTCGAGGCGGCGGTCAAAGCGATGCGGCGGGGCATCGACGTTCAACCCGAGATCATGGTGCCGCTGGTATCGACAGTCGAGGAGTTCGAGCACCAGCGCGCTATTCTCGAGCGGGCGGCCGAGCAGGTTCTTGGCGTGATGGGCGAGACGATCGAGTATCTGATCGGCACGATGATCGAGCTGCCGCGCGCGGCGCTAACTGCCGACGAGATCGCGCGGAGCGCTCAGTTCTTCTCGTTCGGCACTAATGACCTCACGCAGACGACATTCGGCTTGAGCAGAGACGACGCAGGCCGATTCCTTCCAACCTATATCGAACGTGGTATCTTTGCCGACGACCCGTTTCAGGTCCTCGACGCGCGCGGCGTGGGACGGCTGGTTCGGATCGCGGTCGAGGATGGGCGGCGGGTGAGGCCTGACCTCAAGATTGGAATATGCGGTGAGCACGGAGGCGAGCCGCGATCGGTGGGGCTGTGTCATGATATGGGATTCGACTATGTCTCCTGCTCGCCATTCCGCGTTCCCATCGCCCGCCTGGCCGCAGCTCATGCCGCTCTTGGCTCGTCGAGGTAACCTCGCGCGCGCGATCGAGCTGACACCAGCCGGCGCATTGCCGCGGGTGACGGGAGGGTTCGCGCGCCCGCTGCGAATAGCGCTCGTCACAGAGTACTACTATCCGCACCTCGGCGGCATCTGCGAGCACGTCCACTTCTTCGCGCGTGAAGCGCGCCGCCTCGGCCATCACGTGGACATCATCACGTCGAAGCTCGAAGGCGCGGTAGCGGAGCCGCATGTCATACGGATGGGAACGAGCCAGCCCCTCTACTTCAACGGCTCGCAGGCGCGCATGACGCTCGGACTATCGCTGCGCAGGGAAATGAGGCGAACGCTGGCGCGGGGACGGTACGACATCGTCCATGTGCATTCGCCGCTCAGTCCTTCACTTCCGCTCCTTGCGATGGATGAGGCGGACTGTCCGGTTGTCGGGACTTTTCATACGTACTTCGAGCGGTCGCTGCTGTACGGCATCACCCGGCGCATACTCCAGAAGAAACTCGATCGGCTCCAGGCCGCTATCGCCGTCTCCCATTCGACGACGGTTGCGCTCAACCGGTATTTCGAGGCAAACTGGACGATAGTACCCAATGGAATCGATCTGGATCTCTTCCATCCGCATGTCCCGCCACCGCCCGGAATCCGGAAAGACGTTGCGGTGATTCTCTTTCTCGGCCGATTCGATCCACGGAATGGGCTGACGACGCTCATCGATTCGTTCAAGCGTGTCCGCGGGCGCAACCGCGACGCGCAGCTGGTGGTGGTGGGAGACGGGCCTCTACGCAATCACTACTACAAGGCCGCCGACGGTGATCCCGCGATAACGTTCGTCGGCGCAGTGCTCGGCTCGCGCCCCAGTTACTACGCGCACAGCTCGATCTATGCGTGCCCGACGACGAAAGCATCGTTCGGCATCACTCTACTCGAATCGATGGCGTGCGAAACCCCCGTCGTGTGCTCGGATATTCTCGGCTTTCGCGACGTGGTGAAGCACGAGCGCGAGGCGCTCATGTTCCGCTGCGGCGACCGCAACGCGCTTGCCGACAGTCTGGTGCGCCTGCTCGACGACGAGACGCTTCGCGCCCGGCTCGGCAAGACGGGTCGCGTGCACGCGCAGCAGTACGGATGGCCGAACGTGACTGAAGCAGTCCTCGACGTATACACGGGCGTGCTCGGCAACCGGCGCCTGGAACACGTGGGCAGATGATCGTACAGGCCGCTGTGGGACTGTCGATGCTTGGTGGCGCGGTGCACGGCGCCTTCCACCGAAACAGCTTTTTGTTCGGTTCGGTTCTCGGACATCTTCCGACGCGGGAGCGAAAGGTCGCGCTCACTTTCGACGACGGCCCGAACCCCGAAGCAACTCCTCGGATACTCGATACGCTCCGCGAGTACGGCGTGCACGCGACTTTTTTTGTCCTCGGCCGCCATGCGGAGAGGTGGCCAGCCATTGTGCAGCGCGTCGCGGGTGAAGGCCATCAGATTGGCAACCACGGTTACTTCCACCGGAAGCTGCACTTCAAGTCGCCGTTCTACGTAAAGCGCGATCTCGGTCTCGGCAAGCGCGCGATCGAGCGTGCCGCTGGGCGCACGCCTCGCTTCTTCCGCGCCCCGCACGGCTTCCGCAACCCATGGGTGTCGGCGATCGCCGAGTCGCTCGGCGAGCGAACGATCGGGTGGACGCTCGGCGTGTGGGACAGCGACCGGCCGGGCGTGCAGGCGATTGTGGACCGCACCGTCGAGGGAGCGAGGCCCGGTTCGATCATCCTGCTCCATGATGGAGACGGGTATAACGCCGATGGAGACCGGACACAGACCGCGGAAGCTCTCCCCGGAATCATCGAGGGCCTCGTTGAACGGGGCTATGAGTTCGTGACGCTGCCCACTCGGTGAACCCCAAGCTGGCGCGCGCGCTTCGCTGGCTCGTGACGGCAGCGATCGTAATCTTCCTCGTCATCTTCGCGCGGACAATCGACTGGGGCGCTGCGTGGGCGTCGATGCGCAGCGCCTCGCTTCCACTCCTGCTCGCGGCAATCGCCGCGAACTTCATCTCGATTGCGATCAAGTGCGTGCGGTGGTGGCTTTTTCTGAAGCCGGCGGGATCGCCATCGCTGCCTCTCGCGCTCAGGGCGACGCTCGCCGGTGCGGGCCTCAATAACGTTCTCGTGGCGAACGGGGGAGACGCCGCCCGTGTCGTGTTCGTTTCACGCGCGACAGGGATACCGAGCTCGAGAGTTCTGGCGACTCTTGCGCTGGAGCGCCTGTTCGATCCGGTGGGCTTTGTCATCCTGCTTGTCCTCGGCGTGATCGTGTTCGATCTGCCTCCTTCGCTGGAGAAATGGCGGCTGCCCGCGGAGATCCTTCTGGCCGTCATCGCGGTTCTGATTGTGTGGTTCGTCTACGCCGCGCGACACATCGGCCCCGACCACGTCCCCGAGCATCGCGACGAGGCTCGCGGACTGTGGGGGAGAATCAAGGCGTATCTGTCCGGATTCGCGATGAGCACCCGGTCGCTGACCACTGGACCGCGGTTCGCGGGTGCGCTGGTCGTCTCGATGATTTCGTGGGCCGGACAGATCGCGACGTTCGAGCTCGCTGCGGCGGCTGCACACGTCGACATTTCCGCCGCTGGAAGCCTGGCGGCGCTGCTTGCCGTGAATCTGGGACTGCTCGTCCGCGCGACACCGGGGAATGTCGGGTTCTTCCAGTTCGTCTACGCGCTCACCGCCGAGCAGTTCGGTGTATCGCGGAACGACGCGATTGCTGTGTCGCTGCTGATTCAGACGCTTCAGATTCTGCCGATCACATTGATCGGTGTGGCGCTCGCGCCGGAGTTTCTGATGAAAAGGTCGGCGGAGAGAAAGCAGACTGAAACGCTAACCGCTGATCGTGAGCCGGCGATGCTGGGAGAGGGTGCGGAGGAAAGTGAGAAAGTCGGAGGGGCTGCGCCTTAGGCGGCGATCGGTGCACGGAATTCGGGGATCGTGCGTGTGTCGACGACGGAAAGGAGACCTGCCAGGCTGCCGGCTGGTAAGGCGCTCCCGGCTACGGGCTCAGCCGGAACTGCAACTACGGATCGGTTCACCGGGCCGCGACGGTTACGGGTACGGTGAGCCGAGTTGTTTTCGGGTCGAGGCAGAGCCAGTCGCTGCACGTTTGTGATCGCACAGTTACGTCCAGCGTATGCACTCCGCTCGGCGCCGAAGTCCCGATACGAACCGGAACAATGAACAGGGGGGTGCCGTCGTACGTCTCGGTATCCATTCCGAAGGTGGGATCGACTTTTACGGTTGGCTGAGGGCCCTTCGGAGCTCCGTCGAGGGTGAAAACCTCTGTGGGCGCAACCGAGATCGAGAGCGGCACTGGCCCGCCTGATTTCTGAGTGAGCGAGTAGACGTGCCATCCACTGTCGATCGCCGCGGTCACGTGAAGCTCAAAAGTACCGCCGGGTTTAGAGGCAAGCGACGTAGCATTCTCCGCGACACTGAAGCGGGCGACGCTCTGGCTCGCTTTCGGTGCGGCGTCCGGCCCAGTGCAGGCGAGGCTGAGAAGCGCGATGGCGAGGAGCCGCCTGAAGGTCATGGCCACGGTACCTGGCTTGGGGAAAATACCGTTCGAAAAAAGGAGCGGGCATTGAGCCCGCTCCTTCCCGTCGGTCTTTCTTGAGTGGAGGCGCGGGGATTCGAACCCCGGTCCGAGACTGAATTCACCACAGCTTCTACGTGCGTATCCCACCGATTGATGTCTCCAGCCCGCTGGCCGGTGGGCGGCCCACTGCTGAACAAGCCTTCAAGCTCTTCGCCGAGGGCCCGAAGGCGTGACGCTCGACTAGCCCAAATTTGCGATACCCTCAAAGCCGCCTCGGGCGGGCTTCCTCAAGGGCAGGTGCAGCAACTCCTAAGAGTTACGCAGCCAGTGCCAGATTATCGTTGGCAGTTGAAAATTTTCCCGAAGGTTTTACCAGGATCCGAGAACCTGGGCACGCAGCCACGGCTTCACCAACCCCGTCGAAGCCAGTCGCCCCCGTTCACGAAGTATACGCGACCGGGGGCCGGAAGTCAAGAAAAGAGGCATGATAAAAAGCTTCACCTCCAAGCTTCTAACACGTTGGCGGAGAACGGGTTCTGGCAATAGACCTCGCCCGCCGCCTGTCGCGTCCTACTGGATTCGCGTCCCCTGGGTCGCCCAGACCATCCAGCGGCCGTCCTGCTTTACGAACGTGTCCGTGAAGCGCACGCGGCGATCGAATGGCTTCCCGTCCGCATCCTTTCCTTTGGCGTGATTCACGCCGGTGACCACAGCCGTGTTCCCCTCCACCCGGATGTTGACGTCGGACATCTCGAGCGATTCAGTAACGGTCTTGTCGGATTTCATCGACTCGACCGCCTGCGTCTTGTTTTCCATCATGCCGGTCCTGCTGCTGACATCGGATGCAAACGTCGCGTAGTTCTGCTCGACCCACGTATGGTCACGTTTTTTTCCGGCGGCGTTCCAGTCCAGCTCCATGTAGCCAAGTACCGCCGCGTCGCCCAACTGGTGCCCCGCGGTGCTCACGACTTGCCACCGGTTTCCCCGCTTCTCCAGAAAATGAACGCTCCGCGAATAGGCCGGGGCTGCGTTGCTTCCTGCTGCGGGCGGAACGACGTTTCGGTGCGTGATCGTCGCGGTATTTGGAGTGCAAGTGATCATGTAGTGATCGGCAACCGCAACCGGCTGAGGATTCGCCTTGTTCCGCTCCGCGGTCGCCATCGTATTGCTGATGGTCAGAGCACGGTCGATCGGCCCCGCCGGATTATGCGCGACGAAGTTCGCCGCGTAGACATTCTCGAGGAACGCACGATCGCCGCGGATGCCTGCGTCACCCCAGGCCTTGTCGAAGGCCTCGAGGGCTGTCTTGTCGGCTTCGGTGCACTGCGCTAAACCAGATCTTGGTGCGGCAACAACGAGTAGGCCTGCTGCCACCATTGCTACGACTCGATTCATGACCAGCCTCCGTTTGGATGTGGGGGATCCAGCGGGCTATGATATGACGCCGACGCGAGCCGCCTGCAAGTGGGAAAGGCCGGAACCTACGCCGCGCTCTCCACCAACTCGTCCGCGTGCGTGCCGAGATACTCATCAAAGATCGCCTCGATCTCGGAGAATGACTCCACCGCGTAAAGGCGCTTCCGTAAGTCCGCCGAATCAGCCAATCCCTTGACGTACCAGCCAAGGTGCTTTCGGAACTCGATCGCGGCGCCCCGTGGATCCGCTTCATATTCCGCCACCAGGCGTGCGTGATCCAAGGCGATGGCGAATCGCTCGGGCACCGGCGGTGCGTCCGGCTTCGGCTTCCCTTTCATGAGAGCGCGCGTCTGGTCGAATATCCACGGCTGTCCGAACGCCCCGCGCGCGATCATCACCGCCGCGCAACCGGTCTCGCGATGCAGCCTTACCGCGTCCTCGGCGGTCTTGATGTCGCCGTTCCCGATAACCGGAATCTCGAGTGCCTGAACGACTGAGGCGATCTCCTCCCACCGTGCCGAACCCGTGTACATCTGCGTTCGAGTACGCGGATGGAGAGCGAGGGCCCGCGCGCCCGCGTCCTGACACTTCAACGCGATGTAAACGGGATCACGCATCTCCTCGTTCCACCCGCTGCGGATCTTCACCGTAACCGGAAGATGCGTGCGTGACGCCACCGTGCGAATCACCTGCTGCACCAGCTCGAGATCCCTCAGGCAGCCCGAGCCACCGTTGCGGCGCACGACTTTCTTCACCGGACATCCGAAATTGATATCAATGAACTCCGGCTGAAACACATCCGTGACCAGCGCCGCAGCGTCTCCCATTGCCGCCGGCTCAGCGCCGAAGATCTGCACGCCGATGGGACGCTCCTCCGGCCCGAATCGCAGCTTCGACAGCGTGACCGCGTTCTCCCGTCGAATCGCCTCAGCCGACAGGAACTCGGTGACGACCGCGTCGGCGCCGAAGCGGCGGCACATCTGCCTGAACGGCGACTCCGACACTCCCGCCATTGGGGCGAGGTAAAGGGGCACGGCATGGCCGGTGACGAAGGGAAAGCGCATGATTCACGAAGCATAACCGACGCTACAAGTGCTTGCAACATCGTCGTTTGACACTCATGGACGCCAACGGTAACTTGGGTGACCCCGCGCCGTTGCGCTTAACCCGTGAAACAGCGAGAGAGTGGATGGAGCTGCGCGAGTTTTTCTCGGAAGACGCCGTTAAGCTGGAACTCGAGGGTTCGACTAAGGACGAAGTTCTCAAAGAGCTGATCGGGCTTCTCGGGCTGGACGAGAAGGCCGAAGGGATGCTCTTCAAGATGCTGAAGCGCAGGGAGAACCTCGGCTCCACCGGAATCGGACGAGGCATCGCGATCCCCCATTGCCGCTCCCTCGTGGTGAGCAAGCTCCGCGTCGCCTTCGGGCGGAAAAGCGGGGGATTGGACTTCAAGGCGATAGATGAGAAGCCGGTCAACTTCTTCTTCCTCATCGTCGCGCCACCGCTCGAGGTCTCGAATCAGTACCTGCCCGTGCTGGGCAAGATCGCTCAGTTCAGCAAGGAGCCTGACGTTCCGGAGAGGCTCTTCGGGTTATCGGAACCCGCTGAGTTCATGTCGCTGCTCGAAGAGAAGGGGGTCTAGCGGAATTGAGTGCCAAGAACCACAGCTTTTATTCGGTTGCTATTCCCATTCAATGGTGGAAGGCGGCTTCGACGAGATATCGTACACCACCCGATTCACACCGCCAACCTCGTTGATGATACGGTTGGAGATCCGGGCCAACACCTCGTGAGGAAACGGGAACCAGTCCGCCGTCATCCCGTCGGTGCTGTTGACGGCCCGCAAACCGAGCACGTTCTCGTAAGTCCTCTCATCTCCCATGACGCCAACGCTGCGTACGGGAAGCAGAACCGCGAAGGCCTGCCAGATGCTGTCGTACAAGCCGGCTGACCGAATTTCCTCGAGATAGATCGCATCCGCGGCGCGAAGCACATCTAGCTTCGAGCGCGACACGTCGCTGAGGATCCTTATCGCGAGACCCGGCCCGGGGAAAGGATGTCGTCCCACTATCTCCTCAGGAAGTCCAAGCTCGCGCCCCACATTCCGCACCTCGTCCTTGAATAATTCACGCAAAGGCTCGATGAGCGTGAACGTCATGCCGGGCCTTAGGCCGCCGACATTGTGATGTGTCTTTATCGTCACCGACGGACCACCGGCCGGAGACGACGACTCGATGACATCAGGATAGAGCGTGCCCTGGACGAGAAACTTTGCGTCGCTGCCGGCGGCTGACACTGCATTCTCGAAGACGTCGATAAACGTGTGACCGATGCTCGTCCGCTTCGTCTCCGGATCCTCGACGCCCGCCAGCGCATCGAGGAACTGGTCGGCAGCATCGATCGTGACTAGACGCATCCCCATGTGCTCCCCAAATGTGCGCTCCACCTGCTCGCGCTCGTGAAGGCGCAGCAGGCCAGTGTCGACGAATATGCATGTGAGGCGGTCGCCGACGGCGCGGTGAACCAACGCTGCGGCGACGGCTGAGTCGACGCCGCCGGAGAGCCCGCAGATGACGTTCGCATCGCCGACGGCGGCGACCACTTTCTCAACCTCTGTCTGAATGAATGCGCCGGCCGTCCACGATGCGTCCGCCTTGCAGGCGCCGAAGAGAAAGTTCGCGATGATCTCGCCACCGCGCGGAGTGTGCGCAACCTCCGGGTGGAACTGCACGCCGAATATCGGCCGCGATTCATGGCGAAACGCGGTGACCGGATTGCCACCGCTCGAGGCCGTCGTCACATAGCCCGGGGGAGGCGACTCAATGTGATCTCCGTGACTCATCCACGCCGCGAATCGCTCTCCACCACCGAAACCCGAGAACAGACCGTTGCGCTCGGTGACCGTTACCTCGGCGCGGCCGTACTCGCGCTTCCCGCCGCGCCTCACCTCGGCCCCCTCGAGCTGCGCGATGAGCTGCATCCCATAGCAGATACCGAGCACCGGTGCAAGATCGAGAAGCTCACGTTCGGCGCCAGGAGCGTTCTCCGCATACACCGAATTCGGCCCGCCGCTCAGAATGATCCCGGAAGGGTTCCACTCGCGAATCCACGTCAGCGTCCGCGACGACGGGTGGATTTCGGAGTAGACGCGCGCCTCGCGGACGCGGCGGGCGATGAGCTGTGTGTACTGTGAGCCGTAATCGAGGATGAGAATCCGGCTCGTCATATCGTCACGACTTCGACATCTCCCGTCTCGAGGTCGAGGATTGCGCACGTGCATTGGCCGCCAATCCAGCCGCATCCCTCTCCAGGATTGACGACAATCGTCGTCCCTCTCGCGACTGTTTCCTGGCGATGCGTGAAGCCGTGCACAACGAACTCGTGGGCGTCGATCGAGCGGCGGTGCACCTCGCCGATATCGTGCACCAGAAGAATCCGATGGCCGCTGACATCGAAGCTGTGGGGGGACTCGTACAGCTCCATTCCCATGCCGCGCGCAGCGGAGGCCTTGAGTCCCTCCGGATCGCCGTCATTCCTTCCGAAGATGCCAAGCAGCGCAACGTTCGTCTCGTGAAACGGCTCAAGCGAGAACGGAGAGCAGTAGTCGCCCGCATGCATCACGAGCGTGACGCCCTTGCTCAACATCGTCTCGACGAGCTCGCGAACGGCCGGGACACGGTCGTGCGTGTCCGCCAGAAGTCCTACCCTCATTCGGCACTCCTCCACTCGGGCTCGAGACGCTCCTTTCGGACGAGGTCGCTGTACTGTTCGCGCTCCGTCACCATGCCGTACCGTCCTTTGTCGACCAGCACCTCGGCTACGCGTGGACGCGAGTTGTAGTTCGACGACATCACGAAGCCATATGCGCCCGCGGAGTGTACGGCCATCAGCTCACCCGGCTGCACATCGTCGATGTCGCGGTGCAGTCCCAGAAAGTCCCCGCTCTCGCAGACGGGGCCGACGACGTCGGCCGTTGTTCGCGCGCCGGTAGGATTCACTGCCTCGAGCCGGTGATATGCATTGTAGTGCGACGGTCGGATGAGATCGTTCATTCCGGCGTCAACGATGATGAAGTTCTTCCCACCGCTGCGCTTCCTGTACAGCACCCGGGTCAGCAGGATCCCCGCGTTGCCGACGAGAAAACGTCCTGGTTCCAGAATCAGCTTGACCTCTCCCGGTGGAACCATGCGCCTCACCACGGCAGCGAAGCCGTCGATGTCCACAGCGTGCCCGGCATCGTACGACACGGCGAGACCGCCTCCGATGTCCAGATATCTGAGGTCGCTCGCGCCCGACGCGCCGATCTCATGCCAGAGCTGCATAAGCCGGGCGAGTCCGATCTCGTAGGGCTCAAACTGCGATATCTGGGATCCTACGTGCATGTCGATGCCGATAAGCCGGATGTGCTTCATGCCGAGCGCACGCTGTGCGACGATCAGCGTCTCGTCGAAGGGGATTCCGAACTTCATCCCTTTCCCGCCGGTTCGAGTGTAGGGATGCGGCGTGTCCACCATCACCTCGGGATTGACTCGCAGCGCGACCGGTGCGGCGACGCCGAGTCGCCCGGCCACCTGATCGAGAAGAGTGAGCTCATCCTCGGATTCGACGTTGATCAGTAGCACGCCGAGCGCGAGCGCCTCGATCAGTTCGCGCTCCGTCTTTCCCACCCCGCTGAAGACAATATCGGAACCCTTGAACCCCGCCGACTGCGCGCGATACATCTCGCCGCCCGACACTACGTCCACGCCGGCGCCGTGACGACGAAGCTGGCCCAGAATGGCGAGGTTGGAATTGGCCTTGACGCTGTAGTGCAGCCGGTGCGGAACCTCAGCCAGCACCGACGACAGCTTTTCGAATTGAGATTTGATCGACGCTGCACTGTACACATAGACCGGAGTGCCGACATCCGCCGCAATGAGACCGAGCGACACGCCATCGCAGACGAGCTCGCCGTTCTCGCGTCGGAAACCGGGCTCCGCCCCCGCCGTCAATACGCTTTCGCCCACAACGCCTCGACCACTGACTTCGCACCGCACCTGAGGCAGGTCTCGGGCGCCTCCGCAGACCGAAACTCCTCGTCCGGCAGCACACGGATCGTGGCTTTAGTCTCTTCCTTAATCGTCTGCTCGCATGTAGCGCTGCCGCAGAAGCCAGCGTACACAAATGCGCCGTCACCCTCCATCACTTCACGGAAACGGTCGTACGTGATTCCGCCGCGGATGCTGTTGGCCTCCCGGCGATCGAACGCCGCGACGCGCATATCGGTCTGCATGATGCTCAGCAAGTCGGAGACGTCCTCGCCGATCGAATCCAGCGTGACGGTGCGCTTGACTCTGTTGTCCCGCCTTACGAGAACGCACTGGTTTGCGTCGAGATCGCGTGGCCCGAACTCGAGCCGCAGCGGAATACCGCGCAGCTCCCATTCATAGTACTTCGCGCCCGGCTTCATGCCCTCGCGGTCGTCGAGGTGCACGCGCAGCTTGCCCGTTTTGCGCCGCTCCCATCCGGAAAGGTCGGCGAGAATCGAGCGTGCGGTCTCCAGCACGCGAGTCCTGTCTTCGTCGTTGCGCCAGATCGGGACGATGACGAGCTCGATCGGTGCCAGGAACGGCGGAATTCGCAGCCCGAAGTCGTCGCCGTGGGTCATCACCAGGCCGCCGACCAGCCGAGTTGACACCCCCCAGCTCGTGTTCCACGCGAACTCGGTGCTACCCGACTCGCTCTGGAACTTCAGATCGAACGCCCGCGCGAAGTTCTGGCCCAGGTTGTGAGAAGTTCCTGCCTGGAGGGCCTTGTTGTCCTGCATCATCGCTTCGCACGAATACGTCCGGACGGCTCCAGCGAACCGCTCTGAATCGGTCTTGAGGCCGGTGACGACGGGCATCGCCATCCATGCCTCCATGAAGTCGCGATAGACGTTGAGCATCCGCCGCGTCTCTTCTTCGGCTTCAGCTTCAGTCGCGTGCGCGGTGTGCCCCTCCTGCCACAGGAACTCGAGGGTTCGAAGAAACAGCCGCGTCCGCATCTCCCAGCGCACGACATTCGCCCACTGGTTGATGAGCAGCGGAAGGTCGCGGTAGCTCTGAACCCACTTCGCGAACATCGCGTAGATCATCGTCTCCGAAGTCGGACGAATGATGAGCGGCTCGTCCAGTTTCTTGCCGCCTCCATGCGTGACCACCGCCGTCTGGGGAGCGAATCCCTCGACGTGCTCTGCTTCCTTCCTGAGAAAACTCTCGGGGATGAGCAGCGGGAAATACGCGTTCTGGTGACCTGTGTCCTTGAACGCGGTATCGAGCTGGCGCTGCATACGCTCCCATATCCCATACCCGCGCGGTCGAATCACCATGCACCCGCGCACCGGCGAGTAATCAGCCAGCTCGGCGCGGAGGACTGTTTCGTTGTACCACGCGCTGAAGTCGACAGCGCGTGTCGTCAGCTTCTTGTCGTCAGCCATTAGTCCAGGGAGTTGATGAACTCGTCAATCGGAAGAGATTGCTCCGCTCCCGTGCGCAGATCCTTGACTGTGATTTCGCCACCCGGATACCGGTCGCGCTTGAGAAGTACGGCGCGACTAGCGCCGGCGGAACCGGCAGCCTTGAGTTGCCTCCCGAGCTGCTGCGGGCGGAGCGCGTACTCGACGCTCTTCGCTCGGCGCCGCAGACGCGACGCGACAGACATCACGTCGGTCATCAGGGCATCATCGTCGGCCGCCACCCAGAAATCGGTACGAGACCGCGCGTCGGGAACGAGACTGCGAGCGCGCAGAAGCTCGCCCAGCACGACGTCGCCCATTCCGAATCCGAGTGCGGGCAGGTTCACGCCACCGAGTGCTTCGAGAAGCGTGTCGTAGCGGCCACCGCCGCATATCGCGCGGAATTCGCCGGCCGTGTCGAACAGCTCGAACACGATTCCTGTGTAATAGGCGAGCCCGCGGACGATCGAGAGGTCGAGCCGCACCCATTCCGAGAAGCCAAGCGCATCGACGTAACGCAGGTAGTCGCTCATGCGATCGATGTGGACGACCGCTGCGTCGACCTGGCCGTAATGCGAGCGAAGCGTCTCGACGTCGGCGCACTCGAGCACCGCTTCGACGCGATCCGCGATAGCTCCAGAGGACACGACCTTCGCGAGCTTCTCGCGCGAGATTGCGGCCGGCTCACGGCCGCGCTTGTCGATCACTGCATACACAGCGGGAAGCGAGTCCACGGAGACATCCGAGTGGAGAAGCAATGCCTCGAGGAGCCGGCGGTCGGAGACTCTCGCATTGACGTCCGTCGCCGCGAGGCCCAGCTCGCGCATTACGTCCAGGGCGATGGCTACAAGCTCGGCGTCGGCGGTTACGCCGGGCTCGCCGACAATGTCCGCGTTCAACTGGAAATGCTCGCGCAGGCGCCCCTTCTGCTGGCGCTCGTACCTGAAGAGTTGCGGCACGGAGAACCATCTCACGGGCTTGCGAAGGGAGTTCGCTTTGGCGGCGACCATGCGCGCAAACGTGGGCGTCATCTCCGGCCGCAACGCGACTTCGCGATCGCCCTTGTCAGTGAAGGAATAGAGCTGGCCAACAAGCTCGTCTCCGCTCTTGCGGCGATAGAGATCAAGCGGCTCCAGCGGTGGTCCGTCGTATTCGACGAACGCATACCGGCGCATCACCTCACGCCAGACGCCTGTGATGTAGGCTCGCTCGGCGAGCTGTTCGGGATAGAAATCACGGAATCCGGGTAAAGCTCCCTGCGCCATTGCGGAAAGCTACGCCCTGCATGGAGTTAGCTCAAGAAGAATCAGGGAACCCCGGCCGAATTATCCGCAACGCATCGCCAACAGTGTGGAATGAGCCAGTCACCAGTACGGTCGCACCGGCTGACTCCGCGGCACGGAGCGCGACGGCAAGATCCGGCATCGACTCAACAGACCAGCCACTGGCGACGGCGAGCGCGAGCGCCTCAGCGGGATTCCATGCCCTCGTCGCAGGCGCACTCGGCGCGAGGGTCAGTATCAAGTGGTCGGCGATGCCAGATAGAACGGCCAGCATCTCGCGCCAATTCTTGTCGGCGAGTATTCCGACGACGGCAATGAGCGGACGAGCCAGACCGACGGCCTCCGCAGTCGCGGCGAGGGATCTCATTCCGTCGGGATTGTGCGCAACGTCGAGCACGTAATTGCCGAGGCGCTGAAAACGGCCGGGAAGTGAAACGGTCGGGAGGACTTCCCGCGCTTCGCCGAGCGATACTGCGTAGTCGTTGCCGGCGACGCGAAGCATGGCGAGAGCGACGCACGCGTTGTCCGCTTGCACTTTCCCGATGAGCCCGGTCGAGAGCCGTGCTTCCTCACCAGCATACCGCACCGTGAAGGCGGTTCCACCCTCTGTCAACATCACGTTGCTGCATTCGTAGAGACGCGTCGAGTCGGTCACCGATGCCAGTCCCGCG
This sequence comes from Gemmatimonadaceae bacterium, assembly GCA_013813715.1. GTDB lineage: Bacteria > Gemmatimonadota > Gemmatimonadetes > Gemmatimonadales > Gemmatimonadaceae > UBA4720. Next base: position 188,783 of record JACCRF010000041.1, on the reverse strand, counting down.
TCTGATACCATCCTCTCGATCGCAACCCGGGCGTCCGCCGGCATGCGCCCGATCACGGACGGGACGCCGGGCTTGAAAATGCCGGCTTTTTCGCGCGCGATCTCCTCGATCGTCGTGCCGAGGTAATCGGTGTGGTCAATCGCGATGGATGTTATTCCAGCCGCGACGGGAGTGATGACATTGGTGGCATCGAGGCGTCCGCCGAGTCCGGTCTCGATCACCGCGATGTCGACGTCCATTCGCACGAAATAGTCGAGCGCCATCGCGGTGGTGATTTCGAAGAACGTCGCACCGAGCCGGTCAGCGGCGGTTGCCCATTGCGACAGGAAAGCCAGGACGTCGGCCTCGCTGATCTCGCGATCGTCCACGACGATGCGCTCGCGAAAATCAATCAGGTGGGGAGATGTGTAGCGCCCGACACGCATGCCCTTCGATCGGAGAAGCGAGTAGAGCGTGGCGACAGCGCTTCCCTTACCGTTGGTTCCTGCCACGTGGAGAGTCGTGAGGTCGCGGTGGGGGTTGCCGAGCCCCGCGAGAAGCGCGAGGGTGCGCTCGAGACCGAGTTTGGACGTTGCACCAGTGCGCGCGAAGAGCGCGTCAATGGTTTGCCGATACTCGCTCAGGCCGCGGTCCACCCCGTCGCCGCGGGCTTCCCACTCATATGACGAAGCAGCTTGCCGACCGTCTGCTTGAGGTCCTTGCGGTGCACGACCGCGTCCACCATTCCATGCTCGAGAAGGAACTCTGACGTCTGGAACCCTTCCGGCAGGTCCTGCCCTATTGTCTGCTTGATAACGCGTGGCCCGGCAAAACCGATCACCGCTCCGGGCTCGGCGACAATCGCATCGCCGAGCATGGCAAAGCTCGCGCTGACGCCTCCAGTTGTCGGATTGGTGAGGATCGACACGTAGGGAATGCGTCGCTCAGCGAGCTGCGACAGGATCGCCGCCGCCTTCGCCATCTGCATGAGACTCAGCACGCCTTCCTGCATTCGCGCTCCGCCCGATGCGGACACGAGAATGAACGCGAACTTGCGCTCAAGGGCCTTCTGTCCGAGCCGCGCGATTTTCTCGCCAACGACGGAGCCCATCGAACCGCCCATGAACGCAAAGTCCATCACGCCGAGGCAGACAGGGAGGCCGAGGAGCTGCCCGGTGAAGGTGAGGATCGCGTCGCCCTCTCCCGACTTTGCGAGGGCTTTGTCCAGACGCGCGACGTAGTCAGGGAAACCAAGCGGATCGGTTGACCTTATCTCGCTTTCCGTTTCCTCCGTCGTTCCCTCGTCGAGAAGAATGTTGACGTACTCGATGGCGCGGATCCGGCGGTGGTGCTCGCACCCGGGGCACACGTTCAGGTTGCGGACGAACTTTTCCCTGATGTCGGTGTGTCCGCACCGTTCGCACTTCTCCCACGCGTCCGGGGGAATCTCGTGCTTTTCGCGCCGCGGCTGCCGGGGCTTTTTTTCTTTGCGGAACCAGGCCATTTGTCGAAATGTGACCGGGGCGGCGTTGTGCGGCAAGGCGTCGGCCAGCACGCCTCAGCTGGTCTTGAACGCAGCCTTGCCCCGTCCCTCGCCGGAGATGCGCATAAGAATTCCGATCGCCAGCCAGCACGCGAGCATGAACGATCCACCGTAGCTGAAGAACGGAAGCGGAATACCCGTGATCGGCATCAGGTTGAGTGTCATACCGACGTTCACCAGCACGTGGACGAACCAGCTCGCCATCAGTCCGAACGCCACCAGCGAGCTGAACGAGTCGTTGGCGCGGCCGGAGACCTGTGTGATTCGAAGGAAGAGAATCAGAAAGAGAGTGAGGGCAATCGTCACGCCGATGAAGCCGACTTCCTCACCCACTACAGCAAAGATGAAGTCTGTGTGCTGCTCGGGAAGGAATGCAAGACGCTTCTGCGTTCCGAGCGTGTAGCCCTTGCCAGTGAAGCCGCCCGACCCGATGGCGATCTTGGACTGGATGACGTGATAGCCCGAAGCCCTTGCATCCGCGGAAGGATCGAGGAAGACCTTGAGGCGATTCTGCTGGTACGGTTCGAGTTTCTCCCAGAGGATATTGGCGACCACCCCAGTCGCGATATTCGCGACCATGAGCACAATGCCTTCTACCAGATACGGCCGGTAGTAGATCACGAGCGCCAGCAGCACGAGGAACCACGCTCCCCACAGACCAGTGCTGAAGGAGAGGATGAGACTGACTACCGGGCTGGCGAGGAGGAGCAGCAACGGCCACGAGACCCCCGACCAGTACAGCATGCCGAAGAAGATTCCGATGAAAACGATGCCGGTGCCTAGGTCCGGCTGCAGCATGATGATGACCCACGGCACGGCGACGGCGAGTGCCGGCTTCCACAGATCCATGAGCGACTTGGGAGGCTCGCGCCGTCCCGCGAGGATGTGCGCAAGCATCAGCACGACGGTAATCTTGGCAAGCTCGGACGGCTGCCCGATTCTGACGCCGCCAACCGCCAGCCAGCTCTTCGTGCTGGCCGCTGTGCCCGCACCTGAGCCGATAACGAGCGTCAGCGCGAGCAGCACGAGCGAGAAAAAGTAGGCGGGTATCGTGACCCATTCGATGAAGCGCACCGACGACCGGCTGATGCCATAGGCGCCCACCATGCCGAGCACGAGCCAGACGATCTGCGATTTGTACACTCGGGCGACGGCCGTCGGCGTGTCGGTGACGCCCGCCGAATACACCATCGCCACGCCAAAGATCGACAACAGTAACGCCGTGACGACGAGCGGATAGTCCGCCACGATCCGGCGCATCATTCGGTTTCTGTCGTCGGCAGCTCGACTGGGACAGCCTTCGTGTAGTAGCCGATGATCTTCGATGCGACACGCGCTGCGAGCCAGCCGTGGTCGCCGAACTCGAGGAACACGGCAACGAGTATCGTCGGGTTGGCGGCGGGCGCGAATCCGACGAACCACGCGTGATCCACTTCCGGATTTTCCGAGTTCTGCGCCGTACCAGTCTTCCCGGCGATCACGAGTCCTTCGATGCGCGAGCCGCCAGCCGTGCCGCGCGCGGAGACGACCCCGGCCAATGCCTCGCGCAGCCGCGCCAACTGCTGCGGGGTCAGATTCAGGATCTGTTCTCGCTCGGGGCTCCGCTTGACGAGCTCCGGCTTGGCGCTGGCACCGTCCGTTGCGAGGGCGGTAAAGAATTTCGCCATGTTGACGACCGTCTGGGAATTCTCCCCCTGACCGATCGAAAGGTTCAGTGAGTTCGCGCCCGCTGTCCATCCACGCGGCCCATAGCGCCGGTCGTAATAAGCGCGGACATCGCGGGTGGGGAAGCGCGGCTTGTACTCGTTCGGCAGGTCGATCCCCGATCGCTCACCGAACTCCAGGTCGATGCCTCCGCCGACGAGCCGCGAAAGACCGATGCGCAGCCCGAGCTGATAGAAATAGACATCGCACGATTTCTCGATTGCCCCGGCGAGGGTCTGATACCCGTGGCCGCGCTTTTCCCAGCAGCGAAAGTACCTGCGCCCGTACTGCATCCCGCCGCTGCAGGCGATCGGCATCCTCGTGTCCATGGTAACGACCTTGTTCTGGAGACCGATCGTCGCCGTCGCAAGCTTCCAGGTCGAGGCTGGCGGATACGTTCCCTGAATCACCTTGTTGAAGAGCGGCCGCCACGGATCAGTGTTGAGCTGCTTCCAGTAATCCTCCGGTATTCCGCCGGTGAAGCGGTTCGGATCGAAGCTCGGTGCGCTGTAGAGTGCGAGCACGGCTCCCGTCCGCGGCTCCAGCGCGATCGCGCCGCCGCGTAGCGAATCGCCGAACACCGAGGCCGTGAACTTCTGAAGGTCGAGATCGATATTCGTGTGGAGCGGAGGCGCGCCGACAGGATCGCGATCTGGCCGCGGTCCCACACCACGCACCGGACGCCCGCGAGCATCCACCTCGTCGAAGCGCTGCCCTTCTCTGCCGTGCAGAACGGGCTCGTACTGTTTCTCGAGACCCCCCTTTCCTATCGTCTGACCGGGCTTGTACCCTTCGAACTGGGGCAGATTCAACTCGGTCTCGGTAATCTCGCCGGTGTAGCCGACGAAGGACGCCACGAGCGGCCCGTCCGGATAAAACCGCTTCGGGACCGACTGAATGATGAGCCGCGGATAGTCGAGCCGATGCTCTTCCAGAACCGAGATGACGTCAATAGAGGCGTCCGGAAGAATCACCGTCGGTCGCGTCGGCGCGCGCCTGTACCGGCGAACCGCTTTCGAGATGTCTGTATCGGTGAGCTGAAGCGTGGGCTGAAGGGCCTTGAGTGAGCTCCGCAGCGAATCGAGACTTGGCGCCGTGATCGACACGGAGTAAGCCGGCAGATTCTCCGCGATGATCTGGCCCTTTCTATCGTAGATGATTCCCCGCGGAGCCGGCAGCGGAATCTCGCGCAGACGGTTTTCGAGCGATTGCTGCACGAACGTCTCGTGCTGCAGCACCTGAGTGCGGAAAAACGCCGATAGCAGAATTACGAACAGGACGAGAATACCGACCGAGCTCAGTCGTGTTCGCCGGGCGATGTCATTCGGATGGAAACTCATGCGCGGGCAGGCTCCAGCAGAGGACGCATTATCAGGAGTAGTAATACACCGGCAATCGCAGTTGCCGCCGCCGACAGCGGCGACCAGAGCAGAACCTGCTGCACTACCTCGATTCCGCCGAGCCGCTGCTCGACGGTAAAGTAGATCACGTCAAGCACCCATTTGCCAAGGAAGAAGAAAAGCGCGTTGAGGGCCAGGTTGTCGGCGAAAAATACAGCCTTCAGCCAGGAGGCCATATAACCCACGATGGTCATGCCCACCGCGCCCGCGCCAAGCGCGGCCGGAGTGAGCGAATCCGAGACCAGCCCGAGAGCGAGACCGATGATTGCCCCGGCCGCCGGGCGGACCCTGATTGCGCTGAGCAGCAGCGCCAGAAGCAGAAAATCCATCGGGGCGCGCCAGCCAAGGAGTGGCCGCAGCGTGTAGTGCAGCAGTACCAGAATCAGGAACGTAAGGATCGCGCGAAGCGTACTGCCGAGGTTCATCAGATCCCTCTGGTGGGGCTGTTTCGCCGGATGCTATCCGCCTCGATCGAGTCGCGCCGAATCGAATCACGCCTTGCAGCTGCCCGCCGCGCCGCGGCCCGTCTCGCAGCGGCGGCCACCGCGGCGGCCGAGGTATCTGTCGGCGGTGCGACCGCCGGCGTACCTCCCAATGTGTCGGGCATCAGCTCGGGCGGAAGTCCGCCCGGAATCTGGCCGCCCGCTGTGGCCCGCGCTGTGGTGTCGAGCGCCGCGCGCCGTGCCGCCGCTTCAGCGAGCGCCGCCGAGCGCGCCGCGGAATCGCCGGCGACCACAATCCGTGCCGCGGCGGCCTCCGCCGCGGCGACACTGCTCCACACGTTCTCGAATCCCTTCGTTACGCGGTCGCTTCTGAGAATCATTACCGCACCAACATCGGCTGGCGGCACCGACGGGCGCAGGAGATACGTTCGCGCCCAACCTTCGGCGGTCTTGACCTCCTCGAGCACGGTGCCGATCGGAATGCCGCGTGGCCACACTCCGCCGAGTCCCGAGCTGACGATCAGCGCGCCGGGCTTGAGGCTGCTCCGGAACGGTATTCCTCGCAACTCCATCAGGTATCCGGTGGTCGCGCTTCCGAGATTAGCCTGCACGATGCCGAACGCGCTTCCGTCTTCGGACATCGCGCTCACGCGAAAATCGGGATGCGTCCAGATCATCGCCTCGCTCATCGTCGGGTCGACGTTGGACACCATCCCCACGACTCCTTCCGGCGAGATGACGGGACTCAACCGCCGGACCCCCGCATTGGATCCCGAGGTGAGCGTCATCGTCGTCACGTCGCGGATACCGCGTCCGTGGATGGCCTCCGCCGGAATAAATCCCCATTGGAGGCGGGAGCCGAGGCCGATCAGCTCGCGCAGCCGGTCGTTCTCGCTCTCGAGGGCGGCGACAGTCATGGCTCGTAGCGAAACGCTGTCCCGAATCGCGGTTCGGGCGTCGTCGAGCAGCAGCGACCGGCGGCTGGCCTCGGCGCGTTCCTGGAGCATCACCAGCGGCGCAAGAAAGGTCCGGCGCATCGAGCTCGCGACCGGATCACGCATGTTGGGGGGAAGGCCGCGCGCGACAAGCGCCAGGATGGCGGCGGCGCCAAGAACTACGAGGTCAACCCGGGTGTTGCTGCTTCGTACGGCGCGTGCCACGACGAATCCCTCAGGTGGCTAGAACTGACCAGTATTTTTCCTCGTCGTCGAGAATGCGCCCGCATCCCCGAACGACGCATGTGAGCGGATCTTCGTCGACATGGATTGGAAGGCCCGTTTCCTGTGACAGCAGGACGTCGAGGCCGCGAATCAGCGCTCCGCCACCCGTCATCACAATACCCCGCTCGACGATATCCGCCGCAAGCTCCGGCGGCGTAATCTCGAGCGCGCGGCGAACCGCGCCGACGATCTGCTGAATCGGCTCCTGCACCGCATCCCGTATCTCTGCCGAATGGATGCGGATGCTCTTCGGAATTCCCGACACGAGGTCGCGACCCTTTACTTCCATCTCGCGCTCCTCGCCGACGGGGAACGCAGACCCGATCTGTATCTTGACCTGCTCGGCGGTGGATTCGCCGATGAGCAGGTTGTAGTTCTTTCGCATCGACTGGAGAATCGCCGTGTCCATCTCATCACCGCCTGTGCGGATCGAAGTGTCGCTGACGATCCCCGAGAGCGCGATGACGGCAATCTCCGTCGTGCCGCCCCCGATGTCGATTACCATGTTGCCGGTCGGCGTCTCGACCGGGAGCCCGACACCGATCGCCGCTGCCATCGGCTCGGCGACCATGAAGACTTCTTTCGCCCCGGCGCCCAGCGCGGAGTCGCGTACGGCGCGCTTCTCGACCTCGGTGATGCCCGACGGAACACACACGATCACGCGGGGCTTCACCTTGAAGACGTGATTCTCGATGATCAGCGCGAGAAAGTAGCGAAGCATCTTCTCGGTAACCTCGAAGTCAGCGATTACACCGTCCTTCATCGGCCGCACGGCGAGAACGTTCTCGGGCGTCCGGCCGAGCATGCGTTTGGCTTCGAGGCCGACGCCCTTGATCTTTCTCGTCTCGCGGTCGAGCGCGACAACCGAGGGCTCGTTCAGCACTATCCCCTCGCCCTTCACGTAGATGAGCGTGTTCGCGGTGCCGAGGTCGACGGCGATCGCGTTTGCCGGGAAGAACGAACCTGCTTTGAAGGGCCAGCGCATGGTGTCTCGGTATTAGTTCAGAAAGGAATCGACGTCTTTCAGAGGCAAGGCGAATGCCTCGGCTACGGCGGGATAGACGACCTGACCCTCGACGACATTCAGGCCTTTTCGAAGTGGAAGGCTGTCACGAAGGGCCTTCTTCCATCCGAGGTTCGCGAGCCGGAGGGCGTAAGGGAAAGTTGCATTGGTCAGCGCGAGTGTCGAAGTCCGCGGAACGCCGCCGGGCATGTTGGCGACCCCATAGTGAATCACCCCGTCCACAACATAAGTTGGATTTTCGTGAGTCGTGGGCTCGATCGTCTCGACACAGCCGCCCTGATCGATGGCGACGTCCACGATGACTGATCCCGGTTGCATCGTCTTCAGATCCTCACGGCGCACCAGCCGGGGAGCCACCGCGCCGGGAATCAGTACGGCACCGATAACGAGGTCGGCGGTGGCGATCTGTTCCAGAATGTTATGACGATTGGAGTAGATGAGTGTCACGTTCGCCGGCATCACATCAGACAAGTACCGAAGGCGCTCGAGCGAAAGGTCGAGAACGGTGACCTTGGCACCCATGCCGGCAGCCATCTTGGCCGCGTTGATCCCTACAACTCCGCCGCCGAGGATGACGACTTTCGCGGGTGCCACGCCGGGAACACCGCCCAGCAGAACTCCGCGCCCGCCGTAGAGCTTCTCCAGATACTTGGCGCCTTCCTGCACCGCCATCCTTCCCGCAACCTCCGACATCGGAGTCAGGAGCGGAAGTTCGCGCGTCGGAAGCTCGACTGTTTCGTAGGCGATGCATGTCGCGCCGCTGTCGATGTGGGCGCGGGTCAGCTTCTCGTCGGCAGCGAAATGGAAGTACGTGAAGATTGTCTGCCCCGCGCGCATGTGCTGCCATTCGGGCGTGATCGGCTCCTTCACCTTCATGATCATGTCGGCCTCAGCCCACACCAAACCCGCATCCAGTGCGATTGTCGCACCCGCGTCGACGTAAAGGTGGTCGGGAAACCCGCTCCCCTCGCCCGCTCCCTGTTGCACGATCACTGTATGACCCGCCGCCGCGAGGGCCTCAGCGCCGGCGGGAACGAGAGCGATGCGGTTCTCGTTCGTCTTGATCTCCTTAGGAACCCCGATCTTCATTCGATGGTACGGTTGAGTTTCATAGGCCGTGTATCACTCAGATTATCCCGCGGGGACCCAGGCTCACGATCGTCTGGATCTCCGGAGCGAAGAACTCACGCGAGACTTCGATGACGTCATCACGGGCGATCCCCTCAACGAGCGCGAGCAGCTCGTCGAGCGTACGATACTCTTCATCGTAGAGCTCGACTCCCGCTGCACGATACATCCTCGATGAAACGCTTTCGAGCGAGAGTGTAATCTGCCCCTTTAGCTGGCTTTTGCCAGCAGCCAGCTCGTCATCGGGAAGTCCCTCGGCGGCGAGCCTCGCCAGTTCCTCGCGGATCGCATCCACCGCGAGCTGCGCCGTTTCCGGCGCGGTGCCGACATACACGCCGTGGTTGCCCGAGTCCCTGTGAAACGACTGGAACGTGTACACGGCGTAGGCAAGGCCAAGTTCCTCCCGGACCCGCTGAAACAGGCGCGAGCTCATGCCGCCGCCGAGCAGCATACTCACAAGAGTCATCGCGTATCGCCTCGGGTCGCTGTGCGGGATGGTCGCCGAGCCAAAAACGATATGAGTCTGCGCACCTTCCCGTTCGAAATGGCGGACGGCCGGTGGCAACGGGACGGCCGGTGGCGAAGCGAGCCGCGGCTTTCCCCCAGGATCGACGCTAGCCCAGCCCGTCGAGTCCAGGACGCGAAGGAGGTCGTCGTGATCCACATTGCCTGCAGCGGCGACGACAATTTGCTCGGGATGATACGCCCGGTCGTGCAAACTTCGCAGGTCGCCGGGCGTCAGGGCGGACACGGTCTCGCGAGTACCGAGAATTGGGTAGCCGTAGGGATGCGATCCCCAAAGCGCCGGCCCGTGCAGCTCGAAGACGAGATCGTCCGGTGTGTCATCCACCGTGTTGATCTCCTCGAGCACGACCTTGCGCTCGAGATCGAGATCCGACTGCCGCAGGAGCGGCCTGAATATCAGGTCAGCGAGCACGTCCGCGGCTTCGCTGACGTGCTCGTCCAGGACCCGTGCCTGATACGACGTGTGCTCCCGCGAAGTGTACGCGTCGAGCGAGCCTCCGAGTGTCTCGAGGGCCAGCGCGAGATCCTTCGTCGAGCGTGTCGGCGTCCCCTTGAACACCATGTGCTCGAGCATGTGCGAAACGCCCATGACATCGCGCGACTCGTTCAACGAAGCGGCGCGCACCCACGCCCCCAAAGAAACAGACCGCACTCCCGGCATGCTCTCCGAGAGTACGGTAAGTCCATTGGGCAGGACGGTGCGGCGAAGCCCTACATCTTCCTTCGTCGCGAGCAAGGTCACTCCCGGCCGCGACCTCCGCCGGTTCGGGGCGCACGGCTGCGCTGCCGGCGGGGACGGTCTTCTCGCTGCGACCCAGCCGACTCGCCATCTCCGCTGCCGCCGTCGGCCGGACCTTCGGGGGCGGCGACACCGCGATCGGCGGATTCGAGGCCAGCTTCGGACGGCGCGCTCTCTGGCTTGGGCACAAGCGCCTTCATTGAAAGCCGAAGGCGGCCGCGCTCGTCGCGCTCGAGAAGCTTGACCTTGACGCGATCGCCCTTGCTGACGACGTCTTCGGTCTTCTCCGTACGCCCATGCTTTAGCTCCGAGATGTGTACGAGTCCCTCTGTGCCCGGCATGATCTCGACAAACGCGCCGAAAGCAGTTGTGCTCTTTACCGTCCCTTCATACGTCTCGCCGATTACCGGCTCCGCCGTGACCGCCTGCACCATCTGGCGCGCACGCTCCATCGCTTCCCCGCCGACCGCGGCGATCGTAACGAGGCCCGAATCATCCACCGTGAGCTCGGCTCCGGTCTCTTCCTGAATTCCACGGATCGTCTTGCCCTTGGGGCCGATGAGTTCGCCAATCTTCTCAGGGTTGATCGTCATCGTCACGATCCGCGGCGCGTACATCGACAGATCGGAGCGCGGAGCAGCCAGCGTTTTGTGCATCTCGCCGAGGATGTGCATTCGGCCTTCGCGTGCCTGGTCCATCGCTTCCTTCATGAGCTCGAGCGACAGCCCCTCGATCTTGATGTCCATCTGGATGGACGTAATTCCGTTCTCCGTGCCGGCGACCTTGAAGTCCATGTCGCCGAGATGATCCTCCGTTCCGAGAATGTCGGTGAGGATCGCGTAGCGGTCTCCCTCCTTGATCAGGCCCATCGCGACGCCGGCGACGGCGCCCCGAATCGGCACGCCGGCATCGAACAGCGCGAGCGAACCGCCGCATACCGAGGCCATTGACGACGAGCCGTTCGACTCGAGCACATCGGAGACGATCCGAATCGTATACGGGAACTCTTCGAACGGCGGGAGAACGCTCTGGAGCGCGCGCTCGGCGAGGTTTCCGTGTCCGATCTCGCGGCGGCTGGTGCCGCGCATCGGGCGCACCTCACCCGTTGAGAAGGGCGGGAAGTTGTAGTGGAGCATGAACGACTTCGTGCTCTCACCGGCTTCATCGATCGAGTCGAGACGCTGGACATCCTGCGCCGTACCGAGTGTTATGGCGACCAGCGCCTGAGTCTGTCCGCGGGTGAACAGCGCCGACCCGTGAGCTCGCGGCAGGACTGGCGCGTCGATGCTTATTGCTCGCACCTCGCGCGGACCACGGCCGTCGACACGCTTGCCGCTGTCGAGAACCTGGGCGCGCAGTGTGTTGTACTCGGCGTCTTCCACGAGGCTGCGGATATCCTTCGAGTTATCCGGAAACTCCGCGTCGAGAATGACGGCGATATCCTTCTTGACGCGCTCGACTTCGAGGATGCGGGTGTGCTTGTCGGCCTGATTGATCGCTTCGTTGATGCGGCCTTCCGCCAACGCCTTGACGCGAGTCACGAGGTCAGCGGCCGGCTCGGACTTCTTCCACGTCATTTTCTCGGCGCGGCCGTTGGCGAGCATTTCTTCCTGGAGCGCGATGAGCTCCTTGATGCCGCCGTGACCCACAGATATCGCCTCAAGGGTGTCGGCCTCGGATATCTCGATCGCGCCACCCTCGACCATCAGGATGGAATCAGCAGAGCCGGCGACGACGATGTCCATGTCGCTGTACGGAAGCTGTTGAAACGTCGGGTTGAGGATCCAATTTTCCTGGACGCGTCCAACGCGCACACCGGCGATCGGGCCCGCGAATGGAATTTTCGAGCTGTTGATCGCGTATGAGGCGGCGAGGAGCGCCAGCATGTCCGCGTCGTTCTCCTGATCGGCCGAGACGACGTATATGTACACCTGGATCTCGTTCCTGAAGCCTTCGGGAAAGAGCGGGCGAATCGAGCGGTCGATGATTCGCGCTTTCAGGATCTCGGTGTCTGCCGGCCGGCCTTCGCGCTTGATAAATCCGCCGGGAATCTTGCCGGCGGCATAGGCCTTGTCGCGATACTCCACAAGGAGGGGGAAGAAAGGCAGCGGACTTTCGTTGTCGCTTACCGTTACTGCCGCGAGCACCATCGTGTCGCCAAACTGTACGACGGCCGATCCGGCCGCCTGCTTTGCCATGCGTCCGGTCTCAATGATGAGCTTCCGGCCCGCGAATTCCCGTTCAATCCTTTGCATCTTTTCGTTGCCTTTTCATTTTTCTGGAGAGAACACAAAACGCGCGCGGGCACGAAAGTGCACCCGCGCGCGGGACATCAGAAGAACCGTCTAGTGGCGGAGGCCAAGATCAGCGATGATCTTGCGATAGCCTTCGAGGTCCGTCCGCTTGAGATAGTCGAGCAGCCGGCGACGCCTTCCGACCATCTTCAGCAGGCCCTGCCGGCTGTGATGGTCCTTCGCATGAGCGCGGAAGTGATCGGTGAGGTAATTGATGTTCGCGGTGAGAATCGCGACCTGTACCTGGGCTGAGCCGGTATCGGTGCCATGCGTACGATACTTCTCGACGGTGGCGGTCTTCTGAAATGCCATGTTGCTGTGCTCTCCGCGCGCTTCGCGCGCTGGTGTCTTTGGAATCGTTCTAAGCCCTGAAGAATACACGATTTAGGGGGCTATGTAAAGGTGCTGCCAACGAGAGAACTGAGGCCTCTCAAGTGCGCATTACCACAGATGACGCAGATGATCATCACTGTCCATCTGTGCCATCTGTGTTAAGGCGCACTCTGTCCACACTTGCTGCGATAAACCCATCGCGCAGCATCAACTCGAACGCCATCCCTCCCTCGAACTGCTCTACCGAGGACAGCGTCTCGCCGGATACACTGCGAGCGACCGCGTAGCCCCGCTCGAGTGTCGCCAGCGGGCTCAGCGCGTTGAGTCTGCCGGCGGTGGTCGCCACGTGCGCGCGGCGCCGCTCGGTGGCCCGAATAGAGGCAGCGCGCATGTTCTTCGCCGCCGTTCGGATGTCGAGCGAAGCGGCCCTCATGCGCTCGCTCACCGCGCTCCGCAACCGCGAACGCCGTGCACGAATCGCCGCCATGAGATCGTCGAGCGCTGGAATTGCCGTCTCGGCGGCGGCCGACGGCGTCGCTGCGCGCAGGTCGGCGACGAGATCGCAAACCGTGATGTCGATCTCGTGGCCGACAGCGGATATCACCGGTACGGGGCAGCTCGCCACAGCACGCGCGACGCGCTCGTCGTTAAACGCCCATAGATCCTCGCGCGAGCCTCCGCCCCGGCCGACGATCACCACATCGGCGCCACCCCATCGAACGACGCGGGCGATCGCGGCGCATATCTCCAGTGGCGCTGACTCTCCCTGGACAGCGGCCGCCGAGATGATGATTCGGATTCCTGGGCGGCGCCGGCGTGCGACCGATGTGATGTCCTTGAGAGCGGCTCCACTCGTGCTTGTCACCACCGCAATGCATCGGGGAAATCTCGGCATCGGACGCTTGCGTTCGTCGGCGAGCAGGCCCTCGGCGGTGAGGCGTTTTACCGTGAGCTGCATCGCCTTTCGCCAGAGGCCATCGCCCGCTGCCTCGATCCGGGTAATGCGGAGCTGGAGCGATCCGCGAGCGGGAAAGAGTGTCATCTGGGCAAGGGCAACGACCTGCATTCCGTCATCGGGCAACGCCGGAATCGCGCGCTGGTCGCTGTTCCACACGACGCACGCCATCTGCGCCGCCGAATCTCTCAGACAGAAGTACCAGTGGCCGTTGCGGTGCGGCTTGAAATCACTGACTTCACCGCGCACCCAGAACCGGCCGAACGAACCTTCGACGAGCGCCTTGGTCGCGTTGTTGAGCTCGGATATGCTGACCGCGGTAACGCGGGACGCGCCGGGAGCAGCCGTCGTGGGGCCGGTCGCGTACTGCCGGCGGCTCGACTCGAAAGGAGTATTGCCGTCGCGATATCTCATGCGCCGATCAGCGCTTCGGGAGATGCCCCGCTCGCGGAAAGGGTGCGCGCGGCTGACCGCACCGTGTTCATGAGCAGCATCGCGATCGTCATCGGTCCCACACCACCTGGCACCGGCGTGATCAGCGACGCGACCTCGCGCGCCGAGTCGAAATCCACGTCGCCAACGAGACGCACGCCGCGGCTTGCTGTCGCGTCGGGAATGGAGTTCATGCCGACGTCGATCACGACCGCGCCTGGCTTGATCATGTCGCCGGTAACGAGTCGCGCTCGTCCCGCGGCGACGATGAGAATGTCGGCTCGGCGCGTATGAGCGCCAAGATTTCGCGTGCGGCTATTGCACACAGTGACAGTGCAGTTACCGGCGGGCGTGTCCTGAATCATCAGGGCGGCCATCGGCTTGCCGACGATGTTGCTGCGGCCGACGATCACGCACTCGCGGCCCGTCGTTACGACACCCGATCGTTGTAACATCTCCTGGATGCCGGCGGGCGTGCATGGCACGAATCCGTCGCGCTCTCCAATGAGGAGCTTCCCGACGTTCACGGGATGAAAGCCGTCCACGTCCTTCGCGGGGTCGATCGAGCGGATCACGGCGTCGGCGTCGATCTGATCGGGAAGCGGCATCTGAACGAGGATACCGTGAACCTTCGGATCGGCGTTGAGCTCCGCTACCGCACCCACGAGCTCCGCTCCCGTGGTCGTGACCGGGAGGTGCACCGTGACACTGTGAATCCCCGCCTCGTCGCAGGCCTTCCTCTTCGACCGGACATACACCGCGCTCGCCGGATTTTCGCCGACGAGAATTACCGCCAGGCCCGGGTGAACTCCCCGCTCCACCAGAATCGCCGTCTCGCGTGCCACGTCGGCGCGTATCGAACGCGCGACCGCTACGCCATCGATCAACTCAGCGGGCAAAGTCCACCGCGCGTGTCTCGCGGATGAGAACCACCTTGATCTGTCCGGGATACTGAAGCTCACCCTCGATGCGCCGCGCGATCTCCTCGCTGAGGGTCGTCATGCGAGCGTCGTTCACATCGTCGGGAGTAACGATCACCCGGACCTCACGCCCCGCCTGAATCGCGAAGACCTTTTCCACACCACGATAGCTCGAAGCGATCCGCTCCAGCCCCTCAAGGCGCTTCACGTACGTCTCGAAAGCCTCGCGCCGCGCACCCGGCCGCGAGCCCGAGATCGCATCCGCCGCCTGCACCAGCACCGATATCTCGCTCTCGTGCGGGACGTCGTCATGATGCGCGGCGATGCAATTGATCACCAGCGGATGCTCTGCGTAGCGCGTCGCCACCTCGACCCCGAGCTGGACGTGCGTCCCCTCGTGTTCGTGAGTGAGAACCTTGCCCATGTCGTGAAGGAGGGCGCCGCGGCGAGCCATCGCGACGTCGAGTCCCAGCTCGGCGGCCATGATTCCGGCGAGCCACGCGACTTCCTGCGAGTGGCTGAGAATGTTCTGACCGTAGCTGGTGCGCCAGCGCATGCGACCGATGAGCTTGATAATCTCCTGGTGGAGCCCATGGACTCCGCTCGCGTACGCGGCGCGTTCCCCCGTATCGATGATCCCGGCGTTCACTTCCTCGCGCGACTTGTCCACAACTTCCTCGATCCGGCCGGGGTGAATCCGGCCATCGGCCACCAGCTTCTCGAGCGAAAGGCGTGCAACTTCGCGGCGCACGGGGTCGAAACACGAGACGACCACGGTATCGGGCGTGTCGTCGATAATGACGTCCACTCCCGTCGCGAGCTCGAACGCTCGGATGTTTCTGCCTTCGCGGCCGATAATGCGACCCTTCATCTCGTCATTCGGCAGTGCCACAGCTGACACGGTGGTCTCGGCGGTTTGTTCGGCCGCAATCCGCTGGATGGCGAGGGCGATGATCTTCTTTGCCTCACGGTCGGCGTTTCGCTTTGCTGCTTCGCGGATGTCGCGAATGCGATTGGCAGCGTCGGCCTGCGCTTCGTCCGCGAGCCGCTGGACAAGCTCGTTCTTCGCTTCCTGCGCGGAGATGCCGGCCAGCTGCTCGAGGCGTCGCCGCTCTTCGGTGAGCAGCCGCTCAAGCTCCTGCTCGCGCGAGCTCAGCGCCTGCTGGCGGTGGCCGAGCTCCGTGGTACGCGTGGTCGTTTCGCGTTCGCGCTGCTCGAGGAGGTCATACTTGCGGTTGAGAAGGCTTTCGCGCTCCTGAACGCGCTTTTCTTCGGTCTCGACCTCCTCGCGGCGCTTGCGAACTTCGCGCTCCCAATCCTCGCGGAGGCGGATGAGCTCCTCCTTGCCGCCAAGTACGGCACTCTTGCGAAGGGAGTCGGCGTCGCGTGCGGCATCATCGAGAATGCGCTTTGCGGTCTCCTCGGCGGTCGCCCGCGTCTCGACCTGACGCGCTATCTCGGAACTCTTGCCTGCCCGTCGTCCAAAAAAGAAAAAAACCGCAGAGGCCAGTGCAACCAGTACAGCGCCACCCGCGGCGAGCCACGCCGAATCAGTCATTTGATGGATCTATGTAGAGCCCGCGGCAGCGCCACAGGCGGCCCCAAACGCGCCGAAAAGTCGTCGCGTGTCTGGGGTTAAACTAATCGCGGCGCTTGGCCGGGGGGAGCCACGGTCTGATTTCGTCGCTAAGGCTGCGCATTCCGGTGGACAGCTCCGCGGCCTCCTCTCGCGCCTCGAACAGCTCGCCCGCAATGCGGAGGGCGGCGAGGATGGCCGCCTTGTGGCTCTCGACGCGGGCGCCCGATTCCATCGTCTCGGTTATCGCCTGGTCAACGTAGGCCGCGACAGCCATCGTGTGCTCGGGGGTCGTCTCGGTGCGCAGAGTGTACTCGCCGCCAAGTATCATAACCTTCACGACATTCTTGCGGGTCGTCATCTTGTCGCCCCCTCGTGCTGCTGGCGTAGGAACCGTACGCGGTCGAGCATCTGCCGGGTGCGGCTGCGTGCCGTTTCCAGACGCTTGCGCAGCTCGGCGTTCTCGCGCTCGAGCTTCTCGACCCGTTCCGGACTCGTACGCACAGACCCGGCGGAGGCGTCGAAGGCTTTGACGCGAGCTTCGGCCTGAAGGGCGCGGCGGCGGAACGCAACGAGTTCTTCGCCCAGGTGACCGACAAGCTGCCGGAGCTCTTCGAAGGCGGAGGCCGTTTCAGAAAGTTCGCTGTCTGATGCCAAGTGCTGCCTCGAGGGCGCTAAGAATTTTCGCGGTGCGGCCTTGTATTTCCTTCTCGCGAAGTGTGCGTTCGGGATGCCGGAAGGTCAATCGCCACGCCAGACTTCGCATTCCCTCAGAGATTCCAATCCCACGGAACTCGTCGAACAGAGCGAGCGACTCGAGCAAATCGCCTGCCGCGTTTCGGATCGCGCGTTCGACATCAGCGGCAGGCGTCGAGTCGGGAACGACTAGCGCAAGGTCAACCTCCATCGAGGGCATCGCCGGAACCGGCATGTAGGGTTTCGGCTCGGCTAGCGCATCCGAGAGCGCCTCCATGTCCACCTCGATCCCGAACGCCGCCGCCGCCCAAACCGGAGCATCGAGTTTGAGTCGCCTGACGGAGCCGGCCGGCCGGTCGTTGGCCGTGACTGTCCAGAGCAGGTCGCCGCCTGCTGGAACGCACGTGATGTCGGCCCCGGGAAACGCAGCCGACCCGATCAGCACCGCAAGGCCCTTGGCGTCCCATTCGTCGTAATGAGGCGGCCTGGGTTCAGTGAAATGCGCCGGCCGGCGATCGCCGAGCACGACTGCGGCGGCGTGCGTTTGCTCTGCTGGCGCGCCCGTATCAGCGTCACGATCGGCAGTGAACACAGTTCCGATCTCGAAGAGGCGGACGTTTCGCTGGGTGTGCGCAAGGTTGTATTCCGCCCGTCGCGCCAGCGAATCGAGAATACTGGTACGCAGGAACGCTTCGTCCTCGGCAAGAGGGTTTCTTACGCGGTGGGAGTCGTCCCCGGTGCGCACGAAGGGCATCGGCCGCGCCTCGAGCAACCCGGCGGCGACACACGCCCCTCGCACCCGCTTCGCCGCAAGATGCATGGGCGCATCGGGAACAGTACCCGGGCGGAATGGCCGCAGCTCCGACGAGAAGTTCTCATACCCGTGGAGGCGCGCAACTTCTTCGATCAGCTCGATTTCGCTGACAACGTCCGGCCTGAACGTTGGCACACCAATTTCGAGGCGGTCGCCGGCACCAGACGCGATCCAGAATCCGACCGCGGAAAGATTGGAGTCAATTTCTTCGCGCGTGACGGGTTGCCCCAGCAGCTGAGCAACGCGCGAAAGACGCAGCTCGACTGAGCGCGGCGCCAACGCTGCTGGACTCGAGTCGGTAATCTCTCCGCTGGTGGCTCCTGCAACCGATACGAGCATTTCTGTCGCGTATGCGAGAAGATCCGGAACTGACGTCCGGTCGACTCCACGCTCGAACCGGTAGCTCGCGTCGGTGGAGATTCCGAGCCTGGTGCGGGTTGCCCGCACGCGCGCGGCGTCGAAAACCGCGGCCTCCAGGAGAATGTCGGTCGTGCTGGTATTGACCTCGCTTCCCTTCCCGCCTATGACGCCGGCGATCGCCTGGGGCTTCTCCGCGTCGGCGATCACTGTCATGCTGTCGTCGAGCCTGCGCTCGACGCCATCAAGCGTGACGAGCTTCTCGGTCGGCGAGGCGCGCCTCACTACGACTCGATTGCCGGAGAGCCGCGCAAGGTCGAAGGCGTGCATCGGCTGGCCGAATCCGTGGAGCATGTAGTTCGTGACGTCCACCACGTTGTTGATCGACCTGCCGCCCACCGACTCAATGCGCGACGCGAGCCAGTCGGGACTGGGAGCGACCGTCACGCCGCGAACCACTGCACTCATGTATCTCGGACATCCCTCGGCGTCCTGCACCTCCACCACGGGCGCCAGGTTCCCGGTGCCCGTTGCACGGTGACCGTTGCCCGGGTCCACCAGTCCGCTACCCGCGCGCGCGGATCCGGGGATGGGAGGACGCGACAATGCCACACCGGTCGCGGCCGCGATCTCCCGCGCCAACCCCTGGTGCGAGAGCAGGTCGGGCCGATTCGGAAGGACGTCGACAAGCAACCGCGAATCGCCGACAGGCAAAACGTCCAGAAAGCGGGATCCCGGGGCAGCGGCGGTCTCGAGCGCCATGATACCTTCGTGATCGGCACCCAGTCCCAGCTCACGCGCCGAACACAGCATGCCCTCCGACACAGAACCGCGAATCTTTCGCTTCTCGATTTTCAGACCACCAGGCAGCACTGTCCCGACTGCAGCGAATGGGTAGGACGTGCCAACCGAGACGTTGGACGCCCCGCACACGACGTCGTGCAGAACGCCCAACCCCGCGTCGACCTTTGTGACCCATAGGTAATCCGAGTCGGGATGCGGCGCCGCTTCGACGACACGTCCGATGACGATCCCTGAGAGGTCCTGGCGAAGCGGCACCACCTCATCCACGGTCGCACACCGCGACGTCAGAAGATCGCCAATGCCCGTCGCAGAAAGATCGAACGGAACGAAGTCGCGCAGCCACAGATACGACGCGTTCATCCTGCGATCTGCTCCAGGAAGCGCATGTCCGAATCGTAGAGCAGACGGATGTCGGGCAATCCGTAACGAAGCATGGCCGCGCGCGCGGGGCCCATGCCGAAGGCCCAGCCCGTGTACCGCTCGGCGTCTACGCCCACGGCCTCGAGAACACGTGGATGAACCATCCCCGAACCGAAGATCTCCATCCAGCCCGTGTTCTTGCAGCTCGAGCAGCCGCTCCCGTGACAGATGCGGCACTCCACATCCATCTCCGCGGATGGCTCAGTGAACGGGAAGTAGCTCGGTCGAAATCGCGTCTTCGTCGCTCCAAAGAACCGGTTCGCGAAGTGGGTGAGCGTAGCCTTGAGATCTACGAAGCCGATTCCCTCGTCCACCGCCAGCCCTTCGATCTGGGCGAACATCGGCGCATGCGACGCGTCGAAGAAATCCCGCCGGTACACGTTGCCCGGAGCGAGAATGCGAATCGGTGGCGGATACCTCTGCATTGTCCTGATCTGCACGGGCGACGTGTGTGTCCGTAGCAGCGTATCGTCACCCAGGTAGAGCGTATCGTGCATTTCCATCGCCGGATGGTCGCTCGGAAAGTTCAGTGCGGAGAAGTTGTACCACTCCGTTTCAGCTTCCGGCCCGAGCGCGGTCGTGAAACCCAACTCGCGGAAAATCTCCTCGACCTCCTCGATCACGACCGTGACCGGATGTCTGCCTCCTTTCCACTGGCGCCGGGCGGGCATCGTGAGATCGCGCGCCGAGTCGATCACACCACCTGCAGCAACGGCCGATGCCCTGAGCGCCAACGCCGCTTCGATCACCGATTTCACGCGGTTGACCGCGGCCCCCGCCCCGCGTCGTTCCTCTGGCGCGAGCGACGGGAGCGCTTTCATGATCGCGCCCAGCTCTCCGCTCTTTCTGCCGATGACTCGGTTGCGTGCCAGCTCCAGCTCAGCCGGTGTCGAGGCGGAGGCAATGAGCGCAAGGGCGCTGGCATCGAGCGCGTCAAGCGCTCCGAGGAATTCGTCTATCGTCACTACGGCGTATTAAAGTGCCGCGCGCGCCTTCTCCGCCAATGCGCCAAAAGCAGCCGAGTCGTTGACGGCGAGGTCGGAGAGCACCTTCCGGTCGATTTCGATTCCGGCCTGCTTCAGTCCGTTCATGAATACGCTGTAGCTCATGTCGTGCTGGCGCGCGCCGGCGTTGATGCGGACGATCCAGAGTCGGCGGAAATCGCGTTTCTTGTTCTTGCGATCGCGATACGCATACTTCCAGCCGCGCTCGACGTTTTCCTTGGCCGCTTTCCACAGCTTGCTTCGCGCGCCGAAAGCACCGCGGGCCGCTTTCATCACCTGCTTCTTGCGCTTCAGGCGCACCACATTCGATCTGACGCGAGGCATCGTAGTTCTCCTTTATGCCTGCAAGAGGCGCTTGATGTTCTTTTCTTCGCCACGCGTTGTGAACGTGGTCGACCGGCGGAGGTTGCGCTTCCGCTTGGACGTCTTCTTGGTGAGTATGTGGCTCTTGAACGCCTTCATGCGCTTCACCTTCCCCGAACCGGTGATGGAGAACCGCTTCTTGGCGCCCTTGTGGGTTTTCATCTTCGGCATGATCTGTCTCTATTGATTGTAGCGACGCTGAACCTGAACGCCGGCTCTACTTCGGCGTGAGGATCATCGTCATGAACTTTCCTTCGAACTTCGGCTCGGTCTCTACCTTCGCGACATCCGCGAGTGCGGCGGCCACCCGGTTGACGACCACGCGCCCGAGCTCCGGATGCGCGATCTGACGGCCGCGAAACATCAGCGTCACCTTAACCTTGTTTCCTTCGGCGAGAAATTCCCGCGCGTGGCGGGTCTTCGTCGCGAAGTCGTGCTCCTCGATTCCAGGACGGAACTTGACTTCCTTCAAATGAATCACGTGCTGTTTCTTCTTCGCCTGCCGCGCCATCTTGGCCTGCTCGAACTTGAACTTCCCGTAATCCATGATCCGAACGACGGGAGGACGGGCGAGCGGTGCAACCTCTACCAGATCCAGCCCCTGATCTACCGCGGCGGCAAGTGCGGTATCGACATCCATGATTCCCAGCTGCGCGCCGTCGGCTGCGATAACGCGGAGCGGGCTGATACGAATCTGCCTGTTCACGCGCACGCGTTTTGTTGTGTCCTGAATACTCGGCTACCTCTTTGAAGGAAAACTGCAAACGAAAAGCGCGAGCCCTCTGGAGAGCTCGCGCGCAACTGGGCCGAAACGGACCTTCGGCGCCGGGTGGCTTGAACTCCTGCAGCACTCCTCGCCAGAAGGCAAGGGCCAGAGGGTGAGGCGGCCCGCCTGGGCCGACTGCTTGTCACTGTGTAACTGGCTAAGAGTAAACGACTTGGGGATCGCGTGCAAGCGGACTTGCGAGCGCTTTTTTGCCACGGAAACCCTAAATTCATTTGCAGCGGTTGGGAGACGGTCTTCCCCTCTGAGGGTAGCCTCCGTGCCTCCGTGCCTCCGTGGCAACCGGACATTCCATCCTTTGCTAGTCAACCCGGCTGCCACACCGAGACGTCGCATCGCTCAACCCTCCGGCCGGAGACGGTAGTTCTTCCCATCATGCTCCACCCGCCCCCACGCCACGCTCGCGTCGTGCTCGAAGATGAGCAGCCAATCCTCATCCTCCGCCTGGCGCAGGATTCGCCGCTTCGTCTCGAGCGTCACCAGCGGCTCGACGTCGTATCCCATGATCCATGGCAGGGGCAGGTGCGCATGCGTGGGCACGAGATCGCCCAGGAAACACGCGCGCTGCCCCGTGGATTCTATCAGCACGCTCTGATGGAACGGTGTGTGGCCGGGCGTCGGAACGACGCGGATGCCCTTCACGATCTCCTTCTCGCGAACCACGAACTCGAACTGATGGGCGGCGACAACGGGCATGAAGTTTGGCTCGAAGTAGCTGGCGCCGGTGCGCTCGTTCGGATGTGTAGCGTAGTCGTATTCCCCGCGCTTCACTATGTACCGCGCGTTCGGAAACGAGACCTTGATTCTTCCTTCGGCGTCACGGTACGTGTTTCCGCCGGCGTGATCGAAGTGCAGATGCGTGTTTATCACGACGGCGATGTCCTCGGGCTGCGCCCCGACTTCGCGCAGCCCGTCCTCCAGGGACGTGCGGCCGCTGGCTCCCTCGTTTTCGATTCCGTAGATGTCACGGAACTTCTTCTCTTCCTTATTGCCGGCTCCGGTGTCGACGAGAATGAGTCCGGACGGGTGCTCGACGAGCAGGCATCGCATGCCGAGCTGGATGCGGTTTCTGTCGTCGGCCGGTATGCGTCGTTCCCAGAGCGGCTTGGGAACAACTCCGAACATCGCGCCGCCGTCCAGGCGCTGCCCGCCTGCCTGGATGGCGTGAATACGGAGGTCTCCGAGCTGACGACTCTCGACGAGTGGAGCTGGATTCACGCGGTGGTGTCCCATTTGACTGGTGATGGCATCGCCCGCCGTCTGCGACGCTGCCGGGCGTCACGCGCGCCGAGCAGAAAGTCGAGGTCGTCCCACGTCAGGCAGCCCCGCTGTGCGGCGTCGTCGAGCATACGGAGCAGGCAACGGGCCGTCGCCAAGGCGTCGCCGGCAGCCCTGTGGCGCCTGGAGATCTTGACTCCGTAGTAATTGGCGACGTGGTCGAGCGAGCGGCGCCGGAGCTGCGGCAGAAGCTGCCGAGCGAGGCGGACGGTGCAGAGCTTTCTCCCGGCGAGCCCCATTTCCATGGCTCGGCTGAGCTCGGCGGCGACGAACCGCCAGTCGAACGCCGCGTTGTGCGCAACGAAGACGTTCCCCTCGAGCGTCTGCAGAACCCGCGGCGCAATCGCATCGAAGGTGGGTGCGTGCCTCACCATCTCCCAGGTGATTCCGGTGAGGCGGCTCACGAACGCCGGGATCGGCCGCCGCGGATTGACGAGAGTCTCGTAGACCTCAGTTATCTGGCCGCGATCGACGAGCACCGCCGCGATCTCGGCGATGCGATCGCCGCCGTAGGCCCTGCCGCCGGTGGTTTCGACGTCGACCACGGCGTAGGACAGTGCCGTGAGTGGGACGGCGGGTATGGCCCGTCCGGCCGACCTTCGGGGAAACCCGTCGAATCGCGAATCAGCGAGCAGCCATTTCCCGAACGAATCGCGCGAGAATTCCGGCCTGCCCGCGAACATTGCGTTGGCCATGTGTTCGGCGACGATTCGAGGCGCACCAGGCAGATTGCAGATGTGGCCGATGAGGTCGACCACGTCGGCCGGGCCCGTCGCGAGAAACGCGGCGGCCTTGTCCGTGAGGAAGGTCGCATCGCGCCTCGCTTCCATTCCGCCACTCTTCACTGCCACGGATCGTCTCTGTTGATGGGACAGGTAAGGCAGTGTGGGCCGCCGCCGCCCCGCACCAGTTCGCCACCCTCGAAGGTGATGACGGCCCTGTCGCTGGCCGGAATTTCGTTATCGCTCTCGAGGAACTCGCTCGCGGGAACGATCCGAAATCCGGTCTTTCGCATCTCGTCGAGCGTTACCTCGTTACGTGCATAGGAGAGGACGACGCCCGGACGCAGCGCGACGAAGTTGCACCCGGATGCCCATTGCTCGCGTTCCTGGTGGATGCGGCGCTCGCCGCCGCAGAAGATCGGCTCCATCCGCAGATCGCACCCGCGAAGGGCATCGAACAGGCTCGCCATTTCCTGCATCCGGCCGGTGCTCTTCCGCCAGTGCAGGATCGGCAGCCGCTCGGGTCCCATGAAATGCGGAGGGTGAACGACACACAGCTCGCGGTCGACCTGAGTGAAGATCATGTCGAGATGGATGGCGGCCTCCTCTCCCGGCATGATGACGATGATCAGATCGGTTACCTCGGTGTGCTGGAACACGACTGATGCGAGGTTGTCAATCGCGGCCGGACTCGAGCGCTCGCTGAATCCAATCAGCAGCGTGTCACGGCGAAGCGGGTGTACGTCACCGCCTTCAAGTGTGTAGTTCATGCGATGCTCCCTCGACCCGTCGTAGAGAATCCCGCGATTCGCAACCTTCGGGTTGTACCGGAAT
The DNA here is from genome assembly GCA_013813715.1 of Gemmatimonadaceae bacterium. Lineage (GTDB taxonomy): Bacteria > Gemmatimonadota > Gemmatimonadetes > Gemmatimonadales > Gemmatimonadaceae > UBA4720. The sequence goes on along the minus strand of JACCRF010000041.1, from coordinate 164,492 downwards.
ATCGCCTTCATGATCAGCTCTTCGGTCCACCGCACTCCGTACCGCATGGAACCGATCATCATGTGATCGTTTATGCCCATTGCGACGTCGCGCGTGAAGAAGAGATTTGGAAGCGGGGGAAGCATGTAGCCCTGCTCGTTCAGGATGCGGGTGAGCTGACCCGGCGACTCCTCCCTTCCCTCGATGAGCGTCCGCACCAGCTCAGCCGGCGCGAGCGAATCGAGCTCCCGCGCGAGGGGCTCGGACGGCACGATGTCCAGCGTATCATGAAGCAGGCGCTGCTTCGTCTCTTCGTCGGCCAGCACCTCGGCGAGCAGGTCGCGCACGTGGTGGACGGTCGCGAATCGTTCCAGAATCGCGACGAATCGCCGGTGCTCCCTCTGTGCCTGCGCGACATCCATGATGTCGTCGTACAAGTAATCCGCGCGAGTTGAAGGAGTTACAGCGACGAGTTCTGCACCGGGCGGATGGACGAGGACCGACCGGAGTTGTCCGATCTCCGAGCTTACATGAACAGCCATGGATGAGGAAAGTAATTATGGGCGGCAATGTGCGCGGTTGCGTGTTGCCCGATTTCTGGTTCCTGTCTAACTTGTGATTTAATTCACAAGCTAGCGGAATCGTGAAACGAATAGCGGAATCAACTGTTCGCCGCCTCTCAATTTACTTGAGCTTCCTCGAGGACATCGGGGCGCGCGGGGCGCTCACGACCTCCAGTGACGATCTCGCCAGACTCGGCGGGACGACATCAGCCCAGGTTCGCAAGGACCTCTCGTTCTTTGGATCGTTCGGCAAGCGGGGACTCGGGTATTCCGTCCCGGAGCTCTCTTCGAGGTTGCGCGAGATCCTTGGACTTGAAAGGCAGTGGCGGGTCTGCATCGTCGGCGCGGGGAAGATCGGCTCCGCTCTCGCCCGGTACGCGGGTTTCGCCGAGCGCGGGTTCATGGTGAGCGGGGTCTATGACAGCGACCCGGGAAAGATCGGCAAGCAGTGGGGCGGCGTCACCGTGCTCGACATCGCCGATCTCGAGCGCGACATCGTCGCGCGCCAATACCACATCGCGGTGCTCGCCGTGCCGGCGGAGGAGGCGCAGGTTCTGGTAGACCGGATGGTGAAGGCCGGTATCAAGGCGATTCTGAGCTTCGCACCAACGCAGATAACCGTGCCCGCGGATGTGACCCTGCGTACCGTCAACATGGCGATGGAGCTCGAGGGCCTGACCTTCGCCCTCACTAATCGAGGGGCGGACCGGTAGCGAGGCGTTAGAGACAGGACAGAAGAGAAAGCGTAACCGCTTTTTCTATGTGCCTTTCGGCCGTGGGTCGCGTGAGACCACTAAAGGGCAGGTCCCGCCCGGAGTTGCGCCAGCGCGTAGGCAAGCCGCGATTTCACCGTGCCGACGCTCAGACCCAGCGAGGTCGCAACCTCGCTCAGCGAAAGGCCTTCCATGTAGTGAAGCGTTACCACGGTTCGACTCCCCAGTGAGAGTCGTGCGACGAGCGAAGGAACATCGATCCGGCGGATCAATTGATCCTCGAGCTCTGACGAGTCAGCCATGCTGTCGGGCGCCGTTCCGTCGTCGATCAATCCCCGCCATTCCCGTTCGGCGCGGAGCGAGCGGAACGACTCCCGCGACGCTATCCTGTACAGCCACGGCCGGAAGAGCGCTGGATCGCGGAGCGCCGTGATCTTGCGCACCACCGTCAGCATCACGGTCTGGAGCACGTCCTCGGCGTCGGGCGAGGCCCTTGTGAGCCCTGCGATGTAGCGCTGCGCAGCCGGCTCGATGCGACGCAGGAGTGACTCGAGCGCATCGCGATCGCCGGCTTGCGCGCGAAGCACGAGCCAGGCTTCGGCGCGCTGGTCTGGCGCATCACGCGCTGCCGGCACTCGCGAGCACTTACGCGTGGCCTTCGCCCGCGGCTATGTCAGCCCTGCTGCCCGCGTTCGTTCGAGGCCATTTGAATGGCGAGGAGAATACTCCGTGTGTGCCGGCTGTTTAGGCTCCCGAGTGCCATCATGCCGAGTGCCAGTGGGAGATAGGTAAGGAGCGTGGCGAGCAGGATCAGTTTATGAACCGGGTTGGAGAAATCGATGGACAAGAGTATCGCGCCGATCAGGACGACCTCGATCACGCCAGCGGCGGCGATCGCCAGCCTCGTATAACGCTCCTGCCGCTCGATCGCGACCAGCGCCGTCTGGCGGACGCGGGATTGGGAATCCGGGACTGTCATACGTTTTGTCTCCATGGGGTCGGTCACGGCCGGCTGAAGTAGATGAAGAGAACTATCGGGATGAGAATCGCGGCCTCGACGAAGGCAAGCGCGATTACCATTGATCGGGCGGCGGCGGCCGGGGCTGGGTTCGGTGTCGGCATGATGGATTCCAGTAGAGTGAATGAGACATCGCTTCACACTATATGAGGCGCCGACAGCGACAGGTGTTCGAACCGCAAAACGGGAAAGCGCAAATACAGCCGCACATCGGTGTTTACGCGTTCGCTATTGCGGTTTCGGCGGTCGTCCGCATGAGCAGCGCGAATTGCCCTGGCGATAGCGTCTCGGGTCGCGCGGCCGGATCGATGCCGGCAAGCTCGAGGGCAGCACCGGCATCGGCGGCGGACAATCCTCGCACCGCACGCAGCACGTTTGCCATCTGCTTGCGGCGCATTCCGAACGCCGCCTGAACGAATATCCTGAAAGGGCGTACCTCGGGCGGCGCGATTAGCCTCTCCTGCTTCCGTGGCGTGATGCGAATCACGGTCGAATCGACCCTCGGCCGGGGCCGGAAGGCGGCCGGCGGAACGTGCCTGATGATCTCGGCGTCGGAGATGGCCTGGACGTTTACCGTGAGGGCGCCATACACCTTGCTGCCCGGTGAGGCGACGATTCGCTCAGCGACCTCCCGCTGCACGAGAAACACTGCATGCCTCGGAAAGGGCGGCTGCAAAACGTGAAAGAGTATCGGCGTCGTGATGTAGTAGGGCACGTTCCCGGCGACGACGAACGGCCCTCCTCCCATAGCGCCGAGATCGGCGTCGAGCACGTCGATCTCGACAATTTCAACATGCGGACTTCCGGCGAACCGCTCGCGAAGGACGGAGGCGAGGGCGCGGTCGATCTCCACCGCAATCAGTCGCCGACAGCGGCAGGCGAGAAGGTCAGTGAGCGCACCACGGCCCGCGCCGATCTCGATCACGGTTTCGTCCGGCGCCGGAGCCACGGCGTCCGCGGTCGCCTCCAGTACTGTCCGATCGAACAGGAAATGCTGTCCGAATCGCTTGAGCACGGGAGGGTGGACTCGGGCGCCGCGCACCGTCAGGTTCGAAGAACGAGGAGTGTCAGGTCATCGGGGCTTGGAATGTCTCCGCAGTGTTCGCGGAGGAGCTCGAACACGCTCTCGACAATCGCTTCCGGTGCCCCTGCTCTCATCTCTACGATCCGGTCAAGGACAGCGCGCTCGCCGAGTCGTTCGCCGGCCGCATTGCGGGCGTCGCTGATTCCGTCGGTGAACAGTACCAGGAGGTCGTCTCCCGCACGCCAGCGCTCGGTCGAAGACGCCGGCACATCTTCGCTCAGGCCGAGGGGCGGTGCGCCGGCGGCGAGGCGCCGTGGTTCTCCCTCGGCCGGCACGATGAACGCGTGCGGATGCCCGGTGTTGGCGTACCTGAGGGTGGATTCGCGGTGCTCGATGACTCCGAAGAACACCGAGATGTACATCTCGGTGCTCGACAGCTCCTCGCGCAGCGATCCGAAGATCAGCGACAACACCTGTCCGGGGTCAGCTGCGCTCTGTGCGTGAATGGCGGACGCGCTCATCGCGAGGGCCATGATCAGGGCGGCGCGGTATCCGTGCCCCGAGACGTCGCCGATCATGACGCCCGTCCGGTAATTCGGCATCCGGAAGAGGTGATAGAAGTCGCCACCCACGCTTTCGGCGGGAACGACGCGTGCGGCGACCTGGGCCTGCGGTGCGACGATGCTGGTCTTGGGCAGGAGCTTCATCTGCAGGTCGTGAGCGAGGTACATCTCCTGGAGAAGCCGCTGCTGCTCGAGCGACGAGCGCACCAGGCGGGCGTTCTGAATCGCGGTGCCGATCTGGGTCGCGATCGCGGCAACGAGCTTCTGATCGCCCGCGCTGTATGGCTGTCGCGACCGGCGATCCGAAAGGTTGACGACCCCCAGGGGCTCGCCTCCGGAGGGAGTCGTCCACATGATCGGCACCGAGAGCATCTCACCGCGCCGATAGGGCCGCTCGGCTTCACACTCCATTTCGCCGGCCTCGACGGTCAGCGGATGCTGCGTGCGGAAAACCCGCGCCGAAACGCAATCCGGATCGTCCACGGCGATCGGGAGGGCGGTGTCGGTGTCAGCGCCGATTGCCGCAACCACGTGGAGCGAATCGGTCGCCGGCTCGTGGACGAGAATCGACCCGTGGCGTGCGCCGACAGTCTCCGAGATCTCGGTCAGAATAGTCGCCGCCGCTTCCTCGAGGGTGACAGTGCGTCCCAGTATGTCGCCGATCGTGTAGAGGAGATTGATCTCCTCGTAACGCTCGGCGAGCTCGATCGCGGCGTGCTCAACCTCTTGCGTGCCGCGCAGCACTTGAGCCACGAAGGGAAGCAGCATCTTGAGGTGGTGGCCGGCGGGCGGCGCATCTTCATCGCAAGGCGCGATCGCCAGCCAGGTGCGCTTTACCCCCGGAACGGCGGCGACGATCATCGTTCCGCCATTCGCGGTGACCGATGTGCCGGCGTTCGCATCGGGGAGCGTATCGGGGGGCAGCAGGCGCGGCGACGAGCGCGCCACGATATCGAGCGCGCCACCGCCCGGACGTGTGCTCCATACTCCCGCGTCACAGCGGGTCGATTCGCGGAATGCGATGAGCATCGCCTCGAGTTCCTTCACTTCCGCCTCAGCGTGAGACGGACGACGTTGCCCTCCGACGTGAATCGCTCGACTCGATCCATCAGCCGGCCCATGAGATAGAGGCCCCGGCCCTCCTCCTTGAGACGGTTCTCGGGAGTCGTGGGGTCCGCCCTGGGCGCAGCTAGATCGAATCCCGGACCATCGTCAAAGACGTCGAACACGACCTCGTCATCGCTGACCGTGGCGCGAACGCGAACGCGCTTGCCGTCGCCGGTCGCGTTTCCGCGGAGGATCGCGTTCGAGAGCGCTTCGGCGAGCGCAACTCGCACATTCAGTGAGCATTTCCTGGCGGGAACGTGAAGCTCGCGACACCGAAGCGCCGCGAGCTCTATGACTTTTTCAATGTATTTGACGTCGCTGGGAATCTCGACATCCAGCGCGACGCTTTTTTCACCCATCAAAAGCTCTCGAGTGCGCGCTCCCGCGTGTCCGAGATCTGGAAGAGGGTATCGAGCTTGGTGAGCTCAAAGAGCGTCTGGAGATCGTCGTTGAGGTTGGCGAGTCGAAGCTCACCTCCCTGCTCGCGGATCTTCTTGGAGAGTGATACAAGTACGCCCAGCCCGGAGCTGTCGATGTATCCGGTCTGACTGAAGTCTATCAGGAACTGCTTGGCGCCCTTCTCGAGCTCGTCGAGGACTTTCTGTTTCAGCTCCTGCCTGTTGCCGACGATGAGCTGACCCTCGACATCGACTACGACGACTTCGCCCTGCCTGGTGATCGCGAAACTCATGCTTGTCTCCGAATGTGTTCGCCTGCCGGCGCGTCAAGCGTCTGCAGCGCAGTGACTGCGGCAACGTTAATAATGTCCTCCGGCTGCGCGCCGCGCGAGAGATCGGCGGCAGGCCTCGCAAGCCCCTGAAGCACGGGCCCGATTGCGCGCGCTCCACCGAGCCGCTGCACGAGCTTGTAAGCGATGTTGCCGGCATCGAGCGAAGGAAACACCAGCACATTGGCGTCGCCCATCACAGTGCTGTCCGGCGACTTCCGGGCGGCAACCGAAGGTATCAATGCGGCGTCACCTTGCAATTCTCCGTCCACTGTGAGGGACGGGTCGCGTTCGCGGATGATTGCGACAGCCTGCCTCACCACATCAACGGAGGGGCCGCTGCCGCTGCCGGCCGTACTGAAGGAGAGAAGGGCGACCCTGGGTTCATCCCCCACGATCCGGCGCCGATCGGCGGCGGCGGCGGCGGCGATGTCGGCGAGCTGATCGGCTGTCGGCGCGGGAACAACGGCACAGTCGGTGAATGTCAGCACCGCGGAACTCGCTTCCCAGTCGCGACCGGCGACCATATAGAAGGCGCTCGACACGGTGCTGACGCCGGGAGCGGGCCCGATGATTTTGATCGCCGCGCGGAGCACCTCCGCCGTGGTGTAGACGGCTCCGGCGACACATCCGTCGAAGGTTCCGCGCGCAACCAGAAGGTCGGCGAAATCGAGCGGGCGCGATTCGTCACACACGATCGTCGCGGCGCCGGTTGCACGGGCGGCCGGGTGAGTCTCCGGCGCCGCCGGATCGAGCACGAGCACGGGCCGAACGATCCGCGACCGTGCCAGCAGGGTGACGGCCTCGAGGATTCGGGGATCGTGGCTCTCCGGGAATACTATCGTTCTGTCGAGAGCGGCCGCGCGTCGGCGGACGGTCTCGACGAAGCCGGTCATCGGCCCGCGTTGCCGATCTTGTACTTCTCGACCAGGGCTTGCGCGACTGAGGGATGTACGAGCCCTTCGAGCGATCCGCCAAACTGGGCGATCTCGCGGATGATGCTCGAGCTGATATAGGTCGTTTCGACCGACGGCACCATGAACACGGTCTCCAATCCGGGCGAAAGATTGCGATTCATCAGCGCCATCTGGAACTCATATTCGAAGTCGCTCACCGCGCGAAGGCCGCGGATGATGAGCGACGCGCCGACCTCCCGCGCGAACGTGACGAGGAGCCCTCGGAACTGCATCACCTCGACGCATGGATCGTCGCCGACGGCGCGCCTGATCAGGTCGACCCGCTCGTCGGGGCTGAAGAGCGGTTTTTTGGCGCTGTTGTCGGCGACGGCGACGACGAGCCGATCGACGAACTCGCAGCTGCGCTGGATCAGGTCTTCATGGCCGCGAGTGATCGGATCGAAGCTGCCCGCGTAGATCGCGGTTGTCGGCACGCTAAACCTCGCTGCGGTAAAAGGTGATCGCGGTGGATCCGTAACGCCTCGTCTCGCCGCCATCGGGCATCTTTTCCTGCGTTGCATGTTCCACGCTCATTATCGGCGCGAACGGCGTACGCTTCCAGATCTCCGCCAGCTTCGCCGCGTAGCCCGCGGAGTACGGTGGATCGGCGAAGGCGATATCGAACGCGCGCGCCGGCAGAGTTTCGGCAAAGCGCAGCGCATCGGCGCGACGAATTGTGACCGACGCCTCCGCTCCGAGCTGCGCAACGTTTTCTTTCAATACGCGAAGCGACCGCGGATCCTTCTCGACAAGCTCAGCCGATTGCGCGCCGCGCGACAAAGCTTCGAGCCCGAGGGCGCCGGAACCCGCGAAGAGATCGACCACGCGTGCCAGCGGAAGCTGCATCTGGAGAATGCTCATCCACGCTTCCCGTACGCTGTCGAGCGTCGGACGCACCGCGGCCCCTGGGGGTGCCTCAATCCTCCTCCCCCGCCACCGGCCCGCCACTATCCGCACGAATCAGCCGGCCGGCGGCTGCTGCGGCCGGATGTCGGCAATGCGCGCCTGCAGCCGGCTCTCCCCGCGATACTCGTCGCGGTCGAGCCGAAACGCGACATCTACCGTCGATCCGACGTCGAATTCAGCGACGCGCGGCCCCATTCCCCATCCAATCGCCTCGAGGTATCCAGCTCCCGCAGTCAGCCGCAGCTTGAGACCGTCTTTTCCGACGACTCGTGGCGGAGCTGCGATGGTGACACCGCGCGCGACGAGAATCGGCATCGGATTGCCAACGCCGAATGGTTCGAAATGACGAAGCATCTTCTCGAGCTCGTCGTCCGCGCACTCGATCGCGACCTGGAGATCTATTCTGACTTCCGGCACGAGATCGTCAGGCGTAAGCAACGACGTGGCGACATCGTTGAAGCGCCGCGCGAACTCCTCGACACGTGCGGGGTCGATCGTGACGCCGGCTGCCGCCTTGTGACCGCCGAAACGCAGCAGCACGTCGCTGCATTGCATTAACGCGCCGTGCAGGTTGAACCCCTGGATGCTGCGGCCTGATCCCTTGCCCTGCCCGCCCTCCAGCGCAATGAGAATCACCGGTCGCCCGAACTCCTCGACGAGCCGGGACGCAACGATTCCGATTACTCCGGGGTGCCAGCCGTCGCGTGCGAGCACGATGCCGAAGGTGCGATCGAGATCGAGCGTCGCGACCATCTCCCGCGCTTGTTCGAGCGTCGCGCGGTCGAGCTGCTGCCGCCGCTCGTTCAACTCCTCGAGCTCGCGCGCGATGCTGTTCGCGTGATGCTGATCCTCGCTCATGAGAAGCTCAACACCGCGCATCGCGTGACCGATGCGGCCCGCAGCGTTGAGACGCGGAGCAAGGATGTACCCGACCCTTCCAGCGGTAATCGCTTTTCCGTCGAGCCCCGCAGCCCGGATCATGGCTCGCAGCCCGATGTTGCGCGTCCTGTCGAGCATCCTCAAACCGTAGCGCACGAGGATCCGGTTTTCGCCGCGGAGCGGCGAGACGTCGGCGACGGTCGCGAGCGCCACCAGGTCGAGCATCGCCCAGATGAACGCGTCGTTCCTGCCCAGCCGTTTCGCGAGCGCGAGGCACAGCTTGAACGCGACGCCGACGGCGGCGAGATCCTTATCCGGGTAGTCGCATCCGTCCTGCCGCGGATTGAGCACGGCGAGGCACTCGGGCAGCGCACTGCCGGGCAGGTGATGGTCGGTGATTATTACGTCGATGCCCGCTTCGCAGAGTTCTTTCACCGGCTCGACCGCGCTCGTCCCGCAATCACAGGTGACCACGACAGCGGCCCGTGCCTCGATTGCAGCGCGGACGCCCGCGTGACCGAGGTCGTAGCCGTCTTCGAGGCGGCGGGGAATGAACGGAATCGCGTTGGCCCCGAACTCGCGGAGCACGCGCGTCAGCATCGTCGTCGACGAGATGCCATCCACGTCATAGTCGCCGTGGATCAGTACGGTTTCCTTCCCCGCAGTCGCACGAGCGAGGCGTTCCACCGCCTTTTCGGCGCCCTTCAGCAGCAGTGCGTCGTGAAGCTGGTCGAGCCTCGGACGAAGAAAGCGACGCGCGGACTCATCCTCGCCGTGGCCGCGAATAATGAGAAGATTCGCCACCGGCTCGGGAAGCTGGAGCGCCGCGCACAAGGCTGCGACGGCATCCCGGTCGGGAGGCCGGGGGACAATCCAGCGCGCGCTGGCGCGCGAGCTGGCGGTTTCCGGAAATGCAGTGGCTCCGCTCACGCATGGAACCTAATGCGCGGCGGTGAAAAGCCTCAAGCGCTCGCCGCGCGATACAGGAGAACACCGCAGGCTTCACAGATGTCGATTGGGCCGCCGACCGACATGTGGTTTCGGCGCTGCATCGGAATGGCGGTGTCGCAGTTGCCGCACGAATCGCCCCGCAGGGGGTACAGCGCTTTCGGGCGGCGCGTGCGAATCCGGTCGTATTTCCCGAGCAGTGGACGCGACACCGCGCCCGTCTTTCCGCCTCGCTCGTTGCGCGCCCCCTCGAGCGCTGCTTCGATCTCCGCGCGCTCATTGCGGATGGACTCGCGTGCGTCCGCCTGCTCTGCCTCGACGGCAGCGAGTGCTGCCTCGTTCGCCGCTACCGTTGCCCGCATTTCCGCCAGGCGGCGACCGAGCGCCTGAAGCTCGCTCTCGTCGTCGGCGATGATGCGGCGCGCCGATTCCACCTGTGCCATCGCCGCGGTCGCCTCCCTCAGCCGCTTCACAGCGTCGAACTGCGCGAGATTTTTCTCCTGCATCGCCTTGTGCTGGGCAATCTTGCCCTGCAGGTCGCGCTGCCGCCGCTCCTCCGTCTCGACGGCCGTCTTCGCGCGCGCGAGCGCTCCCGCCGCTGCCTCCTTCTTCCGGTCGAGCGCCGTCAGCCGCGGATCGAGCGCGTGCAGCCGGGCCTCCAGCTCGGCGATTCTGGTGTCGTCTTCCTGAAGCGACAGTAATGCATCTACTTCACTCTGCATGATCTCTTCTCCCTGTCAGCGTGAGCGCCCTCTGCGGAACGCCTTGTAAGACATCTTTCCCGAAGCCCGCATCTCCACCACCAGTGTATCGCGCTCTTCCTGCAACGCCAGTTTTTCCGCTTCCGCCGCCAGGGGCAGCAGGCGGGCTATCTCACTCGCCCGTTCCTCGAGGTCGCGCACGTGGAGGCGCGCGAGGCAGTCGTCAATGGTGCGCGGAGCATTCATGATCGCCCCTCCTTCCCGAAGCAACTCCTCGGCCGTGGCAAGAGCATCGACATCGAGAGACGCCGCCAGCTCGTCGATACTGGCCTCCGCTCCTAGCTCGAGCAGGGCGGCGAAGATCGCGCGAAAATGCGGATGCCGAAACGAGTCCGGCCCGACGCGCTCCGCTATGCTCTCGACGCGCGAGCGCACGAAAAGCATCGCCCTCGCCAGCTCACGCTCGGCCGACGTCCCCGAATCCCGCCGCATTTCGCGCCGGTCGGGCGCACGGCCACGAATCGCGGGCGCCAGCACCCGCGGAGGCTGCGTTACTGGGGGGCCGACGCGCGACGCTTCCGAAGTTCCCAGCTCGCGAACGAGAATCTCCCGGTCAACGCCGGTGCTCTCGGCGGCGCGCGCGATGTAGAGATCGCGCATTATCTCGTCGGCGGTGGCACGAATCGTTGGGAGCAGCCGATCCAGTGCGCGGCGTTTTTTCTGCAGCTCGCCGAACCACCCGGCCCTCTCGAGAATCTGGACTTTTCGCTCGAAGACGTCGATGGCGGCGGCGATTTGAGCCTCCAGGCCCGCCGCACCGTGGGCCCTCACATAGCTGTCCGGATCCTCACCGGCCGGCAACGTCACGACCCGAACCGAGAAACCCTGGCGCAACAGCTCGTCGCCCGCCCGGAAAGTCGCCTTGAGGCCGGCCGCATCGCTGTCGTATAGAAGAAAGACGTTGCGCGAATACTTGCGCAGCAGCGCTCCCTGCGCTTCGGTAAGGGCGGTGCCGAGAGGCGCGACGACTTCCTCGACACCGGAAGACATGAGACGCAGCGCGTCGAAGTACCCTTCGACGACGACTGCACGATCGGCCCGCCTTATCGCGTTCCGCGAGCGGTTGAGTCCGTAGAGGAGCTTGCCTTTGGAGAACACCGCCGATTCGGCGGAGTTGAGGTACTTTGGCTCGAACGAGCCAAGTGCCCGCCCGCCAAAGCCCACATTGCGGCCCATGACATCGAGGATCGGGAACATCAGCCGGCTTCTGAAGCGCGGGCGTGGCTCGCTCTCCTGGTCATTCATCACTAGAAGACCGGCTTCGAGCATTCGCGTATCGTCGAAGCCGAGGCCGTTCATGTACGTGCGCATGAGGCCTATCTCGCGCGGGGCGAATCCGAGACCGAAGTCGTCTGCCACCGCGCGGGACACGCCGCGCTCGGCTAGATAGTCCCGCGCCTGGCCGGCGACAGCATCATCCCATAGCGTCTTCTGAAAATACGCGGCCGCCGTTGCGTGGAGCTCCCACATCGGTTCGCGCGGATCCGGGCCTTCATGCCGGACTTTCGTGTCGGCAACCTCGATCCCCGCCTTTTCGCCGACGAGCTTCACGGCTTCTGGCCAGTCCATACCAAGCCGCTTCGTCAGGAACTTGAAAACGTCTCCGCTCTCGCCGCAGACGAAGCAGTGGTACATCCTCTTCGAAGGTGACACCGAGAAATTACGGCGCGTGCCCTGATGGAACGGACACGGCCCGCGGAAATCGGCACCGGTTCGCTTGAGGGAAACGTATTCTCCGATGATCCCGGCGATGTCGGCAGCCTCGCGCACCTGCTCGACCACCTCATCGGGAATCACGCGAGCTCCGCCACGGTGACACCGGCGCCGCCTTCGTTCCAGGCGCCCAGCCGGAAACTTGTGACGCGGCTCTCCTTTCGCAGCATCTCGGCCACACGCTCGCGAAGTGCGCCGGTGCCCTTTCCATGGATGATGCGAAGCGACTTCAGATCGGCGCGCACCGCCGAGTCCACCGCCTGCATCAACATGTCCTCTATCTCGACGGCGCGCATGCCGCGCAGATCTATCTCTGTGCGAGCCTCCACCTCGGGGATGTCACCGCGAATCGTGACAGGGACGCGCTCACCCGCCGGCGGGGCAGCAGCCAGCGAGAGCGTGTGTCGCGGAACGGAAAGCTTGACCGAGCCTACTGCGACCACGGCATCGTCGTCCCGGAATTCCACGACGCGTGCCGTGCGTCCGCCGAGCGTTTCGACCGAGACGTAGTCGCCCGGCGATAGTGGGCCCGCGCGCACTGGAGCTTCGCCCGTTGTGCCCGGGCGTTGGGGCTCATCGAGCGCCGCGAGCGCGCTGCTCTCGGACGCAGCGAGCCGTTCCATTCGGCGGCGCGCTTCGCGGGCCGCCTCGTCGGCGGCTTCTGTCGCCGATGACTTGAGATCGCTGATCGTGCGGTCGACTTCCGCACGGGCGTCGAGGAACAGCCGCCTGGCCTCCTTCCTCGCGTCACGCTCGGCGTTCCGCTCGCGGTCTCGAACCGCCTGCTCGCGTTCGGCAACGCGGCGCGCGCGCGATTTCGCGTCCTCGGAAATCTCCTCGGCCTCCCGCTCCTTTGCGTGGAGTAGCTGCTCGCGATGCTCCAGCTCGGCGAGCAGCGCATTTACATCCCTTTCACCGGTTGGCAGCCGTGCCTCAGCGCGCGCGAGCACGTCTTCCGGGAATGCGAGCCGCCGCGCGATGCTGAGCCCGTACGACCGGCCGGGAATCCCCTTGATCAGGCGATAGGTCGGCCCCAGCGCGACCGCGTCGAACTGCAACGACGCGTTGACGACTCCCGGAACTTCAGCCGCGAGCTCCTTGAGCGCACCGAGGTGAGTCGTCGCGACCGAGAGACTGCCGCGCGCAGTGAGGGCTTCGAGAACCGCGCCGCCAAGCGCGGCTCCCTCGACGGGATCGGTTCCCGACCCAAGCTCATCGATCAGCACGAGCGAAGCCGAAGTCGCCGAACGAAGCACTTCGGCGAGGTTCTTCAAGTGCGCGCTGAAGGTCGAGAGGCTCGAGCTGATGGACTGTTCATCGCCGACATCGGCGTACACGTCGTCGAATATCGCGAGTCTCGACTCGCCGCCCACAGGTACCGGAAACCCGGCCTGCGCCATCGCCGCGAACAGTCCCAGCGATTTCAGAAGCACAGTCTTGCCGCCGGTATTGGGTCCGGAGATGAGTAGCGTTCGTTCCGTCGCATCCAGGACAAGATCGAATGGAACGACGTCGAGCCCCTGCGCGACGAGCAACGGGTGCCGCCCGCCGAGAATTGCGAAACCGTCGGTCGGATCGCCGAACTCGATGAGCCCGCACCTGAGCTCGATCGCAAACCGCGCGCGCGCATACAGTGCGTCGAGCGTCACCATCGCCCCAAGTGAGGCTGACATCGGCTCGCGCACGGGACGGAGGACGTCGGTCAGCGCGAGAAGAATGCGATCGATCTCGCGCAGCTCCTCGGCCTGTAGCTCGCGGATGCGATTGCCCGCCTCGACTGCCGCGGGCGGCTCGACAAAGAGAGTGCCCCCAGTGCTCGAGGTGTCGTGAACGATCCCGCCGACGACCGCGCGGCCCTCGCGCCGAATCGGAATGACGAAGCGACCGTTGCGCACCGTCACCGACATGTCGGGCACCCGATGATGCGACTCCAGCCTGCCCGCGATGCGCTCGAGCAGCTTTACCAGCTCGCCTTGGGCGCCGCGCAGCTCGCACCTCACGCGGCGGAGGAGAGGCGACGCATCGTCGCGCACGTTGGCGTCATCGTCGATCGCAGCGTCGATCGACTTCTCCTCGCCACCGGCGACCATGAGCGCGTCAATCTCGGGTTTCAGCAGCGCCAGCGTGACCGCGGGAATGCGGGCGTCGCGAAACGATTCCGCCGTGAGTCGCGAGCCGCCGAGCAGCGTGCGGATGCCGACGAAATCGGCAGCCGCCAGCGCAGCCCCCTCTACGCGAAGCCGCTCGAGCGACGGCCGGATATCGGCGAGCTGCTGCGGACGCCATGACATCTCGCCATCTACAGGGGCGCGCATCGCCCACAGTCTCGCATGCTCGCGCTCGATCCACGCCCGGTCGCGGGACGGCAGGGACGCGCGTACGCGTTCCGCGCCAAGAGCGGACGACGCGCGACCAGCGACAAGCTCGATCACCGCGGCATAGTCGAGTACGCCAAGTGCATGCGCGTTCATCTAAACAAAAACCCGAACTGGCGAATGTTGTCGCCAATCCGGGTCGTTTCCTGCGAGCGCTGCGTGATCACCCCTGTTTGCCCAGCTCCTCGCGTACGATTGCGTTAATAGTGCCGCCTTCCGCTCGACCCTTGAACCTGGGAAGCACCTTCCCCATCACAGCTCCGATGGTTGTCGCGCCGTCGCCTATCACAGCCGCTATGGCCGCGCGGATCTCGTCATCGCTTATAGACGGGGGAAGGTACTTGTCGAGCGCCGCGGCCTCGGCGCGCTCCTTGTCTGCCAGATCGCTGCGGCCCGCCTTGTCGTACACCTCCACCGACTCCCGGCGTTTCTTGATCGCTTTGCGAAGGACGTCCACGACCTCCTGATCCACGACGTCGCGTCTCAGCTCGATGCGGCGGTTCTTGACCTCCGAGAGGACGGTGCCGAGCAGAAGGGTCGCCGGCTTGTCGTGTGCCTTTCGCGAGGCGTTCAGGTCACCCTGAAGCCGCGCGAGGAGTTGCGACATGTCTAGACGCGGCGCGTACGACGGTTCTTTCGCATCGCCGTGTTGAGCTTGCGCTTGCGGCGCTCGCTCGGCTTCTCGTAATGACGATGCTTGCGAAGATCGGAAAGGATGCCCGCCTTCTCGCACTTCTTCTTGAAGCGCTTCAGCGCGCGCTCGAAGTTTTCGTCGTCATGAATTATGACTTCCGACAAAATCTACTTCCCCCCTTCGTGGCGTTTTGGGCGCCTGTTTGGGTACAGATTGTGAAAGTTACCCGGGTTTAGCGATGCAGGCAAGAAATCGTGGTAAGGCCGGCGAACCGCCAAGGACACGCCCGCCGCTGTCAGAAGCACAGCCTCGCGCTTGTCCCTGCAAGCACCCCTGACGGCTCGTCGCGTCGGTCTCGACGGAACGGGCGGCATTATCCCGCGAGGTGCCGGAACGATCTGCATTGTCCGTGGCGCCAAGCGAAAAGCTGTGCCTCTGGCAGCAGCGGGCATGTCGTGATGCATAGGATCTTCAACCGGCGGACTTGTCGGCCGTAACGGGACAGCAGGCCTACCCCGGCGGCCACGCCATCCCCCGCCCGCCGAGTACGTGAATGTGCAGATGATTGAACGTCTGCCCGCCGT
Source organism: Gemmatimonadaceae bacterium (assembly GCA_013813715.1). Lineage (GTDB taxonomy): Bacteria > Gemmatimonadota > Gemmatimonadetes > Gemmatimonadales > Gemmatimonadaceae > UBA4720. The sequence goes on along the minus strand of JACCRF010000041.1, from coordinate 149,042 downwards.
CGGCTCGCGTATTCACGACCGTGCGAAAGCCGCTCTCGCCTACTCCCTGCTCCACCGCCACCGTCGTGGCAAGCGCCATGAGATGGCCAAGCTCGGCCTCATCCTTCAGGTCGATAAGTGACGCCACATGCGATTTTGGAAACACGAGAACGTGCACAGGCGCTTCCGGATTGATGTCCCGAATCGCGAGCGCCTTCTCGGTTTCCGCCACAACGTCGGCGGGAATCTCGGACCGCACGATCCGGCAGAAGAGGCAGCTTTCAGACATTCGCTCATTCCTCGCTGGGTTGCACTCCGGCGGCATTGGCGGCTACCGCGTGGCCGCCTGCGTCGAGTAACGTTCGCACAATCGAGACAGCGGCGATGCCGGCAGTTTCGAAGCGAAGCGTGTTGCCTCCGAGTCGAACGGGCGTGAAGCCACCCTCGACCAGCTGATCAAACTCGCGTTCGTCGATTCCGCCCTCCGGCCCGAAGGCGATCACCACCGGCTCCACCAGTCCCACGGTCGCTATGCTCATCGGGGCTGACCCATGCAGGAGGAGCCGCGTTCCCGGTGGCGCCGCGGCGATTGCACGCTCCAGTCGCGCCGACGGATGCACCTCGGGAAGCCACCCGCCGCCCGACTGCGTCAAGGCGGAGATCATGCGACCGCGCACACGCGACTGAAATGAGGGGCCGTCCCCGCGAGGGCCGACGCTCCTCGAGCCCCTCCACATCACCGGGCGCCAGCTCGCAACCCCTATCTCTGTGCACTTTTCCGCCAGCAGCAGCATTCGGTCTCGGTCGGCGACCGGGGCCAGCAGATGCACCGAGGCAGGAGCGCCAATCTCCCACGTGGCAGTGACGTCGACCGTCAGCGAGCGCTTCGCCGCGCGCGACAGCACTCCCCGCGCGGCGTGGCCGGCGCCATCGCGCAATTCGAGCCCTGCACCCGGCAAAATCCTCAATACGCGCGCGTGCTGCGCCGCGTCGTCGCCGAGCGTCAGGGTCGAACCCGGCACGAACGGATCAGTCGAAAAGAAGGTGACTACAGGCGGTTCAGCAGAACGCTCCACCATCCCTCCTCGATGTCCTCGGAGATGATGCGCCAGTCTGTCGGCCGTATCGCACCCACCATCGTCAGACGCTCGTCCGCCAGCATCCCCGAAAGGATGGCGTGACCGCCGGCAGGAACCGAGCTGGTGAGAACAGGAAGCATTTCGGTCAGCACGGACGAAATGATGTTCGCGAGTATCAGATCGACCGGAGCGAGAAGCGGAAGCAGAGTGGCTGCGTCGCCCAGCATGACGTACACCTGCTCACCGACGCGGTTGGCCCGGACGTTTGCTTGAGCGTTCGGGATGGCATCAGGGTCGACCTCGATGGCGACGACGTGTCGTGCTCCGAGCTTCGCCGCTGCTATCGAAAGCACGGCGCTGCCGGCGCCCAGATCGGCCACCAATCGAGGAATGGTACCGAGCCGCTGCAGCAGCCTGACAACACCACGCGTCGTCGCGTGCTCGCCGGTTCCAAACGCCATCCCGGGGTCGATCACTACCGTCGTCGCGATGCCGGACTCGACGGCAAGCCACGGAGGCGCAATCGTCAGTACGCCGAGGTCGTGCGCTCCAACGGACGCGCGCCATTGGGACCAGTCGGCTATCGGCGCCAGCTCGGCGGAGATACTGGCGCCTGGATCAGCGGCAAGGATGGAGTCCTTCACCGCCCTCGACGATGTTCGCGGGGGAAAATGGGTCAGGACTGCTCGGCCGTCTTCCTGTACGCCCAGTGAACCGAACGCGAACAAGGCGTCGATGACCGGCTGAGGATCACTCGATGGCTCGACACGAACGGCGAGCCATCGTTCGCCGCCAAGTCCTGCCTCTTCCGACATCACGCGCCGAGCGATTCCTTCACCTTCGACCAGAAGCCCTTGGGGCGCCGCTCGGCCGGAGCAACCTGGATTTCGCCAAGGCGCCTGATGATGGCCTCCTCTTCGACGGCAAGGTTTTCCGGCGTGTAAAGCTGCAAGCGGACGTGAAGATCGCCGACGCCGGTCGCGTTGACTCGGGGCAGGCCGCGTCCCCGGAGGTGGAATATCTGACCACTGTCAGTTCTCGGAGGAACGTGCAGGGTGACGCTGGCGCTGACCGTCGGCACGTCGACGTCGGCTCCGAACACAAGCTGCGGATACGTCACCATGACCTCGCAATACAGGTCTTCGCCGTCGCGCTCGAAACGCGAATCCTCTTCGACTTCGAAGACGATCAGGATGTCGCCACGCCCGCCGCCGCGCGGACCCACGTTGCCGGCGCCACGCATGGTCATGTACTGGCCAGTGGCCACACCCGGCGGGACCTTGACCGTAACGGTCTCATCCTGTCGAACGCGACCCTCACCTCTGCACTTCCGGCAGGGCGACGAGATGATCGTACCTTCGCCGGAGCATGTGGGGCACGGCGACACGCTGATGACCTGCCCGAAAAAGGACTTCTGTGCGCGCCTGACTTCACCGGCCCCAGCACATGTGGTGCAGCGATGCGGAGACGTGCCGGGCTCGGCGCCGTTGCCCGAGCAATGCGCGCAGGTGGCGAGCAGCCGCACCGTCACTGGCTTTTCGACGCCCGTCTCCACCTCGGCGAGGCGAAGAGCCATCGTGATGCGGATGTCCGACCCCGTTCTCGGACCGCCGCCTCCGCCGCTCCTGCCCCCGAACAGATCGCCGAAGCCGGCCATGCCGCCGAGGTCGCGCATGAAGATGTTGAGCGCCTCTGCGAGGTCAACGTGATGGTAACCCGCGGCGCCGCCCCGCAGGCCAGCCTCGCCATACCGATCGTACATCGAGCGCTTTGCGGGATCGCGAAGGACGTCGTACGCCTCCGTGATCGACTTGAACTTCTCTTCCGCTTCGCGCGATCCGTTGTTGCGGTCAGGGTGATACGTCATCGCGAGCTTGCGATACGCCTTCTTTATCTCGTCATCCGGCGCTGTTCGCGGAACGCCCAGAATGTTGTAGAAATCGGCCATCTGTCCTTATTACTCCAGTAGATCGGTGATGAGCTGCGACGTATGCGTCACGAGCGAGATAACCTTGTGATACGGCATGCGGGTCGGACCGATCACTCCGATCACTCCGGTAACCCCGCCTGAACGGTACTGCGCGGTGACGATCGTAAAGTTCTCGAGCTTCGGATCGCGGTGCTCGTTGCCGATGGTGATAGTGATTCCGGGTGTCTCGTTTCGCCGGCGCAGTACGTCGGCGAGGTGCTCATGCGTTTCTGTCAGGACGACGAGCTTGCGCATGTTGTCCACCGTGGCGAACTCCGGCTGTTCGGCAAGAAGCGAAGCCTGCCCGAGGAGAACGTTCTCTTCGCCAACCACCGACGCGTCGAAGAGATGCTCTCCTTCCTCGATGAAGACGTTGAGAAGCTCGGCCGCGTCGCGAGTCGGGCCGGTATCTCGAAGCCGCTCACTCACCGACGCGCGAATCTCGCGAAGCGTGAGCCCGCCAATACGGTTATTGAGCACCCGGGCAACCTCAGCGAGAGCCGCATCGGCGACCTGCCCCCGCGCTTCCACAAAGATAGTCCGCACCGCGCCGCCGATTAGCGTGAGAGCGACGAGCAGTCGCTCCGACGACAGGCGAACGAGGTCGAGCCGCTCGACGACACTGTTGTCGAGACGTGGCCCGAGCGCCACGCCGAGCTCCTGAGTAATCACGCCGAGGCTCTGCGCCGCCCGTCGAAGTATCGACTCCACAGCCGAGCCACCGGTCGATATCTGGGCGTTGAGCTGGGCCCGCTCGCGCCGGGGCACCGATGGAAGGGGAAGGAGGGAATCGACGTAGACACGGTATGCCACGTCAGTTGGCACCCGGCCCGCAGACGTATGCGGGTGATACAGCAGACCCCTCTCCTCGAGGTCGCTCATCGTACTCCGTATTGTCGCCGGAGAAACTCCCAGACCGAAACGGCGCGCGATGGCGTTCGATCCAGCGGGCTGGGCGGTTTCCACGTACGACTGGATTACCGCCTCGAGCACCCGACGCTCTCTTTCGTTCAGCTCGGGAGACGCCATAGCCCCGAACGTAGTAACGGTTTCAAAATCCTGTCAACCCGGCGGCGAGGCTGTCCAGTCGGAGCCATCCTTCAGGGGTGAGCCGCACTGTCTCGTCGTCGATCGCGGCCCAGCCCGCGCCTGCCCAGGATCGCGCGACATCGAGGTCCGCTGCTTCGGCGCGGTAGCCCTTCGCGGTGCGCAGCCCAAGGTATATCGATTCAGCCGAACGATTTGAGACCGAGAGGGTTTCGCCCCCTTCCTCTGGCGACGACCCGCCCGCGAGACGCGACACCCATTCAGCGTAAGGAGAGACGTTCCAGCTCCGCCGCTCGCCATCGAACGAGTGAGCGGAGGGGCCGATGCCGAGATACTGAGCGCCGGCCCAGTAGGCCGAGTTGTGGCGCGACCGCCGTCCGGTTCGCGCGAAGTTCGAAACCTCGTAGTGCTCGAAACCTGCCGCCACGGCGGTTGCGTGCGCCAGCAGAAACTCCTCCGCATACGTGTCCTCGCCTGCAAGGGCGGAAGCGCCCGAGGCGGTCAAGCGGGCGAGCGGCGTGCCGCGTTCGATCGTCAACCCGTACAGTGATATGTGATCGGGTTCCAGCGCGAGCGCCTCATCCAGGTCGTCGCGCCACGACCGGTTGAGGCCTCCCGGAAGGGCGAAAATAAGGTCAACCGAGATGTTCTGAATGCCCGCGCAGCGCGCGATGGCGACAGCGGCCCGTGCCTGCGCTGCCGAGTGAGTCCGGTGCATCCAGGCGAGCGTCGAATCGTCGAAGGTCTGAACACCGAGCGATATCCGGTTGATGCCAGCCGTAGCCCATCGTTCGGCGTTCTGCGCGGAGACGTCGTCTGGATTAGCCTCGAGCGTGATTTCGGGCGCCGCGGCGATGCTGTGGAATTGGTTGACAATAGCAACCATCCGGGCGACTCCCTCGCCGCCCAGCCGCGACGGCGTACCGCCGCCGAAGTACACGGTTTCGAGCGGACTCGAGTTGGCGGAACCGTGTTCGCTCCGGTGCTCGAGCTCCAGCACCAACGCATCGAGAAACTCGTCGATGGGCACCGTCCGGCGCACGGCGATCGAGAAATCACAGTAAATGCACCGGCGGGCGCAAAAGGGGACGTGGACATAGAGGTGGCGCGGGATCACAGCTAAAATATACCGGTCGGGTTACTCTGCACCGCCAAGAGCCCTTGCTGATTCTTCACGGAGTTCCGGGATCGCCGGGCTGCCGGCTGCCGGTAGCGGAGCGGATCAAACTCCCGTCCTTCGCCCTTCCACTTACCGCCGGCGAATCTCCCCCGACATGAGACATTCGACCATCCCGAGCAGCTCCAGCGATGTCACCGATGTCAGGCAATCGCGCGCGGCGAGGCCAGAGCGGGCGGCGACGGCGTCAATTGGCAGGGGGCCGGCGGACAGAGCCGCCCATACGCGGGCATCGCTGGCTGCAAGCTGCACAGGCGGGGACGGAGCCGAGACGCTGACGCCGGCGAGCGCCAGTGCGTCCTCTACCGAAGCAATGACTGACGCGCCGTCACGGAGCAGTTGATTGGTGCCGGCGCTCTGCGGCGAATCGATGCGACCGGGGACGCTCGCAACGGTTCTCCCGATATTCAGCGCCTGAGCGGCAGTATTCAGCGCACCGCTTTTCAGCCCAGCCTCGACAACGATTGTGAATTCGCCGAGGGCGGCGATGATGCGGTTGCGCTTGGGAAAGGCGCCCTTGTGTGCCGTCGCACCCGGACCATTCTCCGACAATAAGAGGCCTCGCTCGCCGATTACGCGGTGGAGCTCCTGATGACTCGCCGGATATGGGACGTCTATTCCGGTGCCGAGCACGGCCACCGTCAGGCCGCCCGCTTCGAGGGCGGCGCGATGTGCGGCCGCGTCGATGCCTCGCGCCATCCCGCTTATGATGCAGATACCCGCCCGCGCCAGGGCCCCGGCGATCCGGCGCGTGACGGTCAGGCCGTAGTCGGTTGGGTCGCGCGTACCGACGATGGACACGCAGGGGGACGTCAGGACGTCCGGGTGACCGATCGCGAAAAGCCCTTGCGGCGGATCGCGAAGATCGCTCAGACGCTGCGGGAGGACGTCCAGATCGAGGCAGCCTACGGCCTCAGGAAACAGCCTCATGTGAGGCCAGTTAAGGCAATGGCACTGTTGCTCTTGCTGACTCTGTGCCAATGTTTCGCTTCAGCCCAAGCAACCGCCCCCACCACGCCGCCAGAAGTGAGTCGAGACCGGTTCTGCCCGCGGCACTGATCGCGAACATGGCGAAGGCATCCTGAGTCACGATCGGCGGAACGTAGTCCTCGCCGAACAGGTCCATTTTTGTGAACACGACGCAGTGCGGACGCTCTGCGAGTTCCTCGGAATAGGCGGCGACCTCGTGCCGGAGGTGGTCGTATTCGGCCTGCCAATCCATCGCGTCGATCGGAATCAGGAATGCCAGGATGCGGGTCCGCTCGAGGTGCCGAAGGAACTGGATGCCGAGACCCTTCCCTTCGTGCGCGCCTTCGATAATACCGGGGATGTCGGCGACGACAAAGGTTCTGTGATCGGACAGCTGAACGACGCCGAGGTTTGGGGCGAGTGTCGTGAAGGGGTAATCCGCAATTTTTGGCCGAGCGGCCGAGATGACTGAGAGCAGTGTGGATTTCCCCGCATTCGGCTGACCGACGAGCCCAACATCGGCGATGAGCTTGAGCTCAAGCTCGAGCGACAGCGTCTCCCCTTCCTCGCCCGGCTGCCATTCCCTTGGCGACTGGTGGGTGGCGGTGGCAAAGAAGGAATTGCCTTTGCCTCCGCGTCCGCCTTTTGCGATGGTCGCGGTCTGCCCGTCATCGAGGATTTCGGCGAGGATCTCCCGCGTCTCCAATCTGCGGACGATTGTGCCCGGAGGGACGGGCAGCACCACGTCTGATCCGGAATGGCCCGTCTTGTTCGAGCCCATGCCGTGCTCGCCGCGTTCAGCCACCCATCGGTCGCGATAGGTGTAATCGAGCAGTGTCGCGAGGTTCCCGTCACCGCGCACGATGACGTCTCCTCCGCGCCCGCCGTCTCCGCCGTCAGGACCGCCCATGGGCACGCGATGCTCGCGGCGGAACGACGTGCATCCCGACCCTCCGGTTCCCGCTTCGACCTTGACTACCACCCGATCAACGAACACTCGACCCCGCTCTATTGATGATATGAAAGCCCCGCACCGTCGCGGCGTTACCGGGATTACCCCTAGGTAAAGTCCCCGTGATCTTTTGCGTCTCTGATCCGTTCAATCCGCCTGATCGCTTTTCCTGTCCGCGGCGCGCGCCGACTGCACGCGACCGAGCAGCGCCTTATACCTCTCAGCCGCGCCCACAGGCAGCAGGTCGTTTATCACGTCGAGCACGCCCCTGACCTCTTCGACCGTCGCCCCGCAGTTCAGAGCGCCGTGCAGGTGTGAGTGAAGCTGCCGCTGCTGTCCGCTCGCCGCGCAGGCCGCAACAATACATAGCTCACGCCGTTTCAGGTCGAGGCCGCGACGCGAGAGAACCTTGCCATAGCCGTCGGTGATCATCCACGCATCCAGCGCCGGATGCAGAGCGCGGATGTTCTCTCTCAACATTTCATACGAGCTGCCGTAGACGGTCGCGCAAGTTGCCTCTCCCTTCGCCTCCCACCTGGCGGATTGATCGATGCCCGCCTCCGCGTCGTTCGCCGGAGCTGGCTCCCCTGAAACCGCACGCCACGCGCGCGCCGCGTTCAAAGCCCTTGGGAAACCGGCAAAGAGATACGATTGCAGGATAACCTCATCAACGAGCGCGGGTTCGACCGAACCGGTCGCTGTTTCCATGACCCGGCGTGTGCTGAGCTCGTCGGCCCCCGCTATCGCGGCGGCGATTCTCACCAGCATCCTGGCTTGGAGGTCAATAATCGGCATCGGGGCGTGATCGAGCGGCATCGAACGGCCGCCCGCGTGCTCAGATTGCCGCGAGTTCGATCTGCGTCACCGAACGCTCGGCCGCGTCGATGCGTGGGGCGGTCTCCCCAACGACATCGCCGCGCGAGTTCCGCACCGGCCGCCGCATGATCTCGGCGAGGCGGGGCGGAAGAGTATCCGGAAGCGCGTCGAGATTCTGGAGCAGCCTGACGAGCGCCGGATATTGCGCGCGTGGATTACCGTCCTCGACCTTGACCGTGACGCCGATCGCCGCATCGAGGATGACCGCCGAATGAACACCCTCCGCCCCCACCTTGGACAGTACACGCCCCTCAGTCTCTTCAATGAGTACCGAGTCGAACCGGTCGGTGCCGCCGACCAGGAACGGGTTGCCGATCATCGCGTTCACGACCCGCACCGCCACTTCCTCGCCGCGGCGCGCGGCGCATCCGAGGCGAGCGTAGGCCCGTGCCATGCGATCCAGCGGAAGGCCGAACACCGCGGCGCCACAGCCGTCGACGGCGACTTCGATCGAGGTCGGTCGGACATCGGCCCAAAGCGCGACCTGGTTGAGCATCGCCTTCTGCACCGGATGGTCGATTCGCTCGTACCCTTTGATTGGCGCCCGGCGGCGGTCGGCGAGGGCGAGCATGGCGGTGTGCTTTCCAGAGCAATTGTTATGCGTGCGCTTGATGCGAATTCCGGATTCGCGTGCGATCTTCGACCCGCGGGGAGAGAGAGGATCCTGTGGTCCGCAGGCAAGATCGCCTTCCTCGAGCCCGAGCGTCGCCAGCATCGCCTCGACGATCGCGACGTGTTCCGGCTCGCCTCCGTGGGAAGCGCACGCGAGCGCGAGCTCTTCTTCACCCCAGCCGTACGCATCGAATCCGCCGCTCTCCAGCAATGGCATGATCTGGAAGGGCTTTGCGCAGGACCGCCAGAAGGTCATCATCTGCGGGTCGCCTGCCGCGCCAAGGAGCGTATCTCCGGCACCGACCACTGCGGCGTGAACGCGATGATACGACTCTACAGCGCTCCCGCGAGTGACGACGACGTCCAGGTCGTATGAGTCCATTACACCCTAAAATACTCGGATGAGGCCTTTTGTGTACCGTCTCGGGTCACGCCGCGCGTCCACGAGCACAGCGTTGAGCGACGACACTGCTTTCAGGATCTCAGCGTAGAGCTGCTCGTCGGTGAAGAGCTTGTTCACTGTGCCCCGGCCGCGCGACATCGTGCCTACGATCGTGTCGACGCCTGCGACGGCGGACAGGAGACGCGTGTAAAGCTCGTCGTCACGCAGCAGCTTTCCGATCGACCCGCTGTCCGAGTTGACGCCCGCGCCAAGCTGGCCGACGAGAGTATCGGCCGACAGCAGGACGCGGTTGAGACTTTGATACACCGAGGGGTCGTCGAGAAGACGGCCAACGGTGCCGCGAGGACTCTGAAGGCGAAGCATGAGCGAGTTTGTGCTGGCCAGCGTCGAGTTGAGTTGATCGTGGAGCGACCGATTGGTGAAAAGCTGTCCCAGCGTCCCTTCACCAGCCGAGACTCCGTCGGCCACTTTCTGAAGCGTGCCGGTGAGGAAGACCACTTCATCGAGTGCGCCTGACGCCTGCACGAGGACCTGCTCGTAATCGAGGGCCGCGGCAAGCGGCAGTGTTTCGCCGTCGCGCAACGGCGCGAACCGCGGCGTTCCGGGACTGATATCGAAGACCTTGTCGCCGAGCAACCCCTGCGTCTTCAACCTTGCCTTCGAGTCCTTCCTCACCTGGCTCTGGAGGTCTCTCGCTATCTCCACGGTGATCCTGAGGTTGCGCATCGTGTCTGCGTCGACCGGAAGGAAATCGATGGACTTGACGGTGCCTGCGAGCTGTCCCGCCAGCGTGACCTGGCCACCGACGCGGAGTCCCGCCGTGCTGGGCACGTAGGTGACGAGCGAGTAGCGACTCGAGAAAAGGTTGGCCGCCTGGCCGAGCCGGAGGACAGCGATCCCGGCGATGATCATGGCGACCAGTATCATCGCCCCGACTTTGAGCTGGTCCCACGTTATGAAAGTCGATCGCTTCACGGGGCCGCTCCTGTCGTTGCGTGCATGTCAGTATCCACCGAGGAAATCACGGAGATATTTGTCGTCGCTGCCGGACAACTCTTCGGGAGATCCGAAGAAGGCGATCTTCCTGTTCGCGAGAACGGCGATCTTGCTGGCCATCTTGAAGGCCGATCTAATATCGTGCGAAACCACTATGCTAGTCACTCCGAGCTCGCGCTGGAGCTTGATGATGAGGTGTGTGATGGTCGCTGTCGTGAGCGGGTCGAGCCCGGAGGTGGGCTCGTCGTAAAGCATGATCTCGGGGTTGTTCGCCATCCCGCGGGCGATACCGACGCGCTTGCGCATCCCGCCAGACAGCTCGGAGGGAAGCTGGTCGATCACACGATCCGGGTCGAGATCGACGAAGCTGAGCTTTTCGTGGACTCGCTCCTCGATCTCTGCCTCGGTAAGGGCGGTGTGCTCGCGAAGCGGATACGCGATGTTCTCGAAGACGGTCATCGAGTCGAACAGGGCCGCGCCCTGAAACACCATCCCCATCTTCTGCCGGACCTTGAGTGCGTCGGGGAAGTTGAGCTGCGTGATCTCTTCGTCATCGATATAGACATTGCCGCGATCGGGCACGAGCAGGCGGAGAAGGAGCTTGAGGATCGTGGACTTGCCGGTACCGGACTCTCCCGCGACAACGATCGTCTCGCCTTCCACGGCGGCGAAGCTCACATCCTCCAGAATCGGCTCGTCGAAAGCGAGATGGACGTTCTGAAGCGCGATGACGCGGTGATGGGAGGGATCGCCTGCGTGATACTCCCGCGTTTCGGCCTGCGAGAGCGCTTCCTCGTCGCCCTCGAGCTCAGTTCGAATGGCGGCGCGGACTCGTTCCCGGTCGGCGCCCCTGCGCACGGGAAACCCCGTCCCTTCGCGAGCCGGCGCGGGCTCGTGGCTGCGTCTCTCGTCGGACCTGTCGTCGGGCCGGTCGCTCATGAGCCGAGGAACGCGAGCAGAAGCTGCGTGATAAAGTAGTCAGTCATGAGAATGAGGATGCTCGACGTCACCACCGTCCGCGTGGTCGCCACGCCAACACCCTCGGTGCCTCCGCTGGTCTTGAGTCCGAAGTTGCATGCGACAACGGCTATGATCCCGCCAAACACGAACGGCTTCACGAGTCCGTGAACAAAGTCGTTCGGGATGTACCTGAAGATGAATCCGCCCGCCGCGATCTGCTCCCACACGGTGCGCCAGTATAGCGCAACCGGGATCTTCACGTACGCCCACGCGATGACACTGCCGCCGAGGATTCCCGCAAAGTCATTGATCACGGTGAGCGTCGGCAGCATGATGAGTGTGGCGAGCACCCGGGGCGTGACAAGCTTCCGGATCGGATCGGTGCCGAGCGTGTTGAGGGCGTCTATCTGCTCCGTCACGCGCATTGAACCGAGCTGAGCGGCGATACCCGACCCCACCCGGCCGGCGACCATGAGCCCAGCCAGCAAGGGCCCGAGCTCGCGGATCATGGATGCGGAAACGAACCGCCCGATGAGCATCGTAGCACCAAACGTCTTGAGCTGAACCGACGCCTGGAGCGCCAGCACCATGCCGGTGAAGAAGCCGGTGAGTAGAACGATGGAGAGCGACTGAACGCCGATCGCCTCCATCTGCTGGACGAGGTCTCCGCCATAGAACGGCCGGGAGAAGGCGAAGCCAATCGACTTACCGCCCAGGACGAAGAATTCCTGCAACGAATGAACCTGGCGCTTCGCTGCCTTGTTGAAGCGTTCGAGCAAATGGATGGTCTCGTGTGTGAGCCGGCCCCGCACGGGGCGGCATGCATCGCCCCGCTGCTGTCAACGTCGCGCCGCCGCGCGCGGCACTGCGGCACTAATTTAAGGCGAGCGTGCCCGAAATGCCCGTTTGCCGCTCATCTTTGGTGCACTTAGCTTGCTCTCATGATTGAGAGCATTTCCCGCGACCGACTCACTGCTTTGCTGGGCGCCGCCCAGGGGAAGCGCATCGCGGTCGTCGGCGACGCAATGCTCGACGTCTATCTGCGGGGCGAGGTGGAGCGGATCTCACCCGAAGCGCCGGTGCCGGTGGTTCGCATACGCGAGCGAAAGCTCGCTCTGGGCGGCGCTGCCAACGTCGCCAACAACATCGTGACGATCGGCGCCGACTGCGAGATCGTCTGCGCCGTGGGCAACGACACGGCCGGGAAAACGCTGCGCGACATGCTGAGGCAGACACGCACCGAGACCAGGTCGCTAGTTTCCGTGGCGAGGCCGACTACGACCAAGACGCGTGTCGTGGCTCGCGCGCAGCAGCTCGTGCGCTATGACGAAGAGGACGATGCCGATCTCGACGCGGCCGAGACCGGCCGACTGCTCGACGCTGTACGGGCTGCGATCACGGAAGCCGACGCCGTCGTCCTCGAAGATTACAACAAGGGTGTCCTCGTCCCTGTCGTAATCGAGAGCGCGATCCGCTGGGCCGGCGAGCGGGAGATCCCGGTCGTCGTGGACCCAAAGTACAGGAACTTCTTCGCCTACCGGGGCGCGACGATCTTCAAACCAAACAGGCGCGAGCTCGAACTAGCGCTGGGCGCGGAGTTCGACATCGAGCATCCGGAGGCGCTTTCACTGACTTTCGACCGGCTGGGCGTCCAGTACCTCCTGCTGACGCTCGGCGAAAAGGGAATGGCGCTGCTGTCGGCCGATGGCGAGACCGGCCGGATCCCCACGACGGCACGTGAAGTGTACGATGTCGTCGGCGCGGGAGACACGGTCAGTGCGTATCTCGCCACGATGCTGGCAGCCGGGGGTACACCAGCGGAAGCGGCGGTGATCGCGAACTACGCCGCTGGCGTGGAAGTCGCAAAGCTGGGAGCGGCGACCGTCAGAACCGATGAGGTCATCGAAGCGTACGACGATTTCAACGGCCATTCAAACGCGGGCGCCTGACGATCGCACATTGGAGAATCATTGAGATTGCTGAAGAATGGAGGGGCCGATCATCCGCTGCCTTTTGCTCGTTGCCTGTTGCCCCAGGCCGTCGGCTTTTGCCTGATTGCGGCCCTGGTTCCGCTGGGACTCTCCGGGCAGGCGCCGCGAGACACCGGAGCGACAGGGAGCTGTGGCGGAAGCACAGGCGAGATCGGGGCGCGCCGCGTGGCGGTTGGCGCCACGTTTGCCGGAGGCAACGCAGCGCTTTACAGCTACTTCAAGCGGGCATGGTGGTCGGGTGACCGCGCCGACCGGTTCTTTTTCAGGGCTGACTGGGACGAGAACTTCCGCGACCAGGACAAACTGGGCCATCTCGTGGGCGGATATCACCTCGCACGGTTCGGCGACGCCCTGCTGCGGGGCGCGTGCGTCTCGAAGGGCAAGTCCGTAGCATGGAGCGCCGCCTATGCCGCGGCGTTTCAGCTCCAGATCGAAATCTGGGATGGGTTGTACGACAAGTACGGGTTCTCTTATCCCGACCTTATCGCCAACACCGCCGGCACCGCGATCGCCGTGCTGCATGCAGTCGAGCCGGCCACCCGCGCGATCAAGCCTACTATCTCGTACGCGAGGACGACAGCGCTGCGCAACGCGGATAACATCCCTGGAGAGCTGCGGCCGTCGCTCGATTATTCGGGACAGACGTATTGGGTGTCGGCTGATGTGAACGCGCTGCTCCCGGAGAGCGCGAAGGCCTACTGGCCGGCATTCCTGCGGGTTTCGGCGGGCCATTCGATCACCGACTGGATCGACCCGCAGACGGGAGCGAATCTGCGTGCGAAGCGGCGGATACTGCTTACCATAGACTTCGACGCCGAGAAGCTGCCGGGAGAGAACCGCATCTGGAAGACGGTCAAGCGACAGCTCGGATTCATTCACCTTCCTTCGCCCGCGCTGCAGATCTCGCCGAACTTCGAAGGAATCGCGTGGTACCGGTAATCAGGACGAATCCTGCGGCTGTGAAATACGGAACTGAGGACCACCTGGCTGCCGGCGGCCAGCTCGGTACTGCGCTGCCGGCTACGGGCTCAAGCACCACTGCGATCACGCCGGGAGAGCAGAGTTGAGAGCGCGCTGCGTGAGCGCTATCGCGATGGCCTCGCTCGTCGCGGCGATGATCGCGCCACGCCGCTCCGGCGCGCAGGCATCGCCCTATCTCCCGGTGGATGACATCGCGTACACGTACGTGGACGCGTTGATCGCGCGCGGCGTTCTTGGCGGCCTGTCGTCGCTCGAGAGGCCGTACTCCGTAGCCCGTGTCCGCGCCGCTCTCGACAGCGCCGCGCTGGACACCACCGCTGCGGCCGAACTCGGAACCGTCCTGAGGAGTTACGTCGAGACACTTCACCGCGCGATCCAGCGGTACGAGCTCGGGAAGCCGGATGATCCGGCGAGCGCGAAGCCGCCCTTCCGCGCCAAGGCGACGTTCGACATCTATGCCACGGCGCAGTCGTCGTCGCGTCAGGAGCTCATGAACGCGGACGCGCGGAGCAACATCAAGCCGGGTATGGCCGGATACTTCGTGTTCGGGGGCGGACACCTCGCGGGTTCGGTGCGGGCGCTCCTCGACAACCGTCTCAACACTGATCCCGAGTTCCCCGGCCGGAAAGACCGCAAGATCGCCGGACGCACCGAAGATGGATACATCCGGGGGCAGTGGAAGTACGCCGAGCTGACCTTCGGGCGTGTCGCGCGCTCATGGGGCCCGCGCGGACTCTCCGGCCTGCAGCTGGGCGACGAAGCCTACACGTACGATCATCTTTACGGCCTGGCGGGAACCGACCGGGTGCACATCTCGACAGTCATAGCGCGACTCGACAACTACGTGCTCGGGCCGGGTCTTGAGACCTCGCGGTACTTCTCGATCCACCGGCTGGCGGTCAACCGGGGACGTTTCGAGGGCGCGCTGAGCGAGGCGTTCGTGTACTCGGGCGTTGGTCGCGGTCTCGAGTTCTCGCTCATCAACCCGCTCAACGTCTATGGGTTGACGTGGAGGAACGAGAAGATCGACGGCAACCTGAACTTCGGAGCCGAGGCCACCTTCCGTTCGACCGCCGGGACCTTTGCGGCGCATGTCCTCCTCGACGACATCCAGATAGACGAATGCGACACCGTGTGCACCGAGCCATCATCATACGGCTTGACGCTCACCGCCGAGGGACTGCCGCTCGCGCGCGACCATCGTTTGTTCGCTTCATATACGAGAGTTTCCAATCTCGCCTACCATACTCCGAACATCGGCGAGCGCTACGCGATTTACAGTGTCGGGTTGGGCAGAGGTTACAGCGACTACGATGAGCTGAGGATGGGAGCGGACATCGCGCTGTTGAGGGGAGCGCCGATCCGGGTGTACCTGGCGCGCCGGAGGCAGGGCGAGGGAGACTACAGGAAGCCGTACCCACAGAACTCGGCGTTCAACCGGACGGCGGGCTTTCTGAGTGGAACGGTGTGGACTACGAATCGTATTGGCTTGAGTGGCTCACTTATTTCAGGCGACGTCCAGGTCACTGGGGACGCCGGAATCAACCAGAATACCAACCGGGCGAACCGCCCTGGCAACGACATCAACGTGTTCGAGGGCCGGGTAAAGGTGATCTGGGTGCCGAGGTGGCTTGTTACGTTCGAGTGAGCGCACTTTAACGCCATACCTTAACGCCATACCTTGATCATGTGCCGCGCTGGATGAAGCCGCCGTTCAAATACCGAGACCGCTTCAGGTCTTTCCAGTAGAACCTGCCCGCCGATAAATTGCATTTGGCTTCCGGGCCCTTAGCTCAGTCGGTTAGAGCAGCGGACTCATAATCCGACGGTCGCAGGTTCGAGTCCTGCAGGGCCCATTCTTTCACGCGCGGCACTCCTCGTACAACGCGGTGTAGTCATGGGTTAGCCTACTTCCTAGCTCTCCGATGCACCGTTAATTTTCGGATTGGCTTCGATTCGGGCTGACTGGGCGTCGCCGCGCGGTCGGATCACTTCTGGCCAGACCTGTATGGGTCGCGTAGCTCAGCTGGTTAGAGCGCTGCTTTCACACAGCAGAGGTCCGGGGTTCGAGTCCCTGCGCGACCATGCATCGTGGTTGAACGTTCAACTGCGAACCGCGAACCACCGGCGAACTGATATCGAAACACCAGCCGGACTAGTGCGCAGTCCAGTCCGTAATCCGCAGTTAGTCCGCAGCTCGCATTGCCCGTCAGCAACAGTCCCTACTCAATTCCCTTCCCTTCGATGAATACATTAAAGCTGCGGTTCCTCACGGCGGCCGCCATTCTCTTTGTCGTGCCTGCGGTCGCGCTGACACAGCAGTCGCCGGCGCAGGCGCAACAGATGCTCGAAGCGAATCCGGCGCTGCTCAATCAGCTCCGCTCCAGGATTCTTTCGAGCGGGCTGACGCCCGACCAGGTGCGTGCCCGGCTTCGGGCGGAAGGCTACCCGGAATCGATTCTCGACGCGTATCTCCCGGGTGGCAGTCAGTCAAGCGGCGATCCTTCCTCTACGACCGTTATTCCGACGATGCCGAACGAGGACGTCTTTGACGCCATTACCGCCCTCGGAATTGTCGACACGGTCGGCGTTGCGTCCCTCCGTTGCAGCGTCGAAGCCTTGAGTGACGACACCACGCTCCTGGCGGCGGACACGATAGGGATCGGCCGCGCCCAGGCTCTGCGCAACAAGCGGGCACTTCGCAGGACGTGCGAACAGCGAATGAGACTCTCGGTGATCGACACTCTCAGGTTGCGCATCCAGTCCGACAGCGGATTTGTAATCTTTGGTATGAACGCCTTTCGGCAGAACACCACGCAGTTCGACCCGAACCTCGGCGGCCCGGTGGACGCGAACTACCGGCTTGGCCCGGGCGATCTGATTGCGCTCATCCTCACCGGCGACGTCTCGCAGGCCTACCAGCTACCCGTCACGCGTGAGGGGTTCATCGTCGTTCCGCAGGCGGGACAGATTTTTGTCAACAACCTTACCCTCGGCGAGCTCGAGAACATCCTGTACAATCGCCTGGGCCGTGTCTATTCCGGCGTACGGCGCGGACCGGGAGCAACGACGCGGTTCTCCATCAGCCCGGTTCGACTGAGAACCAACCAGGTCTTCGTGCTTGGCGATGTCACCCGGCCGGGAAGCTTCAGAATCTCCAGCGCTGGGACCACTTTGAGCGCGCTCTACGCGGCCAGCGGTCCTACCGACAACGGTTCCCTTCGAAATGTCCAGATCAAGCGCGGCGGCAGAACGATTGACGTGCTTGATGTCTACGATTACCTCATCAACGGGGATGCTACGCACGACGTGCGGCTGCTGAATGGCGATGTCGTGTTCGTACCTGTGCACTCACCACGCGTTCGCATTGTCGGCGAGGTGACACGTCCCGCGACGTACGAGATTCGAGGCGGCGAGACACTCTCCGACGCGATCAGGTTTGCCGGAGGTTTCACCCCCAACGCATCGCGCCGCCGTGTGCAGATTGAGCGCATCCAATCGCCCGACCAGCGGGCACTGGGCGGACGCGATCGAGTGACACTCGACATCTCGCCGGTAAACCTCGCCGAGAATGGCCCGACCGACATCGCCCTTCTGGCTGGCGATATCATTCGCGTTTTCGCGGTTACCGAGCGGATGCGCAACAGGATCACCGTCGAAGGGAATGTGTGGCAGCCCGGCACGCTCGGACTGACACCCGGGATGACGGTCTCGCAGGCGCTGCGCGCCGCGGGAGGGCTGCAACCCGATACGTACCTCGGCCAGGTTCTGGTGTCGCGCCTGAACTCTGATTCGACGCGGAGCCAGCTCCACGCGACGCTCGCCGACACCACCGGGCGGGTGATCGGCGACTTCGCTTTGAAGGAGGACGATCAAGTCCGGGTTTTCTCCGTGACGACCTTCCGGCCGACGCGTTATGTCGCCGTGACGGGAGCGGTGCGAACCAGCGGACAAATTCCCTTTCGCGAAGGCATGACGGTACGCGATCTGGTGCTGCTGGCCGGTGGTCTCGAGCAGAGCGCCGATCTGCGCGAGGCGGAGATTGCGCGACTGCCGGCGGACCGCCGAGCGGGCGTCACCGCGACAACGTTCCGCGTGCCGCTCGACTCTAGCTACATCTTTGAGCGCGGGCCCGACGGCGCGTATTTCGGACCGCCGGGGCTTCCCGCTGCTTCGGGATCGACGCCAGAGGTGAAGCTGCGGCCGTACGACAATGTTCTCATTCTGCGCCAGCCCAACTGGGAGCTTCAGCGTGAGGCGGTGATTGCGGGTGAGGTTCGCTTTCCCGGCAGGTATTCCTTGCGGACCAAGACAGAGAAGGTTTCCGACCTCATCCGCCGCGCGGGGGGGCTGACGCCCGAGGCGTACGCCGACGGCGTGACATTCTACCGGGCCAAGGATTCGGTCGGCCGGATCGGCATCGCATTGCCGGATATTCTTCGTAGCCCGGCGTCGCGCGACAACCTCCAGCTCCAGGACGGCGACTCGATCTTTATTCCGCGATTCAACGCGGTCGTCAACGTGAAGGGAGCGGTGAATTCTCCGGTCGCGGTTACGTATGTTCCGGGCAAGAACCTCGAGTACTATGTAAGAGCGGCAGGGGGAATCACCCGGCTCGGCGATCTTCGCTACGCCTACGTAACGCAGCCAAACGGAAAGGTCGAAGCGACTTCCGGAAAGTTCATCTTCCGGAACAATCCACGGCCGCGGCCGGGCAGCACGGTGTTCGTGCCGCCGAAGGACACGAGCGAACGACGGACGGATTTCATTGCGACAATCGGCTCGATCGCGCAGGTTGCAGCGAGCTTCGTAGCCATCGCCATCGCCCTTCGCCGATAAGAGACAGTGCAACCCGTCGAGCAGGCATCTGCCAGCGACCACCTCAGCTTCACGAGGTGGATCGCTGGCATTTTGCTGAGGTGGAGACTGGTCGCGGCGGTGACCATTCTGACGCTGCTCCTCGCACTCGTTTCCACGCTGGTCATCCCGCCGGTCTACAGGAGCCGGGCGTCGTTCGTCGCCAACAGCTCCAGCAGCTCGAAGCTCCAGGGCGCGGCGGGCGGAACGGTGGGTCTCGGCGGCCTAATATCGCAACTGGGAGGAAGTGTCGGCGGCGACCCCTCCGAGTCGCCGAATTTCTACATCCAGCTTTTCAACAGCCGCGAGCTGCCCACCCGGCTCGTGCAGTCACGATTCCCGAATCCACGAACGGAGGATCCGCGTGACAGCGCGACGCTCGTGGATATTTTTCGCATCAAGAAGAAGGATTCCCAGCGAAGAGTGGAAATAGCGATCGAGAGAATGTCGAAGGCGCTTAAGGCGGGCTTCGACGGGAAGACCAATCTCGTCTCCCTGTCGGTGGACTCGCAGTGGCCCGAGCTGAGCGCCCAGATCGCGAACAGGGTGATAGAGCTGGTTAGCTCGTTCAACCGCGAGACGCGGGTCTCGCGGGCGAAGTCGAAGCGGCTCTTCCTGCAATCGCGCCATGACAGCGCCCGGTCTGAGCTGAGACAGGCGGAGGAGCGGCAGCGGTTCTTCTACGAGCAGAACCGCGGACTGATCACCTCACCGAGCCTGCGTTCGGAGGAAGGGCGCATCCGACGCGACGTCGAGCTGGCATCGGATCTGTTCCTCAACATCCAGCGCCAGCTCGAGATCGCGCGGCTCGAGGAAATCAATGACGCCGCGCTCATCACCGTAATCGATTCCGCCGTCCCGCCCCGCAAGGCGCAATGGCCGCGGTACGGCGTTCTCCTTGCCACCGCCGGCATCGTGGGCCTCCCGCTCGGTCTGCTCATCGCAGGCAGCATCACAGTTCTCGCCGACTGGCGCGCCAGGAATCCAGAATCATGGTCGGACTTCGAGCATTCGCTCGGCCGGGCCCGCTCCGACGTCCGCTCGGCGATAGGAATCCGGCGCGCAGGTTGAGCGGCGCGCGTCCGACGTTCGGTGTCGTTGTTCTCAACTGGAACAACGCGGACGACACAATCGCCTGCCTCGAATCGCTCGCCTCCGCGCGGCCGAGACCCGCTCACGTAGTCGTCGTCGACAACGCGTCGAACGACGACTCCATCGCCCGTATGAAGCACTGGGGGGAAGAGCGCGGCATGCTCGGCGACTCTCCGGCGTCCTCCTGGCTGACTGTGACAGAGATGGACACGAACCGCGGCTTCGCGGGCGGAAACAACGTCGGCATTCGATACTTCGAGTCGCGAACGCCGGTGTCGCACGTGCTGCTGCTCAACAACGACGCCACTGTCGGGCCGGAGTTCTTCGACGATATATCGCGCGCGCTCGACCGAGCTCCGGATGCCGGCCTCATCACCGGCACGATCCTCGAGGATCCCGCGCGCGACAAGGTGTGGTACGCGGGCGCCGTCGAGTACCCGATGCGCGCGCTCGTTCAGCACAGGTTCGAGGTGCCCGATTCCGAGGAGCCGGTGCCGACCGACTTCGTGACCGGGTGCGCGATGGTGATCTCGCGGCGCCTGCTCGCGCGCATCGGCCCGCTGGCCGAGTGCTACTTCCCGCTCTACTGGGAAGATGGTGAATACTCGTTTCGCGCACGGAACGCAGGATTCCCAGTTTTGTATGCACCGGCGGCCAAGGTCTATCACAAGGTAGGCGCGACGGTAGGGGCGGCGAATGTTTCGCCGGTCGTGGCGCATTGCCAGAATCGGCTGCGCGTTTTCTACGTCAGACGCAACTATCGGGGATGGATGAAGACGATCGCCCTCTCCTATCTCGCGTTCACGAAGCCGGGGCGAGCCGCAATCGAGGCGTTGAAGGGGAGGCCGCGCATCGGGTGGGCGATACTGAGCGGAACGATTTCCGGATTCCTGAGCCCGGCGGCGCGACGCTGACGTCCGCATGAGCGGGCCGTTCGGATCGGTGGATGCGCGGGCGTTCCGCAAGCGGCGCAATCTCTGGCTCGCATATGCGTCGGAGCTTGCGGCTCCCGTTCTTCGCGCGGGCGCGTCGCTCGCGACCCGCAATGGCGCGTTCCCTCCGAGCCAGTGGCGGAACGGGCTCATCATCGGCCACAACCACATCGGCGACGTTCTTTATCGCACGGCGTCACTCGACCGGCTGCACGCCGCCCTTCCCGGCTGCCGGTGGACCTATCTGACTTCGCGCGGCTCCGCCTCAATCCTGGCGAACAATCCGGCAATTGACGAGGTGCTCCCCCTCTGCACTGGAGACGACAGCTGGCGCCTCGAATCGGGAGGATTCCGAGCGCTCGGGGCGCGCGTATTCGACGTCGCTCTCTGCACGAACACACTGCGACACTATCCCGACCTCACGCTCGCCGCTGCACTCGGAATTCCGAATCGCGTCGGCTTCGTCAACAAGGGACTCTCCGGCCTGATCAACCATCCGGTCCGGTTCGATTTTCCGAGCAGTTACCCGGCCTACTTTCGCACGATGGTCGCGGCCGTCACCGCCTCGGCGCCGACCTGGTCCTTGCGACCACGGATCCTGCCGGGCGATGCCGCCGACGTTGAAGCGGAGCGAGTATGGCGCGAGGCAGGTCTCGATGGCGCGAGTGCGGTGCTGGCATGCTCGCTCACGACGCGGCAGGCGGTCGGCAACTGGCCGCGTGGGGTGCTGCTCTCGATTCTCTCGCGGGCACGAGAGTTCAGAAAGTTCAAGGTCGTTCTGTGCGGGGCCCCCGAAGACAAGGCAACCATCGCCGAGACGGCGCGACAGCTGGAGTTCCCCGTCGCCGTCGTGGCGGGACGGCTGTCCCTTCCCGGATTCGCTGCATTCCTCGCGAAATGCTCGGCTCTCCTGACACTCGATTCAGGTCCGCGGCACATCGGAAACGCTGCAGGGATACCGGTGATCTTTACGCGGAATCTCTCACACTCTCGCATCGAAGCGGGCCAGTACTGCGACACCGAGCTGGATCTTGCTCCCGACGCGGAGTACCTGACCGACGTCGACGCCGTCCGCGCAGCGCGCGGAGTCGATGTCGACCGCGCGGCACGATCGGTCGCGGATCAGATCACGCGTGGAGCCGTGCGAGTGTCGTCCCCTCGATCCAGCTGAGACCGCGGAACGCGGGATGCAAGCGCCGCAGTTCGTTGAGCCCGCGAGTGACACCGTCCCACCGCGAGTAGTCGTGCCACACTATGTTTCCGCGTCCTTCCCGCAGCATCCGCAGCGCGTGTAGAGAGTCGTTGATGACGTACTCGTACGTGTGCGAAGCATCCACGAACACGAAATCCATTATGCCGTAGTAAGGCGCGAAATCGAAGCTCCCCGAGTCCCCGAAAAGCTGGACGATGCGGGACGCGGCATCGGAGCCAAGGAACCGAGCTCCTGAGACGTCCTTGTCGGCATATTGCACTTCGTGCGAATGGATCGGCGCCACGGACGACCCGACGTACTCGCGCGGCAGGTCGATGGTACGCACCCGGGCACCAGCCGGGGCGTTCACCGCGAGATTGAGCGTGGTGCGTCCGTCGAACGTTCCGAACTCGAACAGCTCGGCGGGGGACGATGCCCTTACGAGCCGGCAAATCGTGATGAGCTCGCGCTCGCTGACATTGCCGTCGACCGCGTCGATCTCGCGAATCTCGAAAAGCGTACCCGACGGCGCGATTGCCGAAGCCGATGCGACCGGAAGCTCAGTCGGCTCGCGGGCATCGTAGCGATAACCGAAGTGGCGGCAAAGGTCTACGATGGCGGCTCTGTGCCGCCATCGCGTCCACCCGACGGCGAACAGATATATCGCCGCACCGGCTCCGAAGATGTACGGCCGCACGAAACCAAGCGCGCGACGAACGGCTCCACGCCGCCCGGGCACGGCGCCTCCGTCGAGCGTCAGCACGAATCCTGAGCCGTGGCCGGCATCGGTGCTGCACCACCCCGCGCCGAGAAGAGGGAATGAATCGGAGTGTCGAGCAGCCGGGACATGGCGGCGAATAGCAGAACTGCATCCACCGTCACCCGGAACGCCCACGCCGTCGCGGCGCCAGGCACGCCGAAGTGCCGGATCAGCCACCACGCCAGCGGCACGTGGAGCACCAGCTCGACCATGTGGAACTTGGCGCTGATGTCCGGACGCCCCAGAGCGGCGACGAAGCTTGAAGGCACGTGCGCCAGTGAATTAAGAAATACTCCGAAAGCGAGAATTCGCAGGGCGAGTCCTCCCTGCTGCGCGAACGTCTCGCCGAGCCAGATGCGCAGCAGCGTGGGGCCGAACAGCATCAGGACTAGCGCGGGCCCAGCGAGTACCAGCGACATGTTGCGCACCGCCTTCGAGAACAGGCGGTTGAGGGCGATGCGGTCGTCCGTCGCGTGCATGCCGCTGATCGACGGAAACAGCGCGTTCACCAGACTCCCGGGAACAATCAGCATCCGGATCACGCCGTCGAACGGCGCCGTATAGAAGCCCACCGCGGCGAGGCCGACGAACGCACCCAGCATGAACCGGTCGAGGTAGATGAGCAGCGGGCTCACGACATTCGAGATCGACATCCAGCCGCCGAAAGCCAGCAGCGGCTTCAGCATCGACCAGTCGTCGGGGAACCGCCAGCGGAGCGTGGGAATCGCTCGCTTCACCGCGACGACCATCACGCAGCACACGAGAAGTCGCGTGATCAGCAGCATCATCATGATCGCCGGCAGCGAGTCTCCGCGTGACGCGGCGACGGCGGGAACGAGAAATGACGCTAGACTGCCCGGAATCCTGATGGCGTTGCTGAGGTCGAACCTGTGCGCCGCCTCGAGAACCCCGCGAAGGCTCAGCATCAGCAGCGTCGCGGGGATCATCGCTCCGAGAACCTGGAACACAGCGATCGCTTCCCACCGCATAGCCTCCGGAATCATGAAGACACTGCTGGTGAGGAATGGCGCCGACAACGCGAACAGGAATCCGCCGAGCGATCCGAATACGGTCTGGCTCAGCACCGATCCAACGACGAGGTGCGACACCTCGCTGTCGCCTCTGGCCAGTCTCTCCGCGACGTGCTTCGTCGTCGCCCGACCCAGCCCGAGGTCGAACAGACCCGAGTACTCCAGCAGCGCCAGCGTAAGGCCGAGGAGTCCGAGGCGGGTCGGCCCCAGATTATGGGTGATGACCGGCATCACCGCCACGCCGATCATCAGCGGAAAGCCGAGCCCCGCGAGGTTGAGCCATGTGTTGCGTGTGTTCGACCTCCGCGCGCCGAACCCGGAAAGGATCACGTCGCGACTCTTCGCGAAGCCCGCTGCGTCGCTGCCACGCGGCGGAGCTGCGTGTCGGCCGCATCCATCACATCCTCAATCGTTACCTCAGTGACGTTGCCCCACTCGGCGCCCTTGCCGACCACGATGTGTCCGATGCCGCGCGGCCCATACCACCCCGGATTACCGGTTCGGAACACGGCAACGACGGGAACGCCGAGCGCGGTGGCGATATGCATGGGGCCGCTATCGTTGCAGAGCAGCATGTCGGACTGCTCGAGCAGCGCCATCATCTCGCGGATCGAGGTCCGGACGAACGCCGTTTCCGCCGGGAGCCGCATGTCGGCGCCGCAGCCGTCGGGGTTAACGAGCACCAGCAGCTTCGCATCGTGCCTGTCCACAAGCTCAGCCGCTACGACAGAGAAATTCTCCGCGGCCCAGCGCTTCGTCGCACTGCTCCCGCCGGGGTGGACCGCGACCACAAGATCCTCCTCGGAGAACCCATACGCCCGCATCAGCCGTGTGGCTTCGTCGCGCTCTTCCGGCGTAACCACCAGCTCGGGGTTCGGGGGCGACTCGCTATCGACGCGCACACCAAGAGGGGAGAGCAGCTCGAGCCAGTCCTCCACCTTGTGGCGCGAGTCGGGCGCGGCCGGCACTGCGTCGGTGAGGAGAAACCCGCCCCCGCCGAAATCATAGCCGATGCGACGCCGCGCTCCTGCCGCGCGCGTCAGGATATTACTTCTCAGGTCCATTCTGCAGTCAATAGACAGGTCGAAGCGCGCCGCACGGAGGCGGGACATGAGCCCTGAAAACTCGGGCCGGTCGTAGCGCGCAAGATCGTATTTGCCGCGGGTCGCGGTCCACGGAAAATCGAACGGAACGAGCTCATCCACCAGACCGCTGTGACGAAGTACTTCCTCGGCCTGTGGCTTTGCCAGAAGGGTCACGTGAGCCGTCGGGAAGAGCTGGCGGAGTCGTCTGAGAAGTGGTGTAACAAGGACGACGTCGCCGATGTGCCACAGCTCCACGACGAGAATTCGTTCGAGCGGACCGGGCGTCAGGCTCTTTCCGCGCCGGGCGAGCGAGGTGACTGCCCCGCCGATCGCATCGATGGCGGCGAGCACAATACGCTTCGGACGCGTGATCGGCCATGTTCGCGCCATAGCGCGCTATCGCCCGCGACCGCTGACTTTCCGCAAGCGGGTTAAGCCACCGCGCATAAGATAAAACAGAAACAGACTGTTGTAGCGCAGATATCGAGTGACCAATCGGCGCGGTTCGCTGAGCATGCGATGGAACCAGGTCATGCCGATGCGTTGCATCCAGAGCGGCGCATCTTTTTTTGTCCCGGCATTCACGTCGAAGGCGAACCCGACCGAAAATAAAATTCCACGGCGAATCAACGCTTTGTGTCTATTTATCCACGCCTGTTGCTTGGGTGTTCCGAAGCCAATCCAAATGAAATCGGGCGAGCGTTCGTTGATTTCGCGAACGACACTTTCTTCAAACTTTCCTTCGAGCCGGCCATTCAATTCGCATTTGCCGTGAAATGAGCCGACAATTCTTGCGTCTGGATTCCAGTCGTAAATGGCCTTCCGCAACTTTTCGCCGCATTCCTCGGAGCCGCCGAGCAAATAGTGTCTTATCGTCGCTGGGCTGGCCGAAATGCAGTATCGCATAAAAGTCGGGCCGTAGACGCGGTTCTTCAGATTAGCGCCGCGTGAGTTCAGGCACCAGATCAACGGCATTCCGTCGGGAACAAAAACATCGAAGCAATCGGTCAACTCGCGAAAGCGTGGGTCGTGGCGGCGCATTGCGACGATTTGCGTGTTGGAAAAATCAACCGCGTAAGTTCCCGGCTGCGAAACAAGATTCTGACAACGGGAGATAAGGTCCGCGTAAGTCGTCAGTTCCAGCGGCGTGCCGAGGACATGAAGCGCGGATAATCGTTCTGTTCCTGATTTGATCCCTGCGCGACTTTCATCGGCCACAGAAATCGCTAATTCGTTTTCGCAACGCAAAACACTTTTCACCCTTGTCACCCGTCGAACAGTTCCTCTACGTTCGTGCCCCAAAAAAAGTTCGTGCGCAGTCCACCGATCAAAACGCAGGGAATCGGCGTCCGAGCATGCCGATGCGGAGTGGCCTGCCGGGCGCGAAACTTCCTTTCACTGATGTCGCGCCCCTCGACGAGTCGCTTGCCGGCGCCTCAGATCAGGCGGGCGGTCCATGTCTCCGGCACGAGCGGTGACTCGATCTCGATCGGAAGATGATACGCGAACGGCTTCGTGCCGTGCGCGGAAATCCAGTCGACGATGCTCTGAAGCCCCTCGCGCAATGAGACCGTCGTCTCGTAATCGAGCAGCCTGCGCGCTTTGTCCGCCGAACACGTCGCGTAGCGCACCTCGCGCGGCCGGTCGGGAACCATGATCGGATCGAGGCTGAAGCTGAGCAACTCCGCGATCACGCTGGCAAGCTCCAGAATCGAGATATACTCCTCGTCTGGCCCGATGTTGATGGTCTCCCCAGCGACATGCGGCAACGTCCCCATTTTGATGAGCGGGTTCACGCAGTCCTGCACGAACGAGAAGCACCGCTTCTGCCCGCCGTCGCCGTAGATGACCGGCTGCTTTCCCTGAAGCATCCTGTTGATCATGATGCTCGCAACGTTGCGGTACGGATCGTCGTACTTCTGCTTGGGGCCAATGATGTTGTGCGGCACGGCGATGACGTATTCAACGCCGTGCGTCTCGCACACGTTGCGCACGAGCAGCTCGCTCGCGTACTTGGCGATGCCGTACGGATCAACCGGCTCGAGCGGCTGATCCTCCACGAACGGCACCGGCCCGTTGCCATACCTGGCCATGCTCGAGC
The DNA here is from genome assembly GCA_013813715.1 of Gemmatimonadaceae bacterium. Taxonomy (GTDB): domain Bacteria; phylum Gemmatimonadota; class Gemmatimonadetes; order Gemmatimonadales; family Gemmatimonadaceae; genus UBA4720. The sequence continues at coordinate 122,001 of JACCRF010000041.1, read as the reverse complement.
AGTGAACGAAGCGCTTCACATTGTTGGTGGCCGCGGCTGCAAGGACGCTCGCCGTGTTGTGGTACACGTGCTGGCCGATGAGAGCGGGCGAAAACACGCTGAGCCCTTCAGTCGCGATGGCGGCGCAATGGAACACCACGTCGACATCCTTCGTAAGCCGCTTCATGGCCGCCAGGTCCCCGCAGTCGGCCTGCTCGAACTCGATGCCTTCGGGCAGGTTCTGGAGATCCCCGCCGATCATGTTGTCACAGCCGACGACCTGGTGGTTCCCGGCAATGAACGCGTCTGCGAGATGGCTTCCGAGGAACCCAGCGGCCCCGGTGACGAAAAATTTCACTCCTGCCTCCAGGCAGTACGAATCAGCGCTCGACAAGCGCGATCATGGACTAAACGAAAGCCCGCGCAGGAGGCGCGAGCATCGAGTGAAATCTCGCATGTAGCGACGCGCGAATCAATCGCCGGCTCGCGGCGCGGTCTCAGTATGCGCCGGTGCGACGAACGACCGCGGGGAGCGTGCGGAACATGATGCTGACGTCGAGCCAGAACGACCATTGCTCGATGTACTGCCTGTCGAGGTACACGACGTCCTCGAAATCCACCACCGCGCTCCGCCCGCTGACCTGCCAGAGTCCGGTGATTCCCGGCTTGGCGTCGAGACGGCGGAAGTGATGGTCCTGGTAGCTCGCGAAGTCCGCTTCGAAGAACGGACGAGGGCCGACGAGCGACATGTCGCCCTGGAGCACGTTCCAGCACTGCGGCAGCTCGTCTAGACTCCAGCGGCGGAGCATCGCGCCGAGCCGCGTAACTCGCGGATCCTCGGGAATCTTGAAGAGACGCGAGTCGCCCGAATGGTTGAGATGCGAGAGCGAATGCTTTTCGGCATCCGCGCCGACGCGCATCGTCCGGAACTTGAGCATCCTGAAACGGCGCCCACCAAGCCCCGCACGATCCTGCGAAAAGAACACGTGCCCCGGCGAATCCAGCTTGACCGCCAACGCGATGAGGCCAAACACCGGCGAGAGCAGGATCAGGCCGAGCGTCGCGCCGACGATGTCCACAACCCGTTTGGTGATGACGGCGGACGCCTTGAGAACCGGCGCGCCAAGCTCGAAGAACGGCTGGTCCTGGTGCCAAACGAGCGCGGGACGAACGCCCGCGATCTTCACGGCGCGCGCGGGATACAGCAACTGACATCCGGCGGCGAGACTGGCTTCGCGCACGTTCATTATCTGCTGATCGTTGAGGTGCTGGCAGACGACAACCGCCTCGACCTCGTAGGCGTCGATTATCTCCGGAAGACTGCGAATCGTGCCGAGCGCGCCGTCGAAGGTCGCGCGGCCGACGGGAACGTATCCGGCCAGAGAATAATCTCCGCCCGCCCCGATGACGGCATGCTCCAAGTGAAGACTGCTCTCCTTCCTGTCGGTTATCAGAACAGCGGGCGCCGCTCCCCTGGCGCCAGGCCATACCCGGCTCAGGAACCTCTCCGTGAAGAAGCGCTCGCTCAGCAGAACCCACCAGGTCAGGGCGGTTGCGGCAAGGTAGACCGTGATCGCGCCAAGCATGTCGCCCGAAGAGATGAGGGCCCACGGAACGAGGGCGGAGGCAAGCGCTGATGCAGCCAGCAGACGAAGGCGACCGTTGAGGCGGCGATGCCGGCTGTAGTTCCCGGTTATCACGAGGCTCGCGATCACGGCGACGGCGAAGTTCACGCCGGTCCCATAGCCTGCATGGAGTGCCGCGTTGAACTGCGCGGCCATCGTCTCGCCGAGTATGCCGTCGCTGGCTGTCACGGCCGCTGCGAATTGACAAAGCATGACGCCCGCGACATCACCGATCAGGAGCACGGCGAGGCGGGTGGCAATGCGCGCGGTATGGCGCCTGACCGACACCGGCCGCCGCTCGCGAAGCCGGGTCCGGACGTTGAGGGGCGACGCGCCATAAGCCGAGGGCCCGCGGTTGCCCGGCGGCGAGGTCAGACGAAGGTGATGGTGGGCTGCCACTGACGACCGTTTTGCCATCAACCAGTTTGTGACGGAAGGAAGAGTGCCGCGCACGCCTGACGGGCGGTCTTACGCCCCCGGAACACCGTAGGCAAGTCTTTGGCCATCAGCGGCTTAGACCTTTGAGTCATCGGCCCCAGCCGGGCGTGAACGTGCCCACAGTCACAGTCATCGTCCGGTTCCGGATGTCCAGCACCGAATTGCCCTTTGGGCATCCCGACTGCTCCTGGAAAAAAGCGTTCAAGCGGTTACCGAACGACAAGTCGGCGGAAATATAGCCGAAACGGCCGCCGGCGGACGCTTTAGCTCCAGGGAAGACGCTCACATCGTGGATGCAGTAACCTTGGTAAAGGGGGAATCCGAAGGTGCTGTGGATATCCTCGTTCCAGCGGATGCGGCCCGCGAAGACCCCGAAGCTCCACGCCGCCTCGATGTAATCGGCAGCGAGCCACTGTCCCGATGCACCGGGGCCGATCGCTGCCGCCAGCGGCTGGCCCATCTGAGTGTATCCCTGAATGACACGACGGCTCGTGTAGTAGCTTCCTTGCGGCCGGTCGCGAAACGTCGCGCTCTGCTCGACGCTCGTGACCTCTGCCTGAAGCCGAACCCGCCCCTCCTCTCTGAACGCCTGGCGTGTCCAGCCCAGACCTAGCGTGTAGCCCTGAGTGTGGTTGGGGGCGACGAGCAGATCGCGCAGCGAAATGGGAAATTCGGTGCGCGCCCATTCGGCATACGCCTCGAATCCGTCGTCCGGGAAGACCCACCGGCCGAACAGCGAGTAGATCTGGTCGCGGCCGCCGGGATAGAGCGACGAATCGGCAAGGGGACGATTGTTCGGACGGCCAGTGGCCGCGAACGCGTCGAGGAACCGTCCCGGAATTCGTTTCCAGCCTTTGGAAGTCGCGAATACGGAGCGCGACGCCCCGATGACGAGGTTCTGCTGAAACCGGGGGTTAAAGGTCACCGCGAACGCGCTCAGAGACCTGAGATTGTTTGTGGAAGTGGTGTCGAAGTACTTCGATTCGGTGAGACCGCCAACGATGAGACGCGCCTCGAGCTCGCCGAAGCGGTTGCGCCACGGCCGCCCCGTTCTTGCGAACAGGTGAGGGAAACCGGGTGCGTTGTTGCTGAGGACGAGTGCGTTGCGCACGCCCGGTCCCCACCAATGGTTCTCGTTGGAGACGCCCGCCTCGGCGCCGCGAAATCCGACCGAGACGGTCGACTGCCCGGCGTCAACCCGCTGGATCGATTCGCGGCCGAAACGCATCGGCAGGTCGATCGAGTAAGGCTTCACATACCAGGGAAAGACGAAACCTCCGCCGCTCCGCTCGACGGGCACCGGCGGCGCGTAGAAGCGCACCGTGTCCCGGAGCCGGAAAAATGCGTTCTCGGCCTGTACCAGCTCTGGCGCGAGAGTGATTCGCAGCGGTCCCGCAGAGAGTCGCACGCCTGAAATCACTCGCGTGCTCGCGCCGACGCCGGCCCAGACTGGACCGTCGTTGATCGAGAAAGGGATCGCCGTGTTGTGGGCAGCGTAAAGCTCGGGCGCGATGAGCGACGCGCTCCACCATCTCGAGCTCGCGGGCCATGGCGTCAGCGACGACGGCGAGCGAATCATGTAGCCGCTGAGACTCGCGTTGCCCCTCATCTGCTCGAGCCGGAGGCGGTCGGCGGGCTGACCGCCGACGAGGATCAGCGGCACGACATACGACAGCACGCCAGCGCTGTCGCCTGCCGCGGCGATGGCCGGCTGCTGTGCGAGCATCGATCCGCCGCCGAACATGGATGCGGCAAGCATTGACGCGGCAAGTTCGAGAAAAGCCATCTGCTTCGCGCGGCGGACGCTGCATGGCACGAGCGGCTGCCGATGGCTTGTCTTAGATTGTGTGGCGCTTGAGAGCAACGATTTCCGGTCCGCTAACTGGGCTCCAACAAGTCTGAATTTCAGGGGACAAAGTTACCATTTGACGCCGTCAATGAATAGGATGAGAAGCGCCGGAGTACGCGCGATTCGCGTGGCATCGACGATCTCATTGCTGATGATTGCCACAGTCGCCGTCGCCGTCGCGCAGGATTCCGCCGCGACGTTCGCGAGCGCGACAGCGACCGGCGCGGCGACCGGGGCGGCGAGCCTGCGAGCAGAGGTGTTCGTCGGCAGCGATCCCGAGAACTATCTCCGCTATCTCCAGACGACGGGCAGAGTGCCGGGTTATCCGTGGTCCACGCGGGCATTTTCTGCACGCGAGCTCGATCGGCTCATCCCGCGCGATAGCGCTCATCCGTGGCGCCGGCGCCTCGCCAACGACGGCAGATCGATTGGTCCCGTCCGCTGGGACATCATCGATCCGTCGGCCGCGTTTCGCTACAATACCGGGTCTCCGTACGGGAACAACGACGGCGCGGTGTGGGCGGGTCGCGGTCTCACGTCGTCAGTGCAGCTCGGGGCATGGGTGAGGTGGGGGCCCGTATCGCTGACGCTCGCGCCTAGCGCGTTCATCGCCGAGAACCGGTTCTTCAATACAGTCCCAACCGGGCTCCCGGGCGGCAGGCAGTTTGCGGACGATCGTTTGGGAGGCATTGACCGCCCTCAGCGTTTCGGAGCTTCGTCATACTCGCAGATCGATCCTGGCCAGAGCACGTTGCGTGTGGACTTTCCCTTCCTCGCGTTCGGGGCCTCGACGGCGAACCAGGGATGGGGACCCGGCGGCGAATATCCGCTCATACTGGGCAACAACGCGGCGGGCTTTCCGCACGTGTTCGTCGGATCGAGCGAGCCGCTCAACATCTTCATCGGCAGGATTCACGGCAAAGTAATGTGGGGCACGCTCGCCCAGTCGGACTTCTCGACGGTTACCGGTCCCGCCGAATACACCAGCCGCGCCGAGCCGGGCACGAAGCGGTTCACCACCGGATTCGTCATGGCGTTTCAGCCGCGCGGCATCACGGGCCTCGAGGTCGGAGTGTCGAGATTCTTTCACTCGATCTGGCCCCGGTCGGGAATTCCGCGAAGCTACGCTACCAAGGCGTTTCAGGGCTTCCTCAAGAAGAGCCTGCAGCCGGACAGGATTCCAGACTCCCCCTTTCAGGAGGGCGTCGACGACCGCGGCGTCGCAGACAATCAGCTCGTTTCGGGTTTCGCACGATGGGTTCTTCCGCGAAGCGGATTCGAGCTCTTCGGCGAATATGGACGGGATGACCACAGCGTAGACTTTCGCGATCTCCTTCAGGAGCCCGACCACTCGCGCTTCTATGGCATCGGGATGAGAAAGGTGGTCGCGTTCACTCCAAGAGCACTCACTGCGGTGCGCGCGGAGATCATCAACTTTCAGCTCCCGCAACTGAGCCGGTACCGCGGGGAAGGCGAGATCTACATTCACGGCCTGATTCGTCAGGGACACACGAATCGCGGGCAGCTCCTCGGCGCGGACGTGGGCGCCGGCGCCGCGGCGGGGTCTACGCTGGCGGTGGACCGCTTCTTCCCTCACGGGCGCTGGACCGCGAGCTGGAAGCGCGACCTCAAGGGGGAGATAGGCGACTACCTCGTGCTCGGCGTGCGGCGGCCGGAGGCGATCAACGTGACACATGCGCTCGGCTTCGAGATGTCGCGATTCATTGGCGCATACGACCTCACCGGCGGGCTATCTCTCGTGCGCGAATTCAACCGGTATTTTGACGCTGATGCGTGGAACATCAACGCACTGCTGGGCGTGCGCTACAACCTGCGATGATGCGCGGACAGCTCGCGTGGACGACGCTCGCGGAGCTGATCGTGATAGCCGCGGGATTTTCCTGCTGAAAGTCGTGGCCTCGATGCTCGGACCGATGGGCTTCGGGGAGTACGCGCTCTCCCGCCCGCGACGGGGCTTCTGTATCTTCCACTCGTCATGGGACTGGGAATCGCCGCGCCCCGATACATCGCGATCGCGCGGGCTGGTGTGCAGGAAGGCTATTCGGCCGGGCATTTCGCGCTCGCGACAAACGTGAAGGCGGTGAACAGCCGAAACCTCATCGTGTCGCTCGCAATCTTCGTCGTGCTCTGTCTCATTCGCCGGGATAGCATCTCGATGTCGCTGAGCCTCGTCGCTCTTGCGGCGCTCTCGATTCGCGCAACGTCGGTGAGACTGCGCGGGCCTTCACATCCGTCCGCTGTTACCATCCCCGCCTGACCGGAAATTCATGAAGAGAAAGGGAATCATCCTCGCCGGTGGCTCGGGAACACGGCTATGGCCCTCGACCAGGGTGATGTGCAAGCAGTTGATCCCGGTTTACGACAAGCCGATGATCTACTACCCGTTGACGACGCTCATGCTCGCGGGAATCCGCGAAATCCTGGTGATCAGCACGCCCTCCGATACGCCCCGGTTCCGCGAGCTCCTCGGCGATGGAAAACAGCTCGGCATCTCTCTGGACTACGCGGTGCAGGAAAAACCCGACGGTCTTGCGCAGGCGTTCATCATCGGCGCGGATTTCATCGGGGATAATCCGGTGGCCCTGGTGCTCGGAGACAATATCTTCTTTGGCCACGGGCTGCCCGACCAGCTTCAGCGAGTAGCAAGTGACATCGAGGGCGCGACGATTTTCGCGTACCACGTGAAAGACCCCGAGCGGTATGGCGTGGTTGACTTCGACGCTTCCGGAAAGGCGCGGAGCATCGAGGAGAAGCCCCTATCGCCACGGTCGTCGTACGCGGTGGTGGGACTTTACTTCTATGACAACCGAGTCGTAGAGACGGCCCGCGCGCTCACTCCATCGGCTCGGGGTGAGCTAGAGATCACGGATCTCAACCGGTGCTACCTCGAGCGCGGGACGCTCACCGTTGAGATACTTAGCCGGGGAATAGCGTGGCTCGACACGGGAACGCACGAAGCCCTGCTGGCGGCGGCCAATTTTGTCGCCGTCGTCGAAGCGAGACAGGGGCTCAAGATCGGATCGCCCGAGGAGGCGGCGTACAGGATGAGCTTCATCGATGCTGAAGCGCTCAAAACACTCGCCGGAAAGATGGGAGCGAGCGGATACGGCGAGTATCTGATCTCGCTGCTCGATTCCGTCGCTCCAGCGCGATGATAGCTATTGAGACGGCGCTTCCCGGCGTTCTGCTAATCGAGCCGACGGTGCATGGAGACGGGCGCGGTTTTTTTCTCGAGACCTTCAACGCGAGCAAGCTGGCCGGAACCGGCGTGCCGGCACTTTTCCTCCAGGACAATCACAGCAGATCGGGCCGCGGAGTCGTTCGCGGACTGCATTACCAGCTCGCGAGCCCGCAGGGCAAGCTCGTGCATGTGGCGAGGGGAAGCATATTCGACGTGGCGGTGGACATCCGGCGCGGCTCACCGACGTTCGGGATGTGGCACGGCGTCGAGCTGAGCGACGCGAATCTGTATTCACTCTGGATACCGCCCGGATTCGCTCACGGTTTCTGTGTGACATCGGACATTGCCGACGTGATCTACAAGTGCACGACGCTCTATGACGCGGCGGACGATCGAGGGGTCGCGTGGAACGATTCGGCAATCGGCATCGCATGGCCTCGCGGCGAGCTGACCGTTTCGCCGAAGGACGCGCTGTATTGCGGGCTCAACGACGCGCGGCAGGATCTTCCTCGATACGAATGACTCGTGTGCTGATCACTGGAGCCGCCGGCATGACCGGGGCCGAGCTGGCGAGACAGGGGCGGGCGCGCGGATGGGAGACCACTGCGCTCGCGAGGCGTGATCTCGACATCACCGATGAAAGCGCCGTGGTGGAGGCCATCCGCGATGCGGCGCCTGATGTCGTGGTAAACGCTGCGGCCTACACAGCGGTGGACGAAGCGGAGCGGGAGCCCGGCTTGGCGATGAAGGTGAATCGCGATGGTGCGGCGAATGTCGCGCGTGCTGCCGCTCATGGCGGTGCCGCGTTGGTTCACATCTCTACCGACTATGTGTTCGACGGCGCCGCGACGACACCATACCGTCCGGACAGTGAGGTAAACCCCATCAGTGCATATGGAGCCACGAAACTGGCCGGCGAGGAGTCGGTGCGCGAGTGCGCGCCGCGCCACGCAATCGTGCGCTCCTCTTGGGTGTACAGCCATGAGGGCCGCAACTTCGTACACACCATGCTTCGCCTGGCCGAGGCTGGGTCGGACATAAGAGTCGTGAATGACCAGCATGGCAGCCCCACATTGGCGGCTGATCTGGCCGCGGCGCTCCTCGACGCGGCGGGCGCGCTTTCGCGCGACCCGTCGCTGGCCGGGACGTATCACTTCGCCAATTCGGGGACGACGACCTGGTACGGCTTTGCGCAGGCAGTATTTGAGGAGACCAAGCTCACTCCGAGGCTGACTCCCGTCAGCACCACGGAGTTTCAGGCTGCCGCGCGCCGGCCGAGGTCGTCCATGCTGGACACGTCCGCGTTCAGCGCGGCCTTCGGTGTGACGCCGCGCCACTGGCGCGCAGCGTTGCGGTCGATGCTGGAGCGTCCGCAGTGACGGGCTCAATCCACAGTCCGCGCTCGGTGCTCGTCACCGGAGGGGCGGGGTTCATCGGCGCGAACTTCGTCGCGCATCTCATCGCGACTGATCCTGCTGTCCGTGTCACGACGCTCGACGCGCTGACCTACGCCGGCTCGCTCGACAATCTGTCATCTCTCGATGGCAATCCGCGGCACCGATTCGTGACGGGCGACATTACCGATGCGGCGCTAGTCAGAGCCCTGCTCGATGAAGACGCGATCGACACAGTCGTGCACTTCGCGGCGGAGTCGCACGTCGACCGATCGATCACCGGCCCAGCGGCATTCATCAACACCAACATCGTCGGCACCTTCACGCTGCTCGAGGCCGCGCGGTCGGCGTGGTGTTCGGCCCCCAGCACCCGCGACGCCCGCTTTCATCACGTCTCTACGGACGAAGTATTCGGAAGCCTCGATGCCGCTGATCACCCGTTCGTGGAAACGACTCCCTACTCTCCCAATTCGCCATACTCAGCGAGCAAGGCGGGATCGGATCATCTCGTCCGCGCATACCATCACACGTACGGCTTGCCGGTGACGGTCAGCAATTGCTCGAACAACTACGGACCTTACCAGCATGCCGAGAAGTTCATCCCGACCGTGATCAGATCGGCCCTCGGTGACCAGCCGATCCCGATCTACGGCGCAGGGCTGAACGTGCGGGACTGGCTTTACGTGGCGGATCACTGCACCGCCATTGACGCCGTGTTACGCCGCGGCCGCACTGGACATACGTACCTGATCGGCGGCCGAAGCGAGCGGCGCAACATCGACATCGCGCGGCAGATCTGTGCCATGCTCGATGAACTGCGGCCGAGGGCGAGCGGCGTGTACTCCGACCTGCTTACGTCGGTGACCGATCGGCTCGGGCATGATTTCAGGTACGCGATCGACAGCGGGCTCATCGAATCGGAGCTCGGCTGGAAACCGGCGGAATCGTTCGACACCGGCATCAGAAAGACTGTCAAATGGTATCTGGCGAATCCCGGGCACCTCGAGCGGGCAACCAAAAGCGCGGTCGGAATCGCGGTTAGCGATTGACCAGTCCGTTCCACGCGACACGCGCTACACGGCGGGCGGCATTCACGCCCGCCGTATCGCGCCTGGCCCACCCGACGGCCAGGCGAGCGCCGGCGAGCGCGACGAGGGTCGCACAGAGCAGCGCGTAGGTGGCCGTCGGGCGCCCAGTCCGAAAGAAATGCAAAGCGCCCTTCAGGTACTCCAGGTAGAGTTCACGAGAACCCTGGCGCTGTGATTGTCGGCGAAGCGGCGGGGCAGGATTGTCGATAACGTGCGCGTGCGGATACCGCGTCCCCACCCGGCGCATTGCAGGTAATCATCACCGACCAGCTGTACGGCGCAGCATTCATCTCGACATGCAGCGATTTAAGACATCCGAAGAGCATCTCCTCACTCGGGCCGCTGGTGATCGAGAATTCGATGTCGCTGACGTGCAATGGATCGTCCCTGTGACTGGTCACGGCGAACGTCGTGACGGATTGCCGCCCGGCAGCCAGCCCGACAGGCACGGCGCAAGATCACGACGCCGGGAAAGTCTCTCAGCCAGCCGGGGCCTTCCGGGCGCTCGGCATGAAGGCGTGCAAAAAGAGCGCCCTCGCCGATCGCACTGCTGCCCAGAGAGAACCGAGCCCGTAAGCGATGTGAAGTGACCAGAACACCGTCGGCATCACGAACAGCAGGCGTAGATCCCGCGCTCGGATCGCGATCGAAGCAGACGTCAACATGGTACAGAGCATGTAGCTGCCGAGAATCAGCAGCGGCACTATCCTGAGAACGGGAAAAAGCAATCCGACCAGCGCACTCGCGATCACCGATCCCACGAAAAGCATCGGCACCAGATGACGGAATGAGACCGGGACGACGTCGGTGTACCGGAAAGGCAGCACCGCCCACACGCCATTCGCCCAATTGTGCCTGAGAAACTCCAGAGGCTTTGACCGAGCGTAATAGGTACTGCGAATAGTCGGGACGAGAAGCGTTCTCAATCCCGCGCGGTGGAGCCGCATGTTGAACTCGAAATCCTGACCGCGGACGAGATTCTCGTTGAACAGGCCCACTCTGGTAAAGACATCTCTCCGATAGCATCCGCCAAAAACCGTATCCACCCATTCGGGCTGCGCCACCGACGTTCTGAACTTTGAGCCTCCGTTGCCAAACGGATGCGCCAGCGCGATCGCGATAGCGCGCCCGAACAACGTAGGTTCCCGCGGCTCGGCCGCGATAATCCCTCCCACGTTGTCAGCGCCCGAGCGGAGCGCCCATTCCACGCAGCTCCTGATGTAACCGCGGTCATACCGATTGTGCGCGCTCATCCAGACGACAAACTCGCCCCGAGCTGCCTTCACCCCGAGATTCAGCGCCGTCGGCGTAATCTGGCGCGGATTCTCGATCAGAGTCACGCACCCATGTTCCTTTCGGAACCGCTCGACGATTTCGATCGTTCCATCCTCACTATTCCCGTCGATCACCAAAACGTGAAGCCGGGATTCCGGATAATCGTTGTGAACAATCGAGTTGAGACAGCTCTCAATGAACCGCACTTCGTTCCGGCACGGTACGAGCACGGTAACCAGCGGAAGACTCTGACACTCGCTCATCGCGTCAGGATTCCAGGTTGGGGGCGGCGGCGTCGAGAGTGAGCTGCGCAGGTCGCTCGGCTGCTCCGCTACGCGCGATGACGTAGATGACTTTTTGGTTGCTGGCCGGATCCGCTCCAAGGTGCGTCAGCGCTTCTCGCGGAGCGAAATCATGCGATAACTGGCGGGGCAGGGTTCGCAGCTTCCCGAACAGAAGTCGCTTGATTCTCGCCCGGCCACGAAGCGTTGCCGGAACCAGGTGCAACACCTCCGCTGCACGACGTGCGACCAGCAACGCCCGACCGACAAGCCGCTTCCCCGTGCCGGGCTCGCTCCCGGCCGTAACGGTAAAGGCGCCCGCTGTCTCGACGTGATAGCCGCGGTTCTCCAGTAACTCGCGAAACTCACGCGCGGAATGGTAATGCTCGCTATGGGGGCTGCGGATGAAGTCAGGCCGCTCGGGATTGGCGTTCACGAACAAGAGTACACCGTCCGAATCGAGGACTCGTCCAATCTCGTCCAATGCCCTGTTGAAGTCCCGCACGTAGTAGGTGGCTTCCATGAACAGCACGAAGTCGAAACTGCGTTCTCTGAAGGGGATGTCGATCGCTGAAAACTGGGCGAAGGGCACTCTCGTCCCGTAATTCGCCCGCGCCGTTTGCAGCATGGGCAGGTGGACGTCGCCGCCCACGACGAGTTTGGCGCCATTCAACATGAGAGCCAGGCCAATCCCGGACGCGCAGCCGATCTCCAGCGTACGACGTCCGCGCGCCAACTCGGCTGCTACCGCGTACCTGGTGTAGACCATCGACGCGGCTTCATTGGTGATCGGAGTTCCACCGATTTCTGAAATCAGATCGTAATCAACCGGCATCGATGCAAGCGAAACGAGACATTGAACACGTAAAATAGCACCTGCAACAATACCCGCCTCTCATTACCTTGCATGTCTCGTGACGCGTCCAGTAAGTTCGGGCGCTCGGCACACGCTGTACGCTGCCATTCCAGTGGCCGCCAGCGTGACAGTGCGGTATATGCAAACCCTGAATTATCGATGTACCCCTTTCTCAAGCGCACACTTGACTTGCTCATCGCCCTTTTTGGGCTTGTCTTGCTTTCTCCACTACTCATTGCGATCGCAATCTGGGTCAAAGTCTCTTCGCGCGGTCCCGTCGTTTATGCTGGCGTGAGAGTTGGAAAGGACGGCGTACCATTCCGGATGCTGAAGTTGCGCACCATGGTCCCCAACGCAGACAGGATTGGGGGATCTTCGACAACTGCCGACGACGCGCGTCTTACGTCCGCCGGTCGTTTTCTCAGACGATTCAAGCTCGATGAGCTGCCGCAATTGATAAACGTCCTGCGCGGGGATATGAGCTTTGTGGGGCCCCGGCCGCAGGTAGAATGGGCAGTGAAGCTTTACACTGCCGAAGAGCGTCGATTGCTGTCGGTGCGGCCGGGGATCACAGACTTCGCGTCGCTCCGATTTCGGAACGAGGCAGAGATTCTGCGCGGGAGCACCGACCCCGACAGGGATTATCTGGAAAAGATCGCCCCGCACAAGATTCATCTCGGCCTCTACTACGTGCGGCACTGCTCGTTCGTTGTAGACGCAAAAATCCTGGCTGCGACACTTCTTGCTCTGGCAGGCGTTGATCCTTCGTGGTGCTTCCCGCCAGCCGCGGCAAGAGCCTGATCCGCCCCACCGGTCATCATAGCTCCGTGAGAATTTTCCGCACCGAGACAGAGAGCGCGGCGAGACTCCAGATCGAAGCTTCGCAAGCCGGTTCTTCTCACGCGTCGGATCCGAGTCCGTTACGCCTGGTGATTCTGATGTCGGCGTCAAGTCCGTGGTCACGCGAGGTCGTCCGTCATTTGTCCGCCCTTGGAGTCGCGGTCCATGTAATTGAGTTCCAACCGAAAGGCAGGCCGCGGGGCTACATTGACTACGCACGAGGGGATCGCACGGCGGAGGCCGACGGTTTGGACCGGGACGCGGCATCAATCCATCGAGTACGAACGCCGGGATCGTTGCCTCGGCGGTTCGCATCGTCAGTCAGGTCGCTCCGACTCATCGCGCGAGAATGCGATGCTGATCTGATACTTACCCTTTATGGCGGGAGTTTGGCGGCGACCGCATTCCTTAGCCGCTTCAGGCCATACATCGTGTACGTCGTTGGAAGCGACGTCCTCCTCGCAACAACATTGCAGAAGCTTGTCGCTCGAATCACGCTTACGTGTTCGGCCGCTGTACTCGCGAACGGGCGACATCTTGCGCGAAGGGTCACCGGCCTCGCCCCGCGTGCGAACGTTGCCCCGCTCTACCTTGGGGTCGACCTTGCAGACTACTCCCCAACGCGAGAAAAACCTCAGCGTCTCTCCTTTGTGTGCACCCGTGGATTTCTCGATGTGTACGACAATGCTACGATAGTCCGGGCACTGAGCCTGCTCCGCGACGTCCCGGCAGACCTGACGATTTCATTTCTTTCCTCAGGTCCTCTGCTGGCAGAAACTGAACGTCTCGCGGACAATCTGATTTCCCCTTTCTGGCGCGACAGGGTGATTTTTCGAGGCGGAACGCCTCATGACCAGTTGAGGAACATCGTCAAGGCAGGGTCATTCTATCTGTCGGCCTCGCTATCCGACGGAACTTCATCGTCCTTACTGGAGGCGATGGCATCCGGGCTGATTCCGATTGTCACTGACATCCCCGCAAATCGCGAGTGGATCATACATGAAAAAAATGGTCTCCTGTTCTCAACAGGCGATCACAACGGATTGGCTGAGAGGATTCGGCGCGCGATCAGACATGAACCATGGATGGAGAATGCGAGGCTCGCCAATCGAAAGCTCGTCGAAGAACGGGCCGACGCCAATGTGAGCATGAGGAAGCTGCTGGCGATTCTCAGGACACATTGTAAACGCGCTGAACACAGCACCGGAAAGCCGACGGCTCTCAGCCAATGCTTGCTGTAATCCTTGCGGGGGGCAAGGGCACGCGGTTGAGGCCTTATACGATGACGATACCCAAGCCGCTCCTTCCTCTCGGGGACGTTCCAGTCCTCGAGGTAGTGATGCGACAGCTCGCGGCTGACGGTTTCACCAGGGTGGTTCTCACAATCGGCCACATGTCGCCACTGTTTGAGGCGAACTTTGGGGATGGCAGCGAGTTTGGTTTGTCAATTGTATATGTTCGAGAACTCGATCCACTCGGAACGGCCGCTCCCCTTCGTCACCTGCCAGACTTGCCGGATGATTTTCTGGTGATGAATGGCGATCTTCTCACGGATCTCTCGTACCGCGATCTCTTCAACGCCCATCGTCGGGTCGGCGCAGCAGCCACGATGGCGGTCATCGAACGAAAGGAGAGAATCGACTATGGCTTGATACAGCTCACCGACGATGGATCGTTTCTAGACTACACGGAAAAGCCACTGGTGTCGCATCACGTCAGCATGGGGATCAACGTGCTCAGCAGGCGGGTGCTGGAACTTATCCCTCGCGCGGGACGCTTTGACATGCCTGAGCTTATGCTTGCCCTCCATCGGGCGGGAGCGAAAGTTCACTGTCACCGTACAGAATGCTACTGGCAGGACATAGGACGGTTCGAGGATTATACGCGTGCGAGTGAGGACTTCGTCCGGGATTCCGCGCGGTTCCTTCGAGTGAGTTCCCAGGGCCGCGGATGACCGTAGCCCTGGTAACGGGTGCAGCGGGTTTTGTCGCTCAGCATCTCGCGCCAGCCCTCCGCAACAAGGGCTTCACGAAAATACTCGGAGCCGACATTCGCCCCACGAGGCAAGGCGTGTTCGATGCGTCGCAGGTGGCTGACCTTACCGTCAAATCAGAAATGTTGCGAGTGGTTGAAAGCTTTGCTCCTGACGTCGTTTTTCATTTGGCGGGCCTTGTTAACACTTTCGAGGATTCGATCCGAGCTTCAAATCTGGACACCGCGCGCCACCTGATCGAATGTGTCCGCGAAACCTCACCATTGACGAGGATCGTATTGGTCGGGTCCGCAGCGGAGTACGGCGAAGTTCCATTGGATCGCCAGCCAGTCGAAGAGACCTTTGTCGGTAATCCGCAGGGAGTCTACGGAAAGGCGAAGGCCGCTGTCTCGGCTCTCGCTTCGCACGCGGCCGCGGAGGACGGACTGCATGTCGTGGTCGCCAGGCCGTTCAATATCATTGGACCGGGCGTGCCCAGCTCACTCGTGGTTGGTGCCATTGTTGATCGGCTGCGGCGCACTCTTGCGGGCCCGCCGCCGCGATCTGCACGGATCGGAAAGACGACATCGATTCGTGATTTCGTTGCGGTCGAAGATGTTGTTGAGGGCCTGATTCTCGCGGGTGAACGTGGGAAGCCGGGAGCAGCCTACAACCTCTGCACGGGAGTTGGAAGGAGTGTGGCGGAGGTTCTGGCTAAACTGATCTTGCTTACACGCGAAGGCATCGAAGTTGAAAACGATCCTTCGCTCGTCCGGGAGATGGAGACGAACGCGCTCGTGGGTAGTTGGCGAAAGTCCCAACTAGAGCTTGACTGGTCGCCTCATGTGCAGTTCGATGTAAGTTTGCGCGCAACCTGGGAGGCCAGCGCGTCTGAATTCGCTAACTCAATCGTATGATCAATCCGGTCACGATCGCTACCGGCCGTGAGGACTCTCTGTTTTCCGCGGACATCTCACGCAACTCCGAGAACATCAAAACGGCCTTTCTGGAACGGCGCGTACTCGTAGTTGGCGGCGCGGGAAGTGTCGGATCCGCGACGATCCGTGCACTGCTACGGTACCATCCGGCCGCGGTCCACGTAATCGACCAGAACGAAAACGGTCTTGCTGAACTCGTCCGGGACCTTAGAGGATCCGGCTTGGTGGAAAAGCAGCTTGATCTACGATTGATGCCACTTGATTTCGGCGCTCCAGTTAGTCGACGCTTTCTTGCTTCGACCGGTCGCTACGATGTGGTTCTTCACTTCGCCGCGCTCAAGCACGTACGCTCGGAAAAGGATGTCGCTGCGATTCTTCAGATGCTCGACACCAACGTCCTCAAGCAGCAGCGCCTGATGGCCTGGCTTGCCGATGGTGAGGCGCCGTCTCGTTACTTCGCAGTGTCAACGGACAAGGCGGCAAATCCCGTGAGTTTTATGGGGGCAAGCAAGCGACTGATGGAACGACTCATATTTGCCGAATCACTTGATTCTCTCGACGGCGCGGTTCGAACGTCTGCGAGATTCGCGAATGTCGCCTTTTCCGCTGGAAGCCTGCTTGCGAGCTTTCCGGAACGCATGCAACGGCGCCAACCCGTCGCGGTACCGCGGGAAACCCGCCGCTTTTTTGTCAGTGCAGAAGAGGCAGCCCACATCTGCCTTCTGGCTTGTGCCGCCGTCCCGAACGGGCATGTTGCCATCCCGCGTATGCACGCGGACGAGGATCTGAGGGAGCTTATCCCGATCGCTGAAGGATTTCTGCGGACCGCAGGTTTCCGGGCGATCCCCTACGATGACGAGACATCGGCACGCGAGGCAGTCGAGACCGACGCAGCACGCGGCGGCTGGCCCCTCCTTTTGACACCGCGCAATACGGACGGCGAGAAGGAAAGCGAGGTGTTCGTGGGCGAAGGAGAGAGACCTGTTGAAATCGGAATGTCCGCACTCCTCGGTATCTCGCAGGCCGCAGCGGATCCAGCGGCTCTGAAACATGTTCTCTCCGAGTTACGGCGCCTGGTTGACGATCCTACAATCAGCATCACCAAGCCGGAGCTTGCCAGGCTTATCCGCGAGGTAGTCAGCGAATTCAACCCGCTCGAAGCCGGGCGAAGACTCGACGACAGAATGTAGCTTGAGAGGCTCGCCATTAGCGGCCTGCTGCCGCCAGGTTGGCCAATCCAAGCCTTTGATCTAAACCCTTCTGCCAGCTAACCGCCTTGGAAGGCAGCTCATCCACGCATCCCAGTACCCGGCAAGCCGATCGAGCTTCTCGGCGCGGGATGCGCTTAGCGGGAGCTGGATCACGCGAATTCCCATTTTCACCGGAAGCATTATGCCGAATGCCGCTCGAAGCGTTAGCTCCGTCAGCCGGCCAAAGTGCTTTTTCGCGAACTGTACTCGACTGGAGTACTGTGCGCCGATCATTCGACGATAGTTTTTCTTGCCGCTCTCGCCGCAATGGTGAATGATTCTTGCGCCTGGTAGATAGTACACGGGGATGCCTGCCGTCTGCGCACGATAACAGAAGTCAAGGTCTTCGGCCCAGAACATCCGCTCGTCCAGGTTTCCGATCAGCGCGATAACATCCCGGTTGAAGGCGAGGGCTGCCCCCGACACCCAGCCCACCAGTGCCGGGGCTCTCTCGACAGGAAGCTCACTCGGATCCGCTGATTCGGCATACGAGGCGATCCTTAGAATGCCGATCTGCTCTCCAACGAAGCGAAGCGGCCGTGGTATGGTTCGATGCACGCTGTCCTGAAGGGAGCCGTCCGTGTTAAAGATCATTGGACCAGCGATCTTCGGCCGCACGTCACCCTCCAGGAAAGCCAGAAGTGTTTGAACAGCGCCCTCTGTGACAATGGTATCGGGATTCAGAAGTAGAACGCTATCAGCCTCGACAATCTCAAGCCCCTGATTGTTCGCGGCGGGGAAACCTACATTTTCCCGGTTCTCGATCAGCGTCACTTCTGGATACTCGTGCCGCAGTGCCTCGCTGGTGCCGTCGCCGGAAGCGTTATCGACAACCACAATCTGTAGTTGCTCACCCGTGTCAAAAAGTGAATCAAGACACTCCCGCAGCACCTCCAGGCACTTGTAGGAGACAACTATTACAGACAGGCGCGGAGCGTTGTCGCTCGCTGGCGGGTGGGGATTCAATTTCTGCCCGCGGAAAGAGGTAGCTCACGAATCGTTTGAACATTTTGCCATGAATAGGCGACACCCATCATCAACCAGAAAAGGCAGCTGTACTGAGGACCCCAGAAGCTTGGCTCCTGAGCGGCATTCACCAACGCTATTACAAATGTAGCCAGCAGCGCCCCGGCGAGAGGACGCTCGCGCCGAGAACGATTTTTCCATATACGCCAGATCGTTGCGCCGAAACCGTGCAGTATCCCAAGCAGCGCGATCAGGCCGATAAGTCCCGTCTCCAGAAGGGTTTCGAGATAAAGGTTATGCGCGGACGGCGTAAGCCCGGCGCCCGCATACCACGCTCTCTGATTGCCGAGGCCGATTCCGAGAAGATTCGACTGCCAGGCTCCATTTATCGCGGCCAGCCATAGCTCGGTTCGCCCGCCTCCGTAGTTTCCCAGTCTCGCGTCGGACCACAGGAGGCCAAACGCCGTCGCGAGACCGATTCGAACCTCCTCAGGAATCTTCGACCACAAAAACAGCCCCGCCATCAGTGTCGCGATGATCGCAAACAGCATACTGACAACCATGCGAACGCTGAACGCGCTGGCCAAACCGAAAAAGCCCCACGCCATAAAGCCAAACGCCAGGCTGATCAGCGCGCCCCTCGACTGGGTAAAGATCAACGCAATCGAAATGAGGACAAGCGCACTCAGATAAGCCAAACCCAATGGGCGCCTCTTTCGCCTGCGAATGAAAGCGATGGCCGTCGGAATTATCAGGACCAGGATACTCGCGAGGTAGTTGCTGCGGCCGAAGCTTAATTGCAGCATATCCTTTGGCCCTAGCTCTTCCCCAAGAAGTTGCGCTCCCGAACTGAACCCATACCAGTTGTACAGTGCGATGGCGGAGAGCGCACAGCCGAACGCAATTACGCTTCTGAAAAAGCCATCGATGGCCGGCAGGCTTCGTCCATACCGGCGCGCCAGAAAGAAAACGCCGATGGGCATTATTCGCAGCTTGAGAGTCGCGATGCTGGCGAGCGGATCCTCTGTCAACAGGAGGCTTGTCGCAGCGATTAATGTGTAAGCGAAGGCCCACAAGATGACCCGAGGTACGCGAAAGCTCGATTCGCCAGGGCGGGCGCAAAGTTTCGCGAACGAAACGAACGCGAGTATCCCTATTACAACGTCAACCCAATATATACTTGGCGTTCTGCCTGCAATCTGCAGCACAGTAAATGGACCAAACAGAATGGCTAGCAGTATCGCGTCAAGCCTGGTAAGGCCGCGCAGCCACGACCGCTCGACGACTGCCGGAGTGGCAAGTATTCCGTTCACATTGGACGTCTGAGAGAACGTGCGGGCAATGCTTGCAACACCCGGCTCCGTTCCGATTCGGTGAGAAAGAAGCCCCAACTCATTGAGATGAGAATGGCCGCCAGACACGCGCCGGCTAGCCATTCTCTGAATGCATCACCCAGCCACCAGTGGAGCAGCAGACTCGCCACCCCGGTGACTGCAAGCGTTGCAACTAGCTGCGGGATCAACTGCAGCGAAACATCTCGCAGAGAGATCCCGATGCGACGACGCGCCAGGTAGAATAGCACACCGGTATCAACTATGACCCTCAACGACCAGGCAAGAGCTGCCCCTTGAATTCCCCACTCCCGAATCGCGAGATAACTGAGAGCGGCGTATAGTGGGAATTCGGCGACGTGAAGCTTAGCGGTGATGTCGGCCCTTCCGGTTGCCTGTATCATGGCGTAGGGAATTTGCGCGATACTATTTGCCACAATTCCAGGCAGGAGTATCTGGAGGACAACGGCGCTTCGTGCAGCGAAGGACTCGCCCATCCAAACGCTCATCGCATCGTGGGCCGCGACAAGAAGGAGGAGGCTTGGGATTCCAACCAGGAGCAGGATGTAGCGCACCGAGCGTAGGACGAGTTCTCTGAGCCGTTCGGTGTCGTCCGTTGCGCTCATCACGGGGAACATGGCAGACGCAAGACTTCGCGGCACGATAAGAAGCCTCAGCGTCGCATCGGACGGGACCGAATAGTAGGCGACGGAGGAGATCGTCTGAAGCGCGCCGATCAGAAAACGATCCGCAAACACCATTAACGGACTTACAATGTTCGAGACCGTTACCCATCCGCCGAACGAAATCAGTGATCGCAGTTCGTTTTGTCCCGAAATCATGCTGGTCATGCCCGGCGTGACCAACCGTCGAACCATGCGCGACAGGGCGATCAACGCAATGATTCGAGAGGCAAGCAATACCGCTACCAGAATCGCGAGATTTGTTGACCAGATCGCGCACACCAAAGGCAGCAGGAACTGGCCAATCCCCAGAGGTACTTGTACCAGATTCATAAGGTCGAAGCGTTGCGCCGCCTGCAGCATGCCCGTCGCCGACGAGGTGAGCAGGACGAGCGGGAAGGCAATCGCGCAGAGAATAACGCTCAGTTGCGCTTCAGGCTGCAGCGGCGCTGGCACTCTCAGCACGCTGCTGACCAGGTAGCGCGCGGAAGCTGCCATTATCAGACCTCCCACCAAACCCATCACGAGTTGAATTCGCGTGGCGGTCCCGTAAAGTCGGGCGACCTTATCCGGATCCCTGGCAGCGATGGCTTCCGCCACGGTTTTGGTCAGAGCCTGACCGAGACCGAAATCCATAATGGAGAAATAACCGACCACTACCCAGATCAGCGACAACAGCCCGACCCGAGGCAGGCCGAGATACTTCACCAGGAATGGGATGCAAGCGAGGGCGACAACTGATTGCGCGACCTGTCCGCCAAGGTTCCAGATCGCGTTCGTTGCTATACGCTGCGTCAGCGCCGAACCCTTTCCTTGAGCGTCCGAACACGCCCTAGCATCTCGCCTTTCACCTGTCCGAGAGTGCCTGCGAACTCCTCGGCTTCGATATCACCGTCCTTTCTGCGTCGATTCACAGCATCGGAGGTGAACGCCAGCAGAGCGCCGACGAACGCACCCATGAAAAGACCAAGCACTGTGTAGGGGACTGGCCGCCGGGACTCAGGGATCGACTTGACGGATGGAGGCTCTACGATCGTTATGACCGGCGTATCACGGACTTCGCGAATGCGAACTTCCTCGAGCGATTGTGTAAGGGACGTGAAGACCTGCTGCTGCAAGTTCACATCTCGCTGCAGTCTCTCCCGCTGGAAGCTCAGCTCCGACGAGCGTGCGAATTCTCTATTGGTCTGAAGAAAGTTTTGCAGGCGGTCCTCGGCAGCGCGCAGGTCGGAACCTGCCGTTGCCAGCCGACGCTCAACAAACTTGCGCTCGGCCGCGGCCTGACCCTGCCTGGTCATCTGATTGAATTCGCCAACTGCATCGACTAACGCTGCGGCGATACCAAGAGAAACGCTCGGCCATCTGGTCGAGACAGAGAGCTCTACTACGCTTGTGGTTTTCCCGGCGGATGTGGACACAGTTTTCATGAGCTGTCGGACGGCGCGCTCCTCGCGTTCCCCCGCAGAGCCGCCCTTGATGTCGAATAAGTCCTGAATGGAACGCTTTCGACCTCCCATTTCGGGGACAGTGAACGTCTGGCGCGATATCGCGCGAAGCAGCATCCGCGATCTAAGCACCTGGGCGTAGAAATCGGGGGATAGCGTCTGGCCGCTTGTCGGCAGCGACAAACCAAGCTGCCCGGCCAAGCCGGCGAGGCCCGAACGGCTCGGATCGGTTCCTTGAGGGATGAACGATGCCGATGCAACGTACTGCGGTGGTTTGAATATTACGAGCAAAGCCGCTAGCGCACCACCGAATAGCATCCAGCGGAAGATCCGCCAGCGGTTTCGCAGCAGCATAGTTCCCACCGCGAAAAGCGATACGTCTTCTTCGCGCCGATCGCCAGCCGTCACACCAGCGTCCTCAAGTTGCGAATGCCCCTGAAAAGTCTCATTGATACCGTATCAGCGCGTGGACCTTTCGCTCATGATAAGTCTCGGGTCAAGCTTAGCCGCTCAACGCTCTGAGGTCGAGGGGCCCGATTGGAATGTTCTCGTGGGAAACATGAGTCTGCTGATCCAGGGGCGGCGGATGCTCAAAGGAAGCAAGAACGCCGTTAAGGGCTATATTGAGAAGATTCACCCGGGAAAAAGTGCGGCTGAGCCTTGATTGCGTCAGATCACGCTCATTCTCGGGTGATCTTGCTATCATCGCTCAGACGCTGGGCACTATTTTCAGAGGCAGTGAAAAACCTACGCACTGACGCCGAGAACCAGGTCGGACCCAGCATCGAGCGGATCTTCAGCGCTTGCTCCGATTCGGTGGAGATCAAGCTCCAGAACTTTCCCAAGTACGTGCGGCGGAACCATTTGAAGCGGTTCCTGTCCATGTACGAGCTCTTCAAGCTCGTCATGCAGGTGAAGGGGTCGGTGGTCGAATGCGGAGTTTTCCGCGGCTTCGGTTTGATGACTTGGGCCAAGCTCAGCGCGATGCTCGAGCCTGAGAATCTGACACGGCGGATCTACGGGTTCGACACCTTCGAAGGATTTCCGACGGTCGGGAGTCGTGACCGCAGTCAATTTGCGGACCCCGCGGTCGGAGATTTGCGTTCATCATCGCATGCCGAGCTTCTGCAACTGATAGCGGAATACGACCGCGACCGGTTTCTCGGGCACATCGGAAAGGTTGAGCTCGTTCCCGGCGACATTACAATCTCGGCTCCCGCCTTCATCGAGTCGCACCCGCATCTGGTCGTAAGCCTGCTGTTCATCGACTGCGATCTGTACGAGCCAACCAAGGCCGCCCTGGAGGCATTTCTGCCGCGCATGCCGAAGGGTGCGGTCGTGGCCTTCGATGAGCTCGACAATCCATTGTGGCCGGGTGAGACGCTTGCCGCGCTCCACGGGGGTCTCCTCAAGTCGCTTCGGCTGCGCAGACACGAATGGGATCCGTATATTTCCTACGCCGTCATCGAATGACTCTCGCGGATCCGTCGGTGACCACACCCCTTGAGGCTTCCGGCCGCGCGGTCGCTGCGCCTGCGATTCCCTTCTTCAATTACCGCGGCGCGTTCGCCGCGCGAGAGGAGGAATTCATCGCGATCATACGCGACGTCCTCAGGCGCGGCGCTTTCATACAGCAGAGCGATCTCGCCGAGTTCGAAGAGGCGTTCGCGCGTTTTCTTGGGGTCAAATACGCGTTCGGCGTGGGGAACGCGACTGACGGGCTGATAATCTCGTTCAAGGCCGCGGGTCTCGCGGCGGGCGACGAAGTGATATTTCCGTCTCACACCATGGTCGCCTCTCCCGCTGCAGTGGCTCACGTTGGCGGTGTCCCGATTCCTGTGGACTGCGGCCCCGATCACCTGCTCGACCCTTCAGCTGTCGCCGCAGCGGTCACGGAGCGAACGCGTGCGATCATGCCAGTGCAGCTCAATGGGCGGACCTGCGACATGGACGCTTTGGGCGAGATCGCCGAACGCCACAACCTCCTGATCATCGAGGATGCGGCTCAGGCACTCGGCTCGAAGTTCAGGGGAAGGTATGCCGGAACGTTTGGCGTGGCGGCCGCGTTCAGCTTCTACCCGGCCAAGATACTGGGATGCTTCGGCGACGGAGGAGCGGTCGTTACGAACGACGACGAAATCGCGCGCCGTGTGAGTCTTCTTCGGGATCACGGCCGCAATGAGCACGGAGAGGTGGAATTCTGGGGATTCAATTCACGGCTCGACAACATGCAGGCCGCAATTTTGCACGCACAGTTCCGCAACTATGAGGATATCGTATCGCGGCGGCGGAGTATCGCCCGATTATATGATGAGCTACTTTCCGACGTACCGCAGGTCTCTCTGCCGCCAGGCCCCGACTCCGATCACGACCATTTCGACGTATTCCAGAATTACGAGATCGAGGCCGACTGGCGCGAAGAATTGCGCTCGTTCCTTTCAAGCAAAGGTGTCGGCACGATCGTTCAGTGGGGCGGAACACCGGTTCACAAGTTCAAGCGACTTGGTTTTGACGTCCTGCTGCCCGAGACCGAGCGGGTGTTTGAGCGTTGCCTCATGCTTCCGCTGAACATGATGCTCAAAGATGATGAGGTGCGACGCGTTGCAGCCCTGATTCGCGAATTCTACCGGGCCCGAGACTAATGGAACAGCCAGCACCGCAGGCCGCGAAGCGTAGTGCCCATGTGGCAGCCACCAGTGACCTTGCGCGGCGAATCCGGCGCCATGCCGTTCGCATGACCAACCTCGGTGGAAGCTCTCATGTCGGGTCGGTTCTCTCGATGGCCGACATTGTCGCGGTTCTTTACGGCGCCGTGATGCGAATCGATCCCACCAATCCGAAGCGCGCAGATCGCGACCGGTTCATCCTGAGCAAGGGTCACGCTGGAGCCGGAATCTATGCTGCGCTTGCGGAATCGGGTTTTTTCCCCATCGAGTGGCTCGACAATCACTGCGGAGACGGCTCCGTGCTGAGCGGGCATGTCTCCCATAAGGGGGTTCCGGGTGTCGAGTTGTCAACGGGCTCGCTCGGCCATGGCCTGTCAGTGGCTGCCGGGATGGCCTACGGCGCAAAACTCGACGGTCATACCCATCGAGCATTCGTGCTGCTCAGCGACGGTGAGTGCGACGAGGGTTCGACGTGGGAGGCGGCATTGTTTGCCGGCCACCACAAGTTGGATAACCTGGTTGCCATAGTCGACTACAACAAGATCCAGAGCCTTGCCTCCGTGAAAGATACGCTCGGCCTCGAGCCATTTGCCGACAAATGGAATGCTTTCGGCTGGTCAGTCGTCGAGGTCGACGGCCACGATCATGGTGCCCTCAACAGGCACTTGTCGAGTCATCCCAGACCTGACGGCAAGCCATTTTGCGTCCTCGCCCACACGACGAAAGGCAAGGGTGTGTCGTTCATGGAGCACAGCGTTCTGTGGCATTACCGGACACCGCGTGGCTCAGAATACGACGGGGCTCTCAACGAGCTCGTGGGCGACGAGTGAGAGACAATTTCGTTCGGCAGTTGTCGGAGATCGCCCGGACCGATCGGCGGCTGTTTCTCATGACAGCCGATCTTGGGTTTCGCGTTCTCGACGATTTCGCGACCGAGTTTCCGCGCAAATTCCTGAACGTGGGTATCGCTGAACAAAACATGATCGGCATCGCGACGGGGCTCGCGCTGGAGGGGCGAATCGTGTTCACCTACTCTATCGGGAATTTTTCGACGCTGCGCTGCCTCGAACAGATCAGAAACGACGCGTGCTATCACGGCGCCAACGTGAAGGTCGTTGCCGTGGGCGGCGGCTTCAGTTACGGCGTTCTCGGGATCTCGCACCATGCCACTGAGGATCTGGCGATCATGCGATCCCTTCCCGATATGACCGTTGTTGCTCCGGGAGACCAGTGGGAATCCCGCGAAGCCACCAAGGCGTTGTTCGCCACACCCGGGGCGTGCTACCTGCGACTCGATAAGTCGGCGGCACCGGCGACCGCCCGCTCAGGCGAAGTCTTCACTCTCGGAAAAGCCCGCACAGTCCGGCAGGGTTCGGACATCACGCTCGCCGCCACCGGCGGGATTCTTGGTGCGGCCCTCGAGGCTGCTGACAGCCTCGTCGAACAAGGCATCGCGTGCCGTGTTCTGAGTATTCACACCATCAAGCCATTCGATACCGAGTCCATTCTCAGCGCATGCCGGGAGACTGGCGGAATCGTGACCGTCGAAGAACACACGATCCACGGCGGTCTTGGGAGCCTCGTCGCCGAGACCTGTCTGGATGAGGGCGTCAAGCCCGCCTTGTTCAGAAGGATCGGGTTGCGGGCCGGTTTCTCATCCGTGGTAGGATCGCAGGAGCACCTTCGCCGCGAGTACGGTATGGATGCAGTCGCGATCGCCAAAGCGGTTGCCGAACTGCTGTCCGCGGGCAGCCCTCGCTCGCCACGGCCCAGGCTGCGAGTAAGTGCTGGTGGTTCAGCGGGTCGGTGACTCGCGCCGCAACCAGCGCTTACCAGCCGAACGTCGCCAGAGTCACCCACAGATTCTTGTTCGACCTGTCAGTTCCCGCTCCGCCAGCGTCGCAGCTCGCGTTGTTCTGAAAGAACGTGTTGTATCTGTCCACTGCCGCGAACTCGGCTCCGAGACGGAGATAGCGGTTCGAGTAGCTCGCACGAAGCCCGGGATAGATCGTCACGTCGTGACCGCAACGGCTGGCGTACCGCTGAAGGAAGAACGCGTCGTTGTTGAAGCGCGTCCGCCCGATCGAGAGGCCGAACTGCCAGCCGCCGCGGAAATAATCCCCCGCCAGCCAACCGCCTGAAGATCCGGGGCCGAGCCCTGCGCCAATAAGCTGTCCTTCGTTTGTGTAGCCCTGCAGTACGGCGCGGCTCGTGTAAAACGATCCGACGGGACGGAAACGATAAGTTGTGCTCTGCTCGACACTCGTCAGCTCACCCTGGAGGCGCACACGCGACGAACCTGCCGAGAACGCGCGAACCCACTGGAATCCTGCCGTGTAGCCGCGAGAGTGATTCGGCTGCTCGAGGAAATCGCGCGGCGACACCGGGAAGTCAGCTCTCCCCCACTCCACATAACTCTCGAGCCCATGGCGCGGCAGCGCCCACCGCGCGAACAGGGAGACGATCTGATCGGGCCCCGGCTCCATCGTGGAGTCGGTGAGCGACATGGCGTTCGGATGGCCGACCCCGCGAAACGCATCGAACGCGCTGCCCGCGACCTCGCTGTACCCGTCGACCGGCGCGAACACCGACCGCGTGAACCCAAGCGTCAGGCCGGATGCGGCACTCTGCTTCCACGTCAGCGCGATCGCGCTGAGCGACCGCACATCGTCGGCAACAGAGTCGTTGAAGAAATCGGACTCGTGCACTCCACCCACGATGAAGCGGGCGTCGAGGCGGCCGAGTATCGTGTTGACCGGGGCGCTGGTGCGCAGGAATGCATGAGGAAAGCCAGGCGCGTTATCGCTCATCACGATGGGATTCCGGATCGCCGGCCCCCACCATTCGTTCTCGGACGCGGCGCCGACCTGTATCGGACCCGCCGTCACCGTAAGGGACGACTGTCCACCGTAAAGCCGGCTGAGCGACTTGGTGCCGAAGCGCCACGGCAGGTCGAGCGAGTACGGAAAGACGTTGAAGGGAGACGAAAATCTGCTGCGCGACGGCGGGACGGGCATCGTGAGACGCTCGTCCGTGGGGTCAATGGAAAGGCGGTTATTCGCCGAATAGACAAATTCCGGAATCGCGACCAGCCGCACCGGACCGAAAGACGCCGTGAATCCGCCCAGCACGCGAACGTTCGCGCCCTTTCCCGCCCAGAGCGCGCCGTCATTCTGGCCGAAGGGCAACTCGCTGTTCGAGACGAAATGAACGAGGGGAAATACGAGCGTGAAGCTACGGGCCGCATATTCCGACCGGCGCGGATCAGTGAGCGTCGATGTCGACCGCAACATGAGCCCGTCAACGCGCGCACTACCGCCGAGCTCGGCCAGGCGCAGCCGGTCGACCGAGTCCCCGCTCACAGTGACCACGCCCTGCGTCAGTGGCTCCCGCAGCGGCACCGGCGTCGGCCTGAACTGCGCCAACGACTGCTCTAAGGGCGTGAGGACGACGGCCGCGACCATGAGGTGCCGTAAGCGTTGGGAAGGACGCATTATTGAATGAAGAATGGTAAATTGCTGTCCGGCGCAAGTCGGAGTGAAATCGGTGCCAGCCTGGCACACGCGTCCTTGGCACGTGCGAGCTTGCTGCGCGCCGGACATGAAAGTAAGTATAGTGGTCGTCCGCATGACGGCGACCCCCATGATAAGTTAGCGGCGACGCCATGGCCCTGCAAACCTTGTTTATCGAGAATGACTGATGAGTAGAGCCGTTACCCGTTACCCGGTGCCCATTACCCGCGTCTACATGCTCATTGGCATTCTCGCAGCGTCGGCCGGATCTGCGGTCGCACAGTCGCCGGCGGGCGGCAGGAGCGAGATATTCGCCGGCAGCGAGCTCGAGAGCTACCTGCGATACGTGCAGACAATGTCGAAACCGGAGAGTTACCCGTGGAGCATCAGAGGATTCTCCCCCGTGGAACTCGACGCACTGGGTCCCGCCGATGCCAACCACCCATGGGCGAGACGGTACAACCTTGGTCGCCGCACTCATCGCGGCTCCAGTTGGGACTACATTCGGCCGTCGTTGATCATGACGATCAACACGTCGTATCCGTTCGGTGGCAACGACGGCGCGGCGTGGACGGGCAAGGGCCTCACCAGTGCTTTCCAGACGGGCGTCTCGGCGCGATGGGGTCCGTTTTCGGCAGTTGTCGCCCCGACAGCGTTTCGCGCGGAGAACCAGTCGTTTCGGCTTCTCCGGAATACCGAGAGCGGGCGGTTCGTTTATGCCGATGGCCAGTTTCCACGGGCAATCGACCGGCCGCAACGGTTCGGCGCTCTCCCATACAGTCGCGCGGATTTCGGTCAGAGCACTCTCAGAGTGGACGTTGCCGGTATCGCGGCAGGGGTATCGACCGCCAGTCAGTGGTGGGGCCCGACCGACAAATATCCGTATGTGCTCGGCAACAATGCGGGCGGCTTTCCCCACGTGTTCGTCGGTACATCGACGCCGGCGAACGTCGGGATCGGCAGAGTGCACGGCCGGGTAGTGTACGGACGCCTGTACCAGTCGCCTTTCTCGACGGTTATTGGTCCGACTTACTTCGAGAGTTTCGATCTCGCCGGCACGACGCGGTTCATGGCGGGACTTATCGGCATCTTCCAGCCGCGGGGGATGTCCGGACTCGAGATCGGCGCTTCGCGTTTCTTTCACGCTGCGAGCGACAGCAACGGAGTCTCGTCGCACAATCTGGGACTTCCGTTTCAGAACATCTTCAAGAGCAGGCTGCCGAAGGAGAGCGAAGTTCCCGTATTGGGAGGGGACCGCTCACTGAAGGAGAACCAGCTCGCATCCCTGTTCCTGCGGTGGGCCCCGCCCGGGAGCGGATTCGAGATGTACGGTGAGTACGGCCGCGAAGATCACAGCGGCGATCTGCGGGATCTGCTGCTCGAGCCGGATCATGCGGCGGCCACGAACATCGGAGTTCGTCGCGTGTGGGGGTCAGCTCAGAAGCTGACGGCCGTGCGCGGCGAGGTATTCAACTACAGCTCACCGGCGGGGTCACGTACGCGCGGGGAGGGGCAGATCTATCTCCACGGGGTACATCGCCAGGGTCACACGTTTCGGGGCCAGATGCTCGGCGCCGATGTCGGGCCGGGAAGCGGCGGTGCACAGAGCTTCGCCGTCGATCGATTCACGACACGTGGCCGGATGACAGCGTTCGTGAGCCGGGCGGTGTCGAAAGAAGTGCTCACGCAGTATCAGTCAGGGCCTGACACGCCCCGCGCTGTGGACGTGATGAATTCAGTCGGCATCGAGGCCCTGCGTTTCATCGGCCCGGTAGACGTTCTCGGACGGATCGTCCTGACGACTGAGCTGAACCGAAATTTCACCGGCGATCGCACGAACGGAAGCTTTGTGCTGGGATTGAGACAAAACTTTTAAAGCGGAGTCGCGGCGCCTTCCTTGAACCTTGCCTTTGCCCACTCCGAGTCGAAACGGGGCCGGTCCTCGTCCCATTTGAGCCATGGCTGAAGCCGCTCGGACGGTGACGGCTTGGTAACGCTGAAGCCGAACAAATTTTGCTGTCGCGGTGCGACCATCGCGAACAGCCTGTAAGCCGGCACCAGAAGCTCGATCAGCCGCTGCCTGCCCCCGCTTTTTTTCTCCAGACCGGGCGTGCAGGGCACGTCCGACCCGTAGAAATACTCGATCGACGGCTGTACCTCCGGCGCAAATGACCGAATGGTTTTTTCGACCTCCCTCTCGGTCCACCGATAGATGAAGTTGGGAATCTCCGTGTTGGATACCCCGCCGAACCGGCAGTCGTTATAGAAAACAGCTGTCGGCTCGTACACCTGCGTCAGATTCAGCTTCTCGAACAGTTTCATCAGTTGGCTGTCGCGCGACTCGATCGCGACCATTCCGGTTCTGGCCACGCGGTACATCTCGAGCAGCGCCCGGTGTGGTGACCGACAGTGATGCAGGACGGCATTGGCGACGACGAAGTCGAAGCTCTCGCCGGGATAGGTCAGGCATTCCCCATCCTGCCGCTCCCAGGCAAAAGGCGCGAACTCGGCTTCGGTCGCACGGGTGTCGAGGTTCGTAATTACGACGTTCCTGAAGCCAAGGCCGTCGAAAACCCCCCTGTCCGTCTCGCCCCCCCCGACCACGAGAACCGAAGCGTCTCGATCGGGGATACACTTGGAAACCACACTCTCGTAGAACTGCGCACGCACACCCAAACGCCTTACTCCTGAATCATGTTTTTCGTTCGCAAGCTAATTCCGCTCGGAAGGCGCGGGCAACGGGCACCGGGTAACGGTCACTGGTCATGGCTTCTGCCATCGCAGCAGCGCGCCAAGCGGTCGCCACGACCCGGCAATGCTTCCGAGCGTCAAAGTCTTCAGCGCATTGAAGTCCGCGACTACCGGGCTGGCATCGCGGCGCTTCTCTGCCATCCGCTCGCGGATGAACGCGAGGATGATTCCAACCATCAGGCCGGCAACGAGACCGAGCAGTGTCCTCCGCCACGCGTCGCGACGTCTGGGAACGATCGGCGCCTCAGGCGGCTCGAGCACCGTAATCGCCGGCAGGTCCCGCACCTCTTCGATCTTCGCCTGCTCGTACGCCTGCGACAGGCGCGTGTAAATCTGCTGGCGCATTTCGACTTCGCGCCACAGGCGGTCATCATCGAGGGTGAGCTGGGGCGAGCTGCTGTACTCGCGATTGAATTCCCTGAATGAGCTGAGCTGGCCTTCCGCCTGTCTCAGGCGCGCCCGTGAGTCATCCACCAGCCTTTCCACGAATACCCGCTCGGCAGCGGCCTGCTTCTGACGCCTGGCGAGGTTGTATGTATCGATCTCATCGAGGATGTTCCGGAGAATCTGCTGGGCCACCTCGGGCCGGTGGGCACGGATCGACATCCCGATTATGTCGGTGCGGCCCGACGCCTGGGTCGAGATGCTGGAACGCAGGGCGTCGATAGTCCTCGAGAGTGCCGCCCGCGGGTTCTTGTCGCGGATTCCGTACGCTGCGGGCAGCGATATCGTCACAGGGCCGCTGGGCCCAGAAGTGGTGTACGGCCGGCGCGCGACCGGTACGAGGATGGCTCGAGAGGTGATAAGCTCCAGGTAAAAAGGCACCGATTCGCTCGCATCGCCGGCGGTGGCGCCGACGAGGCCCATCTGAGCGGCGACATCTGACATCGCATTCGGAGCGCGGCCACGGCTGACGGCGAAGGACGCCGTAGCAAAGTAAAGGCGCGTCTCCGTAAGCACGACGATACCGAAGATCAGTCCGCCGAGGAGCAAGCACGAAAGCAGCATCGCCCGATACTTCAGCAGCACGTTCACGAAGCCGAGCAGCGATGTCTCCTCGCGGGGACCATCGACGTGCCGGGTCGTGCCATTCGTGGGCGAGGCCGCGCCGGGCGGCGTGCGTGCCGCCACGCGCGGGCGGGCGGGAGTCATCGGCTCAGCCGCCCGAGTGGGCGCGCATGGGTTTGATACGCTCCACCGAGAGATAGATCACGCACAGCAGAATCGCGCCGGCACCGATGGCGATCAGAAACAGTGCGGGACGCAGCCATGCCACGATCGCGAGCAGCGCGAGCACGAAGTTGATGAGCAGGATCATCGAGCTCACCTGCGCGTGACTGCGGCCTGCCTGTACCATTCGCTGGTAGGCGTGGCTATGATGCGCGCTGTACCAGCGCTCGCCGTGCACCATTCGCCGGCCCAGCGTCACCGTAGCGTCGAACACGAATGCGCCGAGCAGAAGAACCCATATAAGCAGCGGAACCGCGCCACTGTTCTCGGAAGCGATCGCAAGTACCGCAAAGAGATACCCGAGCATTCCGCTACCCACGTCCCCCATGAACAACTTGGCCGGTGCCCAGTTGAGCGGAAGGAATCCCGCATTGGCCGCAGCGATGAGGAACGAGATCATCGCCAGGCCGGAATGCCCCATTGCAAGGAGTATCAACCCGCCAATGGTGCCTGTCGTGATCGCTTCGCCTGCCGCGAGCCCGTCTATCCCATCCACGAAGTTGTACAGGTTGATCGCCCAGACGATACCAACCACGCCGAGAATGCTTCCCACGAAACCGAGCTGCAGCCTGGCGGCGCCGATGCTCAGCGCCGGGATGCCGCCCAGCCAGTAAATCGCCCAGAAGGCACAGATGAACTGGACAGCGAATCTCGTGAGCGCGGAAAGGTCGCGGTGGTCGTCAACCCAGCCGACAAGGGCGATCAACAGGCCGCCACCGGCGAGGGCGAGTCCAGTGTTCCGATCGATCCACCCCCACCACGTAGCGAGCATGATGCCGCCGAGGACGGTCACGGCGATCGCGAGGCCCCCGCCACGTGGGGTCGGAGAAGAATGCGAGCTGCGCTCGTTGGGAATGTCGAGCAGGCGGTCGAGAGCGTAGAGCCTTACCCGGCTGGCGAGGAGCCAACTGAGGACCGCGGCAGCCGCTATGAAAACGAGTCGCTGCGCCATCACTCCTTCACCAACCGCCTGTCAACCCCACAATCGGTGTCCAGAGGATTTTCCTGGTGCGCCCTGTCTGGCGAATCGGAGCTCATCATCTGCCGCAACCTGGGAACTGCGAAACGTGTTAGCAAGCCGTGTTACCGGAGAGAAAATCCAAGGTAAGATGACGGGGGGCGATTTGCGAGAGCAAGTGTAGGCTCCGGTGTATTCCTCCATGACCAGGTGATTGGACACCGTCTCAAACACCTCGCTCGAGCAAATCGCAGAATCGCGCACACGAGGCGGCTTTCCCGCCTGATCTTGATAAAAGCTCGCGAGCCCGCAAACCCTTTGCCTCGAGTTCCGCCGGGTCCATCGCGAGAATCTCGCGAAGCACCCTCACGGCGCCGTCCACGTCGCCGTGCCGGACGTGCCAGCCGATGTCGGCCGCAGCGAGAATATCCGCGACGTGGTTCTCTGCCGGGCCTACGAGAAAAATCGGCCGCGCAACGGCCATCGCGCCGTAAACCTTGCTTGGATGAACGATACCGGGGATTGCATCGCCCACGGTCACCAGGTGAACGTCGGCGGCGGCCAGGGAATGCCGCAGCGCCTCGCGCGGCTGGTACGGCAGCGATCGGATGCGGTCGCTCACCGCGGCATCGACCTGTTTCTTGCCGATACCGCCGCCGACGAACATGAGCACGAGACGCGGATCGTCGTCCACCCGCCGCGCTGCCTCGATGATTGTAGCGAGCGGATTGGACGGCCCGTGATTTCCGCTGTACATAATGACAATCTTTCCGTCAAGCCGTTGTTCCTTTCTGAACGGATTCGCATCGTGTGCGACCACTGTTCCTGAATCCTCCGCCGGCCACGGGGGCATCACTGTCAACTTTTTCGACACGTCCACCTTCCGGTTGATTCGCGCGGCCATGAACCGGTCGAGCACGATCACGTCTGCCGCACGACGGAGCACCAGGCGGTTGACAACGTCGAACACTCTGACCGGTAAGGATCGAGGCCCCGCCTTCCCGAGCGCCACCGTTTGGTCCGGGTTGACGTCCATCACCCAGTATTTGACAGGAGCGCCGTGAATCAGACCAAGCGTGACCGCTCCGAGGGCTCCCATCGGCGGTGACGTGCTGACTACGACAGCATCGACTCGCTTCACGAATGCAGCACGGAGAACCGTCTGTAGAACGAAGAGAGCTCCCCCGATCAATCGAACTGGAATCGAGCTCTTGCCGAACGACGATAGTGGAACGCGCCTCACTTCGACGCCTCCCACCACCTCCCGTCGCGGGTAAGCGACCGAAGGATCGTCGTAACCGTGATCCGCGGTGTAGACGATGACTCTGTGACCGCGTCGGGCGAGCTCTTCTGCTGCATCGGCGAGATGCTGTCCGATGGCCGCCGGATCGGGAACGTAGACCTGAGACAGGAAGAGGAAGGTGCGCGGTGCCGGTCTCAAGACACGGCCATCGAGTAAATCGCGAGTGTCTCACGCGCGGCCTTCTCCCAGGAGAAGCGTCGCGCGTTCCTGCGGCCCGCCTCTACAAGCGACGCCCGCAGGGTCATGTCGAGCAGGCATTTGCGGAGCGCGGCTGCAATGTCGTCCACAGATAGAGGATCGAACATGAAAGCGCCTTCTCCCGCCACCTCGGGAAGACTCGAACCGTTCGAGCAGGCCACCGGAATGCCGGCATTCTGGGCGTCGAGCGCTAGCAGGCCGAACCCTTCGTACAGCGACGGATACGCAAAGAGCGAGGCGCCGCGCATCAGCGCCCGCACGTCGGCTTCTGAAATGTAGCCGGTGAAATGCACCCGCTCGGCGCTCGCGCTCTGGATCTCGTGACGAACCGAGTGAACCTTGTCTGGCAGGTGACCGACGAGCACGAGAGAGTGCGGCACCGAGTCCTTCATGAGCGCGAACGCCTCAAGCAGGCGATTTACGTTCTTGTGCGCGCTGAGCGCGCTGAACGCGAGAATGTAAGGCCGGGCCACGCTCCGAACGAGCGGGCTCGGCGGCATGGTGGCGGCCGCCTCGAATTCCTCCCGGCGTCTGCCCGCCGCGTGGACGACGCTCACCTTGCTCGCGGGCACGCCAAGGCGCTTGACGATTTCGCTCCGCGAGAACTCGGATACCGCGATTACGTGATCCGATCGTTTCACGCTGCGTTCGACAAAGAATCCGAAGGCGCGCCTGCCGGCCGCGCTGTGGCGGCCCCGGTGGCCCAGGAAGTTGAGGTCGTGCACGGTGACCACCTGAGGCACTCGCGCGGCGAGCGGCACGACGTACCCCAGTGAGTGGAGGAGGTCGGGCTTCGCGCGATGAAGCTGTATCGGCAGCACACCCTGCTCCCACGCGTAACGAACCGAGCGGCGAACCGCACCAAACGGACAAATGACCCGCCGGAAATTAGGAGCAGGAGTGACGTCAAGCTCGGCGGAGTCCTGATTGACGAAAACCAGATACTCGTTCTCCGTGTCGCACTCGGCGAGTGCGCGAATCAGCGATTTGGCGTACGTCTCGGTTCCTCCGACGACGCCAGGAATCAGGTACAGCAGGTTGAGCGCGATCAGCATGAACTAGGGGCGCAGAGACTGGCGCACACAGCGCAGGAGCTGCAAAGCGAGTCAGGGATTGGGAAGCGGCAGGGCCGGCCACGTAGTACGCCACCGGCTGGGGACCCACCGCAGACGTGACACAAAAAGCATCGTGACGTAACCGGTTCCGACGCAGATCAGGGAGTAGAACGTGCCGCCGAAGTCGCCCCGGTTGAAGTCGAGCACCATCGCGAAGCTGACGAAATAGAGCCCCGGGTGGGCATCCGCGTTGCGAACGAGATAGACCATCGCGAGCGATACCGCCGAGATCACTACGAACGGCCCCACCCATCCAAAATTAAGGAACGCCTCCGTGACAGGCGTGTAGGCGAAGCCCTGAACTCCGATGGAGCCAAACGCATCGAGAAGGAATGCGATGGAAAGGCTCTCCGGCTTCTCCGGCCAGAAGGCACGCGGTATGAACAACGACGGCGCGGAGATGTACGTCCACCCGAGCCGCAGCGGCCTGTTGACGGTGACGTAGTGCATGATTGTCTGAATCGGAGTGACGAACTCGTTGTTGCCGAGGAACAGGTCGACCGGGGTTTTCGCGAGAAGGCGCGGGTCGAGAATTATCTGGCGTGCCACACCGAGAATGCTAAGCAACGCGAAAGCGATGAATCCCAGTGCGAGCGTCCCGAGGCGAATCACCGATTGGCGGCGCGTCGCGATGACCGCCGCGACGAAGATGAACATCGGCAGAAAATCGCGGCGGTTGCCCATCGAGATATGGAACAGCACGAAAGCCGTCGCCGAAACAACGAGAATGATGCGCGCCCGGCGGCTCAGTTGGGGCCATCCGCCGAACATGAACATTCCCATCCCGTTCACGACGAACATCAACACTACCCAGAGCTGGCCTCCGATGCGGCCCGTTTTCGTTCTGTCGATCGAGAGGCTGAACTCGACACCCATGGCCGCGGCGTAGCCGAGGATCACGGCAAACGTGAGGAATATCACAACCGCGTTCGAGAGGGTCGGACGAATTCGCGAAAAGGTCTCGGGACGCACATCGTGCCACGGCTGCCGGTGCCACCACTGCACAAGGTTGAACCCGAGCAGGCCCGTTCCGTACAGGAACGTCGCGCCGGGGAGACCGGGAGCGCTTCCTCCCTGCCACGAGACGATCATCGGGAAAGTCGCGCCATACAGGAAAAAGAACAGCGCGAAGATCATGCGGATGTCCTGGAACACCCATTTGCCGTTCAGCAGTCGAAGAAGCCCGAGCGAAAGGGCGCACTGCCCCATGAGAAAGCAAGTCGCGCCGACCGCCGGCTTTCCGAGCGGCGCCTGGATGACCGCCGCCAGATGCAGGCAGAGCGACAGCCCGAGGAGCATGCCGACCGACTCCGGAAATCGGCGCCGCCCTTCGACGAGCGCGCCCTGAACGGGCACGCTACTCACGGTAGGTGGATCTCATGCCGGAGCCAATCGCACGCATGATCTGGTCGATTTGCCGCCTGACGAAGTACTTCACCATCCACGAATCAGCGTTGCCGCGGAAGCCGTGCCGAGCGCTGAGGTATGTCCAATGCTTCGATACCAGGTAGCGGGTATTGCGCCACGCGAAATATTCGAGTCGAAGGCGGTTCACTCGCTGCCCACCCGTGGCGTTCATCGGACCGCGCAGATGGTAGCAGACGGCGTTCGGCGTGAAGTAGACGCGCGCACCCGCGGCGTTGGCAGCGAGATAGAAATCGGTTTCTTCACGCCACGCATTTCCCGCGTACCATTCGTCGAACGAGAGGTCGTCGAACAGGCTCCGCGCGATCAGCGCGATCGAGTGAATGAAGGGTGCGGGAACCGGGCCGGCGGTTCGCACGGAGAAATCCGCGTCCATCGCACCGAGGTCGAATACCGCGTCGTCAGGCTTCGCAGGGGTCACTGGATCGACGAGATTTTCCTCCGAGAACTCACCCGGCACACGCGCCGTGACGATTCGACCAGCGATGACCGACGCGCCGAGCTCGCGGGCCTCGCGAAGCAGCGTCGAGCAGTAGTCGACGGAAAGCCAGACATCATCCTCGCCGAAAAGCACCCACTCGGTGCTCGCGGCAGCGATTCCCGTCTTGCGCGAAGCTGGCTGTCCCCGCTGCTCACGGTGGCGGATGACAATCACCGGAACCGGCGCGGCGGCTGCCCATCCCTCGACGATCTCCGCCGTCCCATCGGTAGAGCCATCATCCACGACCACGATCTGCGCGACATCAGGGTGCGCCAGATACGACGGCCACACCGCAGTCAGCGCTCGAATTCGATTATGCGTGGGGATGATGACTGTGATTGCGCTCACCCGATCTTCTCCGCGCCGCTCGCCGCTCGGGCCGCCGCCAGGCCGCGGTATCCTTCCCACCCGCCACGAATGACGTTGAGCGGAATGCGAAGATCGAGTTTCGCCGCGCCTACAACGGCCATCGCCGCCGCCTGGAGAAGCAGGCGGGCCGCATAACGCGCGCGCCACATCGGCTTGTCGCCGATCACTTTCCAGACGAACAAAACGCGAAGCCGTTCGCGCTCGCGCATCTGTGTGTGCAGTGGCGGCCGGTTGATCGTGCTCGGGTAGTGCTGCACAGCCATCCTCCCCGACGAGACAACACTCCAGCCGGCGCGGGCCACCCTGTGAGTCGCGTCCACGTCCTCGTGCCAGAAAGTGCCGAGGCCCTCGTCAAACCGGCCAATCTGGTCGAGCGCCGAGCGCCGGAACGACATGTTGCAGCCCGTGAGCCACTGGGCCGGCTGCTCACCGGGAAGGTGGTTGGAAGGGCCACGGTTGAATCCGCCCCAATCGATCGTGAACCGGTCGGACGTCAGGCCGAGCATGCGATACATTGTCTTACGGACGGGCGTGTACTGCACCGGATGATCCACGTAGCCGCCCACCGCACCGACTTTGCTGTTGCGATACAGTGCCAGCATAGCTGCTGCCCAATGCGACGGAAGGCGAACGTCGTCGTCCAGGAATGCGACGATCTCGCCGCGGGCGACGCGGAGCCCCTCGTTGCGCGCGCGCGGCATGCCGAGGCCGCGGGGATACTCCACGATCCTCAGCTCGAGCCGGCGGCCGAACCGATCTCGTAGCGAAGCCGCAGCTCCGGCAGGATACTCCTGCAGGACCAGAACGACCTCGAACGGATCTTCGGTCACCTGCGCAGCGAGATCATCGAGGCAGAATACAAGTTCGTCGCCCCGGCGATGCGAGACGACGATTACGGAGAGATCCAATGCCATAATCCAGAAGAAAACCCCTTGAGCGCGCGCCAGCGGTCGAGGAGGCCAGTCCGGGCGAGCCAGTACCGCGCTGAGCTCCGGGGGAGAGCGTACAAGTTAACGCTCAGGATGCCCGAGAGTCGAGTTACGGCGCGATAGTGCTCGCGCACAACTCGCTTCCGCTCGCGGCAGGAGAGCCGGAACTGCGCCTCGCTCGTGCCGTGCATGCTCATCCGCGACACGATCTCATCCACGAACTGTGTCGTCACGGGATGAGCGAAGCAGCGAACGATCTGATCGTAGTCGGCCGCAATCCTGTAGCTGGTGTCGAACTTTCCGACCAGGTCGAAAACGCGGCGCCGGGTGAACGTCGCAGGATGGTTCAGCGTTTCGCCGGCGAGATCGTTGAAGGCCACTTCACGGCCGGTGATGCGCGATGCGCCTCCATCGGTGACCTGCATCTTGCCGTAGACCAGATCGGCGCCCCTCCCTCGCCCCACGATTCTCTCCACCACTTGCGGCGAGAACAGGCGATCGTCGGAGTTGGCGAACATGACGTACGACTCGCGGTCAGTTACCAGATCGATTCCCTTGTTCATCGCTTCGTAGATACCGGTGTCCGGCTCGCTGACCCAGTAGTCTATCCGGTCATCGTACCTGCGAAGGATATCCACCGTCCCGTCGGTGGAGCCGCCATCCACGACGATGTACTCGAGGTTCCGATACGACTGGCCCAGGATGGCGAGGATCGTCTCTTCGATATGTGACACTCGGTTCAACACTACGGTTACGATGGACACGAGTGGTCGCGATTCGCTGCCCGCGCGGCGAACTCCTCTCGTGCGGCGTCCGCCATCGGCGCGGGTCACTGTGCCGGGACGGACGGTCACCGGATTGCGCCCTTGCCCGCAGCCGCCGGCAGCGCGTTCCCAGTACCTGCGTCGTCGCTGAGCCAGTCGGAGCGCATCACGAACTTCCGCCACTCGCTGTAGCGGACGAGCCGCGCGTCGTAGCGGGCCCGGTTGCGGTAGTAGAACACGCGGGCCAGATGGATCCGCCATCTCGAGTTACCAGTCGCCCGCCTCGCGAGCGCCTTCGCCGAGGAAGCCGCAGCGAGAATCCCGTGGCCTGCAATGCGTCTCATCAGCCGCGGAACTCCCATCGGTCGCGCCCTGTACGCCGTGTAGCTGTCGCAGAATCCCTGGTCGGCTAACCGGCTGTTGAGATATTGCTGCGTCATCCGCGACGCGGGAATGACGTGATGAATCGTGGCGGCGCCAACGTAAGCAAAACGATAGCCAAGCGACTTCACCTTGATGTTGAGCCCGGTTTCGTTGTCACCTGTGAACTCGCCAGCGTTGGTGTCGGGGTTGAAACCGCCCGCCCGAAAGAACGCCTCCCGCAGGATGCCCTCGTGACAACTGAAAACGCCGGGGTCGGAGTCGGAGACGATGGTTACTGCCCCCCGGTCGTTGAGGCTGAGCAGCGCATTCTGGCAGTGCTCGAGAACCCAGCGCGGCGGCTCGGTCTCCCATCGCGGGACGACCCTTCCCGTAACGACGCCAACATTTCCCGGGAGACGGAATCCGGACACTATCGCTTCGAGCAGACCGGGCGTCGCGATCATGTCGTCATCGGTGAAGTAGAGGATTTCACCGCGCGCGATCCTGGCGGCACTGTTCCGCGCGAAGTGCGCGCCTTTGCGCGGCTCGTCCATCCCGGTCACCGTGCCGTACTCGAGGGCGAGCGCGGCGATCATTGCACGGGTATCGTCGGTGGAGCCGTTGTCCGCGAGGATGATCTCATACCGGTTCGCGGCATACGACTGGGCGACGAAGCTCTCGACCACCGCACGGAGCCGAAACGAGCGATTCCAGGTCGGTATGATGACCGAGACGAAAGGTGCCTCATCGCGATCGGCGGCCATTCAGTTCGTGCCGAAGACGCCGGGCTTCCACCAGCGGCGGTCGTTGAAGACGGGGGAGAAATCCATTCGGTCGAAATATGCCTCGTAGATCGCGCGCCGCTTCGTCGGACTGTTCCTTGTCATCCCGGCGAGGGCGCGGTAGCCCAGGTACTCGAGCCCCGCAAGGTGGAGCGGCAGCCGTCTGCGCGAGGCAAGCGGCGAATAGGATGACTGAATGATGTGGCGGGCGAGGTACACATAGAATGACGTCTGCATGTGCCACATCATCACCGGCCGGCCATTAAACCGGTCGATGCTGTTCGATCGTGAGTACGCGAGCCTGTCCGCCGGATAGTACGCGTCGGGATAGAGCGGGTTCTCGATCGCCATCCAATCCCCCAGTCGTTCCAGCACGCACTCTTTCCGAGCCTGCAACAGGCGGCCGGTATGAATGAGGTGCGAAATGAAATCCTGATCGCTCGAGATCGTTTCGCGAAACCTCGACCCCGCCCACTTCTGCTCGGCTGATTCCTCCCAGCCGGCCCGTTCGCGCCAGGCCCGCGCCGAGTAGCCGTCGGTGTCCGCTGAGAATTCCGCCAGCTCGTGCTCGTATTGATCGTACCAGGTGGAGTCTGAGACGACGGTGAAGGCGGGGCAGCCTTGAAGTACGAAGCTCGTGCCCGCGAACCTCCTCGCCACTTCTTCGGCCGGCACATTCAGCACGACGTCGCCGTCGTAATGAACGAAGGCATCGTCTCCGAAAATGCGGTGCAGCACGGGCCAGCGGAGAAAGCAACTGACCTCGTACCTTCCGAACCGGTCGAGGCCCAGGTACTGGCGGTGCATCTCGTCGAACATGGCACCTGCGTCGTGCAGTTCGAACCCCAGCTCAGCCAGCCGGCTCCGGTAGTCCGTCTCGAGCCTCTCATAACCCTGGAGCACGACGATTTGGAAGCGAG
This sequence comes from Gemmatimonadaceae bacterium, assembly GCA_013813715.1. Lineage (GTDB taxonomy): Bacteria > Gemmatimonadota > Gemmatimonadetes > Gemmatimonadales > Gemmatimonadaceae > UBA4720. The sequence continues at coordinate 80,823 of JACCRF010000041.1, read as the reverse complement.
CTTCGTAGCCAAGGCGGCGGTACCGCCGGGCGATGAACTCCAATGGCACCTGCGCTTCAAATTCGGCGGCGTTCGAGTTTGCCCAGGCGACGATGACGTGATGCATTTCTGTGAAATCTACAAAGCTGCGGGACAAACAGCCTTACCGCAGAGAACACAGGGGAGCACAGAGATCGAAGTTTTTGTCCTTAGCTTTCAGCCGGTCAAAGCATCGATGATCTCGCGCAGCCTGTCGCGGAACTGCGGCGGGCCCCAGACGCGCGAGCGCGCGCGTCCCTTCGCCGCAAGGTCGGCGCAGAGCGCATCGTCGGTCCACAGTCGGACGAGGCAGTCGTGAATCTCGCCTACCGACGCGGGGTCGAAGAGTAGCGCCGCGTCGCCGACCTGTTCGGGAATGCCATAGATGCGCGACGTCGCCACCGGGCATCCCAGCGCGAACGCCTCGAGCTGGGGGATGTTCGTGGGGCCGAAAAAAGTCGGCATCACAAGTGCCCGGGCGCCCCGGTACAAGCCGGCCATGTCGGCCTGGGGAACGTAGCCGAGCACGACGACCCGATCGGCAAGTCCGTTCGTGTCAATGAGCTCGCGGACTCTCGCGTAGTTGTTCCGCTGAAGCGACCCCACGAGCACGAGACGCACGTCGGGATGAGCAATGCTCATGCGAGCCAGGGCGCCGATCAGCGCCACGTGATTTTTGTGCGCGTAGAATTGCGCAGGATAGAAGAAATACTTGTCTGGAAGCGAGTGCCTTTTCTTGAGATCTCCCTCTGCGGCAAGGTCGTGATTGTAGATGTATCGCGGCGCGATGTACGGGAGCACGAAGACCTTGTCGGGGCTCACCCCATAAGCGTCCACCAGCTGCTGCCGACCCACGCTGGAGTCGACGAGGACGCCCTGGGACCATCGGCATGTCTCCCTGAAATGAAACTCGCGAGCGGCGTACTCGCCGCCGTCGGAAACCTCGGCGAACGAGGGCTCGTATCGGTGCATTAGATCATGGACCGTTGCAACGGTACGCACGTTTGCTCTGAAAGCGTAGCTGTCCTGATCCGGGCATATCCAGAGATCGCATTTTTCCGCGGCGAGCGCACGCATCCGTCCGTCGAGGTGTGCCGCGGTTCTCCGCCACGCCGCAATGGGAAGTCCCGCTTCGTGCCACACCCGGTTGAGAAAACGGCTCCATAGCGTGGTTCGCAGGTGAATTGCGCGACCCACACCGCCTGTAGCGGCGAGCCAGAGCGGATCCAGATAGGCGAAGACGAGCGAGTACTGGTTGCGGGGCAAGCCGAGCACGGCGTCGAGAATGGATTGGGTGTACTGGTAAGAGCCGCCTCCGGGGCGGGCGGTGAGGAGCACGCCGATTTTCTTCATCTCGCTAAAATACGGTTGTAAGGGAATTTCAGGACTCGCATCGCCTGCGGCTCGAGCGAAGGACGGAACTACCCGCTGCCGGCGGCCGGCCGCGGGGCTGTTCCGCAGTTTACAATGCGAAATCCCCCTCTTGGGAAGGAAGATCAAATGATGAATCCCTCTTTGTATCGCGCCATCGCAATCGTCGGCATCGCCCTGCTTCCCCTGCGTGTCATCGCCGCGCAGACAGCGGCCGCGCAGCCTCAGGCCGAAATCAATCGGCTCACCCGGCAGCTCGACAGCGTCAGGATCGAGCTCGCCAAATACAAGGCGCGCGACGGCGAGATACGCCTCTTGATCGCTGATCTCTACGCCAAGGTGGCGCAGGCGAATGCGCGTCCCTCGACAAGCCTCGCGTCGGCAGCGCGAACGTTGGAGGTGGCCGGCGACCTCGTAATTCCGGACGGCCGGCTCTGCATCGGTGGGCCGTGCGGCGCAGGAAACGAGCAGATCCAGATTCTGGCGCGACGAGACGCGGAAGTGCTCTTCCTCTCGAACATGGGTGGCCGGGACTCACAAGGGGGCCCGACTCACGCGAGCATGATATCGCTCGCGGGCGACGGCGGATTCCGCATGATCCACAACTACAGGCACCTGCCGACAGGAGGACTGTGGCAGGAACCGGACAAACCGCGGACTATCTGGGGGTTCGACTCGCAGGGCACTCCGTCGCTGTCGCAGGACTATGACGGCGTGTTCGATCGGTCGCAATCCTTTGTCCTTCAGTTCGACCGCAACAATCGGCGCATATTCCTGGCGAGCATGAAAGCGGGTTGGACGTGGGGCTTCCGAACGTCCACCGCCACGAACCAGTTCGACCGTCAGTGGCTCGTACCTGTCAGCGACCCGCCGGCAGCGCCGTCCCAATGAAACAGGCCGCCCAGGTTGCGACGCCCGGGTCAGCATTGCTCATCCACGCATGGCTTGCCCGGAGCTCGATTCCTGCAGCGCGAAGCATCAGCTCCACCTCCGGCGCGAACAGATAGCGCATGCTGTGGGTCTCCTCGAGCGTCTCGCGCCGCCCGGTACCCCGCTCCGTCATCACGACCGTGTAGTTGACATCCACGACGTTCCGGTTCGCATGCATTACCGGCGTCGCGGTTCGCTCCACCTCGATCACGTCATCCGCGAAGTGCTTCACGGTGACGGCGGGCCGCTGTGTGAGTACGGCCGGCCCGTACCAGCAATCGAATATGAAGGCGCCGCCTGGCTCGAGATGCTCACGCACAGTGGCAAAGGCGCCCGCGAGATCGTCGTTCGTGAGCTGATAACTCATCACGTGAAAGAGTGAGATGACAGCGTCGAATTTTTCGCCGAGGCGAACCGTTCGCGCGTCGCCTTTCACAAAGCGCACCCGGCCGGCAATGTCGCGCGGTTCCGATTCCCTGCGCGCGACGGCGGCAGCCAGCATTCCACCGCTCATGTCGACGCCCGTCATGTCGTATCCCGCGCGCGCGAGCTCGACTGCGTGGTTGCCCGTGCCACAGCCGATCTCCATCACTCGTGCGGCCGCGGGAGCATACCGCTCGATGAGTTCGGCTACGTACCGCGATTCGGCGGCGTAGTCCTTATCGCGGTAGAGAAGGTCGTAGTACCGTGAGTATTCAGCGAAGACAGTCAAGCGAGCATCTCGCGCACCGCGGCGGCAACGCGAGCGATCTGTTCCTCGGTGAGAGCAAGACCACTTGGAATGTAGAACCCGCGGCGTGCAATCCGCTCCGCGCAGGGATGGCGTTCCCCGGCGAACAAACCATCCTTCAGGTAGGCGGGCTGCTCATGCATCGGCCAGAAGAAAGGCCGGCATCCGACGCCGCGATCAGCCATCCGGCGTATCGCTTCCCCGGCGTCGAAAGGCACCGCATCGGTGAGGACGAGGCCGTACACCCAATTCGCGTTCGTCGCGTAATCCGTCGATGCGACGGGAAGCTGGATTCCGGACGCTCCCGAGAGCAGGCGTGTGTACGCATCGAAGATCGCGCGCTTGCGCGCCACGAACTCGTCGAGGCGCTCGAGCTGCGCGAGCCCGACCGCCGCCTGGAGATTCGTCATCCTGAAATTCCAGCCCAACTCCTCGTGCACGAATCTGCGCGCCGGCTGGAACGCAAGATTGCGGAGGCTCCGGCAACGCTCGGCCAGTGCTTCATCGTCGGTGACGATCATTCCGCCCTCGCCTGTCGTGACGTGCTTGTTTGGATAGAAGCTGAACGTCGAAATGTCGCCGAACGACCCGCACGGCCTCCCGCGGTAGGTCTGCCCGAGCATCTCCGCCGCATCCTCGATTAGCGAGAGACCGTAGCGGGCCGCAAGCTCGAGAACCGGATCCATATCGACAGGCAGACCGTAGATGTGAACCACCATGATCGCCCGCGTGCGCGGCGTAATGCGAGACTCGATCTTCGAGACGTCCATGTTCCACGTTGCCTGGTCGCAGTCCACGACTACCGGCGTTGCGCCAAGCCGCGAGATTGCAGACGCGCACGAGATGATCGTGAACGTCGGGAGGATCACCTCGTCGCCGGACGTGATTCGGAGCGCGGCCGCGGCTGCGTCGAGCGCGGCCGAGCCGTTGCATACCGCAACGCCGTGTTTGCGCCCCACGCGGTCGGCGAAACGGTTCTCGAACTCACGAATGAAAGGGCCCTCGGACGAGATCCAGCCAGTGTCGATGCACTCGTTCAGGTATTTGCGTTCGTTTCCGTCGAGGACCGGCTCGTTTACGGGGATAAAACCGGTCAAGAGCTATCCCCTGACGAGCACGCTCGCAGCGGGAACTCCCGCGAAACGAGTCTTGTCCTGGTCGCCAGCGTATGGCCCCTGTTTCACCTCGATCATTTCGATTTCCTCGAGTACCTCGAAGCCATGGCCGCCGGTTGCCAGCAGGATCACGTCGCCGCCGTTGAGTATGCGGCTCTCGAGGTAGACCTGCGAGTTATCGTAGAAATCTACGCGGAGCTTCCCTCGCTTGATGAAAAGCACCTCCTGCGTGTACTGAACCGTGCGACTGACGGGATTATGGACGTGAGGATCAATGACTTTTCCGGCAGGATGCCGCATGTAGGCGAGCTGCTGCGACAGGTCGTTCGGCGTGAAGAAGTGAATGCCGGGCTCGTGAAAGTCGCGCGAGATGATGACCGCGAGCAGCTGGTCGCCGGACTTGAGGGTTTCAATCATCGGCCGGAAGATAACGGCTCGCGCCTCGCGCGGGACTTGATCCGAGAGAAACGGCAGGCCCCTCTGTCAGGGCGCGTTGATGATCTCGAAAACGCGCTCTGCGATCCAGGTCCGCACCTCCTCGGCAACGTGAAGTGGATCGTTGTCCACGTGGAGGCTCGCACGGAGCCAGGTCAATCCATTATCCGCCGAAGTGAACGCGGCGATGTCGATGAGACGGATGCCGCGCGTGTCGCGCAACCCGCGGATGCCGGCGTTGATCGTGGGCAGGGTAGCGCTGTACTGCGGCTCGCGCGGCGGCAGCGTCGTGATGATGAAGTGGCTCGCCGGAAGTCCCGCGGCAATCCACATGTCCGCCATCCGGGCGAGGTTGGCGATCGTCGCCTCGGGGGTCATCCCAGCGACAACGTCATTGGTGCCTAGCGACACGTAGGCGAAATCGGCGGCCCTGGGAGTGAACGCGCGCAGCCGCGGCACCGGACCGTTGGGGAAGGTCGGACTCGTCAGCTCTCCGCCGTACCATAGATAACCTATGCCAAGAACCTCCGCCTCGAACCGGCTCACGCCCTGCCACACCTCGAAAGCGTTGGGGCTCGTGAGTGAGTTTCGACCCGTTCCCGTTCCCGTTCCCGAAATGCCGTGGTTTATAGCGCGGATTATCTCGCTCCGGCTGGCACGCCAGCGCGCCTCGATCTTGCCGGCGAGCTGGAACGGGTTGTTCGGATCGTTCGGCCCTAGACGGACGGCCGTTGGAGGCGACGGCGCGTTGGAGACATAGGAAGTCGCCTGGATAAGCGGTTCGGTGCCACGAGTCCCAAGATCGGTATTCGAGTCGCCGAACGTCACAATCTGAATGAATGGCATCCCAGTAGCGACGAAAACGAGCGGGCTGCCGGTTAGTCCGACGGACGTGGCGAGGAGCGAGTTGCCATCGAGGCCGAGTACCCAGCTACCGACGGTCGCGATGCCGGACGAGTTGGTCGTCGTCTCTCCTCCGGTCACCGATCCGGCGCCGCTTCTGATCGTAAAGCTGACCGCGACGCCGGGCACGCCGCGACCGTCTGCGTCGGTGACCTTGACGGCGGGCGCCACAGGCACCGGCTGGCCCGCGTTGACCGTCTGGTTGTCGCCCGCGACTATGGTGATCGCGACCGGCACCGGCGCAAAAGCTGTCGCGGTGAAAGTCACTGGGCTGCCGGACAGCGTCCCCGAGGTGGCCGTCAATGTGTTCTGGCCGACGGTCGGGCCCAGCACCCAGCCTCCTACCGCCGCGACGCCGTTTGCGTCGGTGACGGGGCTGGCTCCCGAGATGCTGCCCCCGCCGCCGGTGACGGCGAACGTAACCTGGACTCCCGGCACCGGGATTCCGGCAGGATCCGTGATGCGCACCGACGGGGGAATCGCCACCGCCCCCAGTATCACGGCGGTCTGCCCATTACCGGCGTTGGCGGCGATCGTCGATGGCACCGGAGCCGCCGCGGCGACCGTGAACGTAATTGGGCTTCCCGTGAGGCCCGGCGCGGTCGCCAGAAGCGTCTGGGAGCCCGCCGTCGTCCCAAGTCTCCAGCTTGCAACGGTCGCGAGGCCCGAACTGTTGGTGGTCGCGCTTCCACCCTCTACGCTGCCCCCGCCCGACGGCGAGAAAGTGACTGTAACGCCGCCGACCGCGTTGCCGTTGGCGTCGGTCACCTTCACCGATGGCAGTGTGCCGACGAGCCCTCCAGCGGTTCCCGTGAGGGCGGTCGCCGATGCGGCCGCGATTATTGCCGCCCCGCCGGCGACACCCGATGCCGTGAAGGTGAGCGGGCTCTCGGGAAGCCCGGCTCCACTGGCAGTTATTCTATTCTGTCCGGCGACCGTTCCGAGGACCCAGCTTCCAACGGTGGCTACGCCTTCCGCGTTCGTTGCCGCGGAGCCGCCCGTAATCTGACCGCCGCCGCCCGTCACCGCGAAGACAATCGCGAATCCGGGAATAGCGTTCCCGAACTGGTCGGTGACCTTGACCGACGGCGGAATCGGCACGGCGATTCCGGCCGCGGCGGTCTGGCCGTCTCCCGCAACCCGAATAAGGCGGGCCGGCGGGCCTGGCACCACGGTAACGGTTGCGGTTCCCGTTTTCTTTTCCGAGATCGCGGTCACCGTAACCGTGCCAGGCACGAGCGCAGTAGCGAGGCCGGTCGTCGCATCGATTCGCAGCACTGCAGGATTCGAACTGGTCCAGGTCGCCGTGCGGTTCAGAACCAGACCAGTGTTGTCCTTCAGCGTCGCGGTGAACTGGAAAGTAGCCTGCGATGCGAGCGACGCGGGCGGGCCGTTAACCGTCACCGTGTCAACGCGCGGCTGCATCAGTATGGCGTAGGTGCCGAACTGCGTGACATTCCCCGAGACTTTCCGAGCCGTGACATCGACGGTACTGTTGGCAACGAGGCTCCAGTTGCCGCCGACGACTTCGTAGAGCTGTAGCCCACTCTGCGGGCTGTCCGAGTCCACTTTTGCCGGATCGTACGCGATCGTGATCCCGACTGGAGCGGCTGCGGTCATGCCTGCCGGTCCTATTTCGAACGCCGTTCCGGCGACCAATCGGCTGTTGGGCGGCGGCGCCGACGCCGGGGCGAGCGTCACGTTTCGGGTCTGGGTGAATGCCCCGGGCGGAACCGCGACAGCGATTGCTCCGTCGAATGCCGAGAACGATGCTCCACTCGGTGTCACGACCGCGCCGTCTCTCACCTCTACTTCGGCGGTCGCCGTGCGACCTTCCACCGTCACTGTGACAGTGGCGCTGCCCTTCGCCACGCCCGTTACGAGACCGCCGGCCACAGTCACCTTCGAAGGGTCGGAACTGGCCCACGTCGCGGTGCGGTTGGTCAGCGTGTTTCCCGCGGCATCTTTCGGCACCGCCGACAGAGACTCACTCCCGCCGGGCACGACTCTAATTACAGTCGACGGCGCGATGCCGACCGTAGCAACTGGAGCAGGTGGAGCCGTCGGTTCGCCGCATCCCCATCCGAACGCGAGAAGGCCCCCGGCAATCGACACAAGTGTCGCGCGCCGGGCAATTGCCGCTCTCTGTTGATGGAACTCCATGTCAAGATTTCGCAAGAGCGAGGGGAAGACGGTAGCGAAGCTTTAGCGGCTGCAAGCGCCAGCTTACAGGGTGCGACGCGGAGGAAACTCACGATGGAGATCCACGCGCATTTTAACGGGTGGGGCCCCTTCTTACAACGATTTCACCTTCTTACAACGATTTCATACGACGATTACGGAAACGCCGGGTCGGCGAGCTCGATCACGTAGAGCAGTGGTACCCCGACCCGCTCGACCACATGGAGAACGCGGCCCGGGTGCTTCAGGTGAGCGTTCCACCGCGTTATGGAAAGCAGTATGTGGGGCCTCTGATGCTTGCTCACAGAAGCGAACCGAGCCCCCGCTGCCCCACTGCGCTCGAGGTAATACGACGTCTGAAATTCAACGGCCGTATTCGCCACACGAATCGACGCCGGCGGCGCTCCGGGCCGATAGTGGCGGATGAGCCATTCGATTCCCTCCTTGTGAGACTGGCCCCAGTAGTCGGTCTCGAATCGTCCGAGTGCGGCGTGGAGCCCGCCGAAGGCGCTGTTGTAAAAGAGGTACTGATACGGATGCAACCGGACCATGTTGACCACGGTCGCACCGGCTGCAAGCATGACAATGAACGTGAACGCAGCTTTGACCGGCAGCCTCACAGTCGATGTCAACAGCGAGGCGAGCGCAATGCCCGCAAGAACCGCCAACGGTGGAATGACGAACAGGAAATGTCTGTTCGAGTCGTACAGAATTGGCCGCATGATGATCGCCGTCACCAGCGGAAAGAGTGTGACGAATATCAGAAACAGCAGCTTGCTTTCTCGATCGGCGTCGGTGCCGGCGCCCGATCCGCGACGCGCGAGTCCACGGACGACCAGGCTCGTGATACCCCCCACCAGCGCGATCAGGTAAAACTCCGGGAGCGTGATCAGAAAGGATGCTGGCAGGTAGTGCCATGGCAATGCATTCGCCGCGATGAACCGGCCTTCAAAAAGAACCGTGGCCGGGAAGTCCGTGAAATTCGCGGCACGTCTGAAGGCACGGAGCGGATTCAGAATGGGGCTGAGCTGTGCATAGGGCCACCACAGGAGCATCACCGCCCACGCGATCCCGCCGACCTTGAGCAGTGTTACTGCCGCGGCTCTCAGGTCCGAAAAGATCTCGCGCCCACGGTACGATCTGCTTTTCCTGAAGCGCGCGAGGATCCAGAGCAGCGTGAGGACAACGCAATACCCAAACAGCATGATGGCGCCGATCCGGATGCCGAGCGTCAGCCCGATGATGACGCCGAGCACGGCCACCGATTGCAAGGGAAGCCTCGGCAGCTGAGCGTACGCGCGTAGCAGGTAATAAACGGTGACGAGGAACAAAGCCGCGAAGGGAATGTCCTTCGCGTTCATGAACATGTGCCCGTAATAGGTGGGCGTGAGAGTCAGGATCGCCGCGGAGAGAAAACCCGCCAGCGGGCCGGCGAGCAGGTTTCCGATCCGCCAGGCGAAGACGATGCCGAGCAGACCCGTCAGCGCGATAAGGAGGTGACCGGTCTCGTATGGTCCGAAAGGGGAACGCTGAGCCGCGAACGCAAAGACCGCGTTAACGAAGCTGCCGTAAAGGTAGTGGTTGCCCTCTGTGTTGATGGTATTGTCGGAGAAGCCCGAGGCGTACCAGTTCAGAAAGAGCCTGCCGTTGGCCCTGCCATGCAGCTCGTCCACGGTTACGCCGTAGTCCCGAAAGGTGACGCCGATCAGCGCGGCCACGATTGCGAGAAGTATCGCCGTTGCCAGCGCCCACCTGTCGTACTCAGGACGCCGGCTCACCGAATTGTGCAGCGAAGGGAGACCGGACTCCGATCAACGCGTGTGGGACGGCGTGCGCGCGCGAGCGACGAAGAGCTGTGCATCCACCTGTGATGAGAAAGGGCAGGAGAGGTTTCGGTGACCAGCGTCTGAAAATACATTGGCATGAGCCAAGTATGGCGACCCCGCGTCCCGGCTCGTGTCGCGCCCGCAACCAGACCAATGATCACCTTCGAGCGCAAGCAGATCCGCCGCCTCGCCGTAATGGCGCTTCTCGTCCTGGGTGCCTTCGTGCGCCTCTATCAGCTCGACCAGTACCCATTGGGGGTGCACCAGGACGAGCTGTCAAATATCTATGACGGCTGGTCACTCGCGGAGACTGGTGCCGACAGGTTCGGAGACAGATTTCCGGCCGTCGTGCGGGCTTTTGGGGAACGCGACTACCGGCCTGCCCTTTACGCCTGGCTGGCGGCCATCCCGCAGCGATTTACCGGCTTTTCCGTGGTCGCCGGGAGACTTCCGGCGGCCGTTCTCGGAATCGCGTCGCTGCTTCTGATCTACGCATTCGCTCGCGGCATGCGCGGCGACGACTATGCGGTCCTGGCGCTGCTCTTTGCGGCTCTATCGCCCCTTCACATCCAGTTTTCGAGAGTGGCCCACGAAGGGGGCATTCTCCCCGGATTCTTCCTTATTCTGATTCTGTGGCTCTGGCAGCGGGCAGCACTCGCGAATTTTCCGGGCGGTCACGTCCTTTTGCTTGGCCTGCTGACCGGCCTTTCAACGAACTCGTATCAATCCACGCGGCTTACCGCTCCCCTGCTCATTCTGGTGATCGCGATCGACATCGCGCGCCACGCCGCGCACCGGGTGCGACCCATTCTGCTTCTGGGTGCGGGCGCATTTATCGGAGCACTCCCTCAGATGCTGTTCCTGCTCGATCAAGGTGAGCGATTCTTCGCGCGCGCTCGCGTGTTAACGATTTCGGCGGACAATCCGGTCCACTTTGCGGCGATCCTTCTGAACAACTACTGGCTCAACCTCGAGCCGTATTATCTCTTCGTCCCGAGGACGCTGCGAGGTCTCACGGTGGCCAGACTCCTTCCTTTCGAGATCGCATTCTTCTACGCCGGGTTGATTGGCCTTGCGCTGCTTGCGGTGCGCGCGGGCTCCCGCGGCCAGAAGTACGCCTACATCGCGATGGCGGTCGCGATCCTGCCCGCGGCGTTGACGACCGGCAATCCCGCTACCATGCGGGCCTCCGCAATTGCAGTGCTGACACCGCTGTTTTCAGCCGCCGGATTGATCGTCCTCGGGAACCTCGTGCGCAGGAAGTCACTACGCCGCAGAATCTTCTATCCTGTAGCGCTTGCGGGGATCGTCCTTTCATTCGCGGCCATGACCTGGCAGTACGCGACGAGCCCGTACTTTCGGGAACTTTCTTTTCAGAAGATTGGCGTGGACATGGGACGCGCACTCAGTGGTCACCAGAATCGATACGACGCGATCATCATCGAGCGTTACGTCTCCCTCGCGTACATTTACGTTGCGGCGTTTACGCCGATCCCCCCGCGCGAGTTTCACCGCGTTCCGAAGCAGCTGTATTCCGACGGAATGGATTCCTTTACCAGGCTCGGCTCGTACTACTTCGTTGTTGAATCAACGATGCCCGCCACAGTTGCGTCTCTGCGACAGCAGCCGGGTAAATTCCTCTTCGTATCACCCACCAGGCTTTCGGGCCTCTCACAGGTCGACAGCGTGGCGTTTCAGGATCGGAAGCTGTATTTCCAGACATACTGAGCGGTTTCGCCGGAGATGAACTTCGTACGGCCGCTACTCGCACTCGTCTTTCTGGCAATCGCGACGTACGTCGGCCATCGCCTGTGTCGCGCGCTTGTTCCCGGCCTGGACGGCGCGCGGCTGCCAGTGGAGCGGCAGGTAGTGGCCCCCTGGGTCATCTCGATTCCGGCGGCGTTTCTGTCCGGAACGCTGCTGATGACGTGGGTCGCCTACATCATCGCCTGGTTCGCAAAGGACACCGCGGCGCCCATGGCCACGGCGAACGCAGTTGTCATCAGCGTCGCGCTGGTTGCCCTCGGGGTGATCCGCATCCGGCGACAGAGTAATGGTCGATCCCGCGCCGCGCCCAAAGGAAATGATTTAGACACCGAGACCACAGAGACCGCGGAGGAAACGCCTTCAAGAATTGAACGACGGGATGACGGAACGGCGAAACGGCCGCGGCGTCCCTGGGTCGACATCGGCGTCGCGGCTACCGGATTGGTGCTCGGCACCGTGCTGATGTTCCACACGGCCCGTCTCGATGGCGACACGCTCATACTCGGGCGTACCGCCTTCGGCGATCTCAACATCCATCTCGGCATGGCGCGGTCGTTTTCAGCCGGCAACAACTTTCCGACCGGATACGTCGCCTACGCGGGTACGGACGTCCGCTACCACTTCATGTTCTACTTTCTCGTTGGCAACCTCGAGTACCTGGGCCTGCCGATCGACTGGGCGCTCAATCTCCCGTCGATCCTATCGTTCGCATCCGTTCTGCTGCTGCTGCACGCCGCAGGCAGCGTCATTGGCCGCGATGCGCGGGTCGGTGCGCTGGCGGTGCTCTTCTTTCTGCTGAGGAGCTCCCCCGCCGCGTTCTTCTATTTCGCGCAGCTCGAGCCGGCGGGATTTGTGGGTCGAATCGCCGAAGTGCTTCGCACCAACCGGTTCATCGGGCTCACCGGCCACGAGGAATGGGGGATCTGGAATCTCAACGTGTACGTCGTCGAGCGGCACTTCGCGTTCGCGTTCGGGCTGGTGTTGATCGGAATTCTGTATCTGGTCCGGACGACGGGGCTGGACGCGGGTCCGCCCTTGCTGCGACGTCTCAGGGGTGAAGCGCGTACACCTGCGTCGAGCCCTGATCGAACGCCAGGCGAAACCGCTTCCTGAGAGCGTCGTCGCGTAGCCCGGGGTAGTGGCCTCTCGCGATGTCATCCACGATGACGTAGGAAATTCCCTCGGAGGCGGCGAGGCGTGCGATTTCCCCGGCGTCATTGCCCTCGTAGATTCGCTGGAGCACCGCCTTCCTCGGCGCGACATCGTAGCCCGCCGATTCCGCCCAATACGGTAGTCCCAGATACGACCGCCTTCCGGTAAAGTAGACGAGGTGATGATACACGGAGGGCGCTGCGAACACCGCTCGCGGGTCTGTCTCGCGCAATGCCCACAGCAGCAGAGGATCGGCGAGATTGTGAGTCCGTTTTTCGGTGTTGAAGTTCCAGACAGCGATGAGATCGACCACACCCGTGGCCGTGAGCGCGAGACAGAGTGCAATCGCCGCCACGCGCGCGATTCGGCCGCTGTCGAACATCCGCACCACCAGCATTGCGACGAATATCGCTGCGATCCTGACGCCGGCGTTGACGAACTTGTGATTGACCGACACGTCAGGCGTGAACGTGAAGGTCGTCGCGAAACCAATCGGCACTAGCAACGAGGCGAGGAACAGCCGGCCCTGCGGCCGCAGCTTCCAGAGGGCAATGGTGAGGAGAGGCACGAACAGCCCGAGGAGCTTCAGGTAATACGTCGCGATTCCCCTCAGTGTCGGTGGCTCGGCGAGGAACCCAATGTAGGGCGTGGGTGCAATGGCGGGCCCCGTTCTGACGAAAAAGCGGGCCTCGAGAATTGCGAGAACGGTTGCGACCGCACAGCACACAATGAGGTCCATCCGGCGTGGGGCCCAAACGACCGCCGCGCCCAGGATCAGCAGCGCGGCGATGATCAAGGCCCCGTTCCAGAACGCGCCGAGTCCGAGGATTACGCCGATGAAAACGGCGCCCTTCAGATCGTCGGGCCGAAAGCTCGCGCTCACTTTTGCCCAGTTCAGCACCATATTCCTCGCCCCCAAAATATTCGCAGCCAGCCAGCATAACATGGACGGACAGTTTATTCTCCTCAAGGCTGCGGGTCGCAACCAGGAAGGACTCACCAAATCCCGATACAGATTCAATTGCCCAAACCGCATCAGGTGGTCGATCTGTCGATCATCGTTCCGACATACCAGGCGAAGGCACTCGCGCACCGCAGCGCAGCGATACTTCACGACTTCCTCGGCGGCCTCGGCCTGACGTTCGAGGTGATACTTGTGGATGACGGCAGCGATCCGGAGAGCCGGCCCGATCCACGACGGCTGCCAGCGGAGGCGCGGCTGGTGCAGCTGCCGGTGAATCGCGGCAAAGGCTCCGCGGTACGGACCGGCTTGCTCGACGCGCGGGGGCGATGCCGGATCTTCACGGACGTCGATCTGCCGTACGGACTGAACTCTCTCGTGACCTGCTATGAAACGATACGCGGGGGCGCGGACTTCGTGTACGGTGACCGTTCGCTGCCCGCGTCGACGCTCGTAGCGCGCCCGTCGTGGCGGCGGCGCCTGAGCAGCGTGGTGTTCCGGTCAGCGGTGTCGACGATTGCCGGGCTGCGGCCGACCGACACTCAGTGCGGCCTGAAGGGCTTCGACGGCGCCGTCGCCGATGCGCTGGCGCCGCTTCTTCAGACGGATCACTTCGCTTTCGACGTCGAGATATTCCGTTGCGCGCTGGACAACGGGCTCGACGGCCGGCCAATTCCGGTTCAGCTCGTGAATGGGGACGTGTCAACGGTGCGGCTGCTGCGCGATTCGATGACGATGTTTCAGGACCTCGTGACGATTCGGCGGCGCGCGATGCGTGGGGACTATCGGAGCGCGGCAGTTACGCGCGCAAGACAATCTGACAAGGTGGAGCCCGGAGCTGCCCGCTTGAGAGGGGCCGCGAGCTAGGCGATCGACGGCAACGGAGACCACTCAGCGCTGTTATGACATCCCGCTGCACTGTATGGACTCGCGTGTAGCGCGGCCCTTCACATCGAACCGCAGAGTGAGCACGCGGTCGAGTCCATACCGGCGCGCTTTCGCGCAGAGCACGGAAGGCATCATGTCCTGCAATGTCTGCGGGCGTAAGCGCGGGGAGTATCCACTCAGTCCGTAATAGCGGCTCAGCTTGCAGCCCACGGCAGGCATGCCGTCTATCATCGCCATCGCCGCGAGTGCAGGGGCGACGTGGCCAGCAAAAGTGCAGGCGCCGGGGCGCGCGAGAATTCCCCAATAGGCGGATTCGTCCTGGGGAATGAAGAGAGCAGTCCTGCGCCGATCCGCGCGAGGCAGATCGGCGAGCTGGCGAAGCTCGGAGAGTGCGTTCTGATTTCGCGCCGACTGAAGGCCGGCTCGCAGCAGCGTGCCGTCGCCGAGCGACGGAAGGTCGCGAATAGTGGACCCCGATGTGGTACTCGCGCTTGCTGAATAAAGGGCATTTCGCGTCGCCGCATTCGCGCGCAGCATTTGCCGCATCCAGAACGTCGCGTTCATGGCCATGGAAATCGCGAGCGGGATCGCGAGCATCGCGAGCGCTGCCCTCCGCAGGGGAAAGTCCTGACGCGGCGTAGGTGCGTGAAACATCAGCGCGCTGCCACCTGCAAGCAGCAGTCCAACGGACAGCCACCGCTGCACGTCCGAAAAGTAGAAGGCCGACCCGCCATCGATGTGAAGCAGCAAACCGGGAGCCAGCCCGACGAGCGCGAGCACCGTCACCACTTCCGCATCGAGAATCCGACCTTCGCGCACGGCGACGCGAAGCCCGCCGATGGTGGAAATCCCCGTCGCTCTCATCCGCAGTCCGACGTAGAGGAAAGACCAGAAGAGGTGCACCAGCGGGAACAAGGGCCACCAGGCCGGGGGAACAAAGCTCCTCAGGAAATCGAGCGGAGCGAGGCCCTCTCTGTGCGCCGGAAGCGAGACTTCGCGAGACGTAAGTGCAAACGCGACCGCGACAACAACCGTCAGGAGCAAAAAGGCGCCGCGGCGGAGCAAACCCACCCGAAGTGCCGCGTACCCGGCGACGACGAAGCCCAGAATCATCAGCGATATCTTGAGATACCCCAGCAGAATGATCCCCGTCGGAAGTACCAGACAGGGCAACAGCAGAGCCGAAATCCGATTCTGTGCCGCGAGCGGGTCGGGTCCGAAGTCCTTCCAGTACACCATCGTCGTGCCAAGCAGCAGCAGCGCGCACGGGATCGCGACGGCATAGGACTCCGAGATCACCAGGTTCGATGTCCACACTCCAAGCGCGTCCATTGCGGCCATCGGAACGACACCGATCGTCGCAACGAGAAGCAGGACCCATGCAACGAAGTCGCTCCTCAGGTCTTGCAACCGGACGTCGTGCTCACGCGTCAGCCCCCGAACCTCGGTCGCGAATCCGAGAACGCCGCCCAGAAAAAACGGAATCATCGTGACCGGATAACCCAGCTGGTAGAAATCGAGCACGCTCATGTCCAGCAGGTTCGCCATCTGCGCGAAGAGCCACGATGAGCCCCAATGGTACGGCATGTAGGGAAGGCCGTCCAATCCGACGCTCGCCACCCCGTACGTGCGGAGCATGTTGCCGAGGGCGGCGAGGCCGATGGCGTCGTGATGGACGATGCCGTCGAGCGCCATCATCTCCGCGAACAGCGGACTCTTGTAGATGCGTCCCCACACGACGCCAGCGGCCCAGGCGCCGAAGCCGATGCTCGTTGCGATTACCGCGAAGCTCGCCAGCTTCGGGCCTCGCATCATCCAGCGCGCGACGATCACGACCAGGGACACGACGCCGACAGTGCCGAGGAGTGGGAAGAGATTGACGCCAAACAGTAGAACCGCACGGCCGGCGACCGCCGTGACCGCAAGCGTCAGGAGCCAGAGAAAGGAGTACGACGTCGCCCAGCCGTAGCTGTTCCGTTGCCCAGCGCCCGACACCCGGTGCTCGCTACCCGTTGCCCGGTCCACCTTGGCCGGTTCCCCCTGGCCATTGCCCGCGTCCCCTTGTTTGGTGCCGGCTAACGATCGACCGGCAGACGGGTGGCGACGGCGCAGCGCAGACCGCGCTGCATAAGGTGCAGTCGCGAGAAAAACGGCCAGCATCGCCGACCTGACCACCGGAGCCGCCGGATTGGCGAAGCCGATGCGGGAAATCCAGTAGACCGCGGCGATCGCAATCGCCGAGAACGAGGTGAATACAGCGACGGTGGCGAACGCCCGGTGCGGCTCGGCTGCCCGCGTCTCTGGAATTGGAGTCCTCAATGCCGAGCTATTCGAGACCGGTTGACCTGGCGACGATGTACAACGGCCGACCCTTCACCTCGTCGTAAATCCGCCCGATGAACTCACCGATCACGCCGATGCAGATGAGCTGGATGCCGCCGAGGAACAGCACTATGACGATCGTGGATGCCCACCCACGGGCAATCCCCGAGTCTCGCGTCAGCCGCTCGATGATGAAGACAACGCCGAGTATGAAGCTCACGAGAGAGGTCGCGAGGCCGAGGTAGGTGGCGATTCGGAGCGGCGCCTTCGACAGCGCGAACACTGCGTCAGTGGCAAGGGCGATCATCCGCGTGAGCGGATACTTCGTCTGCCCCGCAAACCGCGGCGGCCGCTCGAACGGCACCGCGATCTGTTTGAAGCCAAGCCAAGCCCTGAGCCCGCGAAGAAATCGGTTGCGCTCGGGAAGTGCGTTGAGCAGGTCGACAACGCGCCGATCCATCAGGCAGAAGTCGCCGGTGTCGCGCGGGATGTCTATTTCACTCACCGAGCCCAGCAGCGTGTAGAAGAGGGAGGCCGCCCCCCGCTTGAAGATGCCTTCGCCCTGCCGCGCGACGCGCTGAGCGTAGACCACCTCGTACCCCTCGCGCCATTTCTCGAGCATGACAAGCACGAGCTCGGGCGGATCCTGGAGGTCGGCGTCGATGACAACGGCACAATCTCCTCGTACGGCGTGCAAGCCTGCGGTGACTGCGGCCTGATGCCCGAAGTTGCGCGAGAAATGGAGGGCCCTGAACCGTACGTCGGACAGGCAGATCGCGTCCAGCAGCTCCGCCGACCGGTCACTGCTGCCGTCGTTGACAAAGATGATCTCGAAGGCGGCGACCGAAGGCGACAGAACCTGGAGGAGCCTCGAGTGCAGAATCTCGATGACTTCCTCCTCGTTGTAGATGGGCACGACAACCGACAGCGTCGGCCTTTCCACCCGCTCCACGGCGCGCGTGGATTCCTCTCTGAGCGGCATTACGCGTCAGGGTTGATTGGAAACTTTACGCCGCGGCACGTGATGCTGGATGATCCATTTCTCATTCTCGTATGCTTTGGTTCTCGAGTGCGTCAGCCCAAGCTGCAGGAGCAGCTCCTCGAACGCAGGGCTGAGCTCGCTCTTCTTCTGCACGAGCCATCCGCCGGTGCGCATTCTGTCCGTGAAACGACTCATATACGCGTTCCGCCGACCCGGCGGCAGGGTGCTGATCATTTCGTACGGCTTTGGCATCCAGCTCGTCTCGCTGGTGCGCACGCCTTCGCCGCCAGCCACCGCCGGCCACGGCGGCATAATCCACTTGCCGTCGCTCACAAGAAAAACGGGATCGGCCGGCGTCATTCCCGCCGCCACCGCAAGCGACGCAAGTGAGGAGTCCATCGGCGGAATCTGCGAGGCTATCGCGCGCGGAGCGAGCTGTGGCCGTCTCAGCTCGCGAATAATATCCCGGTGCGCCAGCGTGAGCGCCGGAGGCACGATGAGCAGCGGAACGAACACGAGATGCGCGAGAGTCTTCCACCTGCTGTCGCTCAGCCCGCGGGCCGCGTGCACTACGAGTGCGGCGGAGAACACGAGGAGTGGTACCAGACTCAAAAGGTTCACCGGGTGGCTTCGCGAGACGAAATAGCTGCTGACTGACCACACCGTTCCCCACGCTCCTGCCGCGACGAGCACGCGCGGATGCAGCGGCGTCGAACGCAGAAAGTAGATGCCGGCGGTGGAGACGAGAGCGAAAAGCGCGACGAGATACCAGACGGGTCCGTGGGGATCGATTACCAGTGCACTGTAGCCGCCGCTGAATAGAAGCGCGTACTCGTAGTAGCTCATCCAGTCCGGCGGATGCCCGTCCATTACCCTGTAGATCAGAGACGTCGCCGTTATCCAGAGCACTACCGCAACAACGGGGAGCGCCACGGCAACCGCCAACTGCCGCGGGGGCAGCCGCGCTCCGTCGTCACGCCGTGCGAAGTTCTGAATGAGAAACACGGCGTAGGCGCCGAACCACGCTGCGCTACAGTAGATCGCGCTCTCCGCCGACCATGCCACCCCCACGAGCCAGACCGCTGTTCCACAGATCGCGAACATCCAGGTTCCGACCCTGTCGCCGCGAACGAACTTCCAGGCGATCACTGCGAGGACGACGTAGCACCAGAAGAAGCGCATCGGGCCGCCCGCCGGTGTCATCTGTGCGGCGAGAAGAAGTGACGCCGCTCGTGGGCGGAAGAAAAGCGTCGTGGCGGTGACTGCGAGCGCAAGCAGGTACGCGACATAGCCGGCGCGCAACGATCGCAGCACGATGAACATGCCCGCCGCCACGACAGCGTAGAGAATCGCCTGCACTGCATACAGAGCTGCCCAGGCGTTTGGCGCCGGTACGACCGACGGCAGCAGGATGCTCATGAATCCGTACTGCGACGGAACGTCCCATAGCAGCCAGCCGCCCTGCCTCACCGCCTCGATCGGCCCTACCCAGAAGCTCCAGTGATAGAACTCGGCGATCGGATACGTGCGAAAGCTGAGGAAGGTGAACAGGAGAAGAGCGGGAGCGTCCGATGGCAGCAGTTTCCATCGGGGCTCGGTCGCACCCCTACGCATGACAGTCACGTGCAGCGCGGCCGCTGCCAGCAGTGTGAGAATGACGGGAGTAGCGGGCGATTGCGTTATCCACCCGGCACCCGCCGCCCACGAAGCCAGCTTGAACGCCGCGACCGATACGAGCCAGAGAACGAACCAGAGCAGCGCCATCTCGCCCTGACCGAGCGGGCAAGCGTCCTGCGATTTCGACTTTCGCACGAACAACGCGCCGGCGAGAAGCACAGTCGCCATCACCGCTCCAGCCAGCGCGGAGCCCGCGCCCGCGCGCCACAGGAACATCAATCCGTAGGTGATCGCGAAGGCCGAGAGTCCCGACACGACGACGATCATCCATCGCGAATCAACGCGCTGGGGCGCGAGCAGCCCGAGCGTCGCAACGATCATAGGAAAAACAGTCCCGAGCAGGAGGTAGACGCCCCACTCCGCGGTCTCGACCCGCCCGCCACGCCCGGCTAGCTGAATGATCGTCGGTATCCACTGGCTTCCCCGCACGATGAACGCCAACGCGAGGCCGGCGACCCACAGCGGCTCGGTGAGCTGCGCGAAACGCCCGAGCGCTCCCCACACCGTGGATACGCCCGGCGAATAGCCTGACGACGCAAAGATTTCATCCGTGTCGGCGGGCGCGCTGTTCAGGTTTTCTTCTGCGCCCTTTGTATCGCCCGAGCGCTCTGCGCGGTCTGTCCCTTCACCCATCCAGTGCCTCGAGTAGCTCCGCGTTCACGAGGCGCTCCGCGATCTCCGTCGCTTCGTCGGGACTGATGCCGGTGAGAGTCGCAATGTCAACCAGGTCGCGCGTACCGTCCGCGTAGGCGAGAACATTCGTCATCGAGCGCACCGAAAATCCCGTCCCGCGCGTGCTGAGCGTGGGATAGAGACCACGCCTGCCGAGCTGCGGCTCGCATAGCGTCGTCGCCCGGTAGATGCGATTGCACTCGAGAAGCTCGACGCATTTGCGGAGCGCGTCGAACCCCCCTTCGAGCCCCGACGGCGTCACGAGAGCCAGATCATCGAGCGACGTGTGGTACTCGGGATAGCTGTTATAGCGGGTGCGCATGATCGAAACGACAGGCAGGTCAACACCCGGACTGCAGTACTGCCGCTCGTCGCTGCCACGTTCGAGAAAGGAATACTCGACGTGATCGGGTGCGTGATGGTTCATCACCAGCTTCGCGGCCCGATCGGCAAGCGTGTCACCGTTCCTCGACCGCAGAAAGGAGTACGCCCGGTCGTCGCCGACACAGCTCACGACGAATCCCGCGATTGTGCTGGCCTTCATCTTCTCGAGATGCTTGCTCAGGTAAACGATCGCGCCGATGGTCTCCGGAATGAACACGATGCGGTACGTCAGGCGTCGGTCGCGCGAGGCGATCCAGCGCGCGAGCGCGGCCGTCACCACAGGACCCGAGAGCTCGTTGTTCGCCATCGATGGATGGCAGATGTACGTCGAGAGCAGGATCTCCTGCTCCGACTGCCCGCGGAGAACTACCTCACCATAGGTGAGCGAGCCGGGCCCCAGCGTGGAGTCAATCACCACTCGATACGGGCCCTCCGCAAGCTGCCGTCGCGCTGAATCTGCGAGGCAGAAGCCCCAGCGCCGTTCATAGTACGACGTGACGTACGGAATCGCTTCCGGCTGATCGGGCAGCGAGTGCAGGTGTGGCTGAAGCTCTGCCAGCGACATCACTGCGTCAACGGGCGTCGAGTAGCCGACGACATGCAGATTGTTCTGCGCGAAGTCAACGACTCGCCTGCCTTGCTCGTTTTCGATCCACGCGGCGCGGATGTTCCATTCGTCCGGCACCGTCCAATCGAAAGCCTCCGTGCCGGAAGGCACTTCTTCGACAGTGAGACCCGGAACGAGTCCACCGATGTACTCGAGTGTCTCGCGAACCCCGTCGCCGGTGAGACTGCGGCAGATGGGGAACAGGTCGGAAGCCCAGCGATGCATCTCGATGCCGGCGTCGCCGCCCGTATTCGACATTAGCTCTCCGCGCGATTTGGGGACAGCGTCACGACGCGTGCGGCCATGCGGGTTCCGGCGATTCGAAATCTCCGATCAGGAACCGCCGTCCCAGCTCCTCGAGGGCCGGCTCGACCCATTTTCTCGTCTTGTCATCCAGCAGCGCGAGCGGATCGTCGCGCATCTCTCCGATCCACAGCTCACACAGGTCACGCGCCGATGCTGCGAGAACTTCCGGATATTCGTCGAGGCGTTGGCAAACGCCCGCGGCGAGCGCCGCGTTCAGCAGTCCCGACCAGTCATAGTCGAGCCAGGTACCGAGTGGCCTCACGTGATAGGTGAGCGAGCCGGCGGCGCGAGTGCCGTCACGCATGATCACGGTGCCCGGGAAAACCTTGTCGTAACGATACGGTCCGCCGGTGACGCGCTCGGCGTAATGAACGATCGTGTTGTAGTGAAAGGTCTCGCCGTAGTAGAGGATCACGCCGTCCTCGGCCACCAGCCGCGCAAAGGTGGAATCGGGCCCAAAAGGATCGGCTTGCTCACCCCAGGATATCCGGGGTTCCGCACCAATCCCGGCAACCGAGAAGATCGGCATCGGTGTGCGCCATTCGGCGGCGCCCGTTCGGAAATGCTCCGGTATCGGCCCGAGCTGCGACGGGCTCGCTTCGACGTCGAACACGCGGGATCTCGGGAAGTCGTAGTTGAACGCAGGGAGCCAAAGCCCGCGCGCGCCCGCGGATTCGCACAAAAGCGAAAGATGCGCGCCGATATAAGCTTTGCGGTCGCGCACGGGCGCGACGAGCTTCGCGGTTCGGAATGGGTCGGAATGCACGAAAACCGGCCCGCTTCCCATCGAGTCGATCAGCGAAGAGATGGTGGTAGCCAACGTCATTTCTGCTTGAACCGGTGGCTCACCGGCACCTCGCCGATTATCACGCGGTGGGGCGAGAGCTGTTTCTGAAGGTGCGCACGGAAATGCGCCATCAATCTGCGCCGGTCGAGCTCCGCGCCCGGCCGCGATTCGCAGATGACCTCGATGTGTTGTCCGGTAATCGGGTTGGCCACGCCGTATGCCTTCGCCCTCAGTACGTCGGGCTCAAGCAGCGCGACGCGCTCGATTTCGCCGGGGAGAATCTTGAGCCCGCCGACGTTGAGGATCTCGTGAGCGCGGCCGACGACCTTGACGAAGTCGCCGTCCTGCTCCACGATGTCGCCCGTGTCGTACCAGCCGTCCTCGAAAGGCGATGGCGCATTCATATAGCCTAGCATCCTGTTCTCTGACCGTATCTGCAGCACTCCGTCAACGACGCGGGTTTCGATTCCCTTTCCGCCGATCCCCATCCAGAGACTGTCCCGCGCCTTCGACCTGACCTGAAACACGCCGAGCTCGGACAGCCCGTAAGTCTGTCGGAAATCAACGGTCGGAAGTCTGGCGCACAGGCGATCGAGCGTTCCCTGGTCCATCCTCTCTGTTCCGTAGGTCACCACTCGCAACGCCGGAAAGGCCGTCGAATCGAACACTCCGCTCAGCAGCATCATACGCAGGAATGTCGGCGTCGCGGGCAGCAGCTCTACTGCATGCGCCGCCATGTCAGCTCCGATAGTCTCCGGTGTCCGCTCGGACGGCACGATCACGACGCCGCCGTTGAACATCGTGTGAAGCATCGTGTTGATGCCGCCGGCATGATCGAACAGCAGGAAGTTCAGCGCGCGGAGCGGAGGCCGCGGCACGGCGTAGCGAGCCAGGAAGTTGTTGAAGTCATGCAGTATCGCCTTCGGCCTGCCGGTCGTGCCGGACGAAAAGAAGATGATTCCCGGATGCCGCCGCGCCTTCAGCTCATCGATCAGTGGAACGGACGCCACGCCGGCGACATTGCGCCGCTCGAGGCGTCCCCCATCGATCACCCATTCCGCGCGTCCGGCCTCGAAGAAGTAGTCGTGATCGGCTCGCGTGCCCGCCGTCAGCGGCATGAGGATCACGCCTGCATCGAGCAGGCGCAGCATCGCGGCGATAGTCGGCCCGTCGAAGTCACCGATCAGCGCCACCACATCACCGGGCCTTACGCGCGACAGATCACCCGCGTGATCGCCAGCTGACCGGCTGACATCGGAGAAGGAGAGGGTGCCGCCGGGGCCGATCAGGAAGGGCTCGTGGTTCCCGGCGTTGCGGCTGCCGAGCCCCTCGAGAATCCGCACTTATGCGCCGCCCACGTGCAGCGTTTCCCCGCTGATCATGGAGCTCGCCGGCGAGAGGAGGAGTGAGACAACGTTCCAGACATCCGCGGGCTCGCCCTGCCGCGGAATTATCTGCTGTCGCACCACCGCCGCGACGTTTTCCTTCGGCACCTTGTCGAGAAGGTCCGTGTCGATCGGTCCGGGGGCGACGGTATTCACGGTTACGCCGTACGGCGCCATCTCCCGCGCGAACGTCCTCGAGAATCCCTCTACGCCGG
Source organism: Gemmatimonadaceae bacterium (assembly GCA_013813715.1). Classification (GTDB taxonomy): domain Bacteria; phylum Gemmatimonadota; class Gemmatimonadetes; order Gemmatimonadales; family Gemmatimonadaceae; genus UBA4720. The sequence goes on along the minus strand of JACCRF010000041.1, from coordinate 57,209 downwards.
CCTTCGACGCCACGTAGATCGCCTCGCCCTTGATCGCGAGAGGCACGCCAAGCGTCGAGAAATTGATGATCCGTCCGCCGCCGCGCATGATGAGCGAGGGCGCGACCTGCTGGCAGCAGTAGATGGTGCCAAGCAGATTGGTTTCGATGATGCGCCTGACCGTCTCCGGTGGTGTGGTTACCACGAGGTTCATTGACGCAATGCCAGCGGCGTTGACCAGTGCGAAGACGTTCTTGTCGCGGCGCAGATCACCGAGCGCGCGCGCCAGTGAAGCCGGGTCGGCTACGTCGGCCTCTCGCGTCTCGAAAGGCGCATCGGCGACCGCGCTCCTGCCGAGTCCGACCACTCGATAGCCGGTCTCGTGGAGCCGTTCCGCACAGTAGCGGCCGAGTCCCCGCGAAGCTCCGGTTACGATGACTGTATCCATCAGCGGCGCTATGCGGGCTGGAGATCGGTCAGATGCCGAGCGAGCGAGCCAACGCTTCGAAGGACGCTACGCGCTTCCGACATAGCACTGTCACTCGTCCAGTCGAACACCGCTCCGAGTTTTTCGCGCGTGTACTCCTCCGCGGAAAGAAGCAGCATCACGAGGTCGGCAGAGTCAACGATGCGGTTGGTCCCCACGAGCACAGTCTCGGGCCCTACTGCTGTTGCATCGCGGTTGGTGAGAGAAGCTACTTCCTCACGGACATACTTCTCCACTTCATCGTACGAAACGCTCACGAACAACTCCGGGTTGGAATGATCACCGCCCCTGCTTCGAGCAGATGAGGAGACTTCTCGATTCGGGAGACGAAGGAACTATCTCGATCTCGGAGAAATGATGGCGCAGCTCGGTGATGAAATTGTCGCGGGTATACCAGCCAAACGAGTCCCCCGCCGCATTCCACGCCTTGAAGAAGCCCGGATCGCCGGTGATCATTGCGTCATCGATAGCGACGAACTCCACGCAAAGATACCGGTTCGCGAGCCTGCCGAGCGTCGCGGCGATTTCGCGAAAGTCGAGCCCCTGTCCGAGCGCGAGGTGATGCACGACGGCGAGGGCAAGTACCATCTCGCAGCGGAGGCGGTCGGTGGCGGTCCTCAACAGGGGCAGGCCGTCTCCGAGCAGCGACAGCGATGGCTCGTCGTCGAACGTCTTCGCGAAAACCTCGGGAAGCGGGCGCGTCAGGTCTGCGACGAGGGGAAGCACCGGCAGTTTCTCGCGCAGCGCAGCGAGGTACAGCCGGTCGATCGAAGCTTCGTCGAGATCAACCGCCACGACCGAGCTGCCGAGCCTGGCGGCGAGCATCGAGAACCAGCCGGTGTTGCTGCCCAGATCGAGCACCGTCTTCGGGCGAAACTGCGTCAGCGCGGCATGAACGCCGTGCTGCTTGTTCGTCCAGTCGCGCGACGGCACGGTGGCGAACGCCTCGTTCTTGTCCTCATAGTAGCTGCTGTAGTCGCTGGGCCGGGCGGCGGCGTTCGTTCGCTCGATGCTGCGCCGAACGCTGCCGAAAAAGCGGCGCTTCCGGGGGCCTCGCTCGAGCAGCAGGCCGCGCAGAAGCCGGTCCCTGATTTCGCATCGCAGCCTGCCCGCCAGATCGCCATCGAATGTTTCGCCGCGGGTGATCACGCTTGCGGCCGCGTTGAGAGTGGTCTCGAAGACGCGCCGCCGCGCCGCTCCATGCTGACCGCGGTGCATCATCGCGAGTGGAAGTCCGAAATACGGTTCGAACGTGAGACGGTACATCTCGTACATGGCCCGCGACATACCGTCCCACAGGGCGGCGACGCCTCGCGGCCGCGGGCCGCGGTTGAGATAAGGTTGTGATTCGAGATCGGCGATCGGGATGATCGATGTGAAATCCACGAAAACCGGAGTCGTCCCCTCGAAAAGGACGTTGTACGGGTGCCAGTCCTTGAGGGTGAGCCCGTGTTCCTGAAGCCGCTCGTAAAGACGGACGTGGAAGAGCGCGGCTTCCCTGTACATCGAACCCGGCCATTCGTGCGGGTAACTTACGAATTGAACACGCTGGTGTTCGAGCACCATCTCGTACGAAAGGTCGGGATGCGGACTGCGGGGCAGCTCCCGAGTGCGCACGATGCCATGCTGAAAGAGGTCATTGGCTTCACAGGTGGCGAGCACTGCGCGGACGGTCGACGCCTGCCCCGGGTATATCCCGCGCAGGAGTCGATCACCGCTCAGAAAAGGCTCGCCCGCGTCGTCCAGCCCCACCAGACGCACCGGTGCCGCGTGGTTGGAGTGCACAGCCGCGCCTTCACTCGGCATGAAGATTTCCGGCCGGCTCGACTTCCGCGAGCTCCACCAGTCGCCGGTCCATGATAAAGTCTTCACCGTCCATCAGCCGATCACATATGAAATCGAGGAAGGGCTCGTTTCCCGGTACGAGCTGCTCACGTTTTTCGTGCTGAAGCTCCCACCACGGTGAGCGTGGATCCCGGACCACGGGAAGCGGGATCTGACGCTGGATGAACAGCGAGTAGGCGTACCGCCGGGCGAGGCTGGTCTGCCGCGGGCTCAAGGGGCCAATGGAATCCGCGCGCGCAAGAAGACGCCGGTAGGCCTCCACAGTCAGCCCGTCCTCCGTGAATCCGCGCCGCCCGTAATGCGCCTCCCCGGCCAGTATCACCGGTTTACCCGACAGTGCCAGCTCGAGACCCGACGTCCCGTAGACAGTCACACCGCCATCCAGCAGATCGAAGAACTCCAGTGGACTGATCTTCTCTCCCGCCGGGATGATTCTCACATGGGGCGGGAGATCAGGGAAACGGGACTCGACGAGGCGCTGTACGCCATCGGTGGGACCATTCTCGGTCTCCGCCGGGTGGATCTTGATCAGCCATTGCACGCCTGGGATCCGGGATATCTGATCAACTGTGTCGACCATCCACTCGTCGAACGTCCGGTACGCCATGGGTGAATGGTCTGACACACTGTCCCAGTTGATGTGCGCCATGATTCCCCACACCGGCTTCGCCGCGTCCAGCCCGTACTTCGCTCGAAAGCGCGCGGTATCGCCCGTGTACGACTGGACGGAGCGCAGATCGAAGCTGACACGGTGGCGGTACCGGCGATCGAGGAATGTCCGGAGGTCTGCCTCCTCATCGTCGGTCAACGGGCTGGCGGCCCGCGCCCTCCAGCCCGTCTCGCTGACGCTATGAAAATCAATCCGTTCAGCGTCGGTCACGTGCCTGAAAAAAAAGCGCGCGGTGAGATATGATGCTTTCCATCCCGTGACTGGAATGCCGCGGTTGAGCGCGGCGGTCAGCGCCGGCCCCCAGTCCACGTAGACCGCGTGTGACATCAGCACACGGGCGGGTTTGAATCTGTCCATCACATGACCAGCCGCTTCTGCCGAGACCAGCGCGCTGAAGGCGTATTCGCGCACGATACGGTCGTCGATAGCGGCCGACAGTCCCTGCTGGTAGCGGGTAATGGCCGACACGACGTTTCGCCCGATCGGCAGGCCGTTATGCGACAGCTCGAGCACATTGGCCGGCGTGCAGCGATCCGCGCGGACTCTCAGCACCTCCCTGACAGCGAGTGGCACGAAGTCTCCAATGGACGAATATGGTATCCCCATGACGTCGAGAACCTCGCGGTTCGAAGCGATGCACTTCGGACAGATGCGCTTCCAATCGTCAACTGGAATACCGTCAGTTGCCTCGCGCCTGACGCAGGCGGTGTAGGGGGAATCGCAGATGATCGCGTGGACGTTGTATCCGCGGAGCCGGAGCGCGGCGGCAATCGAGCTCTCGACGTGCAGCAGCAGGTGCATTCCACCTGGAATCCAGAGAAGCACCGTAGGCGCGGTCGGAAGCGGGCTTGGCTCGCGCGCGTAGAGCTGCTGCATCTTCCAGCGCCGGTGCTCACTCGTGTGCCTGAACGCGCGCTGAGCGACGAGCGGAAGCGCGTCAATCGCCCGCCAGGCGGCGCGCCTGACTCCGAGGGGGGCTGATCGGCGAAAGAGTTCCGCCCAGTCAATCGAGCCGGCGCTGACGAGCCTCACCGGCAGTCGACCGGCAACCCCGCCGGGCTCCGATGCGGATTCTTGGACGATGGCTCGGCTCTTGTCTCTGATGACACTCGTTGGGTACCGGACACTGGGTGCGAATCAATATATACAGCGCCTTTCGGAAATTCCGGATGCCAGACTCTCTGCCAGCCTTACAAACTTCGGGAAGTTCTCGTCCCAGTTTGCGCGGCTGCGGGCGGCAGCGACATTTGCGGCGCCCATATGCGTTGCCGAGTCGCGGTTACTGAGTACACGCAGCATTGCTTTGGAAAGCGATTCGGCGTCCCCTGGCCGTGCCAGCGCTCCGTTCATTCCCTCCCGCACCCATTCCCGATTCCCGTGACTGTCCGCGACGACTACCGGCAGCCCGCACCCCATCGCCTCCAGCAGCGAAACCGACGTGCCGTCGCTGAGGGCGGAGCTCACGTAGGCGTCCGCGGCGCGAAAATAGTCAGGCAGGCGATCATGGGTCACTCGGCCCGGGGCGTGCACGAATCGATCGAGACTGAGATCATTCAGCAGGACGCGAATCTCCCCTTCCCGCGACCCATCGCCAAGGAGGAGAAGGCGTGCGTCGGGCATCCTTCTGATCACGAGAGCAAACGCGCGAACGAGGACGTCGATTGCGTACACGGGCTCCCAGCTTCGGGTTGAAATGAAAATGGAATCGTTGCCGCTCCAGCCGCACTGGCCTCGAACGGCCACTGAAGAGCCTCCCGGGCGGAATCGATCGAGATCGATCCCCCACGGGAAGGTGACGATACGATCGTCACTAATCGATGAATGGCGATGAACCGCTTCGCGCACGGCGCGGCAATCGCCGAGCATCGCATCAGCATTGTCCAGCGTAAACCGCGTCACGAACCGGGAGAAAGCGGTCGCGTCGGCGTCAACAAGTAGATCCGTTCCCCACGAAACGGCCACCAGCGGTTTCGTGCGGGCGAGCGCGGCCAGGAATGCTGCCGACTGCACGGGGCCGGCGATTACTATCGCGGGGCGCGTGCGGGCGACTATTTCGACGAGTCTCGCGCGGCGCTCGCGCCAGTCGGCCGCAGAGCCCGGCTCGCGCAGACTGGCCGTCCAGCGCACGCTCCGGACACCATCCGGAAGCGGCCGCGCATCGAGCCTCTCTTCCAGGAGGGGAAGGTGAACGGGTGACCATCCCGACCGAACGAAGGAGCCGAGGAAGCGGCGATCGTGCGTCGAGTAGCCCCGCGAAATGTACAGGACTTTCAGGTGAGATCCGTCCATCTGGGGTAGTCGCCGCGCTCGAGCCCGCGAGCCAGCGTGCGACCAATTACTTCGTGGCGGTCGAAGGGGAAGATCGCGTCGGCGGGGGCCGGCCGCAGCGGCTCCAGATCGCCCTCGGCCAGCACCGTGCCGGGGGGCAGGTCGCGCGCGGCGCGGAGGCATCTCCGCTGAATGACTGCCGTCTCCCGCTCGTTCGCCTCGACGATCTTTTCGCCGTCGCCGAGCGCGTGCTCGAGTTCACGCGTGCGATCCACCATCTCGCGCCACGCGCTTGCATCGAGCGAGAACGGATGATCGGGCCCCTCGCGGGAGCGATCATCGGTGAAATGTTTCTCCATCGCCCGAGCCCCGAGTGCCACCGCGCCTAGGACAGCGGCGTGACCGGGCGTATGATCGCTGAGCCCGAGCACCAGGTCGGGATACATCGCTCTGAACATTGAGAGAACGCGGAGATTGACGAAGCGGAAGTTCTCGGTGCTCCCGGTGTAGTTGGTGTTGCACTGCATGAGCAGCAGCAGCGGGTTGATCCTCAGTAGCGCCGTAACGGCCCGTTCGACATCCCCGATGTCCGATGCTCCGGTGGCGAGTAGAACAGGTTTCCCCTTGCGCGCGATGTGCTCGAGCGCTTCGATCCAGGTGATGTCGCCCGAGCCGATCTTGTACGCGGGAACATGGGGTTCCAGCATGTCCACCGCGTCGAGATCGTACGGCGACGAAAAGAAGTGAATGCCGACCTCGTCGCACGCCGTCTTCAGCCGGCCGGTCCATTCCCAGGGCAGCGACGCCGCCTGGTAGACTTCGAATACCGACCGCTTCCAGCTCCGCTGATGCGATAGTTGAGGCGCGGTCTCGAAGCCGAGCCTGCTCACGATGTTCTCGGCACGAAAGTGTTGAAACTTCGCGGCGTCAGCGCCGCACTCGGCCGCGAGGTGAATCAGCGAAACGGCCCGCTCGAGATCCCCGTCGTGGTTGGCAGCGATGTCGGCGATGAAATACGTGGGATGTTCGTCACCCAGCGTTCGGCCACCGATTTCGAGTGTCGGCATTGGTCAGGCTTCGGCGGGCTGGTTGATCGCAGCCGGCCCGCGCGCCTTACGCAGCGCGACGTAACCTGCCACGGCGTCACTGACCGACGCCATCCGCCGTCCGAGCGCTGACTCGGCGCGCGATGGCGAAAGCGAAGTGTTCAGCGGGCGAGATGCCACAAACCCAGCGGTGGTAACGCAAGCCGGCGTGACGAGATCGCTGTCGCACCCCAGCGCCGCACCGAGCAGCCGCGCAAACTCATACTTGCTCGATGAATCGCTTGCCGCCAAGTGATAAAGACCATACAACCCGAGGGTCATCATCTCCATCGTGGTGCGTGCGAGGTCATTGGCCAGGAGAGGGGCGAATACGCAATCCGTAAAACCGGATATCCGCTGGCCGGACTCGAAGCTGCCAGCGAGCCAGTCAGCGAGACCTGTGCGTCGCGCGGGCGAGAGACCGATAAAGTTCGTGCGGATGACAAGCGTATCGGGAAGCGCGTCGATGGCGGCGCGCTCTCCCTCGAGTTTGGTTCGCGCGTAAACGTTGAGTGGCGACGGGGCATCGTCCTCCGTGTAGTTGCCGCGATTGCCGTCGAATACCGAATCAGTCGAGAAATGCACGAGGCCGGCACCGACCTCGGCGCACGCGGTGGCCAGCGCCTGCGGCAGCTCCACATTCAGCAGCCGCGCTCTCTCCGGATCGCGTTCGCAGTCATCGACGCTCGTGAAACCGGCGCAGTTCACGACCCATGCCGGCTTCACATCGCGCAGCAGTGCGCGCGCGGCCGCGGGACGCGAAAGATCGACGTTGACAACGCGGGCGAGTGTGCGGGAATCAGCGGGCTGGCGCGTGTAAAACGCACCTGCCACAGTCCGCCCTGCGGCGATTGCCTCGCGAGTGAAGGTAGTGCCAAGAAAGCCGCCGGCGCCCGCAACGAGCAGCCTGCCGCCCGGTTTTTTCATTCCTATCTCCGCCACGTGCGCCAGCCGCCGCGCCTCAGCCACTCCCGATTCAGCGCAGCGCGGGCTTGCCTTGACCGATCATCTGCTCCAGTTCGGCGGCGGAGAGCCACCGGTCGTTCGTTTCGCTACTGTAGCGAAACCCTTCGGGACACGGCCGGCCGCCGTTCCGACCCGAGACCTCGTCCCTGTTCCAGATTCGAAGCGTGGGAAGAATCGCGTAATAGTCGTCGTATTCCAGAGTGTTCTGAGCGTCATCCTCGCCTACCATGAGCTCGTGGAGCTTTTCGCCGGGTCGGCGGCCGACGATCTCCAGGTCGCACTGCGGCCCGATCGCGCGCGCGAGATCGATGAGCTTCATGCTCGGAATCTTGGGCACGAAGATCTCTCCGCCGAACATGTGATCGAGACAACTGAGGACGAAATTCACCCCCTGGTCGAGGGTGATCCAGAAGCGGGTCATGCGCGGATCGGTGATCGAAAGCTTTCCGGTGTGCCGCTGCTGCAGGAAGAGAGGGACAACGCTGCCACGACTTCCCAGCACGTTGCCGTAGCGCACCACGCTGAACCGCGTCTGGTGGGTTCCCGAGTAGCTGTTGGCCGCCACTACGAGCTTGTCAGAGCAAAGCTTGGTGGCGCCGTAGAGACTGACTGGGCTGGCAGCCTTGTCAGTGCTGAGGGCGATGACCTTCGCCACTCCTCGGTCAATCGCCGCATCGATCACGTTGGCCGCACCGAGAACGTTCGTCTTCACGGCCTCGATGGGATTGTATTCCGCCGCCAGCACCTGCTTCAGCGCCGCCGCGTGGACAACGATATCAACGCCGTCGAAGGCGCGGTGAAGACGATCGCGATCACGGACGTCGCCGATGAAATACCGGATGCTCGGGTACTCCTCCTCTCCGAACCGCATGTGCATCTCGGACTGCTTCAACTCGTCGCGACTGAAGACAATAAGTCGTTTCGGGCTGTAGTTCCTGAGAACGATCTCGGTGAACCGTTGCCCGAACGAGCCCGTGCCGCCCGTGATCAGGACCGTTTTTCCATTCAACATTGGCTATCCTATCGTTGCACTTTGCTCTGCCCCAGGCGGTGCACGCCGCGCCAGAAGCGGATTGTGGCATTCGTCATAACGCCCGCAGTGCGCGGCCTGACTGCGCGACGAGTGACTCATCCATATTGAAATCGCGGCCGTCAACAAGCCGGTCGCAGATGAATTCAATGAAAGGGTCGTTCCCCGGAATCAGCAGGTCGCGTTTCTCGTGCTGGAGGGCCCACCAGTCGGCCTTCGGATCGTGAACAATCTCGAGGGGCACCTGGCGTTGGACGAAGTGTGAATACGCGTACTTCCGGACATCGGATCGCTGATCTCGTGTAAGCGGCTCGAGACTAGCTGCCCGGCGCAGAAGATCGCGGTAACCTTGAGGCGTTTGTCCCTCGTGTGTGAAACCAAGCCCTCCGTAATGTGCTTCGCCGGCCAGAATCACGGGTTTGCCCCTCAGCGCCAGCTCGAGACCACCCGTTCCGTACACGGTGACTCCACCATCAATCAACTCGAAAAGGTTTGCGGGACTGATATTCTCCTCGGCGGGAATGACGCGCACGTGGTCGGGCAGAGACGGAAAATTTCGCTCGATAAGGCGCTGCACCCCGCTTGCCGGATTGTCCCATGCCTCGACAGGGTGGATTTTGATCAGCCATTGAACTTCGGGCACGTCGATCGCCTGCGCAATGGTGGCGAGCATCCACTCGTCAAACGATGGATACGCCATGGGCGCGTAGTCGGACACGCTGTCCCAGTTGATGTGGGCGAGCACCGCCCACACCGGCTTGCCGACTGGCGCATACTTCGCGCGAAGGTCGGTTACGTCATGGCTGTAGGTCGTTGGTCGCTTCATGTCGAAGCTTATCTGCTTCTGATAGCGATCCTCAAAGAACTTGTCGAGTCGCGCGTTCTGCTCCGGAGAGAGATCAGTGGCCCTGACCTCGTCCCATGCCTGCGCACTGAGTTTCTTGAAATCGATGTGGGCTGGGTCTTCGACATGCCGAAGGTAGAAATGCCATGACAGGTACGATGCCTTCCAGCCAGTCACGGGTATGCCGCGATCGAAAGCAGTGTGAAGGGCCGGCCCCCAGTCAATGTAGGTGCCGTGCGACATGAAAACGCGCCAGGGATCGAAACGTTCGAGCGCTCGGGCCGCCGCGCAGGCCGAGACCAGTCCGCTGTAGGCGTACTCGCGAATAATACCTTCGTGGCCGGCCAGCGCCGCGCCCTGGAGGTACCGCGCGACAGACGATCGCACGTTTCTCCCGATGCTGACACCGTCGTAGCTCAGCGCATCGAGGGTTTCCCACGTCAACCCGGCGGTGCGGTCCCACAGCTCGTCGCGCTCTTCGTCAGTCAGAAAATCGCCATTGTATGAGTACGGGATGCCCATCGTCTCGAGAACCCCGGTTGTTTTCTTCGTACACACCGGACAGGCATCCCTCCACCGGTTTATGGGAACACCTTCCTGCACCGTTCTGATGGCACATCCGCGGTACGGTGCATTGCAGATGACCGCATGGACATTGTGCCCCCTGAGCCGGAGAGCGGCGGCAATCGATGCTTCGACATGAAGCAGCAGCGGCATTCCCCCCGGAACCCAGAACAGCATGGTACCCTTCCCGTTGGGGGCAGGCAGGGCCCTGTCGTACAGCCGCGCCATTTTACGCGCGCGATGCTCGTCGGTATGCTTGAACAGGGCGCGGAAGGCCGGAGGAGATTTCTGTATTGCCGTGTGCGCCGCGATGCGCGCGTAGCGGTTCAGCGATTTCAGAATTTGCTCAATTCCTGTGAGTCTAGTGGGGTCTCATGCTGCGACCCAGGCGAAAACTTTGGGTCAATATAACGTCACGCAGGGTCGGAAGAGACTGACTCGGGACGCAGCATTCCGTACGCAAGCTGGTCGGTCCAGCCATCCCCAATTCGCACTTTGAGCCGCGCGACCCCCTCCCGCGCGTATCCGGCCCGCTCGAGGGCCGTAGCGCTCCCTGAATTGTCCGCGTACACCACGGCCTGCACCCGGTGCAGACCCAGGCGCTCGAACGCAAACCGCGTGGCGACGCGAATTGCTTCCGTCGCCACTCCCCTGCCCCACGCATCGTGCTCGCCGATGAAATAGCTGATGTCGGCATGCAGGTGGCGCCAGTTGATGGCGCCGAGCTTGATGTTGCCCACGTGCCGCCCGCCGCCCGCCTCGACGATTGCAAACAGGTAGTCGCTGAGACTCATCCGCATCGCGCTCACGAACTCGCGGATCGCCCAGTCGTCATGTTCTGCCCACCGCGTCTCGAGAAACCGATTGACCTCGGGATCGCCAAGCCAGGTGCGGTACCGCTCTCCACAGTCAGCCAGCTCGACAAGCCTCAGGTAGATCCCGTTGCCGGCGAGGCGCTCTCCGTCCAAAATCGCGCGGCGTTCGCTCGCTTCTGCTCCGGCCGGACTCCCGGTCACTCTCGCGGACCTCATTCAGACAGTCTTAAAGGGGATGCCGTAGTTGGTCAGGAAGGCCTTGGCCCTAATGGGGTTGCTGTCGGTGAAATTGAACAGGCTGCCGCAGGCGAGGGCGCTAACCCGGGTTTCGAGAAACGCTTCCTTGAGATGGTTATACTGGCCGGCACCGCCACAGCCGATTACGGGAACGCGCACTGCGTCGGCTACCCTCTTCAGGAGCGGAATGTCATAGCCTTGCATCGTCCCGTCGCGATCGATGGAATTGACGAGGATCTCGCCCGCACCGAGCGATGTCACCCGCTCCAGATGCTCGTCAAGTCCGACCATCTCCGCGACGCGCCCGCAATCCGAATAGAGCGAGTATTCCGCCGACTTCTCGTCGAACCGCACGTCCAGGCCCACAACAACTGCCTGCGACCCGAACGAGTCCGCGACCCGGGGAATCAGCCCGATGTCGCGATACGCCGCCGAGTTGAGGACTACCTTGTCCGCCCCGGAGGTGATGAGACGTCGGGCCGCATCGAAAGTCGTTATTCCCCCGCCGAGTGAAAGCGGCATGAAAGACACTGCGGAAACCCGCTCGAGCAGACTCAGCAATGGCTCGACGTGACGCTCGGAGCGGTTGATGTTCAGGAACACGAGTTCGTCGGCATTTTGCGCATTGTAGACCTTCGAGCTTGCGACCGGATCGCCGACGTCCCGATACGCACCGAACTGCCTCGTCTTCACCAGACGTTCGTTCAACAGCAGTTGAATCGGAATGATTCTCTTCTTCAGCAACGTCCGTCCCAGCCGCAAAAATTGTCCAGCAAACGGAGGCCGTTCGCCTGACTCTTCTCGGGATGGAACTGAAAGCCGACGACATTCTCGTGCGCCGCGGCCGATACGAATGGTTCGCCGCAGTCGGTAACGCCGACAACGCTTTCTCCCGTCTCCGGGCTCAGGTGATACGAATGGACGAAATAGAAGTCTGCGCCGTCGCGCACCCCAGCGAAGAGCGGGTGGTCGGCGCTCAGTTCAACCGAATTCCATCCTATATGGGGAATCGATGCCACGCGCGTTCGATCGAGCTTGCGTACGATCCCTGGAATGAGGCCGAGTCCGACCGTATCCTCGCCTTCGTCTCCGTGCGAGCCGAGGAGCTGCATGCCCAGACAGACACCGAGCAAGGGCCGGCCCGACGATACGAAGGACCGGATCGGCTCGTACAGGCCCCGCTCGTGTACGCGCCGCATCGCGGTGTGGAACGATCCAACCCCCGGAAGAATCAGGTGCGTAAGTGATTCCAGCTCGTCGGCGGTATCGACGAAACGGTGTTCGTAGCCGAAGGAATCCACCGCGTTTCCGACCGACCGGAGATTCCCCATCTCGAGGTTCGCAATGCCGACGATGGAACGCCTCCGGTGCCCCATGGCGTCACTTCTCACGGTACCAGAGGTCGAAATCCCACGTCTTTGCGCCGGGAGTGATCGCATTGAAATCGGGTTGGTGAGGCGGTACCACCGTATTCAGCACGATGCTGTTGAACTCGTCCTCGCTGATGCCGAGATACCCCAGGAAGATATCGAGCGAGGGCGGGCGCCTGTTCTCGAATTCGCGCACCAGCCGGTCGGCTTCCGCCTTCTCGATACGGCCGTTTCGGAGGTCGAGGGCGGTCATCTGGGTGACGCGATGGTAGCCACGCTTGAGAAACTTGATGTAGTCGCGCACGCCCTGGACGTAGCACTCGATCTTCTCATACCGGTACATGCCGGGGGGCATGTTTTCGACTTCATCGCCCTCCCAGCCCAGCTCATCGTGGATCACCTGAGCGTGCCTTCGAGTGTCCCACGGAATGAATGAGCCGAGACACACCGATCTGTACCCGAGTTTCCGAAGATCTCGCAACGGGGGATAGGTATAGGGCGCCAGATCTCTCGGATCGAAATCGAAATCCTGGCTTATCATCCCCGACATATCCTCTGCCGTAATGCCGAGGTTGATGAAGCGGTTGAACCGCGTCTCATCCACCTTTTCCATCGTCCCGTCGCGGTAGTCGTAGTAGGCGGTGTATTCCGACGACGGCTCGCCCCAGAAAATGAGGGGCGTGTTGTACTTGAGCGCGACGTGCATCGGATACGAATAGATACCGGTATGGCAGTGCCAGCAGAAATCGCCCTTTCTCACCAGGGCTTCCAGCATCAGGCGCTTCACCACTCTCCAGTTGGGAGTGAAGCTCATAACGTCAACACCGAGCTTGCGGAACGTGCGCTCGTTGTTCTTCAGCAGCGTTGGCCGCATGAAACCGTGGTTGAACTGGACGACCAGCGGCTTGATTCCGAATTCGCTCACCAGATGGTACAGCGTGTACGTGGAATCCTTGCCACCCGAGAATGGAATGATGCAGTCGTACTCGTACTTCCCCCGGTACTCCTCGACGAGTTCGGCGAGCTGCGCTCCGCGCGCCGCCCAGTCTATGCTGTCGTCGCGGTACTCCCTCTGCCGGCAGATGTTGCACACGCCCGCAGAATCGAACTCGATCGTCTCATAAGTTTCAGGCAGTCCGCAACGCACACAGCGGGCGAGCTCGATCACCGGGAGACGGCGGCCGGCAGCGGCGACTGGCAGCGGCAGGCTCACGCGCGCACCCGGAAAGCCGGCGTCGGTATCGGACCGTCGAGATGTGGCTCGAGGGCTGAACCCGACGAGACAAGTTCGCCAACACGTTTGAACGCCGCCGCATAGGCCCTGAGGACGTGCTCTACTTCGGCGCGTTCGAGGGCGGCGGAAACATTGTGCGTCGAAATAAGGAGAACGCCGCGGCGCGTCACTTCCTGCAGCCAGAGGGCGCGCAGCACGGGATCGTCCAGCCCCGATTCATCGAGGAACCGGAGGAGCAGCCAGTTGTGATGGCCCTGCGTGACGAATCGAGCGCCCAGCCCCGAGAGATCGGCGAGAACGCGCGCGCCATCGGCCAGTGCCGAACCCGCGGCTTTCATGCGGGCGTACGCATCGCCGCGTTCAAGGACATCGAGAACGACAGTGGCGGCCGCCATCGCCGAAGCGTCGCCGGCGAAGGTGAAGCTCATGAAAATGTCGTTGAACGTGTCCATGATGTCTCGCCTGCCGGCTACGCAGCTGATCGGGTAGCCGTTCCCCATCGCTTTGCCGAAGGTGGCGAGGTCAGGCGTCACCCCGAAGAGGCGTTGCGCGCCACCCAAACCGAAGTGAAAGCCGGTGCAGATTTCGTCGAAGATGAGTATCGCCGCGTGCCTGCCAGCGATCTCCTTCACTCCGTCGAGGTAGCCGTCCGCGGGCCACACAAAGTTGAACGGCTCGAGGATGACGGCCGCGAACTCCCCCGGATGCGAATCGAGCAGTTCCTCCAGCGCGCCGAGGTCGTTGTAGGCAAACGTGTGTGAGAGCTCCTGAACGGCGCGCGGTACTCCTGCCGACCGCGATGTAGTCCCGATGTACCAGTCGTGCCAGCCGTGATAGCCGCAGATCGCGACACGGTCGCGCTTCGTGAACGCTCTCGCCGCGCGAATCGCACCCGACGTTGCATCCGATCCGTTTTTGGCGAAACGAACGGTTTCCGCGCACGGGATCAGCCGGGTGAGTCGTTCCGCCAGCTCGACTTCGAGCCGGTGCGGGAGAGAGAAACTGTGGCCCTTGGCAGCCTGCTCATACGCCGCACGATCCACGTCGGCGTGGGCGTACCCCAGAATGTTGGGCAGCAGGCCCTGCACCAGGTCAACGTACTCGTTGCCGTCGACGTCCCAGACGCGCGCCCCGCGTCCGGTCTCGAGAAAAATCGGCGAAACGCCGCGAATGTGCTGGCGCCAGCTCTTCGAGTAGGTCTGGGCGCCGCCCGGAATGACGCGGCTGCTTCTGGCGAGCCACGCCTCGCTCTGGTCGAGTCGAAGAGATGGCGCCTTGCCGGCTTCGGAATCCTCGTGAATCGACCTGTAGTATCCGAAGTTGCTGACTGCGCCGGTATTCGTTGGCGCGACACTGGTTGCTGCCGTCATTACCGTCTCGTAATCGTGGGGACCCGGTCCGGCGAGATCCAGCTTTCTCCAGACCTCGCGCGCGAACTCGAGGTCAGCGCGGTCGTCAACCGTCCAGCGCGCGTTCGCTCCATCCGGCCCGGTTGAATGTAAGTAGTGCAAACGCCGGACTCCAGCGCTCCGCCGCATGAACGGCGTGACGTGCTCACGATCGGGCCCCGGCCGCGATTCCCTCACTGCCCGCGTCAGAGTATCTCTATTGAATACTTCGATATCGAGGCCATCCGGCCTGCTGTATGGCTCGGTATTCGAGGCATAGTCCGCCCCCGCTGCGAGGAATGCGGTCACGACTTCGTCAACCGTGTCCGGCGTTTGCAGCGGACAGTCGCCCGTCAAGCGAACAACGACATCGGCACCCGCCCACTCGGCGGCGCCTTCGTACCTCGCCAGCACGTTCGAGGCGTCGCCCCTGAACACACGAACACCGCGAGCTGCCAGACGCGTCGCGAGGTCGTCGTCGCTGGGATCATCGGTTGTTGCGACGACGATTTCGTCGAGGGTTGTCGTTCCGCTCAATTGGGCCAGCAGTCGCTCGATCATCGTCACCGGGCCGATTGCCTCGAGCACTTTGCCGGGCAGCCTGCTGGACGCCGTCCGCGCCTGAATGACGGCGACGACTTTCATCCGACAACGCCAACGGTTGGCCACTGCCGCGGATCGAGAACAAGTCGCGTCGCTGCCTCATCGGTCAAATGCCCAATCGCTGCCTCGAACTCCCGAACGGTTGCTTCGCCCATCTCGAGCGCAGGTCGCAACACCTCGAGCTGCGTCGCGTCGTCCACGCCGAGAACCACTCTGTCGTCCTTCCTCAGGCTCGCAAGCACGCCGGCGACGAGCAGCGGCGCGAGCTCCACGCCGAGCGCGGCCGCCGCTGCCTGGACCGTCCGGGCGATTCCCGATGCCCCCGGTGCGCGCCGCCCGGCAATTTCCGGAGGGTCGAGCAGAACGCCCTGAAGATAGACCGAACGAATGTCGAGCGAGACTGATGACTCACCGCGGGCCGCGATCGCCCGACGATCGAGGACGTTGCCCGGCGCCTGCACCCTCACGGCTCCCGGGAGGCTACAGGCATCGCTCACTTCCTCGGGAGCGTAGACGCTCTGACCGGCCCCAGCGCCAAACTTGTTTGCTACAGACTTTACGACGCCCCACGCATCAGCTCCGACAGCGCCATGCGTCAGGAGCACGACACTGCCGGCCGTGTCGAAGCGCGTCAGAGCCGCATGTGCGCTGTCTTCAATCGTTGCCGGCGCTCGCCCGCCGAAGTCCACGGCGCATTTGGTCACCACCTCGAGCTCTCCGGCATTACCGCGCGCTTCACTCCATGCGCGGAGTCGCGCCGCGGAAGCGCCATAAGCTTCGGCGGTATCGAAGGCGCGAACACCCGCGCCCCATGCGGCATCGAGAATCCGGAACGCATGCGCCTCGGACATGAGCGGGTACGCCCGGCGGCGGCCGTACGGTTTGCCGAGCTGGACCGTCCCCAGCACGAACCGACTGAGCATAGAACTACCCCGCTACCGGCTGCCGGCCACAGGCGGTGGTCCCGGCCTCAGGCTCGAACAGAACGACGGCTGGCGGACTTGATTCCGCCATCAGGCTTTTTTCATCCCTCGACGACGTCCCTTGCCCGCACGTGGGCATTGATGCGCGCGAGATGCGGCTCCCGTTCGATCAGCTTCACCACATCGGCGAACCCGAATTCGTTGCTCCCCGAGAAGCGCGCGAACACCTGGCGGGCGAAATCGAGGTCGTCCGCGGTATCCACCGTCCATCGCCAGTAGTGGCGGTCCACCGTATCGCGCACGGCCAGCACGCGGAACTCGCCCGATGTCTGGTACATGTGGATCGTCACGTGCGATCTCTCGTATGCGTCGCGGGCGCCTACCCACGCGCGCTCGAGTGCGCCTCGGGTGAACGCTTCGACGTCGAGTCCAAGGGGATACGTAGGGCGGATCTTGTTACTGGCGTAGTCAGCCGGGGGGTCTGAATCACGCAGCGCCGACACCGCGTTATCGCATACTGCGGCATCGATCAGCGGCGAGTCGGCGCCCACACGCACACAAATCGCCGCATCATGAGCAATCGCGGCGTCGCGGAAGCGATCGAGTACGTCGAGTTCACTTCCGCGGACAACGGCGACACCGATGTCGTCGCATTCCGCGACGACCGCGTCGTCCTGGGTACTCGTCGACGTGGCGACAACGGTCTGGTCGATGAGCGCCGCTCGCTGCACCCGCCTCACGACCCGCTCGAGCATGCTTTGCCCCGCGATATCGAGGAGCACTTTGCCGGGGAGCCGCCGGGAGCCCATCCGTGCCTGGACGATCGCGACGGTCCTGCTCACTATGTGCTCAGCGGGCGGCGGACGGCGTCGAGTCGGCGAGAGCGGTCATTCCTGCGGAGCCAGATCATTCCACTGGAGCACGTGATCGCGCGCCAGACTGCGTCCCACCCTGCGCCCCACGATCGCGTCCCAGTGCACGGGGCTAACCCCCGTACCAGGCCGCTTGTACGTGATCATTTCCTCGGTGAGACTCGTCCCGGCCTCGACGTCGGCGTCGAGCACGATGCTCCGGCGGGCGTTGAGCCTCGAGATTTCCTCGGACTCGATAGATCGCTTGGTATCACTCGCGCCAATCATCGCGACGAGGCGCCCGACGCCGGCGAGAAATCGTTTGAGATCGTGAACGTCCATCGCATGGTAGTGGTCGTTACCAGGCAGCGACTTGTCGTGCGTGAAATGCTTCTCGATTACCCGCGCGCCGAGCAGATAGGCAGTACTGAGGGCGGTCATTCCCTCATCGGGCAACGTATGATCGGAATATCCGATCACCATGTTCGGGTACTCCACCTTGAGCCCTGAAATCATGCCGAGGTTCGCATTCTCGTCGGCAGTGGGATAGTTGAGGACGCAGTGGAGGAGCGAAAGCTCGCCGCACCCCGCCGACTCCAGCGTCGCCACGGCCTCACGCACCTCTTCCATCGTTGACGCACCGGTGGACAGCACGACCGGCTTGCCGTGCGATGCCACCTGGCGGAGCAGCGGCGTATTGGTGAGATCGGCCGAGGCAATCTTGAAGAAGGGCACCAGCGGATCGAGCAGCTCAACCGCGCTGCTATCGAACGGGGTCGACACGAAATCAATCGCCGATTCCCGGCAGTGGTCGGCGAGCGCGCGATAGTCGTCGGGGCCGAATGCATCGTATTTCTGGAAGAGTTGGAACTGGCTCGTGGTCGGCTCCTTCGTGAGGTCCCAATAGGCCGGGCTGTGCCGGGACGCAAGTGACGCGGCCTTATAGGTCTGGAACTTGGCGGCATCGGCTCCGCCCTCTTTCGCGAGGTCAATGAGCCGCATCGCGAGATCGATCGATCCCCCGTGATTCACGCCGATCTCGGCGATGACATACGGCGGCGACCTGTCGCTCACCAGACGCGATCCCAGCCTGAGCTCACGCATTGCTGTTGGCTTTCTCGATGCCGTGCTTGGCCTCCAGGTCCTTGAGGTAGCCATGCATCGCACCATGGTCGTTCGTCATGTTCTCGTCGTGGCGTCGGTAGCGATACAGCGGCAACGCGACGCGGTGGATCTGATGCGTTTCGAGGAAACGGATGCGCAGGTCGCGGTCTTCGTGCGAAAGGAACTGCTCGTCGTAGAGACCCAGCTCGACCAGCTGGTCGATGCGGAACATGATTCCGCAGCCGATTGGCCTTTCGGCGCCGTTGACCCGCTCGATCACCTGCTCGTTGTCACCCACGAGATGATAGTCGCACGATACCGCATCCATCGCCGGGTTCATCGTCAGGTGCATCGACAGCACATTGAGGTACTCCGCATGGACGTAGTCGTCGCCGTCGATGCGGACCACGAATCTTCCACGGGCCGACTTGATCCCGATGTTGAGCGACCCTGGCAAGCCCTTCCGCTCAGGGTTGGTGATGAGTCGGATCTCGTTCTCGAACAGCTCGAGCGCGTACCCAGTGCGATCGGTGCTCGCATCGTTGACGACGATCACCTCGTACTCCTGCCGCGGATAAGTCTGGTTGAGAATCGACCGGATGCACCGGCCGATGTACTTCTCCTGGTTGCGGACGGCGATGACGAGGGAAACGGTGGGCAGGTGTGACATGTATTGTATTAGCTATTAACGAACGATGTGTGGGCGCTGCGGAGCGACCGGCGCTTCCGTCTCTTGCTGGCCGGATGCCTCGCCGATCGTCATCCGCGACGGAATCGAGAAAACCCCCAGCGGCTTAGTTTGATCGAAGTTGTCATGAAGGGCGCGGCCCCCGGCCGTGATCACCAGCGGCGGCGTCATGTCGTCGAGCACGTCGTAGTTTTTGGGCGACTGGATTGCCTCGCCGAGATGCAGGTAAAGCGGATACTCGCCGGGTCGGATGTAGACATTCGGCAGGTCGATGACGACCGTGGACGACACGCCGGGCGCCAGTTCCCGCTCGGTCACGACATGCCGCACCGAGGTCACGATTTCGCGCGACATCCCCGAACGGAGGGCGACGACGACGGCCGCGCCGCGCATCGGCGCATGCACCGTAAACGAGAGACGGAGCCGGATCGTATCTCCCATCGCAAACGTGTACCGCTCGGCACCTCCAAGGTCCTCTACCGAAACACCGGTGAAGCGGATTGCCCCCGAGCCGCGCCTGTTTTCCGGGTTGTTGACGCCAGTCTCGGCGTCCACTCGCATTTCACGGAGCCTCTGGTTGTAGACCGTCAGCGTGGAATCGGTCGGCCCGTCGGCGACGACGCGTCCGTGCTCGAGCAGAATTCCGCGGCCGCAAAGCTGGCGGACGGCCTGCGTGTTGTGGCTCACGAAGAACACCGTCCGCCCGTCGACCGCGACATCCTCCATTTTCCCGAGGCATTTCTTCTGGAACGCCGCATCACCCACCGCGAGCACTTCGTCCACGAGGAGAATCTCCGGCTCGAGATGAGCGGCGACCGCGAACGCGAGGCGCATGTACATGCCGCTGCTGTAGCGTTTCGCTGGCGTGTCTATGAACTGCTCCACCTCGGCGAAATCCACGATCGCGTCGAACTGCCGCGCAATCTCTGATTTGCGCATGCCGAGGATGGCGCCGCTCAGGAAAATGTTCTCGCGGCCAGTCAGCTCCTGGTGGAACCCTGTGCCGACCTCGAGCAGCGCACCCACTCTCCCGTAGATATCTGCGCGTCCGCGGGTGGGATTCGTTATGCGCGACAGGATCTTGAGGAGCGTGCTCTTGCCCGCTCCGTTGCGTCCGATGATACCGACGACCTCGCCCTGTGTCACCTCGAACGACACGTCTTCGAGGGCCCAGAACGTCTCCATGGTGTCGGAGCGGCCGAGCGCGCGTTTCCAGAGATTACGGGGCAGCGCGATGACGTCTTCCTGCAGCGTGCGGTAGGGCTGCTTGCCCAGCGCGCGCGCGATGCGGTAGCATTTGGCCAGGCCCTCGACCCGGATCGCTGTCTCGCTCATACGGAGTCTGCGAACCCCTGCTCAACGCGCCGGAAAAAGAACGCGCCGCCGATGAACACGACCAGCGCGACAATCGACGTGAGAACGACCATCGCCGGCTCGATCGAGCTTGTTCCGAGCACCGACCAGCGCATGCCCTCGATGAAGGTCACCGCGGGATTCAGGCTGTACAGAAGGCGCCACCGCTCCGGCACGATGCTCGTCGCATAGGCGACCGGGCTCGCGAACATCCAAACCTGGAGCATGAACGGCATCGCGTGGGCGAAATCCCGGTAGCGGACGTTCAGCGCTGAGAGCCATAGGCTCACGCCGGTTGCGGTCACTGCCGTCAGACCGATGAAAAACGGAAGCAGCAGAATTCTCCAGGTCGGCATGATGCCGTAAACGAGCATCAGCACGCCGAGTACGCCAAGCGCAACGGCAAGATCGACCAGTGCTGAAAACACGCTTGCGAGTGGGATCGCCAGTCGCGGGAAATAGACCTTGGTGATGAGCCGCGCATCCGTGATGAGGCTGTTGCCCGCGCGCTGGAGCACCGCCGCGAAGTAGTTCCATACGACGACGCCGCTGAACACGAAAACGATGTAAGGGTGTCCGTCGCTCGGCAGCTTTGCGAAACGGCCGAACATGATCGTGAAGATCAGCGCGGCAACGAGCGGCTGGAGAATCACCCACGTCACGCCCAGACCCGTCTGCTTGTAGCGGAGCTTCACGTCTCTTCCCGCGAGAATGAGCAGGAGATCACGGTACGTCCACAGTTCTCGTAGATTCAGTGCTGCCCACCCGCTGGTCGGCTGAATCACTACGCTCGGGCGGCGGCCGGGATCCGGCTGGCGGCCCGCTGCAGCTACGGTCGCGGAAGCCGTCACGTTCTCTGTCGCGATCTGAAGACCCGCGCCACCGGGCGCCAGGGATGCGTGAGGTCGCCCATCGCCTCCCGGCTCAACTGCGCGAACTCCCGGAAATCATCGGTCTGCGCCGCACGGTTCCTCGCCATCCTGTCGAGCACGAACGCGAGCACGATCGCGAGCACAAGGCCGGTGATCATCCCGATCAGGGTCTTGCGAACTCCGCCCTTGACGTCGGGCACGACCGCCGCCTCTGGTGGCTCGACGATTGTGATCAGGGGGAGGTCGCGGACCTCCTCTATGCGCGCGGTCTCGTACGCCTGCAGCAGATTGGTGTATATCGACTGGCGCATGTCCACCGCGCGTTGGAGCCGCCCCTGCTCAAGCGTCAACTGGGGCGACGTGCGCCACTGCCGGTTGCGCTCGAGAAAGCTCCCCAGCTCCGATTCGGCCATGCGCAGCTCGGCGCGCTTCTCGCCCATCTGGCGCTCGACGAACCCCCGCTCCGCCGCGGCCTGCTCCTGGCGGCGCGCGAGGTTTGCGACATTCACCTGCTCGAGAAGGTTTGTTGCGATCTGCTGCGAGAGCTCTGGACGGCTGCTGCGGACGGTCACGGTGATGACGCCGGTCCTCGCCGACGTGGTCGCGCTGATGGCGGCCTGGAGCCGCTCGACCACTTTCACTCTGCGCACCGCGGCCCGCGGCTCGCTGACCTTGAAGATCTGGTAGAGATTCCCGGTGAACATCGTGCTGTCGCGCTGCACGGTATATCTCTCGTCAGCGACCTTGGATAAAAGCGGCCTCGATTCGAGCAGGTCCATGTAGAACTGCGAGGACTGCGATCCCTCGCCGCCGCTGACGGGGATTCCGAACTGCGCGGCGATTCCGCTGATCTGGCTTTGCCCGCGCCCGCCCTTCGGCATGAACTGGGCTACCGTCGTGTACGATAAGGGCGCGGTGAAACTCCTGAGCCCGGCGCGGAATCCGAACGCGAGCGGCAGCAGGATTATCAGGACGCGATATCGCAGAAGGACGTTGAGGAGACCTACGACCGAGATTTCCTCCGGAACGAGCGGACTCCGGCGCGCGTCGCTCTGCGTCGGCTCCGTGGGAGGAACGCCGAGCGGCTCGTTCACGCGGGGGCGGGTCAACTGGCGAGCCTCGCCAGCCGCGACTCCTGCGCCTCCGTGAACCAGGCGTAAGTCGAGCGAATTCCTTCATCGAGCGAGATCCGGGGCGTCCATCCCGTCGCCCGAATCAGCGAAGAATCAAGCAGCTTCTGCGGAGTTCCATCCGGCTTCGATGCATCCCACTCGACCGGACCGTCATGACTCACGACGCCCGCAACGATGCCAGCCAGCTCGCGAATCGTCAGGTCTTCGCCCGATCCGACGTTGAACAATCCGGTGGCCCCAGATTCCATCAGCGCCAGCGCCGCGTTCGCCGCGTCGTCAACGTGCAGGAACTCGCGGCGCGCGGTCCCATGGCCCCAGAGAGTCACGAGAGCGTCGCGGCCCGACTGACCCCCACGCTTCGCGTCGTGGAACTTGCGGATGAGCGCGGGAAGAACGTGCGAATTGAGCAAGTCGAAGTTGTCGTTGGGACCGTAGAGGTTGGTGGGCATAAGCGAGAGCCACCGGGTGCCGAACTGCGAGTTGGCCGCCTCCACGAGCTTGACGCCGGCGATCTTCGCGATCGCGTACGGCTCGTTGGTGTCCTCGAGCGGTCCAGTCAGCAGATACTCTTCTTTTATCGGCTGTGGCGCGAGCCGCGGATAGATGCACGAGCTCCCGAAAAACACGACCCGGTCTACTCCGGCCGCAAGCGCGGCGCCAAGCACGTTTGTCTGGATCAGCAGATTCTCGTAGATGAAGTCCCAGCGATAGCTGTTGTTGGCATTAATGCCGCCCACCTTCGCCGCCGCGAAGAACACGACGTCAGGGCGCTCGTCGTCGAAGAACCGCCGGACGGCACTCTGCTCCAGCAGATCCAGTTCCGAGCGCGAACGCACAACGGGTTCGTCGTACCCCGCTGTCTTCAACGCCCGCACGATCGCGGAACCGACCAGGCCGCGATGCCCGGCGACGAAGCAGCGTCTTGCCACCCGGCCGCTCACTTCACCAGCGCGTGCAACGCAGCATACGACGATTCGATCGTGAACGGCGTACCCGACTGAACCGCAGCGAGATCGGCGTCCACCATCATTTCCACCAGCTCGTTGAAGCCGACCCTGGGAACCCAACCGAGTTCACGCTTTGCCTTCGTGGCATCGCCGACTAGCAGATCCACCTCGGTCGGGCGGTAGTATCGCTCATCGATCGCCACCACCTCACGTCCGGTCGCCGAATCCACGCCCACCTCGGCCGAGCCGTCGCCGCGGAACACAAGGTCGATGCCGGCGCGCGCGAACGCACATTCACAGAACTCGCGAACCGTGCGCGCCTCGCCGGTCGCGAGAACGTAGTCGTCCGGAGCGTCGTGCTGGACCATCTTCCACATCCCTTCCACATAATCGCCGGCGAAACCCCAGTCGCGCTTCGCGTCGAGGTTGCCAAGGTAGAGCTTGTCCTGCTGTCCCTCTCGAATTCTGGCGACCGCCATTGAGATCTTCCGGGTCACGAAGGTCTCACCACGAATAGGAGATTCGTGATTGAACAGGATGCCCGACGAGGCGTGGATGCCCCACGCCTCGCGGTAGTTGACCGTGATCCAGTGGGCATAGAGCTTCGCGACGCCGTAAGGCGAGCGCGGATAGAAGGGAGTCGATTCCGTCTGGGGGATCTGTTGAACCTTGCCGTACATCTCCGAGGTGGAAGCCTGGTAGAACCTCACCTTCTCCATCATTCCGAGAATGCGCAACGCCTCGAGCAGGCGCAAAGTTCCCAGCCCGTCAGCGTTCCCGGTATACTCGGGCGTCTCGAACGAGACCTGAACGTGACTTTGCGCGGCGAGATTGTAGATCTCGTCCGGCTGCGATTCCTGGATGATCCGGATGAGATTGGTTGCGTCGGTCAGGTCGCCATAGTGCATCACGAACCGCGCATGCACATCCTGCGGGCCGGCGTAAATGCCGTCCACACGCTGGGTATTGAAGAGCGAGGCACGGCGCTTGAGACCGTGGACAATGTAGCCCTTGGCCAGCAGTAGCCGGGACAGATAGGCGCCGTCCTGACCAGTAACGCCTGTGATAAGCGCGGTTTTCATCAAGTCATCGGGGGTGTGGCGCGACGCCGGAGCCCGGACGGACGGGGGCGTTCGGACAACAGTTTGCAAGTGAAGGATCAGCTCCGGAAATGTCACATCTGCCGCCGCCCCAGTCAATCGTCACGGGCGTCGGAGAAAATCCGTAAGTCCGCATCAATCCGTGACATCCGCATTGTGCGCTAGTCATTTATGCGTAGATTGAGCCGGGCACATAGCTTGCTTGGCAGGTCCCGCCGGTGACGATGCTTTTTTGAAGTAGAACTACCCAAAGCCAGAAAAAACGTCTTGAGCCTCAAGTCACTCCGAAACAGGCACCTGTTCGCAATCGACGCGGTGTCTGTGATTGCTGCTACGCTCATCGCATTTGTGGTGCGATTCGAGCAGCCGCAGTGGATCAGCGAGAATCTTCGTCTAGTAGTCGTATATCTTGCTCTTTCGGTGCCGCTCAGGCTGGCGATTTTCTTCGCCACGGGGATGTACCGGCGCCTGTGGCGCCACGCCAGCGTCGGCGAGCTCAAGCCGATCCTCCTGGCTGGCCTGGGCGGCGGTGTAGCGTGCGCTCTCGCTGGACTTGTCGTTCTGCCGCTATTCAAGCTCACCGCCACTCGCGTCCCCTTCTCGGTGGTTTTCATTGACACCTTTCTCACCGCCGCCCTGATCGCCCTTCCACGGCTGATGGTGAGGATCACCCGCCAGGGTTCCATGCGCCGGCGGAAGGATGACCATGGGAAGCGTGTTCTCATCGCCGGGGCGGGCGACGCGGGCAAGCTCGTCGTCAAGGAACTGTTCGCGAGCTCTCAGCTAGGCCTCGAGCCGATCGGCTTCGTGGACAGCGACGCGACAAAGCACGGCCACATGCTCGCCGGCCTCCCGGTATTCGGACCGCTCGCCCATATACCCGAAATTGTCGAGCGATACGGTGTGGCCGAGATCATTATCGCCATGCCGTCGGCGCCGGGCACTGTAATCCGGCAGGTCGTGCGCGCCGCGCTTAGTTGCGGCATCACCACCCGCACGGTGCCGAGTCTCCCCGAGATTATCTCGCGCCAGGGCAACGCGACGGGACTTCGCGAAGTCGAGATCCAGGATCTCCTGCGTCGCGACACTGTTGAGACCGACCTCGCCGCGGTCGCCGAGCTCGCGACGAGCGAGACGGTCTTGATCACCGGTGCTGGCGGCTCCATCGGCGCCGAGCTCTGCCGTCAGCTCGCGCGGCTCGCACCCTCGCGCCTCATTCTGCTGGGGCACGGCGAGAACTCCATTTTCGACATCTTTCAGGAGCTGACGCTCAGCTTCCCTGATGTGGAGATAATCCCCGTCATCGCCGACGTGCGCGACCGCGGGCGCATCTTCTACATCTTCCAGCAGTATCGCCCGCACGCCGTCTTCCACGCCGCGGCTCACAAGCACGTGCCGCTGATGGAAGACAACGTCCTCGAGGCAGTAACGAACAACGTTGCCGGTACGCGCAACGTCGTCGACGCTGGAATAGAATCGGCCGTCCAGCATTTTGTTCTCATCTCGACCGACAAGGCGGTGCGCCCAACCAGCGTGATGGGGGCGACCAAGCGAATTGCCGAGCAGCTCGTGCAGAATGCGGCGACGAAGCACCACCGCAACTTCGTCTCGGTGCGGTTCGGAAACGTACTCGGC
The DNA here is from genome assembly GCA_013813715.1 of Gemmatimonadaceae bacterium. GTDB lineage: Bacteria > Gemmatimonadota > Gemmatimonadetes > Gemmatimonadales > Gemmatimonadaceae > UBA4720. Next base: position 31,218 of record JACCRF010000041.1, on the reverse strand, counting down.
AGCCGAGGGAGCGTCGTGCCGACATTTCTCCGGCAGATTCGCGCCGGCGGGCCGGTGACTGTTACTCATCCCGAGATGCGGCGCTATTTCATGACTATTCCCGAGGCGGTACAGCTCGTGCTTCAGGCAGGTGCGCTGGGTCGGGGCGGTGAAGTGTTCGTCCTCGACATGGGCGAGCAGATCAGAGTCGTTGACATCGCAACCGATCTCATCCGGCTGTCCGGCCTCGAAGTGGATGCCGACATCGAGATCAAGTTCACGGGCGTCCGACCGGGCGAGAAGCTGTACGAGGAGATGTTCTTCACGGCCGAGAACGTGCTACCGACCGACCACCCGAAGGTGCTGAGAGCGCGCAATGGCCTGCTGGCGGAGGGCACAGTCAAGCGTATCGACTTGTTGACCAGGGCCACCGACGCGGGGCGCTCTGAAGACGAAATCCGAAAGATGCTCCAGGCGCTAGTGCCCGACTTCCATCCGCACGGCACGATGAGCCACGAGGAAGAGACGCGGACAGAGAGCTTCAGGCGGGCGTAGTTGGCTGTCGACGCCCGACGGTCGCCACTGGGCGCACCGAAGTTTTCGTATTCCGGCTCCGAGCTGGACGCTCTCGCCGAAGCAAAAAACTACTACCGCTGGCTGACCGGACAATTCGCTCCCTGGCTCGGCAACAGCGTCATCGAAGTCGGTGCCGGGATCGGAACGTTTTCCCAGCAGATCCTCGGTGTTCCGTCGGTGAAGCGGCTCGTCGCCCTCGAGCCGGCGCGCAACACCTTCCCGCACCTCGAGCGCAGATTCGCCGGTGACCCGCGGGTCACCACCACCCGCGCCTACCTCGAGCCTACGCTGAAGCTCGAGCCCGCCGATTCCCTCGTCGCCGTGAACGTGATGGAGCACATCGAGGACCACGACAGTTTCGTCGCGAACGCCTATGCGTCAGTCGTCAAAGGCGGGGCACTGCTGTTGTACGTTCCCGCCACTCCTTCCATTTTCGGAACGCTGGATACCGCTTTCGGGCATTTCCGGCGCTACACGAAGCGCTCGCTCCGCGCATGCATCGAGCGAGCCGGGTGGACGATCGAGCGGCTGAGCTACGTCAACATGCCGGGGGTGCTCGCGTGGTTCCTCGCGGGGCGCGTTCTTAAAAAAAAGGCGATCTCGACGCGCGAGGCTATGTTTTACGATCGGGTCGTCGTGCCGTGGGTGTTTCGGCTGGAGAGCATCGTCGAGCCGCCGGCAGGACAGAGCCTGATCGCGATCGCGAGCAAAAAGTGACTATTTGCATTGGGTTCCAATGAGAGTTTCCGTGTTGATGCCCGTCTACAACGAGAGCGCGACCGTCAGCCGCGCCGTCGACCGCGTCAGGTCGGCCGCCGTCAAAGCTGAGATCATCTGCGTCGATGACGCGTCCACCGACGGAACGCGCGAAATTCTCCAACAGCTCGAGGCCAGTGGCAGAATAGACCGGCTCATCGTGCATCCAGTAAACCGGGGAAAAGGGTGCGCGGTACGATCAGCGCTCGCGCTCGCCACGGGCGACGTGGTGGTGATCCAGGACGCCGACCTCGAGTACGACCCGAACGACCTGGCGCGGCTCATCCAGCCGATACTGGATGGCAGGGCCGACGCAGTGTTCGGCAGTCGGTTCACCGGTGACACACGCCGCGTTCTCTACTACTGGCACAGCGTCGGCAATCACATGCTCACGATGTTCTCGAACATGCTGACGAACCTGAACCTTACGGACATGGAGACCTGTTACAAGGTCGTCCGTACAGATCTCATGAAGAGTTTGCCGCTCACCAGCGACAGATTCGGGATCGAACCCGAGCTCACCGCTCGCCTCGCGCAGTCGAAGGCGAGGATCTACGAGATTTCGATCTCGTACAACGGCCGCACTTACGCCGAGGGCAAGAAGATAGGCTGGCGCGATGGCGTAGCGGCCTTCTGGCACATCGCAAAATCCAATCTGCTTCCTCCGCGCGCGCAACGAATCACGCAGCCCGATTCCATCAACGTAGCTCCTGAGGAGCAGGTGCCACTGTATATCCAATCCGGCCCCTGATTGTCTCGATCATCTTGACGGTGCGGAGCTCCCGGCCGCGCTTGTTGAGGTGGTATCGGGTATCGAAGAAGAGCGCACCCGGGAAGACGAAGTCGGCGGGCTTGCCGATGACCGCCATCGCGGTCCCGCGGGCAAGCTCGCGTTGCAGGCTGTCTATCGCCGCCGCGTTGACAGTGTAGGCACTGTCGAGGTAGGAAGGAAACAAAAAAAACGATCTCGCGCCGCGTTCTCGCGCGACTTCGTCGACAGCGTTGAGATCGTCGAGAACCCTTTCATTGAAATTCGCGTGCGGCGGCAGCGCCCCAACGTAGAGCGAGTCGGGATCCTTCCCCTCCCTTTCGAGATGCGTGACGACGTCGCCGAGCTGGTTGAATGAACGCCTGTTGTAGACCGGATTGGTGTCGGGGGGGAAGTACCGGTCCTTCACGCCGAGCGCACTCGCCGCTGCCTGCATGAACGACCGCCGCACGTTCTCCACTCGCGGGCGGAGAACGACGTCTATCACTGAGTAAGCGCGCACGAAGTCGCCGATCCGGTCGGCGGGCGCGTAGAGCAGCGCCGTATTGAGCGTGTTATCGCCGTCGGCGAATGACCCGTAGAACTGATCGTACTCGGGAACGACGAGCACGATGTCGCCCTCCCGGATGTACGGCCGCACCTGAGCGAGCATGTACCGGAGCCCGAGCTTCGCGTAGAGCCCCATGTTGACCACCCGCATCGCGAGCGAGTCCTGCATCATCCGGCTGTCGATGCCGAACGCGAGGTTTGACCCTCCGACGAGTATGATCTTCGGCGACGGCGTGTTCCTGATGAGCCGGTCCTTCTCCAGCACAGCGGCGAGGTAGTTGTCGTCCGACGCGCGCACGTCATACTGTCCGATCGCCGCGCCAGTGACGATGATGGCGAGGGTCAGCGCAGAAATGCGAACAATGAGCTTCATGACCATCTGCGACTCTGCGTCACAGTGTGTTCCGTACCTTCGTCCCGTCTGCGCCCTCTGCGCCGCGAAGCGGGCTGTGTCTCTGCGTCCATCAATATCAGAACTGGAAGTAGATGAAGGCCTTCGCTTCCCCGCTGATACCGAACAGCCAGATGGCCATGCACGCGGCATAGTACGCCGGCCATCGAACCCATGCCGGCTGCGCCTCGAACAGCCGCGGCACGTTCACCCGCCTCTGTATGATCTCGAACAGGATCAGCGCGACGATCAACATCGCCGAGTACGCCACCTCGAGCTTCGTGATTCCCTCGGCGCGCAGTATGTCGGGCAGCACCTGGTGCAACGTGGGCCGCGCGATAGCCCCGGTGAATGCGTGCAGCGCGTCACCAAGCGAGTTTGCGCGGAAGAACACCCACGCCACACAGGTGAGCCCGAACGTCACGAGCACTCTCAGCGCCGCGTGCGCGTTGGGATGCCGCACGAGACCGACCACCGCGGCGATGCGACCGCGGATACCGGCCGTGACGAGCGACATGATCAGGTAGAAGCCGTTGAGCGCCCCCCATATCACGAACGTCCAGTTCGCGCCGTGCCAGAGGCCGCTGAGCAGAAATGTCACGAACAGGTTCAAATACCAGCGCGGCACGGCCACGCGGTTTCCGCCGAGCGGGATGTAGACGTAATCGCGGAACCACGTAGACAGCGAGATGTGCCAGCGCGACCAGAACTCGGCAATTGACTGCGAGAGGTACGGCCGGTTGAAGTTGCGCATCAGCCGGAACCCCATCACCTCGGCAGCGCCGATGGCCATGTGCGAATAGCCCGCGAAGTCGCAGTAGATCTGGAACGCGAAAAACACCGTCGCAAGGACGAGCGTGAGTCCTTCGAAGCTGCCGATGTCGTTGTACACGGGGTTCACGTAGCGCGCGAGGCGATCGGCGATGACGACTTTCATGAACAGACCCCAGGCCATCCGTCTGAGCCCGTTCGCGACGCGGTCGTACTCGAAGACGTGCTTCTGATAGAGCTGAGGAAGCAGATTCTGCGGGCGCTCGATGGGACCGGCCACGAGCTGGGGAAAGAACATCACATACAAAGCGTAAATGCCGAGGTGGCGCTCGGCCGGCTGGCGGCCGCGGTACACCTCGATCGTGTAGCTCATCGCCTGGAACGTGTGGAACGAGAGGCCGATCGGAAGGATGAGATCGAGCGCGGGAATTCCGTACGGCCACTTGAACACCGCGGCGATGGCTTCGGCGTTGGCGTTCAGGAAGTTGAAGTACTTGAAGACGGCGAGAACGCCGACGTTCGCAACAATACTCATCACCAGAAATGATTTCCGCCGCTTACCCTCCGCGTTCTCAATCAGTATCCCCGCGACATAATCAATCCCGATGGTGAAGAACAGGATCAGGATGTAGACCGGGATGAACGCCATGTAGAAGTAGCAGCTCGCGGCAAGCAGCCACGTCCAGCGGTAACGGTGGGGAATGACGAAGTAGATCGTCACCACGACCGGGAAGAAAATCAGGAATGTGAAGGAGTTGAAGAGCATGTAGGGCGGAAAGATAAAACGACAATCAATCTGTGATTTTCCCGGATGACTTGGCTGGTCTCAGCGACTCCGCGAGAAGAAGCGCAACTGACAGGACTAACATTGGGGCGATCACGTTGAAAGCCGGGCGGTTGATGTTGCCCCGCACAGCAAACCGGACAGCGATGACTGAAATCGCGATGAGAGTGGTCGCCGAGGAAAGAATCCACGGGCGCGGGAGCCGGCCAAGCCGGAGGAGAGCGAGCGGGAACATCCATCCGAACGAGTACAGCATCTCCCGATTGAAGACGTGCGCCAACGGGGGCGTGTCAAGCCACAGCAGCATTCTGGGGCCGGTAACCAGATCCTGCGGCGGTACAATCCGGCCCATGAACGCGGACTGAATTGCGACGACTGTCGCGATCTGAGCTCCAATCATGACCCCCAGCGCTGCTGGCAACCCGCGCGTTTCTTCCTCTCGCCGGTAGAGTGCGAAGTACCATGTGATGCAGAACACGATGAGCAACACGATGCTCGTTTCCTTGCCGGCCGCTGCGGCGGCTCCTATGAGCGGAAGGAATTCCCATCGCCCCGAGATGAGTGCCCACGTTGCGGCGAGCATTGCCCAGGCTTCTACGGAATCGACAAGCCCGGCGAGCACAAGGTTCGAAATGTTGAACGAAAGCAGGTACAGAAGAGACGCAGAAAGCGCGACCACCGGATCGTCCGTGACTCGCGTCCCGATGCTCACCAGAAGCAGAGCAGCCCACGCGACGAACAGGCTGTTGACGACGAGAAGGGAAAACGCCGTCGGATCCCATTTGCCGATCCTGCCCTCCGCAATTGCGCGCAACGGCCGGGCGAGGGCCGGAATCAGCACGCGGTGCTGATGCCAGTAAACTCGAGCGGGCCGTCCCTCCACCATCGCGGCGTAACTCTTCGTGTCCCACAGTCCAACGGTCTCGCGCGGAGAATAGCGCGACAGCGTAGGATAGCCGAGGCCCATGGCGATGAGAAAAAACAAGGCGAAGAGGATCACGCGGCGGGCTTTCATCGCCGGGAATCTACCGGGTGAAAACGAAGGGTGAATGGTTCCGCCACAAGGAGACGCAGATCCGTGGGCGCGGGAGATCCGAGACATTACCGCGGTGCGAAAGTGTTGAGTGCCTGGTTAGACTTCGCGAATGAAATCCTTTTTTTCTGGGCTGGGCACGTTTCTGCGAACGCAGAAGCGCCTGTGGCTCCTTCCACTGCTGATTTTCTTCTTCGCCCTGGCTCTGCTGCTTTTCATGGTTTCGCAGCGCTCGGCACTGGCGCCCTTCATCTACAGCCAGACCGCGCCAGAGGCGACGTACAAGCCTGCTGCGCGTTTGTCGGCTTTTGCTCGTGCTCTGCGTCGATCGGCCCCTGCGGTTCCGAGGGCCTCAGCCGCTGGTCCTCCGCGTTCGTCCTGAGCCCATCGCAATCGATCCGGGCGTGACGCCACCAATGCCGAGAGCCGAGCGCTTTGCGGGCTTTGTGCTGCGCACTGGCGGCCTTTATCTCCTTCTTGCCGTTGCCTACGGCGCGTACCATTTCGGCGCGTCGCTCGGCGCCGGTAGAAGCGTTATGGTATTGGGTATCCCGCTCGTCGTCGCCGCAACGCTCCTCGTCGCGTCGAAAATGGCGGGAAGCGTTCAGGTGACGCTTGTCACGATGATCGTTCCCGTCGCGCTCGCCGTGGTCGCGGCAGAGCTGATGCTCACCGTCCCGGACAGGCAGGAGCTCGATCTCATGGGAACGCGGGTGGTCTGGCGCGACAACCGGGCCACTGCCGTCTCCGGTCTCCGCGCGAAGGGGATTCGAGCGTATCCCTTTCTACCGCCAAAGGAATTCGATTACGGCGATTCCCCGATCGCTGGCGTGCGGAGGCATGAGCGCTTCCCGATTGTCCCGCTGGGCGGGATCTCGAGAGCGGTGACGCTGCTTTGCAACGAGAGCGGTACTGACGTGATCTATGAGAGCGATGAGCGGGGATTCAACAATCCGCCCGGAATCTGGAGCGACTCCATCGATGTCGCCCTCGTCGGTGATTCGTTCGTGCACGGTGAATGCGTCGCGCCTGGGCGGCAGCTCGCTGCGCTCATACGGCGGGCAATTCCGCGCACACTGAACGTCGGCGTTGCCGGTGCAGGGCCACTGTCCGAGCTGGCGGCGATACGCGAGTACGTGCGCGAGAAGCGGCCGCACACAGTCGTATGGTTCTTCTACGAGGGCAACGACATGGAGGACCTCGCCGCCGAAGCACTCGCGCCGATGGCGCGCTACGAGGACTCTACGTTCACGCAGGGATTGTCCGCGCGCGGCCGCGAGATAGACAGCGCGCTCGCCAGGTATGGGGATTCGGTGATCGCCGCCGGCCCGCGGCGCTTCACCACGCAGGAGAAACTTCGGAGGGTGCTGCTCCTTCGCGGGCTCCGGACCGCGCTCAGCCTCGATGCGAGTGAGCGGCCCGCCACTCCAAGGCACGACTACGACCGACTCGGCTCGATTTTCCGGATTGTTAAAGGCGAGGTGGAGTCGTGGGGCGGCAGATTACACTTCGTGTATCTCCCCGAGCGGCGCCGGTACGACCGGCGGATGGCAACGTCGCTCGGCGAGGAACACGATCCCGCCGCTGTGCACCGTGAAGTGATGCGGCGCGTCCGCGCCGCGAACATCCCCGTAACGGACGTTGCTGCGGTTTTTTCGGGGCACGCCGATCCGCTGTCGTTCTGGATCTGGAGGCGTTCGCACTATAGCGAGGACGGATACCGAATTGTGGCGGATGCGGTCGTGGCGGACATTCAGCGACCGTGAGCGTCACCAGGGAAGCATGCGCTTCCAGAGCGGAGGTTCGCCGCTTTCAAGCGGGGGAACGGGTATGGGCGACTGGTTGGCCAGGAGCCGCCGCGGATTCGTGACCGTGAGAGCACGATGCTGAACGACTCCTCCAGCGCCTTTCAAGACGTCAGCGCACTGAGCGACAGCGCACTTGCCGCGCGAGTGGTAATCGCTCGACAGGTAGTCGGCGCTCCCCGTTTGGAGTAGCGCCCAGGCGAGCCGGCGGGGACCGGCGCCGTAGTAGCCGAGCAGCGAGCCCGAATTGACCTGGATGAAGGCGCCGGCATCCCGCCAGTCGTTCACCAGATCGTAATTCTCAGGCATGTTGGCGTATCGCTCGGGGTGCGCGATGACGGGAACCCACCCGCTCTCGGTGATATTCCGGATGGCAAGAGTGCTGTGTGGGGGCACCGCCATGAACGGGAACTCGACGAGGGCGTACGAAGTACCGGCGAGACGGAGCCTCGGGTCATCGAGGTTCGGTCGCGGAATGTCCAGCATCAGCTCGACGCCGCGCTCGATGCGGATGTCCGGGAACTCTGAATCGGCGAGCGCCTCGAGTAATCCCCATGCTTCATCGAGCGCGGTAAGAAACCCCTTCAGCTCTCGCGGGCGGTCGGTAAGAGATCCGCGCAGGTGCGGAGTGGTGATGATTTCGCGGACGCCCTGACTGCGCAGCATCTCGAACCCGACCCGCGATTCGTCGATGTCGACCGCGCCGTCGTCAACGGCGGGCATGAGATGGTTGTGGAAGTCGAGCATCGACGGGGGAATCTAACCGGCGTCACAGCGGCGCATCGGCGTTTGATCGCGACATGGAGCGGAACCGGCATCCACACCGTCGTTACGGCGCAATCACACAGGTCTTGTCGTCATGGGATTGAGCCGGCACGTACCGGACCGGTTGGCGGCATCCTGGGGTGAACCCCAACGCTGCATGCTCCTTGAACGGAAAAAGCCCCACCCCGGGTGTGGGATGGGGCTAAAACCAGAAAGCGCTTCTACAGGGTAGTCGACAGCCGCCCCCGTCACGCCACCGAAGATCAATGATCGCGCGACGAGGACAGTTCTTAGGCGCAGGTGGTGTTGTTCAAACAAACGCCCGAGCAGCAGGCCCCCCCGCCAACCCCGGAGCAGTCTCCGCCGGTCGGTCTGTCGCCGTTGTTTTCGCTGCATGCACCGAAATTGTTGCAATTACCAATCGCGCATTGTGCGTCGGCGGTGCACGGAGCGCAGTTGGGCGACAGCGTTCCCTGAGCATATCCAGGGGTCGCCGCAAGCGTCATCACTGTGGGGATGAGGAACGCTGCTGCACCTGTCATCGCCAGCTTTCGCACCAGCTCGCGGCGATTGACGTCGGCGAGCGGCGAGGGCGCCGTCACCCGCTCGTCGAGCAGGTCCGCCTTTCGAAGCTCGTCCAGTGCCAGCGACAGGAACCCATCACTCGGCGTCACGTTCAGTCGCACAGCCAGTTCGGCGCTGATGCCCTCGCGGGTCCAGCCGCCCTCCTCGAGCAGGTCGAGCACGCAGGCAGTAGTGGGATCGAGCAGATGCACGCGATCGTCACGCGAGTCATATACGAGCACCTGCTGGTCGAGCGGGTGCCGCAACAAGCCAGATCTGATGCCAGGAAGCGATTTCATGCTAGATACCAGGGTCAAAGGTTGAGCGAATGCATTCGACTCTCGACGACAGATAAAATTACACCCGGGACGCCCATGCGCAAACAAAAATTTCGCCCGCCCGCTAACGAAAAGTCTGAGATTTACCAAAGCGTTACCGGTTGAGCTTCTCGGAATTCATTAAGTGACCCGGGTGCGCTCGCTGACATTCGTTGGGCTGCAACATCGCACTCGTCGGCGATCAAGCAAGTTTCTGGCCATTCATGCGAGCGTATCGAGGTGCGGAACGGCGTCCTTCGGGGACCCGTAGATCAGTCTGAAGGCAGGTAATGCGCGTGCCATTTCAGCGGCTCGCCTGACGCCCTCTTTTTTGTGGTCGACGAAATTCGTCGCGTTGCGCAGCATCTCGAAAGCCGCCGCGCCGCGCGTCAACCGCGACAGCTCCGTCGAGGCGCCGTGGGTGAATCTAAGGAAGACAATGCCCCCGATCCGCACGGGATCGCAGCGGATGCACTCGGCGTCGATCGGCACCGGCTGCCGGTCGAGTGCGAGGACTTCGTTCGGCTGCACCTCGCGTCCAGGAGGGATCCTCCGAACCGGGCACTGCGCGAAAGGAAGTACTTCGTCAGCATCCATTCGAACTGGAGCGATATCGTCCGACAGAAGGCTCCAGCCTCGCTCGCAAAGCAGAGTGGCGAGAGTGCTTTTCCCCTGGCCAGAGGGTCCGGCGAGAAGAATGGCCGTTCCATGCCGTTCCACGGCTCCGGCATGGAGCCACAGCAAGTCCGGACGCGACCGCATGAACTGGAGACGGACCTCATCTTTTGCCAGAGGAAGAAGCGACTCGAGTTTGACCCGCGGCAAGTTCCTGGTTTCGGCGCTTCGAAGTGTGTAGCCGGACTCGCAGCGCAGAATTTCGAGATCCCCAACGCTCGCGGTAACGCGCGGAACGAGCATGTGCAGGAAATGGCGCCGGAAGTAGTCGCGGGCCTCCGGATCGTCAGTCTTCACAACCAACTGTGCTCCGTCGAACTCGATGTAAAGCTCACTCGTCTCGGAAGGGTCAACTGGGGATAGGCGGGACGGTGGCATCACCTCGCAACCACCGTTCGTGCGGCACGCACTGCAAGGCGCAGGGGACGCAGCAGCCAGCCGACGACGCGAGGCCCTCTGTCCTTCTCCGTGGGTACGAAAAAAACGCGCGCGATGCATGCGACCTGATCGAGCCTGCGCTCGCGCGCGCTGGCCCAATAGAGGAGCGCGGGGAGGCCAGGCTCCAGACGGGAAAACGAGGATTGCGGCACCGCGCTGCCGTTCATGGGGCTGGGATCTCCCGCATCGTGTTGTTTCCGCGCCTTGTCTACAAGCCGGCGCGTGTCTGCTTCCGGAACGAGAAGGTTCGGATCGAATGGTGAATCGTCGGCGCCCAGGACATCCCGCGCGACCCGGAGCCCAAGGGCGAGGATTCGTCTCGAGTGGGTGCTGTCGGCCAGTTGCATGACCTGCTTCGCCTCCTCGTGCGAGAGACGAACGGAGAGCTGCGCGACGTCACACATCCATCTTGGCCGCAGCCATTCGTGCTTCGCGCCGTGTGCGCAGAGAAACAGAAAAGAGTGATGTGGCGCGAGGACGCGCATCTCCGCTCCGGCGCCCTGGATCCGACGCGCGGAGCCCCAAAGTTCATCCACGTTGAAATCCAGCCTGAGATGGCGCGAAAGGAGAGTCCAGTGCAGCTCCACCTTCGCCCGCGGTCCGGAGAATTCCAGTGCGTGCTGGTCGCGAATCAGACAGTCTTCGACGACCGCATCATAGTCGCGCGCGTAGCCACTCGAGAGCAGCAGCTCCCTTCCCGCCACCATGTCGCCTTTTTTTAAGAGTAGATCCATGTCGCCGAAGGTGCGCAGCGACGGATCACCATAGGCAGCGATCGCAACTGCCGGGCCCTTCAACACGATCACAGCGATCCCCGCATCCTCGAAGCGCTTTACAAGTTCGACCATGATCAGCGTACGGGAAAGAGCGAATGCCCGTGATTCGCGCCCCCGGTCAATGACTCTCGAGATAACGTGCTTCGGGATTGCTTCATGATACTGTGAACGTAGATTTGAGAACACAACAGGCTCGAGCTCCCATCGTGCGGCCAGAGCGAAAATTGCGTTCCAGTCGAGGGGGCTTTCGAGCAGTGCACCGATCCGCTGTTTCGCCGCGGTCGAAAGCGGTGCACGGCAAAGCGCTTTGACGAGCTCAGTCTCAGGCAACATCGATCAGTGTGAAGACGAGGTAGTCCGCCCGATCGAGTTCGTTGCCGCTCGCAGCGTGGATTTCCGCATTATCCTTCAAAAGCTATCTGCATGACGCTCATTCCGAACGTTGCGAGTCTTGATTGGTTTGCGTTTGGCCCGCGCATTGTGGGCGCTGTCTTTCTGTGGACAGCGGTGATCAAGGCAATAACGCCCCACACCTTTTTCCGCCACCTGGCGAACCTCGGGTGGGTTCCGAACAGTCTGCTCGCGACCGCCGTCACGGCAGCCGCGGGCTTGGAAGCAGGTTGGGGAGTGGCGCTCCTCCTCGGCGCTGCGCCGAGCGTCGTTCTTCCTGTGACGCTCATCCTGCTGTGTGTTCTCTCGGCGGCGAGCTGGTGGGGCGTACACAGCGGACGCGTGTCGGATTGCGGGTGCTACGGCGGATTCATACGACCGTCGATTGGACAGAGCGTGGGACTGAACTTCCTGTTCGCCTGCCTCGTGGTTGGGGCACTCGATCGCGCCCGCGACACCCAGTTCACATCCTTGCAACAGGTAGCGGTTCTCGGGGCGACCCTCTCGGCAGTCGCGCTCGCGGCGTGGACGCAGCGCTTCAACGCAAGGCATGGCCGTCCCCTGCTCGACACGACCCGCCTCAAAGTGGGACGGCGCTGGCGACACTCCTGGGCAGGTTCGGCGACACGAGGAGTTAACGGGGAGGTTCTGGTATCCTACCTGGGTCAGGCCTGCCCGCATTGCCAGCAGTGGGTCAGAGTGCTTAATGCCGTCGATCAGTCTCCAGTCCTTCCGACGGTTGTGGGTGTGGTGGCCACGTCCACGGAACGGCTCGAGACATTCGTCAATCAGCGCGGCATCCGGTTTCAGATGGCGTCGGTTTCGCAGACGCTGATGGGCCACCTTGCTGAGGCGGTTCCGACGACTGTGCTCGTCGACGCCGGCCGAATCCAGAGAGTATGGGTGGGGCCCATGCCCTCGGATTTTTTTGAGCGGTTCAGGCAGGCCTTCTTCCCAGAGGCTGCCGAAACTTCTCGAAAGGAAAGGGCCGCCCCGTCCAGCGTTTCGTGATGGATTCGAGGACGCTGGATCGCGGGACCCTGATCTTCAGAGTAGCACTTGGCGGACTGGCTGCCGTGTACCTCCTTCAGACAGCCACCCGCCTTCGCCTCAATAGTGACGCCGTCCGCTATTTCCAGATCGTGACCAGTCTCGCCGATGGCCTGCCGCCGCCTCCCGTTGGATTTCCTGTCGGATACCCGGCAATCCTGGCCCTTCTGGATCGAGCCGGGCTTGGAGCCACATTCTGGTTTATCCTCGCAAACTGCGCCTTCCTCGGCGCGGGCATCCTCGCTTTGTGGCACCTCCCGGGCTGGCGTTCCGATAACGACCGGCGGTGGACTCTATGTCTGGCGCTTCTCGCGGTCCCCGTCGTGCGCAGCGCAGCGATGCCATTGCCGGAAGCCGCGTACTTCGGCGTATCGCTACTCGCCGTCGCTGCCATGTGCGCGAGTACCAGGCCAAATGGCTTGAGGCAGATAGCGTTGCTTCTTGCCGGTTTCCTGCTGACGGCATTCGCCATCAGCATTCGCACCATCGGCATGGCACTGGTGCCCGCGCTCATCTGGGCGTGCGTGCTCGCGGCAAAGCAGCACCGCGCGGCGAGCAGAAGGGTCAAGGTGGCCGCAGCGGTCTTGGGGTGCGTGCTGCTGTTTGCGCTTTTCACGTCACCGTCAGTCAGGCAACCCATCGTCGCATATCTCGACGAGGCTGGCTGGATATATGGCGAATACAGCCTGTGGGCGCACCTGCTGCGCCGCGGCCCCGGCATGTTGCACGGGTTTGGCGAGCTCGCGACGAATCTCCCCGGCTCGAAGTTCCAGATAATCAATCCGCTGTTCGCCTGGATTGGAGCGCCAGCCGTTTTGCTGGTGTTGCTTGCGACGCGGCGGCGAGGGCCGCCAGGACCGGCCGGCGTCTACTTGGCGGCGTTCCTGGCGATCCTCTTCATCTGGCCACACCACGATGTACGGCTGTGGATGCCCGCAATCCCTCTATTAATCAGGCACGCGGCGCCATTCGTGCGTGAGCTTGCCGACCGCCGGAAAGTGCGCCTCGCCTTCACTGCCTATCTGCTTTGGTTCACGCTCACCGGACTCGGCGCGCTCGCATATACGACTCGAATTTCTCTCGCCGGCGACCGATTCCCTTCTCTTTACGGGACGGCCGGAGGAATGGCAACTCCGGGCTACGAGGCGTCGAATCCTGACTACAACGCTCTCGCCATCGGCATTCTGGAGCGATACGACGGACACGCGAAACGATGAGAGAAGCCGTTACCCGTTACCCGTTACCCGTTACCAGGTACCCGGTACCCGGTACCTGCCCTCAGCTCGTGGTAGAGCTCAATGAACTGAGCGGCCGTCTGGGGCCAGCCAAACTCTTCGGCTACGAAAGCCCGACCCCTCGCGCCCATCGTACCGAGAGTACGCGAATCGAGATTGGTAGCCTCCCGTAACCCTTCGGCGATTCCTTCCACTGTTGGATTGACTGACCACCCGCAGCCGCGACGTGACAACATCGGCCATGGCGCGCCGGTGGTCGTCAGCACCGGAAGTCCGTGCGCGAGCGCCTCCGCTATCGCCATGCCGAAGCTTTCCGAATGGGTTGGCAAAATGAACAGGTCGGCCGAGAGGAGCGCTGTTTTCTTTGGCGTGTCGAGGAGCGGTCCGGCGAAAGCAACGCTGTCACCGATTCCCTCGGCGCGCACCGCTCGCTCGATCACCGCCCGGTGCCCCGACTCGTCGGGCCCGGCAATGATCAGGCGCCAGCCCGCCGGCCTGACCCGTGCCCACGCCTCGACGAGCATCGGTAGCCCCTTAACCGGGTAGATCCGCCCAAGAAAAATCGCCGTTCTCACGGCTGATTCCGGATCGGGCGGCCATTCCGCGGCACCTTCCGCCGCAACGCCTTCCGCGTCAGCACTCTGCGCTACGAAATCTTGCGCGACGTCCGGAATGTCGACGCCGTTTGGAATCATCCGCACCGGCACGCCCAGGCGGAATCGCTCGACATTCGCCGCCTCGGCAGCCGCCGTGGCGTGGTGAGCGACTGCACGTCCGAGATCACTCCGCTGGTAAAGACGCCAGGCAAAACGCTTTTTCCAGCTCTTGTGACCCATTGCCCACGGCTCGAGCATGCCACGCGTGCTCACGATCCGCGGAATGCGCCGGCTCTCGGCCAGGTCAGACAGCCGGTGATTGTGCGCTCTCCAGAGACCGTTGTCGTGCAGAATATCCGGCGTACCAAAATCGTCGAGACCATCTGCCGCTGATCCCTCGAGGCGCATCACCTCAGAATGCGGCGGCAGGAGCGGCGTGCTGCTGGCGGACGCATCTGGCGCCCAGAGACCAACCTCGACTCCAGCGTCAGCCAGGGCGCTCGCAAGGCGTGACACGGAACGCGCGGGCCCGCCGTAGCCCGGGAGGAAACTCGTTCCCGCGAGAAAGACCCTCAAATCAAAGAATCGCGGGCGCCGGCCGTGGGATCTGCTCGGCGGCGTTTGCCACCGCCGCGAATGCCCACCGGCGGTACCACGTGACCATCGGGACCGTCGCCCTCTGATCTGCCGCCATTTCTGCGAACTCATCGCTGAGCAGCTCATAAGGGAACATGAATCCACGCTTCGGCTGCTCCCGCACCCAAACCGGAATCTCAGGCACCGCGTCGAATAGAAGCTGTTTGCCTCTCTCGAGCCGCACCTCTGCAGGAATCGCGGATATCGCGTCGAACAACCGCGCATCCACGAATGGAACGCGCAGCTCGACTCCGCTGGCCATGCTGAACACGTCGGAATCGCGAAGCAACTGGTTGCGCATGTATCGCGTGATCTCGAGCAGGCTGGCCGTGTCCCGGAGGTCGGCAGGCAGGGCACCAAACGACCAGTCCGCCGGGCCCGGATCATCGCCGGTCAGACCGCGCACGAGCTCGCGCGCTTCGGCCTCCGTGAAAATCCCTCGTTGCGCATGAAACGCTGACAGCGAGCCCCCGTCACCGTCGAAGAATTCCGCGAGCCGCCTCCACCGGGAGCCCGGCCGAGCCCGATCGAGCGCCGCAGCCGCGACCGAGCGCAAGGGTCCGAGAAAACTGTGCATGCGAACCAGGCGGGGAATGTTCCGGAATGAGCCGTATCCGCCGAACATTTCATCGCCTCCAAGGCCCGAGAACGCGACTTTGACACCATGTGTTCGGGCGAGCTTGCTGATGCTCAGCGTATTCAATCCGTCTATCGTCGGCTGATCCATCGCAGCGACATAGCCTGCGGTCTGATCTCGAACCTCGGCGGCGCTCATCTTCCACTCCGTGTGGGTGGCGCCGAAGTGCGCAGCGGTTCGCCGCGCAATCGCCGACTCGTCATAAGCGGCGTCGGCGAAACCGATGGAGAATGTGCGGATGTCGGCGTTCCGGCCAAGTGACTCTCGGGTAAGGGCCAGAATAGCGGTGGAATCCATACCCCCGCTGAGAAAGATTCCCAGCGGAACATCACTCACGAGATGGCGCTGAACCGACTCGAGCAGAGCCGCGCGCGTGGCGGTCGCCGCGTTCAACGGCGGCGAAGAGTCGCGGAACTCGATGTGATGCCAGCGCGCGATTCTGGCGCTCGTGCCATCCCATTCCAGGAAACAGCCCGCCGGGAGGGTACGCACGCCGTCCACCACGGTCGACGGTTCGGGAACACTTCCCCAAACGAGAGTGTCCCTCAACGCAGCAGGAGACGAAACCGTTCCCACCGTCAGACATTCACGAAGCGCCTTCACCTCCGATGCGAACGCGAGTGTTCCATCGCCCTCGGCGTAGTACAATGGCTTGATTCCGAAAGGGTCACGGCCAAGGAGAGCGTGCCCGGATTGGCTGTCGTAAAGGGCAAAGGCGAACATTCCGGCCAGCCGCGGGAGCGCCGCCGGCCCGTCGCGCGCCAGCAGGCGCAACATTACCTCGGTGTCCGACTCGCCCGAAAATGTCTCGCCTTCGGCTTCGAGCTCCCGACGGAGCTCCCGGAAATTGTAGATCGCACCGTTGAAGACGATCCGCATTTCGGCGCCGTCCCGGTTTGACACGATGCAGGACATTGGTTGCGCCCCTGCCGGCGAAGGATCGAGAATGGCGAGGCGGGTGTTGACGAGCAGTGCGCGCCCGTCGGGATCGCGCCAGAATCCCTCGCCATCCGGTCCGCGATGCCGAAGTGCTTCGAGCAGCGCGCCCGCCTCACAGTCCGTCGAACGGCCGAACCAGCCGGCAATTCCGCACATCGCGGTCTCCGGGCTAGTGTAGGGTCAGGGGCCACAGCGCCCCCAGCGATGCAAGAAAAACGGCCCGTCCGAATCGGTCAATGACGGCAGCACGCAGGGCATCCCGGTGGAACCACAGCGGCGGACCGTCGCGCCCCAGGAGAGCAATGAGTCCTTCAGCGATGGCATCCACCTTTGTCGGATCAACTAGCCGCCCGAGACGGCCGCCATCAAGGGCATCCACCGAACCGTCGCGGTTGCCGCCAAGCACGGGAGTGCCGCAGGCCATTGCTTCGAGAAACACGATTCCGAAGCCCTCTCCAGTGCTCGGCATCGCGAACACATCGGCGAGGCGGTAATGATCAGCCAGTTCGGTGTCGGGCACGAACCCGGCAAACGTCACCGAGTCGTGGAGGCCAAGCTCGCGAACAATTGATTCGAGATACCCTCGATCGCTCCCGTGCCCGGCAATCAAGTATCTCACCGGTCCGCAAGCAGCCTGAACCGCCGGTAGCGCACGAAGCATCCTGTCGCACCCCTTGTACCCGCCCGCCCGCTCGGTACTGGGGCCCCCATCGCCCGGATGCCTGTCGCTCGAAGAGAGACGCGCTACTGTAAGCACGACCTTTTCTTCGGGGCGGATGGCGTAGCGTTTCGCGAGCTCCCCCGATCGGCAGCCGATTGTGAATCGGGTCTCATCGAGCGTATTGGGCAGCACTACCACGCGGCATGGATCGATGCCCCCGAGGCCAAGCACCCGTGCCCGGGTCCAAGCGCTCACAGCGATCACCCGGTCGGCCGACCGGAGCGCGGCATGGCGCACGGGGGAAAGAGCGTCGTGGACGTCTATCCCGTGCGCCACGAGCGTGAAGGAGGTACCGGTGCCGCGCTTAGCCAGCCTGGCGACCGCGCCGAAATTCAGGTGAGTGCTGATGACGTGATCGGGCCGGTGCCGGGCGGACGCGGCGAGGACGGCGCCAGCGAAGATCGGTGAGCGCAGTCCCCTCGAGTACTTTCCGGCACCCCAGACGGGCATGCCGTCCCACTCGCCAGGCAGATCGGCTTTACCGAACAGCCGAAGCTCGTGGCCCAGATCCCGAAGCCCGGTCGCCAGGTCGCGGCTGAATGTTCCGATTCCGCCCCCAAACCGCGAAAAGCCTGGCGCCCATATCTGAAGCCTCAATGCTGCCCTTGAGACTGGCCGCCGGGCAGAATCGGGCTGACTGGCTGCGGCCAGCTCGAGCCTCGAGCTCCACTCCACGCGGGTACGACGCCGCGCCGCAACGGACGCGCGGCGGGAACGAGAAAATGGAAGCGTCGTCCGGCCTGGAAAAGCACCACCATCAGAACGAAACTCCAGAAAACCGTACCAAAGAAGAACTCGAAAGCGTTCCCGCGCCAGAAGATGGGAAACAGCGCCGCGTATACGAGGCCGCTGCCGAAGGTGTAACCGCCGAACCAGCGTTCAGCCAGTCGCGACATTAGAGACACAAGCAAACCGTAAAAAATGGATGCGAAGAGTACCCCGAGAATTCCGGCGCTCAGATAACCGTCGACGACGTACTGCGGCTTTGCGGAAATGATGGCAAGCCGTGAGAAGATATCGTTCTCATAGACGCGCTCCATGACGACGATCTCGGTATTCGGCTTATCCTGCCACACGATGCGCGGAACGAGGTTCGACGCCGCTTGCACCACGAGTTGACTGCCGTAAAAGGGCCGGTTCTCCGGAACCTGGTTGATGTAACGGACAAACATCCCGATTTCGGAAAGCCTTCCTTCCAGGAATTCCTCGGTCGCCAGGCCCAGGTCCATCTTTCCGGAGATCACCTGGTCGTACGCGATCTTCGCCGCTGCGGCCGGCGTCGCCTCGCCGTACCACGCGAGGCTTCGATACACTTTCGTGTATGCGGGCATAATAAGCACGAAGAGAAGAAGCGCTACGCTCCCGACGGTGACGGTGGCACGCCGATAATACGGGAACAGCGCGGCGAAGAAGAGCAGCAGAAGCACGAGCACGTCTTCTTTCCATCCACGGAGCACCGCAGCAGCGAAGTTGGCGGCGAACAGCGCCGCGTTGAGCACGATGAGCGTTCCCTCACGGTGTATGAGGGAGAGCGCGAAGCTGAGAACAGACGCAACGACGGCGATGTTCAGGGTGCGGAAAGTGACCTGCTTCATCCCGGGAATAAAACTCAGGCCAAGGGTTACCACGAAAAAAACTACGGCAATGGTGATGAGCATCCGGTTCGCGCCAAGGCGTCCCACCAGGCGGAATCGCCCCGAATCGCGGTAGTCCATCAACAGCAGAATTCCGGTTACTACACCTGCATGAGCGAGGACGTAATAGCTTTGCGCCTCCGCGGTGACGGCGAGTGCCGGAGAAGCCCACTCGCCCGCAGTCAGCGCGAGCTCTTCCTGTCTGAGCGACACGAAATAGAAAATCGACGACAGAGCGTTGTAGCCGGCGAAAACGATCTGCGTGAAGACTATCGGCCGAAAAAGCTGGAGTGATAGCGAGCGATCGGGGGGGAGCCGCCGCACTCTGCCCGAAACTGTTGCCCAGATTATGAAGAGCGAGCCCGTCCACGCGACGGCGTACGACGCGGTGGGAGAATCCTGGAGAAGCCAGGCCACGCCGAAGGGCAAGTAAAGAAGCACGTATCCCACTGTGCGATCAGGTCTGGCCGGGTTCAGCCGGCCGGCAGGAAATGCGCTCGGTCATCACGAAACATACTAATCGCTCAAGGCTTTTCGCGTCGTGTCTGCACGCCCGACGAGGGAGCGAGCCGCTGCGGTGACGGCTCGCGCGTATGCCGGGATCGACCATTTGTCCGTTTGTGCCAAGGCATTGCGACCCATTTTCGCCGGCAGACCCCGGTCGCCGATGATCTTTGACATTGCGCTTTCGAGGCTTTTGGGCTTGCCGTGCTCGAATACGAATCCGGTGGTCCCGGAGCGAATCAGATCCAGGCCGCATCCGACGCGATCGCTCACTATCGAAGCGCGACCGCATGCCATTGCTTCGTTAACTGCAAGGCCCCACGTCTCCGAACGCGACGGAAGCACCAGCACATCACCGATGCGGTAGACCGTCGGCATCGCCGCCTGATTCTGGAATCCGAGAAAATGTACGTCGGTGCGCCCGGCTGCCCGTTCGCGGAGTGACGCAGACTGCTCCCCTTCACCGGCGAATACGAGGTGCACCGCCCGGCCGGTGCTCTCGCGGCGCACCCCGACAAATGCACGGAGCAGCGTCGCCGGCTCTTTGGCGTCCATGAGCTTTCCGGCGAACAAAAATACTGTGTCGCCGTCGTCGATTCCCAACCGCGCGCGCCATGCGCGAGCTTCCGCCTCCCTGAGGATCGCGTCAGCGGAGAATCGAGCGTTGTCCACTGCGTGCGGCGCCCACACGAGCCTTCGCTCGCCGACGCCACAGGCGCGGTAATAGGCTCGATTCAGCGTACCCGCATAAAGCGCGACGTCCACGTGCCGGTACACCCAGCGGAGCAATGCGCGGCGAGCGACCGCGACTCCGGGTCTTCGATGGTCAACGAGCGTTGAATCGCCGCGGAAGAGAATCGGCACCCTTCTGTGGAACGCCCGCAGAACGCGGAGGTGGGAGACGAACGCCCAGCCGTATACCAGCAGGACGTCTGGAGACCAGGCCCGGATCTCTTCGACAAGGGCCGGATTGTCTATTCCGCGGAAGTGATGACTTCCGGGCTCGCGGGCAACATTGGGTATGAACACGTGCGCGTAGCCGTCGAGCAGCGGCACGTCCCACGTAACTGCATGGCCAAAGCCAGGGTCTATCGTGCGGCCTGGCCCCTCCCACTCGTAAAAGACGCGAACATCGAGTCCGGGCTCAGCGGCGAGAGCACGGAAAGCCGGAGCATTGTATTGGATGGGGTGACTGGTGACAATCGCGAGCCGGAGCGGGCGAACCGCGTTCATCTCGCGTGCGGTTAGATTGCAGGCCGGGCGAGCGCAGCGCCGTCGAAGATGCGGGCGACACGCTCCGTCATTGATTCAGCCGAGTACCGGTGGAATGCCTCCCACGATGTTGCCGGTGGAGTCGAGTACCTGCGTGGCACGAACCAGCTGTCCATGACACGCCGCGCGATCTCCTCGATGGGAGTGCCGGTGCCGAATGTCACCGACACGCCGGCGCTCGTTTCCCGCATCACGTCCGTCACCGAGCTCGCCTCGTGAAACACAGTGAGCAGGGGTTTTTCGGCGAGGATGTAGGGATACAGCTTCGACGCAGTGTACCCCGGCTCCTCCGATCCGAACACCAGCAGGGCGTCAGCATTCAGCAGCCATCGCGCCGTCTCAAGATATCCAACGCGTTCAGGATACTCGTGCACATTGTCAGCGACGCCGCACTCTTTGGCGAGCTGAGCGACTCGGCCCCGGGCGCGCTTTCCCGGGGCGTAATCCGTACCAACAAAGTGGAGGTGAACCGAGTCCGGATCGAGAATGCCCGATTCTCTGGCCGTCCTGAACGCGAAAAAGAACGCCCGAATAACCTTGAACATGGCGGGGTTCACGTTCCCGGCATACACCCAGTTACGGCGCCCGTCTACGGGGGAGATCGCCGCCGGTACCGAACCTGTCTGCCGGGCAAACTCGAAATCACGCCTGGCTCCGCCGAAAGGAACCACCGAAAACCTGGACTCGGGCAGTGTGGAGTAGCGCCGCATGAGTGACGGGGGGTATTCGCGAGAAACCGCGATGATGTGCGCCGCGTTTCTCAGCACCCTTTCTTCCTGACGACGCGCTGCCGCCTGGTGGAGGGTGTGCTTGAAGCGTCCCCCAGGAGGCCTGACGTTGTTCTCGACGTAGTACGGATTCACCCAGGGGTCGTGGAGATCGACGACGAACGGAACGCCGAACCTGCGAAGCCATCTCGGGCCCAGTGAGAGAACGCCGAATTCGGTCGTGGAAAAAAAAACCAAATCGAAGCCGCCGGCGCGCAGCAGACGGTCTCCCGCGGCACCGAGAAAGAGGGCTGACCTCAGGGCCAGACTCCCGAACCCGAGCCGCCGGGTCCACCGCTCTGGAATCGCACGGCATGTCACCACCTCGGTGACGGCCGGCACAGTGCGCAGAAGCTCGGTGTCCCGCGCGTCCTCGCTGTCCTCGGCGCTCACGCAGAGCACGACAGCGGACCACCCATGCTGCTCGAGATGCGGCAGCATCATCCGCACACGATGGCAGTCGGATGCGTTCGCGGGAGGAAACCGCGGGCTCACGATGAGAGCTTTTCTCAAGTTGTTCGTCCGGGTATCGCGCCCGTACTCTTCAGCGCCCGCCGATCCACGATCAGCGGCCTCGCCCGGAGATACGACCGGCTGAGCTTGACGCGCATGCGCAGTCCAACGTCTCTCTCGCTCACCAGGATTCTCCGAATTGCGAAGGGATCGCTCAGGACCTTGCGCGACATCGAAAATATCGCACACGCGGCGTCATATCCCGCATCCTCGCAGAGACCCGCGTACCCGTCGGGAATGTCGCCGAACGGCCAGGCGAGCGAGCGCACCGCTGTCCCCATCTTCTGCTCGATTGTTTCCCGTGCACCCGTCAACTCGGCGCGAGCCTCGGAGTGTGTGCAGCGTCTGAGGCTGGTGTGAGACGAGCCGTGTGCGCCAATCTGGTGTCCCCGCGCGGCGAGCTCACGAAGATCGCTCCAGTCCATCAGTGGCACCCGCGGGGATCCCCGCTTCACGTCCCAGTCATTATGGCCTCCGACCTTTCCCGACACGGCAAAAAAAGTGGCTCTCCAGTTTCGCCGCTCGAGCTCCGGGACCGCCGCGTCGAGCAGCTCGCGGGGACAGTCATCGAACGTTATAACGACCCTGGGTTCCAGGGCGCGCTCACCTGAGGTCGCGGCAACGAGCTCGCCGAGCGTCACCACCTCGAGCCGTCTGGCCTCGATGACGGCGAGCTGCGCAGCGAACGCGGCAGGAGTGACGACGTAGGGCGAGAGGGATCCAAGCCGGTCCATAGGCCCGACGTGGTGATACATCAGAATGAAGTGGTCTTCGTTCCGCGATGTCATACGGCGCAGGACGAGTCTCGCCATTGTGCCGCGCATCATCGAGTGCCCGGACGCGCGTGAATGCCGTCGACGCGCTCGGTGACAACCCCGGTGGGAAGCGCCCGGCGCACCTGGTCCAGCAGCATTGGGGCGGCGCGCTCCCAGCAGAAATGACGCTCGGCGGCAAGGGCTGCTTTTTCGCGCGCTTCGCGAAGGAGCTCCGGATTCGACAGCATACGGTCGATTGCCGCGGCCAAACTCTCGCTGTCTCCGGCAGCGAACAAAGCCACGGCTCCGTTGGCCCTTTCGGCTACCTCACGCTGCCCTTCGGTGTCGCTCGCGAGCACCGGCACGCCGGCCAGGAGGTATTGAAGCACCTTGTTGGTGATGGTGAGCGCCCTGCTCCTGCAATCCGGCAGCTCTCCCGCAAGAGCCAGATCGTGCTCAGCGAGTCGCGAGAGGAGCTCGGCGTGGGGCACCTGATCGTGGAAGTGTATCCTGTCGCGCCAGACCTGGGGGGCTCGCGTCAGCAAAGCGTCCCTGTAGGCGGGTCTGGCGTTGCCGCGCAGATGGATCTCGAACAGAACGTTTACCGATGGCAGAGCGTCCATCAAAGCTTCGAGCCCGCGGCCCGGTCCCACCACCTGTGAAAACCAGCAGACCGACGGAAGCCCGGGATCCACGCGATCGCGCGCCTCGCCATCAATGCTGGCGCGCTCCGCCCAGGAAAAGGAATTGTAGAGTACCACGGGCGGAACACACTGATACGACGATGCGAGCGCCTCGCTGAGTCGCCGGGATGTAGTGCTCGAGTATGCCGCACCTCGCAGCACGATGGCTTCGAGGCGTCTGAGCAACTCTGCCGTGTATCCACTCCTGTCCTGGGGCAAAAGATCCTCCGAGTACCAGTCTTCGAAGTCAACCGCGATTTTTCGCCCGTGACGCAGCAGCTCCACGCCAACCCACAAACCCTGTGGATTGTGCACGATCGTGAGATCGGCCGGGTGGCGGAGCGCATACCGACGCATCTCGGATGCTGCGTAGCCCAGCCGCCTGGGGCTGCTCACTCCGAAGCGCCGATGCACCTCGTACAGGACGCGCATCCGTGTGCGCGCCTGTGCCCACCTGTACCGGTCACGGAGCTCGTGAGAGCTGGCATCGAGGAGCGTCGTGTAGCGCCACTGTTTCCCGTCGAACAACTGCTTGTCGCGGGCGACGAGTTGGGGATCGAGCGCCACGCCGACGACCTCCACATCGTAGCCCGCGGTGGCGAGCGTATCTGCCTCCTTTACGACTCGCGGATTGGTGCTGAGCTGGAGACCAGACAGGATGAGGACGCGCTCCATCAAACGCTCCGTGAGGCCCGTATTCCGGCCGCAATTTCGGTGAACCTTCGCGCGCTTGCCCCGAGCTCCAGGGCATCGGCAATGTACGCCCGCGGCCGAAATTCTCCGGAGCCTGCCTTTCCGAGAAATTCGCGCAGTCCGCGACGATACGATTCGGTCGTCGCGAATTTTCTGCCGCAGCGCTCATCGAAGTACGGCACGGAGGTCACTGGTCCGAAAATCGCCCTTTGGGGATGGTACGATGGATCTTTCCATACGCCGCCTCTGTCCCAGGCGAAGATCGGAACATTCGACGACAGGGCCTGCAGATAGGCAAAACCCTGGGTCTCGTGCTCGCAGAGAAAGATCATCGCCAGCGCGTTCTGCAGCATGCGGCGATAGTCTTCCTCTTTGTAACTCCCGTATCGGATCACCACCGGCTCAAAGCCTGACGCCGTGAGTTCGGCGACGACGGGCTCGATGAGCTCGGGCTCGTAGAGGTCTCGCTCCCATCGCACCTTGTCGTACACTATCACCTGGCGACTGCGTCCGGAGGCTGGCCCCGGCCGCCAGAGATCCATGTCGATACCAGCCGGCCAGACGGTTATCGGAATGGGCACCGGAAGGTCGCGCCCGTACATTTGCGCGAACCAGTCGCACGAGATCAACAGGTGGACGATCCCCGCAGTGCGCCAGAAATCGTTGGCGCACGGGTGCGAGTCCACGCCCGGTCCGAAAACAATCGGCACTCCGGCAGGAATTTTCCCGATGACGTGGGACTTGCCGATCACGAACGCAACAGCGTCATCGCGGCGCCGAATCAGGTCGTAGTCGTTCACGCTGTACGCGACTCCGATCTGGTCAAGACCGCGGCAAAGGTTGAGAAACCAGCGCTGCACGCCGCCGATCTGAGACGGGCCTCTCAGGATCCGGCGGACGATTCGCCTCGGATGGCGGTCGAAGGGAAGCCAGCGATCGAGTTCGGGCTCCTCGAAAAAGAGAAAGAGATCGCTCGGGTTTCTAACATTCGAAGCACTGAGCGGGGCGGCCCGGGTGCCGCCGGCGCCACCTGCCACGGCTGAGTTCTTCACTGCGACCACACCGTAGCCCATTCCCTTCGCTGCCGGGTCCCTTGCTTCAATCAACCGGCTCAGCAGGTGCTTCACGACACGAGCCGGGTACGAAGGCGTGAGTGGCCGGTTTGGCCACTCCAGCCGACTCTCGAGGGTGACATACTCGGTCACTTCGAACCCGCTCGATGCGAGCAGCCTGCCGATGACGTGCGGCCAGCTCGTGAATACATGATGATTCAACTCGAGGTCTTGTTCCGTGAAACACGACATCTCGTGTCGGATGAGAAGATCGAATCGCCCCCTGCTCCACCTCGGGTTGGGCGTCGTCAGAACGAGGTGTCCCCCCTCGCGGAGAACTGCCGACACGTGGTCGAGGCATTTCTTCGGATTCCAGAGATGCTCGATCACCTCCAGCATCAGCACAACGTCTGCTCGTTCGTTTAGGGGGAGGGGCTCCTCAATGTCCCATCTCCGAACCTCCGGCGCTTCCGGCACCAGGTCGAATCCAGCATAACGGTGGCCGGCCGACTCGATCGGAACACGCATCGCCCCCGCTCCGGCACCAATGTCGAATACGAGGCTGCCACTCTGTCCGAGCCTCGACACGCATCGCGCGGCGTAGTCGAAACGGTCGCAGTCGAGATTGCCGGTGAGCTTCATCGCAGCCGGGCTCCGACGATCCCTTCTATCTCCCGGAGTTTTCCGGAATAGGTGTTGGACAGCGCGAAACTAATCCGCCGTTCCTGCAGTTCGACGCGGTGCAGCTCGTCCAGCGTTTCGATGACCTGCCGGAACATGCCGGGCAGCTCCGCGTTGTCCGTCGTTCCGGGCATCGACAACAGGCCGGGGGGAATGCCTGCGTCCATGTACTCGGAGACGTGATTGGTCACGACTGGTTTGCCGGTGCTGAGATACTCGAGAACCTTGTGGTTGTTTGATCCCCGGTTCAACTCGCGCTCCGAATCGTAACAAGTCAGCAGGACATCCATCTTCCCAAGACCCTCGGCGACCACGCGCGGATGCGTGAG
Source organism: Gemmatimonadaceae bacterium (assembly GCA_013813715.1). Classification (GTDB taxonomy): domain Bacteria; phylum Gemmatimonadota; class Gemmatimonadetes; order Gemmatimonadales; family Gemmatimonadaceae; genus UBA4720. Next base: position 5,183 of record JACCRF010000041.1, on the reverse strand, counting down.
GCCGTGCAGCCGGACGTTCGGCCGCTTCTGAAGAAACGCAATGAACGACACGACCTCCGGAACGCCGGAGTGTTTCCAGTTGAGATGCGCATATTGGTACGGGCCCCAGATGTGAAACTCCGCTTCCGGCGTCGCGGTGACGATGCGGGAGAAGGCCGCGTGGTCGATGGCGGGGTGGAGGAGATTCCCCACGTAACCGACCTTGTACGGCGGTGACGGAGAAGGTCCCGGGGTACGGGCCAGTTCGTCGAGGCGGGTGCGGGCAGCTCGTTCAAAATCGACAGAGAGTCCGTGATTCACGCGGAAACCTGCGGTTCCGACCTCCGCGAAGTCGTCGAGAATGAGACGCGAGACCGAGAGCACCACGTCGGCGCTCGTTCCGATCGGCCGGAGCGCCGATTCCTCTACCCGGTCAACGGCGTGGAACACGCGCAGGTTCGACCGGAAAGCGCGGAGATTCCTGAAGCGCGTCGGATCAAAGCTCCAGACGACATCGAGATTCCGTCCGATCTGCCGTTCGATCAGCGACACCTGCACCGTCTCCAGTGCGTCGTGCAGGCGCTGGGGCAGGAAACGCCTGGCCCGCATTATGGTCCTGTAATCGATCAGCTTCACGTTCGCGTCAGGAACACTCGTGATCCGCGGACGCAACGCGCCGCCCGACGGCGGGTTGAGGAAGAAAACATGCGCGCCGGCCTCGGAGAGGGCGACGGCGTAGTGGTGCTTCGAGAGCGTCAGCCCTTCCCACGATTGAGGCGAGATGAGAAGAACCGTCTGGCCGGCAAAGAGCGAAACCTCGCTCACGGTATCAGGAAACATCACGGGGGAAGCGGTGATAGATGCTCCCCCGCATCAATCCCGCTTCGACGACCCGGCCGCAACACCGCGCGTTTGGTGCACGCCTGCGGGCCGTCTCGGGGCCGGTGCCTCGAATGATCGAATCGCGTCTGCGACCGCCTCGACCTGGCTCGCCTCCAGCTCAGGATAAAGAGGAATCGAGAGGATCTCACCCTGATGTCGGTATGCCACCGGAAAATCAGCAGGAGTGTGCCCGAGGTACGCGTATGCCGGGTAGAACGGCAGAGCCTTCGGGTAGTTGATGAGAGTCGGGATTCCGCGCTCGTGCAGGCGCTCGCGCAATGCGTCGCGCCGCTGGCTCCGGATCACGTAGAGATGGAAGACGTGCTCGCATTCCGCGCGCCGCATTGGCGTGCGAATCCCCGGGATGTCGGCGAGCAGCTCATCGTACCGCGCCGCGAGATGCTGCCGCTCGGCGGTCCACCGGCGAAGGTGCCGCAACTTGACATTAAGGATGGCGGCCTGCAGCCCGTCCAGCCGGCTGTTGATCCCTTCCATCACATGCTCGCCTTTGCCGCCGTGCCGCGCGAAGAGCGCGGCGAATTCCGCAACGTCGCCACGATTCGTGACGAGACAGCCGGCATCCCCCATCGCTCCGAGATTCTTGCCTGGATAGAACGAGAAGGTCGCCGCGTCGCCCATCGTCCCGACAACACGGCCCCTGTAGGTCGCCAGATGAGCCTGGGCGCAGTCCTCGATTACCCACAACCCGTGACGCCGTGCTAACTCGAGAATAGGATCCATGTCCGCCGGTTGTCCGTACAGGTGCACCGCGATTATTCCACGCGTGCGCGGCGTGATCTGCCGCTCGATGCGGAGCGGGTCAATGCAATAGTATTCATCCTCGGTATCGCAGAAGGCCACGCGCCCGCCCGCCTGCGTCACCGTTTCTGCCGACGCGATCCAGGTATGAGCGGTGGTGATTACTTCGTCACCCTGGCCGAGGCCCAGCGCACGTAGCGCGATGTAAATGGCGTCCGTGCCGTCGCCGCATGACACACAATGCCGCACCCCGACCAGCTCGGCGAAGCGCATCTCGAACTCGTCCACGTGGGGGCCGCGGATGAACGACGACTCGCGAATCACCGTGGCAATCGCAGCATCTATCTCATCCTTGATGCCCAGATACTGGGCGTGAAGATTCACGAACTCCATGTCAGCCCGCCTCGGGAGAGGGTGAGAGCCGGCGAATGAGGCGGGCCGGATTACCGGCATAGATCCCCGGCTCGGAGATGTCCCTCGTCACCACCGATCCGGCACCGATGACTACCTCGTCGCAGATGCGCACTGGGAGGATGGTGGCGTTGGTGCCGATTGACACGTGGCTGCCGATTAAAGTCCGCTTCCAAAGGGACTGGTCGCCGCCCGCCGGCTCGCCGGTCGAGAAAAGGTCATTGATGAACATCACTCCGTGCGAGACGAAGCAATGGTCGCCCAGTGTGACCAGCTCGCAGATAAAAGCGTGCGATTGAATGCGGCAGTTGCTCCCGATCACTGCGCCTTTCTGAATCTCAACGAAAGGTCCGACGAAGGAATGGTCGCCGATCTCACACTCGTAGAGGTTCACCGGCTCGACGACTGTGACGTTCTCACCGAAGCGGACATTCCGGATGGCGGCGGTTCTAATGCGAGGCTTCACGGCGGGCGGCGGTGTAGATCTTGTCGATGATCTCGACCGTCTTGAGTCCTTCGAATCCATTGGTAGCGATCACCCCGCCGGAGCGGAGGACATCCACGAGATTGTCGTAGACGAGACCGTGGTTGGACATCGAGCCCTGGTAATGGCCGTAGCTGTTGGCGGGATTTCCCGCGGGCAGGTCGGTGATCTCGAATCCCTCGATACGCTGGTACTCAAGCTCGTTCAGGTACTGACCTCCGATCTTGATGGTTCCTTTTTCGGCGAAGATGGTCAACGAGCCCTCGAGGTTCCGCTCGAACGAGTTGATCGTGAAGTTGATCGAGCCAAGCGTTCCGCTGTGGAAGCGGAGGGCCGCCACGCCCGCATCCTCGAACTCGATGATGCCATTGTGGGCGTAGTTGTCTACGACCGCGAAGGCATCCTTCACGTCACCAACCAGCCAGTACAGAAGGTCAATGAAGTGGCTGAACTGCGTGTAGAGTGAGCCGCCGTCCATCTCCTTCGTGCCTTTCCACGTGTCTTGATAGTAGTCCGCGTTCCGGTTCCAGAAGCAATTGAGGTGCACGCTGTAGATCTTGCCGAGCCGGCCCTCGTCGAGGAGCTTCTTGACTGCGGCGACGGGCGGATTGAATCGATTCTGCTTCACGATGAAGAGGCGCCGGTTCGCCCGCTCCGCTGCCTGAATCATCGACCCGCAGTCGGCGACCGAGATCGCCATCGGCTTCTCGCACAACACGTGGCATCCGTGTCCCAGTGCCGCGATCGCGTGCTTTGCATGCAGGCCGTTGGGAGTGCAGATCGCCACGACATCGAAGCCATTGCCGGACCCCAGCATCTCCTCCACGCTGGCGTAGCATTGCGCGCCGTGCGGAGCTGCCAGCTCCCGGGCACGGTCGAGAATCACATCGCAGGTCGCGGCGAGATGCCCTACCCTGGAGATCTGCTCGGCGTGACGGCCCGCGATGCGCCCGCAGCCAACAATGGCGAAGCGCAGATCGGATGAGAAGACGCCGCTCCCGGTGTTGTCAGACATGCGCAACCATGTTCTGGATGGAGATCAGATTGCTAATTCCGCCGCCAGCGATCTCGGTCATCGCGGCTTACTTGATCGCGGTTTTCAGCAGCTCAGCCATTCCGCGAAACGGGCGAAGCATGGGGTACTCCGCGTACACCGACCGCTCGCACGCGAAATCAGTGTGGGGCCGCGGTGGGCGAAGCATGAGCTCCGCAAAATCCGCCTCTCCGAGCTCCAGTTTCTTGAGGACGAAATCGCGGTCTTTGGCAAGCTGGGCGGGATTATAGATTGGCCGTTCGAGCTCAGCGAGCGCTTCCGCCTGAGTCATCTGACCGGAAAAAATCAGGTTGGAAAGATGAGCCTTTCGCTTGTCTACGCCGAACTTGACAGGGAGGATATGGCCCTGATAAAAACGCGTGAAAATCGATTCATGGTGTTTACCCCCGTAATCACGCCACCCAAGCTCGCTAGCGATCAGGCGCTTCACAGCGGCCTTGTTGTAGTCCACGAGGTTGAGAATGGCATGGCTGCGGATTCCCCTCACTATTTGATGGTATTTCTTGACCTTCAGATCCATGAATGGATATGTCTTGAGAGGGGACGTTCCGAACTCCCGGTGGATGGCCCGGATGTTCACGTGATCTGTCTTGTTGAAAACCCAATGCGGCGGAAGAACCTGCTCGGTCACTACGTTCGTGCCGCTGAGGATATGCCGAATTCCATGTTTCGCGGCCAGCCGGTATAGGGTCGCGACGATCGCGTGGTCGGTGACCACCTCGATGTCCACCACCGACGCCCTCAGATACGCGAGTTGCAGGTCGCGGAACTCGTTCCAGTCGATGACGTAGGTGAACAGGTCGAACTCCAACCTGCTCACGATGCTTTCAATGTTGCCGACGGCCAGCTCGCTGTTCCATCCATTGTCGAAATGAACCGCGAGCGGGCGAAGGCCAAGTTGCTTCGCCTGCCAGGCGACGTAGGTACTGTCGACACCGCCGCTCAGGCCGAGGATGCAGTCGTACTGCTTGCCGCGACCCGTCGCGCGGATGTTATCCGCCAACCGCTCCAGCTCTGCGCGTCCCTCAGCGCCGGCGCGCACATGCAGCCGCTCGGCCTCCGCGTACTCATGGAAGTAATGGCAGCGGCCCTCCGCGTCGAACCGCATCATCGGGTCGTCACGCGTGTCGAGCACTGAGATGCTGCATCTGCGATACCGCGCGGGAGTCGGGCGAATTGGGATCGACCCGGCGACTGGCGGGACGTTTACTGTCTTAGGCATGACCGTTGGGAACGTCGGAGTACAACCGTCGAAGCGGTTAGCTGATGGGCGGGCGTAGTCTCAATATAGCGCGGCTTTTGAGGTCCTCGCTCACGCAGCTCGACCGATCGCGACGAATGGCCGCCGGCGGCGAAGGAGATTCATGCATGCGCTTGTAAATGACGCCATCGATTCCACTGCGCGCAAATCACGATGTCGTAAAAATTGATCCCGTCAGCTCATTCTGCGGAAGCAGAAGAACGCGGCGTTGGATTGTTGAGGTCGTGTCCCGGGATACGGGTTGGGAATAACCCTTTCGCGATGAAACTCCGGCCGGTTTGCCGTCATCCAGTTTGTAAATGAGCGATGCCGCACGTGCTGCGACTCGACCTTGTCCACATCCGTTGAATAGA
>JACCRF010000039.1 GCA_013813715.1 Gemmatimonadaceae bacterium | reverse complement strand
GCCTCACCGAAGCGGCTCGATCGGGCTCGGTGGGCGGAACGAACACTCCTCGACCCGCTCCGGCCGCGGCGCGAAGCAGATCAGGGTTGTACCTCGACACGACGACAGCGCCGCCCTGATCGCGCTTCTGGGTCACTACGCCGCGCTCCGTCACCGGAATCGTCGCTCCTTCAGGCGTGCCGAATCCAACGGTGATGACGGATGCTCCCAGATCGACGGCACGGCGTGCCTCATTCACCACGGTCTCCTCCGCCTCCTCGAACGCTTCACCGTCGCTCATCACTACGATCGCCCGCTCGGCGCCGGACTTGGAAAGCGCAAGCAGGTTGTTGGATTGCGCGATCGCGCTCGCGATCGAGCTGCCCGATTGTCCAACCACCGTCGGATCCAGATTCTCGATGAACAGGTTCAACGCCCCATCGTCGATGGTAACCGGACTAAGAACGTAGCTGCGGCCGGCGAAGGCGACGAGCGCGAATCTGTCGTTGGGCGAGAGCTCGCGCAGCCTGCTGACGACCTGCTTCATGCTGGTCAGTCGATCGGGGCGCTCGTCGCGGGCAAGCATGGACGATGACGCGTCAAGCGCGAGTACGACGTCGATGCCCGGCTGCTTCACAATCGTCCTTTCTGCGCCCCACCGCGGGCCAGCGAAAGCGATCGCGAGAAAAAGCATCGCCGCGGTCAGCCGCACCGGTTGCCAGCGTGATGCCGCCGTGGCCGAGGGCGCCAGCCGCGCGATCATTGCCGGCGTGCCGAGCCGCGAGAGTCGTGCTGCGCGAACCCGCTTTGCCTTCACGATCATCCACGCCGTGATTAGCGGGAGGATGACGACGAGCGGCAGCGCCCAGGGCCATGCGACGTTGCGAAGATCGATCATGGGAGCGGTGCTTTCCAGGCGGTCAGACCCAGCTCGAGGACGAGCGCCAGCAGCGCGAGACCGAGCGCCCACCGGTAGAGCTCGGTGAAGCTGACGAATGACTGCGACTGCATCGGGACTCTCTCGAGCTGGTCGATTTGCGAGTAGATCTGGCCGAGGCCTGCGCCGTCACGCGCACGGAAATACCGGCCGCCGGTGAGCCCAGCGATGTTTCGCAGCACCGCTTCATCGATCTTCACTGGTTGATTCTCGAACCGGAGACCGAATGCGTCACGGCCGATCGGAACCGGAGCATATCCCTCGCTACCGACTCCGATGCCGTAGATCTTGATGCCGTACACGGCCGCCGCCTTTGCGGCGGACAGCGGATCGATCTGGCCGCGATTGTTGACGCCGTCCGTCACGACGATCATCACGCGTGACTTGCCGGGTGCGTCGCGCAGCCGGTTCGCCGCGGTGGCTATTCCAAGTCCAATCGCCGTGCCATCCTCTAGCTGGCCCGCCTGAAGGTTGTCGATCGACTGAAGCACCACCGAGTGATCGGTCGTGAGCGGCACCTGCGTCAGCGCCTCACCCGCGAACGCCACGACTCCAATTCTGTCGGACGGTCGCGCGCGGACGAACTGTTTGGCCCGCGCTTTCGCGACCTCGAGGCGGTTGTTGGGCTGAAAATCCTGAGCGAGCATAGAGCTCGAGAGATCGAGGGACAGGACGACATTGATCCCCGACGTCGTTGTGGTCTCGACACGAGCGCCGCTCCGCGGCCTGGCGAGCGCGAAGATCACACCCGCAAGCGCGAGATTGCGGAGGATGAAAATTGCCCGAGCGATTCTCTGCCCAGCTCGAGGGCCGCGCGCGAGCACACTCGTTCTGGAGAACACGATCGCATCCTCCGACCGGCGTCGCCTCCATACCCACCAGACCGGCAGCACAAGCAGCAGCAGGAGTGCCCATGGCAACTGAAACTCGAGGAATCCCGGAATCGTCAAGCGGCCTTCCTGCCGCTCTTTGGTTGCTCACGAGCGGCCAGGTACGACTCCACAGTCCTTGCGATCTCCCGCGCCGATCGGCCGAGCGAAACGGCTTCGTCGCCTTGCACCCTGCGGCGCGCGAACTTGACGAGGTCAGCGCTCCACAGCTGCTCGCCGAGGCCCGGCGCGGCGCGATGGATGTCGCTTGCCGCGGCAAGTAGCTCCGACGACGTATGCGATGGCTGGATACCACTGACGCGGGCGACGAGATACGTGCGCATGATGTCCGTCATCATTGCGACATGCCGTTCTCCCTCGCCTGCCTCGATGAGCCGCATTGACTCGATACGCTGGAAGTCGCGTTCGGCGGCCGACCAGGGGTCGAGCGGCTTGCGACTGCGCCGCCTGAACCAGCGCCAGGCCCACCAGAGAAGCGACGCCGCCACCAGCGCGGCAAGCAGCGCCAGCCATGGAATCCAGTTGAACGGCACGATCACGATCGGCGGGCGGGGCGGTTTCGGCACGTGCAGTGTGGTATCAGCGGGGAGCACCGAGCGGACGAAGACACTACGGTCGGCGAGCGAGACGTAGCCCGTCTGTCCGCCGGCGCGAACCACGACATCACCGAGCGACAGCGCCTGCGGGCCGATGTCCCAGGCGGTCAGTCGGTATGCCGCACCCTGGATTGTCGCGGATGTGTCGGGCGTCGTCACGATCGCCGACCGGGCGACGACTCTTGTGGCCGTCAGCGGCCTGCCGGCTGCGGAGTCCGTGACCGATGGGAACGCGATTGTTGCACCGCGGGGTGCACGCACGCGAACCACCACGATGAAGCGCTGCCCCACAGTCACAGTATCGGGCGAGATGCGCACCCCGAGCTGAATGGGACCCGGCTGCGCCGTCGCTGCGTTCTGAAGGAACAGCAGGAGGGCTGCGAACAGGTACCAGGTACCCGGTACGCGGTATCCTGTCATCTCCGCCGGCCCTTCGTCTCGCGCGAGCGGAAAAACCGGAGCAGCGGCTCGATGTAGTTCCCCTCGGTGGTCACCGGCACTTCGTCTATCGCGAGTCGACGGAGCAGATGCTTCCGTGCGTCGCGCTCCAGCGCGACCCGCCGCTCGTACTCCGCTCGAACACCGCGCTCGTTCGTATCGATCTCGAACGTGGCGCCCGTCTCCGGATCGACGAAACGCGCGAGGCCTACGTCGGGAAGTTCGCGCTCGCTCGGGTCTTCCACTGTCACAGCGACCACGTCGTGTCGCTGCGCCAGAACCTTCAGCGGACGCTCTATGTTCTCAGCATCGAAGTCGGAGATCAGAAAGATGATGGTCTTCTGAGAGAGCGTCCGGGCGAGATGATTGGTCAGGCCGGCGATATCGGTGCCGCGCCCAACCGGCTCGAATGTGAGCAGGTCGCGCAGCAGCCGCAGCACATGCTTGCGTCCCTTGCGGGGCGGCAGGACGTACTCGATGCGGTCGGTGAAGAGAACGATTCCCACACGATCGTTGTTGCGGACGGCCGACATCGCGAGCACCGCTGCGAGTTCAGTCGCCAGCTCGCTCTTGAAACGACGCACCGTCCCGAACCGCTCCGATCCAGAGAGGTCGACGGCGAGCATCACCGTCAACTCGCGCTCTTCGATGTAGCGCTTGACGAATGGACGCCGCATGCGCGCAGTGACGTTCCAGTCGATGGTGCGAACCTCATCGCCGGGCTGGTATTCCCGCACCTCGGAAAACTCCATGCCCTGGCCTTTAAACACGCTCCTGTACTCGCCGGTGAAGAGAGAGTTCACCAGGCCGCGAGTACGAAGCTCGATGAGCTTGACCTGGCGCAGGATCTCCGGCGGAACTCCACGCCTTACCGCTTCCCCGGCGGCGGCGGGCGCGGCCGGCGGGAGGACGTGCCTGTCGCGACGGGAAGAGCGGCGGAACCATCGCCTGCCCTCTCCCTCCTCGCCCTCGAGACGCGGAATCTGTTTTCCGCCCCGCCTCCGGCCGATCGGAGTGCGCCGGCCGATCACGGCGCCGTTACTGCGGCCAGTATCCGCGTGACGATCGAATCGCTGGTCACTTCCTCAGCCTCGGCCTCATAAGTCGTCAGCACGCGGTGCCGCAGCACGTCTGGCGCGATCGCCTTCACGTCGTCGGGCGTGACGAACGCTCGCTCGCGCAGAAACGCGTGCGCGCGCGACGCTTGCGCCAGCGCGAGTGTCGCCCGCGGACTCGCGCCGTACTCAATTAGCGGCGCCAGCTCGCGCAGGCCGGCATCGGCGGGAACCCGGGTCGCATGAACGATGGAGACGATGTAGTCGACGATCCTTTCGTCCATGTAGAGATCGGCGATGCGTTGCCGTGCGGCCATGATGCTCTGCGGCGTGGCAACGTGTCTTACTGGAATCGCGTGACCGCCAGCCATTCGGCGCAGGATCTCCTTCTCTTCATCGCGAGTCGGGTATCCTACGTGCAGTTTCAGCATGAAGCGGTCGACCTGAGCCTCGGGGAGGGGATAGGTGCCCTCCTGCTCGATCGGATTCTGCGTCGCGAGGACGAGGAACGGCTCGTCCAGCTTGAAGGTGGTGCCGCCGATCGTGACCTGCTTCTCCTGCATCGCCTCGAGCAGTGCGGCCTGCACTTTGGCGGGTGCACGGTTTATTTCATCGGCAAGAATGATGTTGGCGAAGATCGGCCCCTTCTTGACGCTGAATTGTCCGTTCGATTGATCGTAGACCTGGGTGCCGAGAATGTCGGCGGGCAGCAAATCGGGCGTGAACTGAATCCGCTGAAAGGTCGTGTTGATCGTCTCGGCCAGTGTCCTCACGGCGAGCGTCTTGGCGAGTCCAGGAACACCTTCGAGGAGGACGTGACCGCCGGTGAGGATGCTGATCACGAGGCGCTCGATCATGTAGTTCTGGCCGACGATCCGGAGCGCTACCTGGTCGACGACGTCGTGGATCATGCTCGTGTCGGCGGCGGGCGGAACCTGTGTTGCCACGTCCGTTCTCCTTTGTTCGTTGTCGAGCGGAAGAGCTGCTGTTACTGCGATGTGATAACTGTGAGACAGTTACTGAGAGACGCTTACTGCGAGATGACTACTGCGCGATGGCAAGGATTATGTCACGCTCGCGGCCGGTGAGCGGCCGCGTAGCGCCCGAGGGTAGCTTGCCCAGCGACACCGGTCCGAATCGCGTACGCACAAGCCGCTCCACCGCGAGGTCGAGCGCGGCGCAGAATCTACGAATCTCCCGCGTGCGGCCTTCGGCGATAGTGACTTCCAGCTCCCACAGTCCGCGGGAGATATTTCGTGCGGCGATGTCCATCGGCTGCATCCACCCATCCTCGAGCTCTACACCGTTCCGTCCCGCACGGACCGCGGCCGGCCCATCGCCGCGAACCGTTGCGACATATGTTCGCTCGACTTCGCCGCTCGGATGGGTCAGCTTGTGGGCCGCTTCGCCATCGGTGGTGAGAATGAGAACGCCCTCTGTCATGTAATCGAGCCGGCCCACATAGGTTAGACCCGGCCGTGGAGGCACGAGGTCAAAGACGGTGCGCCGCCCGGCGGGGTCCGACTTGGTCGTCAGTACACCCGACGGCTTGTTGAGCACGATCCAGTGAAAACCAACCGGCTGTACCACCGGTGTTCCATCGACAGTAATGGAATCGGCGTCGGTATCCACGCTTTGTCCCGTCGCCGCGACGGCTCCGTTCACGTGAACCCGGCCGGCCGCGACGAGGTCCTCGGCGCGGCGGCGCGAGGCAACACCGGCGCGGGCGAGGGCACGCTGGATGCGCATTATCCCTCCCATCAGCCGCCAGCCGCCGTGTATGGCGAAACCGCGCCATGCGCTTCCGAATGATTCGCGCCCTCGACTGCTGTCGCTTGCGGCGCTGCATTCGCGCGAACCTTTGCCGAGATGCGCTCCTCGTCCCGCGTTGCCTTCTCGGCGCGATCTGCTCCCTCTCCAGTGGGATCCCGGAGCGCGACGGCAAGCTCATCGGCGCGGGGTAGTTCGCCCAGATGGCGCAGCGCGAACTGCTCGAGAAATCCGGGCGTCGTGCCATAGAGGAGAGGACGCCCCATCCCTTCTCCCCGGCCGACGACCTCAATGAGTTCTCGCTCGTGCAGCGACTTGAGCATCTGCCCGCATCCCACTCCGCGAACCTCCTCGATGTCGCCGCGTCCGATGGGCTGCCGGTATGCGATAATCGCGAGTGTCTCGAGCGCTGCCGCTGAGAGCCGCTGCGGCCGCGCGGCTAGCTGCGCCCGCTCGATCGTCTCTGTGTACTCGGGCCGCGTGAGAATCTGCCATCCGCCTGCGACTTCGATCAGCTCGACGCCGTGACCGTCTTCGTCGTAGTGACGGCGAAGGTCGTCGAGCGCAGAGAGTATTTGCGATTCCGACGTCTCGCCATCTCTGGCGACAGTTCTGAGGTCGGGTAGTCCGACGGGATGGGCGCTGGAGAACAGCGCTGCTTCAAGCAGCTTCGCTAGCGGAATCACTTGTTATCTCGACGGAGGCGAAGGGTCGCGGCTGGGCGAGCCGCAGTTCGCCCCGCTTGGCGAGTTCGAGGAGCGCGAGGAGCACCGACAGCACCTCCCAGGGCTCTGCGCCGCGAACGACGAGGTCGCGCCACGATATGCGTACGCGGTCCGCAAGCACAGCACGAATCGTCGCGATCGCGGCGTCCATATCGAGTGCGCGGGGCACGACGTCGTGGACGCCTGGTTTTCGCGCCGTACGGATGATGCGATCAACGGCGGCCAGGAGCTCCGGCAGCGACAGCGACAGCGCGGCAGCAGCCGGTGCCGGCGACGAAAGGCCCTGCGGCAGATACGCGCGGGCGAACCGGTTCCGTCGCTGGTCACTCCGCCGCTCGAGGATGTCCACAACTTCGCGCACCTGCTGATACTCGAGGAGGCGCCGCACCAGCTCGGCGCGCGGATCCTCCCAGGGCTCATCCCCTTCCCGCCGCGGGAGCAGCATCTGCGCCTTGATTCGAACAAGCCGCGCCGCCATCTCGAGATAGTCAGCCGCCTCGTCAAGGGCGAGCGTCGCGATCCGTGCGAGGAACTGCTCCGCAATTCGCGCGACGGGAATGTCCTGGATGTTTATCTGCTCATCGCGGATCAGCGAAAGCAGCAGGTCGAGCGGACCTGAAAACTGGGTGAGCTCCACGACGAATACCTCGCCGTCGCGCGGTCCGTCACGCTGCCCGTCGCGCAGCCCGTCGCGAAGCGAGTCCGCTATGTCGTCCATTGGCTGGGAATGATGAACGGAACGACAACCGCGTTGAGCCCGGCGATGAGAGCGAGAGCAGGCTTGAGCCAGAGATAGAACACCGGTCTGGCAAAACTGATGAGGGCGAAGAGGATGATCAGGCCGTAACGGCTGAGCCGCTGATAGCTGAGTGACCACGCTGGCGGCAGGAGATACTTCATCACGTGCGATCCGTCGAGCGGCGGAATCGGGATGAGGTTGAACGCGGCGAGGACGATGTTGATCTGGATCCCGTAGATCAGCATCAACTGGAAGATCGACGCGGGCCCGGCGAGCGGAGCGACCCGAGATCCGATGAAGTACACGAGGAGAATGAGCGGCACGCACAGGAGAGCGATGACGAAATTGGTCGTCACTCCAGCGAGCGAGACAATGATGTCTCCGCGCTTGAAGTTCCGGTAATTCCGGGGATTCACTGGCACCGGCTTCGCCCCGCCGAAGATCACCCCGCCGAGCAGAAACGAAATGGCGGGGAGGATAATCGTCATGAACGGATCGATGTGCTTCGCCGGATTCCATGTGAGGCGGCCGAGCTGGTACGCGGTGGGATCGCCATTTCTGAGTGCAGCGTAGCCGTGGGCATACTCATGCGCCACCATCGAGAAAAGCAGCACGGGCGCAATGAGGATGAATGTCTGAACCTGATTCAAATTGGCAGAGGTAAGATGAGGGGCGTTGCGGCGCGGCGAGGCCGAGGTGGAAGTTAGCGCAGGGGGGACAGGTACGTGAGTCTGATCCTTGGCCGCGCCGCAGACCAGATTCGGAGCACACGCCCGTAGAACGGTTGGTGGTTCTGGGACTGTCGGATCGAGGACCCGTCCGGACTCAGGACTGACAGCCATCGACGATCGACGACTGATTGCGGATTGCAGATTGCGGAAGGAACGACCCGCGAGGAGCACCACGGACTCCTCAAGTGTCCCGTCCGTACACCCGTTTTACCCTCGATCCGCACTTGGTCGTCGATCGTTGATGGTCGTTCGTCCTGAATCCGGAAAGTCCTCAATCCGCAGTCATGACAAGAGGTCCCGATTACCTGTCACCATCAAAGTGACCCACTAAATAGGAGCCATCGTTAGTTGACTTCGGCACTCCGTGGGATATCATTCAAGGCTGCCCCGCCGAGTTCGTTTTTCTGAATTTGGCAGTCAACCGGATTGGAGAATCTCAGTGCCGAATATCGCGTCAGCGAAGAAAAACATGCGGAAATCCCGTGCAGCTACGGCTCGCAACCGCGCCCAGCGCTCGGCTCTGCGCACCGCACTCAAGAAGGCCCAGCAACCAGAGAGGTCTGGTGAAGACCAGGCCGCCGCCGTTACGCTGCTCGACCGCGCCGCGAGAAAAGGGCTGATTCACAAGAACACCGCCGCGCGCCATAAGAGTCGGATGGAAAAGAAAACCGCGAAGTAGCATTTTGCGGGCTCGGCGGACGACGGGCGCCTCTCGGCGCCCGTTTTTTTTTACATCGTCGCGAGCTCAGCGCCGCACCGCTCACAATACCATTCGGTGGGGTAATTCGGCGTTCCGCACTCAGGGCATTTCAAGGTCTTCGCCTGCTCTGCTCTCGCCTCTTTCGATTTTACGGCGCTCAGCCCTCCAGCAGGCGTTCGCGCCGCTTTGCTTTTCTGACCAACCGTCGGTGAGGATTGAGCCGCTGGCGCGATCTGGGCCAGGGAGGACCGGCCCGGATCCGCGGAGGGTGCCGCCGGAACGGCGTTCCCCGAGTCGTTCGACGCGGTCGCCGCCGCGACGGGCGCAGCCACACTGTCGTCGGACTGCGAAGGGCTAACCGCGACAGCCGAAGGGGGACTTTCCGGAACAGTCGACGCCGTATCTGAAGACGTCGCAATCGGTTCGGCAGGCGCTGATTCTGATCTATCCACTCTCGCGGCGACGCCGACAGCGCCGAGCTTCTGAATACTTCTCAATTCACCGAGCTGGCTGTCAAGCGATTCTCGATCGGCGGCGACCTTCTCCAGTTCGCGCTCCGCCTCGGCGCGCATCTCTTCCCACTGGGCGGGCTCGTACTCGCCCACCGCAGCGCGTAGCTCCGCTTCCTGAAGGGAGTCTCGACGCACGTCCTCCTCCCGCGCGACTTCAACGAGGCGCGACGAAAGAGCGGTGATGCTGAGCTGAAGCTCCTCAGCGTGGCCGTGTATCTCGCCGATCACGCGCTCGAGCCGCCCTCGATAGTCGCCGTAGACCTTCTCGAAAACATGCTCCTGGATGCCGTCGCGCTTCGATTCCAGTGTCGACATCCATTGCTCGTACTGCTGCCGCTCCGCGATCAGGGCGCGCAGCGCATCCAGCGCGTTGGTCTTTGCTTTAGTCATCGTCAGCTATCCCCTCGAATGCCTGTTACCCCTGGTCCGTTAGTCGCTCAGCGCCACCGGGCCAGGCTTCATTCAGTGAACTATGCACAATGTGCCCGCCCACGATAGTACACATGGAACGCCCAGTGAGTGTCATCCCGGCGTAAGGCGTATTTCGACCTTTGCTGAGAAAAGCCGAAGGTTCGACCCGCCATTGCCTCGATGGGTTAAATATGGTGATGTCGGCCACGGATCCGCGGCGCAGCGTCCCGCCCGGGAGGCCGAACAGCCGCGCCGGCGCGCATGACATCTTTTCAACGAGCGTGCCGAGGCTGATATGTCCGGGCTCCACCAGGTTCGTCACCGACACCGCGAGGGCGGTCTCGAGCCCGATTATCCCGTTCGGTGCGTCGGCGAACTCCCGTTCCTTCTCGTCGTAGTGATGGGGCGCGTGGTCGGTGGCGATCATGTCGATAGTGCCGTCCCTCACCGCATCGCGAAGCGATTCGACGTCCCTTGCGGAACGCAGCGGCGGATTCATCTTGGCGTTGGTGTCATACAGCAGCACCCGATCCTCGGTCAGCGAGATATGATGCGGACAAACTTCGGCGGTGACGTTGATGCCCCGCTCCTTTCCCCATCGTATCAGCTCGACCGACCCGTGCGTACTCATGTGCGCCAGGTGGACGTGACCGCCCGTCCGACGCGCGAGGAGAATATCACGGATCACCATGATTTCCTCGGCTTCCGACGGAATTCCCTTGAGACCCAGCCGCGCGCTGGCCAGCCCTTCGTTCATCGATCCGCCCATGGCCAGCGTGGGTTCCTCGCAGTGATCGATGACGAGGATCCCAAATGTGCGTGCGTACTCGAGAGCCGTGCGCATCAATTGCGCGCTGACTACCGGCCTCCCGTCGTCGCTCATCGCCACTGCGCCCGCCGCGACCATCTCCCCAAACTCGGCCAGTGTTTCGCCACGTTGCCCGACCGAGATAGCGCCGATGACGTGTACGCGTGCCGCCTTCGCGCGCTGCGACTGACGGATGATGAAACCTACGGCGGCCTGATTGTCGGTGACCGGATCGGTATTCGGCATCGCGCAGACGGCGGTGAACCCGCCGGCCGCCGCGGCCCTCGCACCAGACGCGATCGTCTCGACGTCCTCGCGGCCGGGCTCGCGCAAGTGGCAATGCACGTCGATGAATCCGGGAGCGACCGTTAACCCAGTGCAGTCGAGAATCTCGGCGCCGTCAGGGCGCCCGAGGCCCCGACCGATGCTTTCGATCCGCCCGTTGCTGACGAGCAGATCTCCCGTCCCGTCTATGCCTGCGGAGGGGTCGAGGAGACGACCGCCCGTCAGATAAACAGGTCTCGGAGGTGCCATCAGCGCGTTCCGCCTTTCGCCGCCTCGGCCAGCTCGGGACGCCCACCGGCCAGCAGATAAAGGACGGCCATCCGCACCGCCACTCCGTTCGTTACCTGATCCAGAATCACGCTGTGAGGCCCGTCAGCAACGTCGGAATCGATTTCCACGCCACGGTTCATCGGACCGGGATGGAGGATCAGCACGTCACGCGGTGCACGCTCGAGACGCTCACGTGTAACGCCGAAGACCCGGTTGTATTCGCGGCTCGACGGGATGTAGCCGGCGGTCATGCGCTCAGTCTGGAGGCGGAGGATATTCAGCGCGTCGGCCCATTCGATCGCCTGCTCGATGCGGTCGAACACGGTCACGCCGAACTCCTCGATTGCGTTCGGCAGCAGCGACCGCGGCCCGCAAACGGCAACGTCCGCGCCCAGATGCTTTAGGCCCCAGATGTTCGAGCGGGCGACGCGTGAGTGGAGCACGTCGCCGCAGATGCAGACTTTTTTTCCAGCAAGGTCGCCCAATCGATCGCGAAGCGTGAGAAGATCGAGCAGGCCCTGTGTCGGATGTTCGTGCGTGCCGTCGCCAGCATTGATGACGTTCGATTCGATTCGCTCGGCGAGGAAATGAGCCGCGCCCGAAGCGCCATGCCGAATCACGACCATGTCGATGCGCATCGCCTCGAGATTTCGCGCCGTGTCCACGAGCGTCTCGCCCTTCGATACGCTCGAGCCTGAGGCCGACACGTTCACGGTATCGGCGGAGAGCCGCTTCTCGGCGAACTCGAAGGAGATCCTCGTTCTCGTTGAATTCTCGAAGAACAGATTGACGATGGTCGACCCGCGCAACGCAGGCACCTTCTTGATCGCCCGCTCGCTTATCTCCTTGAACGGTTCGGCAGTGTCCAGGATCAGGCGGATCTGCTCGCTCGACAGTGATTCGAGGCCGAGCAAGTCCTTGCCGAGCGCGCTCGTCACGGCGCTGGAATGGGCGCGCCGGGCACCACGACCACTCCGGTTTTTCCGTCGAGCTCTTCGACCAGAACATCGACGCGATCGGCAGGTTCGACCTGAATCTCCTTGCCCACGACATCGGGCTGGATGGGAAGCTCGCGGCCGCCGCGATCGATGAGCACTGCGAGCGAAATGCGGGCCGGACGCCCGAAGTCTGCGAGCTCGTCGAGTGCCGCCCGGACGGTCCGGCCGGTGTAAAGCACGTCATCAACGATGACGACGTTTCGTCCGTCCACGCCCCGTGGAAGGTCGGTTGGCCCGACTACCGGCCGTGGACCGACGGTCTGGAGATCGTCGCGGTAGAGGGTGATGTCAAGCGAACCCTCGATGACCGTCGCCCCATGGCTCTCTTCAATGAGAGCGACAATCCGCCGCGCGAGCTGCACTCCACGACGCTGAATGCCGACTATGACGAGATTCTCGGTGCCGTCATTCAGCTCGATGATCTCATCGGCCATCCTTCTCAGAGTCCGCTGGACGGCGGCGGCGGAAAGAACTGTTTTCTGGTCGGTAGTACGGAGTGGCATCGAAGGACAATATAGCCCGTACCCGGTGTGCGGTGCCGTGCGCCGAAATATCCGACACGCCCTCCGCTAGGAAACCTTTACTCCCGCCCTTTCCTCGATCACCCTCACGGCTTCGACATGGTCGGCGTCTTCGCCGACGATCGCGCGAGCCTCGGAGAAGAGGCGGGCGGCGAGTTGAATGAAGTCCGCTGGCGTGTGAGCGTCTTCGGCGATTCGCGAGGCGATCGCTATATCTTTCTCGAGGAGGGCGAGCTTGAATGTTCGCGGGAACGATCTGTCGAGGACGCGCTCAGGAAAAAGGTTCTCGGATGCATTCGAGCGACCGCTCGACCCATTGATCACGTCAAGCGCGATGCGAGCTTCCACACCGAGCCTCGAGAGCGACGCGAGGCATTCGCCAGTCGACCAGATGTGAATCGCCAGCAGGGCCTGGTTCATTGCCTTCACCGCATCGCCGGCGCCCACATCACCACAGCGCACGATCTTCTTACCAAACGTCTCGAGGACGGGGCGTGCGCGGTCGATGATCGCCGCGTCGCCGCCGCACATGACCGTTAGCGTTCCCGCGCCCGCCCCTTTCACGCCTCCGCTCACCGGAGCGTCGATGAACGATGCGCCGCGATTCGCAATCAGCGCGGCGATCTCACGCGAAGTGGCCGGGTCGCCCGAGGTACAGTCGACCAGAACCGCGTTGCCGTCGATACCGGCGAGGATACCGTCTGCTGAAGTCACTACCTCATGGACTTGCGCCGAGGACGTCAGGCACGTGACGATGAACTCTGCGCCGCGCACCGCTTCCGCGGGCGTCGCGGCCACAGCTGACCCGTGGCGAGAGGCAAACGTTCGCGCCTTTGCGGAAGTTCGATTCCAGACAGTGAGCTCGAACGAGGGTTTCGCGAGATGCGCTGCCATCGGTGCGCCGATTGCACCGAGTCCGAGAAAGGCTACCCGCATCAGCTGGCGCCAGCGGCCAGGATGCCTTCGCGCGCTTCGCGCACGCACTCAACCGTTCTGGATTCGTCGTAGCGGATCATGACGTCATGCCGGGCTTACCCCCGCGTCGCGAACGGTGGGATCATGACCGCCGACTTCATCCCAGATGCGGTCAGTGTGGCTCTCTCTCAGATACAACGAGCCGACGACGAACGTGAGGAGGGCGACAGCGATCGGATATGCGAGCCCCGCGTAGATGTTGCCGGTGCGCGCGACCAGCGCAGTGGAGATAAGTGGCAGAAACCCGCCGAACCACCCGTTGCCGAAGTGATACGGAAGCGACATCGACGTGTAGCGGATTTTTGCGGGGAACGCCTCAACGAGAAAGGCGGCTATCGGTCCGTACACCATCGTCACGAAAACCACCTGAATGAACACCAGCACTGTCAGCATCACCGGGTCCAGCGGATCGGAGAACGCCTTCATCGCCCGGTATATCGGGTAATACGAGACGGCGGCGATGAGGTTTCCCACCATCATGATCCGCTTGCGGCCCCACGTGTCGGAGAGCGTTCCGAATAGAACGAAGAGTGGTGCTCCGAGCAGCAGTGCGACCGCGACAATGATGTACGCCGTGGTCAGAGGGACCTTAAGCACTGTCTGGAGAAAAAACAGCGCGTAGAACTGTCCGGTGTACCAGACAACGGCCTGACCGGCTGTCGCGCCGAAAAGCACGAGCAGAAAGACCTTCCACTTGCTCCAGGTTCCGAAGCTGTCGCGAATCGGCGCGGTTGACGTCTTCCCCGCCTCCTTCAGACGAACGAATAGCGGAGACTCCTTCAGCCGGATGCGGATGTAGTAGGACATCGCAACGAGCAGAATCGAGAGGAGAAACGGAATTCGCCATCCCCATGCCTTGAACGCTTCCTCGCCCACGGCGGCGCGCACGACGAGAATCACGACCAGTGACGCGAACAGGCCGAGTGTTGCTGTCGTCTGGATGAAGCTCGTATAGAAGCCGCGTTTGCCGTCCGGCGCGTGCTCGGCCACATAAACCGCCGCGCCACCGTACTCACCACCGAGCGCGAGGCCCTGAAGCAGCCGAAGCACGACGAGAAGTATCGGCGCCGCGATGCCGATCGTCGCGTATCCCGGGAGAAACCCGATTGCGGCGGTCGAGCCGCCCATCAAAAGGAGCGTCAGCAGAAACGCGAACTTGCGCCCGGTCAGGTCGCCGATGCGCCCGAACACAAGCGCCCCGAACGGGCGCACCGCAAAGCCGACGGCAAAGGTCGCCAGAGTCTTCAGGAAATTGACGGTGGCGTTTCCCTCGGGATAGAACTGGGTGGAGATGATTGCCGCGAGACTGCCGAAGATGTAGAAGTCGTACCACTCGATCATCGTGCCCGCCGACGACGCGGCGATCACCTTCCAGATCTTCTGCTCTTCGCTCACTTGGTACCCTCGGAGGTTTCGAATCCTTTGCGGGCCGCTACCGGCAACGCGACGACGGATCCTAAATCTGCCTCAGGCAGGCGGGCGGCGCACTAAAGCTGCGCGCTAACTCGGAGCCCGGCGCTTCAGATCTCCCCGCAAAAGCGCGCGCAAGGTCACGATGATCCGCCGCACCACGAGGATGAGCAGTATCAAGACGAGGATAGCAATAGAGAGCGTGACGTACGGGTGGTTCCAGACGAAGATCGCAATCGTCGACACCGTCGCAAACTCCGCCACGTTTGCGACTCCGTTGGTAACTGGCTCCGGCGACGTATCGACCGCGTAGCGGAGGCCGAGCTTCGTGCCGTGAGTCGTGAGGGCAAGTCCTCCGCCGAGCAGCGAAGCAGCGACCAGAACAGCAGGATCGGAATGATAAGCGGTGGTCGCTGCGAGAAGGGCGGCGGCGGGCGGCCGGATAATGGTCTGCGCCGTCTCCCACACGCTGGCGACGCCCGGGATGAGCGTGACGAGAAACTCCATCATGTAAAGAACTGATGCGATCCCGATTATCCAGACGCTGCTCAGTACGCCCAAACCGCCCGGCAGTGGCCCGATCCAGCCGGCGCGGTCGGCGATGCCGAGCACCGCAACCGTCGCCGGGAGATTGATGCCAGCCGCGTAAGCGACACCCATCGATTGAACAACTGTTGTAAGCGATGACATGGAATTCCCGTTACCCGTTACCCGTTACCCGTTATCCGTTAAACCCGATGCTCCTACAAAGACGATTTGGAACGATTTGGCGGATTTGGACGGATTAGGTACGCTTTCGGAAAATGAAAAAGAACAGACCTCAAGGTTCGTAACATTTTCCTGAAGCAGTTCCGTACCTGATCCGCTCCAATCCGCCTGATCGTTTTCAACCGTACGGCGCATGGCTGACCACGGTTTCGCTAGAGCCAGCCGCGCTGCCAGTACCTGATAGTGGCGGCGGTCTCGTACACCCACCATGCGAACGCCCCCACTCTGTCTCCGGGAGAGTCGAGCGAGACTACGGATATATCGCGTGACTCGCTCGGCACGCAGCTCACCGTCAACCCCGCGCGCTCGAACGCGCGGCAGGCGCGCCACGAGTGGAACGGGGAGGTAACAACGACGACGCGCCGCCATCCGCGCTCCTTCGCAATACGAGCTACGCTTATCGCTTCGTCATGCGTGCTGCGGACGAACCCGGCCGAGATTGGTTCGGGAATGCGCGCAAGTGCGACGATGCGCGCCTGGTCGCGGTCGGAGGTGATTCGGCGCCCGGAGGTCGTCTCCTCCTCGCGAGTGATCACCATCGCCGGCGCAACCCCAGCGCGCATCAGCTCGACTCCCTTTAGCAATCTGTCGAAGCCTTGCTGCGAGAGAAACGCGTCCGCCGTGAGCCCCGCGGAGAGCACGACAACTGCGTCGGCTACGGCGGGAACAGGATCGCGGCGGATGAGGGAACGAGCCGGAGCAACCATGACATCGGTGTAAGCGATAACAAGGACAAGGACGAGCAAGAGCACGGCTGGGACAATGATGAGTCTCCGCCACGGCGTCGCTCCCACAACCGTGCCAACAACCATCGCAGGGCCGAGTCCCGTCAGAACGCCCACGTTGAATACATGGGGGAATCCAAGCATCGACACCGCGAACCAGACTGCAGCGCCGACGGCCGTGCCGGTCGCCGCCCGACGAAGCAGCGTCGCACCTCGCGATGGCGTCCCGTCGCGCCTTGCGTCGCTCTTTGCAGGCGTTGCGGCGCGATCATAGATTGTGCCGGAAGAGCGCGCTGGTGCGGTCTCATCCGCAGTGGGAGAATCGATCATGTCCAAACTTACGCTGCTCCAACAAGGGTCGCCCTCGCGCGAGCAGATTCGCGAGCAGATAAGACAAACGATCGTTGACGCCCAGAAGGCGGCTCAGGAAGCAGCCACCGAGTCGCGCGGTCAAGGCGGCGACGTGATCGTCATGCCGCAAATCCCACCTCGGCCGCCTGGCACGCCGGGAGTCATCGTGCGGCCGTGGGACCCGGCCAGCGGGATTCCACCGCAGGTAGAATCGATATCCATCGCGTTTTTCGTCATGGTCGCCGCAATCATCATCGGGCTGCCGATCATGCGCGCGATCGGACGCCGCATCGAGCGCGGAGCGCCGCCGCCACAGACGATCCCAGCAGAGGTGCGGGATCAGCTCCAGCAGATCACTCATTCCGTCGAAGCCATCGCGATCGAAGTGGAGAGAATCTCGGAAGGCCAGCGATTCCAGTCAAAGATGCTTGCCGACCGCAGCAAGGACATGACGATGCTACCGCAGGGACGCGGTGCGGAGCCCTAGGTGGGCCCCTAAACCGCCGGTTTTCGCAGGCGCGGCGAAAGGCTCGCAGCGCTCCACGCGAGCATCGCCGGGAACACGAGAGTCAGGACGTAGAGCGCGAATGACGGGACACGCATCACGCCGGCGATCTGAGCCGCCACCTCGCTCAACGGCCCTCGCGCCGCATCGAGCAGCAAGAGCGAAGCCCAACCAGTAGCCGCGCACAGTGCGGCAAAGCGCGCTCGCCCACCCGGCGGCAAGGCGAACGCTCCCCAGAGAGCCGCGATCAGCGGCACGCTCCACCATCCGAGCCCAAACGTTGCGACGGCGAATGCTTCCGAAAGCAGCAGGAACTTCACGACGCCCCTCATCGCGGTGAAAGCCGGAGCGTTGAGACGATGCGCTTCCTGTCGAGAGATTGGGCGGTTCTCGGAAACAAAATCGGATCGAGCTGACCATTCGCCCACTTCGACAGGCGGTCGCGATAACGCGGGCTCGCCGGGGCACCGGACTGACCACCAGGATAAACGCCCCACGCCCGCACCTCCGGCCCGAGCTCCACCACCATTCTCCAGGTCGATCCTTGTGTGCCCGAGCCGCTCGACGGACTGAGCGTGTTCGGCCCTCCCTGCACCGGAATTCCGAGCGCGGAGAAGCCCGCTATTCGAAGCAGGTGATGGATGTTCGCATGGCGGATGTTCGACCAGAGCCATTTGTCGGTCGCCTCCTTTCCCCGAGCGGCCGTGACCGTGTCGAAGGCGGCGCGGAGGCTGGCCGCAAATATCTGATCTCTCCCTTCGCGCTCCGCCGTTCTCCTGTCATCCCACCATGGATTCTCGGGCGTCTGCGCCAGCTCGACGAGTATCTGGGATTGGGGAAGTGCGACCCGCTCTGCGCCTTCGCTTTGCGGTTGAGTTCGCAGCTCGTCCCATGTTCGTCTGCCGAGGTCGGACATGGCGGCCTCGAAGAGGACGGCTCGGCGGTTGGCGCGCACGTAACGGCGATCCCATTCGCGAAGCAGCGTGGCGGCCTTGTTCAACGTCGCGTCGCCACGCCCGGCCTTCATCTCCGATTCGGCCGCGGCGAGAAAGAGAGGCACGAACGCATCTGCCCGCGCGCTGCCTGGATCGGTTTGATAGGCGCGCATCGCATCGGGAGTCACGGCTGAGTCGGCGCGGAGCAGCGTGTTGATCCGCATCGCTCTCCACGGCGAGTACCAGTCTGATCCCATATACGCCGAATTCAGGGCGGGGTCCACCGGCTGTTGGTTCGCCGACGCGAGAAATCCCTGCGTCGGATTCATCGAGAACGGATACTGCCCGATTGCCAGGGCGCCCGTCCAGTCGCTAGCCGATTGAGATCCGTCGCGAATGACATCGCCTCTTCCGTTTCCCGGGCGGATGGGGAATCTCCCCGACGACCGTATTGCAATGTTGCCGTTGCGGTCGGCGACCAGGCCGTTTTGTGTCGGCGCGACGTAGTCCGTCATCCAGTTCAGCCACTCCTGCGCCGTCCGAGCGTATCCGAGCCTCAGGAAGTTGTCTGGCTCGCGCGAGCGGTCGTACGCAGTCCAGCGCA
Source organism: Gemmatimonadaceae bacterium (assembly GCA_013813715.1). Taxonomy (GTDB): domain Bacteria; phylum Gemmatimonadota; class Gemmatimonadetes; order Gemmatimonadales; family Gemmatimonadaceae; genus UBA4720. The sequence continues at coordinate 5,198 of JACCRF010000039.1, read as the reverse complement.
TCGAGAGCCACGATCCGCCTTCGCGTCGCATCGGCCCGCGATGCGTAAAGTAGAGAGTATCGGTGTGCAGCACTGCACCTTTTGCGTCGCGATACGTCTCGACGCGATCATCGAGTTGTCTCCACTGTCCGTCAACCCGATAACGCGTCGGACGCGCGGCATCATCGACCGTTTCGGCGTAATAATCGTTAACGTCGGAGCCGGTGTTGGTGAACGTCCACGCCACGTTGCGATTGAATCCGATGACGACGCCCGGCACTCCGGGAAAGCCGACTCCTGCGACATCGACCCGCCCGGGAACGACGAGGTGCATCTCGTACCACACGGACGGAAGCGACAGATCGAGATGTGGATCGCCGGCCAGTAGCGCATATCCACCGGCCGTCCGCCGCGGCGAGACAGCCCAGTTGTTGCTGCCGACTGCATCCTCTGTCTCTGTCAACCGCGAACCGCCGAGCGCGATTTGCAGGCGCTCCGCGGCCGCCACCGCCGCTAGTGCGCCATTGTCAGGCCGGCCCGGCGGAGGGATTGTCGCAAAATCGAACCGGGGCGTGCTTCGTCCCGTAGGCTGGATCGGCTCCTGGATCGGACTGTTGACCGGATACAATGCGTCGGCCGCCGCGCGTCCCACGAGCGCCTGGGCTCTCAAGCGACGCAGACTCGCGTCGTTGAAGCCAAGCGTGAGCGCCATCCGCGAGAAGAAGTAGAGAGAGTAGATCGGCTGCCATTTCATCGGACGCGCATCGAGCAGCCGGTATTCCACCGGAACGTCCCGCGGACGCATGCGTACGATCCAGGCGTTCACTCCATCGGCGTACGCGGCCATCGCTCGGTATCCCATCGAGGCTGTATCGTACGACGCGAACTTTCGCTCGGCGCCCCACACCAGCCCGAGCGCGCGATTCTCGCGGTCTGATTCGAGAGCGCGCGCCCCCGCCCATTCCGTCAGGCGTCCCGACGCGGCTCGCGTCTGCGCTTCCATCTGAAAGAGCCGGTCGCGTGCGACGACGAAGCCGAGCGCGCGGTAGGCATCCTCTTCCGTGGACGCGAAGATGTGCGGCACTCCGCGGTCGTCAACGAGCACTTCCACGGCCTTTGTCAGGCCGGGTATGGAGGCCCGGTCCATTGGAGGAAGATTCGCCGACGCAGCGGTAGACCACATGCCGTTTGCCGGATCGAGCAATGGGCCCAGCGGGGGAACCGGCCCGACCGGCCGGAACCCCGCGTAGAGGAGCGCCGCGAGCAATACCGCTGCGAAACCGGCGCGCATCAGCCGCCGGCGATCGTAACCGGAGATGCCTTGACGTGCAGGTTGTGGTTTATGCGAAGACCAGCGATGCCGTCGGTTGGGAGCCCTGCCTTGCTCACCGAGCCCACCTGCTTTCCGTTGACCATGAACTTCACTGCGTCTCCGGTCACCTGCGCAGACAGCGCATACGTCGCCTTGCCCGAAGCATCGGCCTTTGGCACGTCGGCGCTCGCAGTCCACTTGATTACGTCGCGCGTCCTGTCACCCTCACGCGCCTTGACGAGCATGTCGCCGTTGGCGCGTACGAGGAAATACGTGTACGCCTGGCTGGGTCTGTCGAGGTCCCGTCCTCCAATAAAGATGCCGTACGCTTCGGGGTGCTTGGGGGCCTCGAGCTGCTCTATCGTCGCCGAAGCGGAGTAGCTGTCGTTGCCCACCGTGGTGGGCGAGTAGAGAATGTGGGCGGGGCCGGTTGTGACTTCCCACGCATCTCCGCTTCTCTCGTACTTGGCACCGGAGATCGGCGCGTCAGCCCGATCCGTGCGCGCCATGAAGCCGGCGGGAAGCCCGCCGCCCGCGACATTGATGTCGGGATCGCTCGTGGCGACGTTCGCCATCCCCGTGTCGGCGGCCATCGCGCCGGTGTCGGTCATTGCGGCGCTGTCCGATGCGGCCCGGTCAGAGGTAGTGCAGGCCGCAAAAGCGGCCACCGCGGACACCGCGGCCAGTACTCCAATCACTCGCATGCGTCGTCTCCTGGTTGTTGAAGGTGAATATACATGGCATCAACGCCCTCGCTGAATCGCCCGTTCGGACATTCGGTCCACCGCAGCCGGAACAATCGCTTTTAGTATAAGCCCCAGACGTGCGCGGCCGGTCATGATAACTTCGCGCTTGCGACCGCCGGCGGCCTCGAGCGTGCGGCGCGCGCATTCTTCGACCGGCATCGCCGCGTGCTTTGCAACGGGCCGCCTTCCCAGCACCTTGCCGCCCGGTCCAATGGCACGCTCGGCGATGTCGGTAGCGACGAAGCCGGGGTAAATCACGGTGACGCTTACCCCGTCACGCTTGAGCTCGATGCGCAGCGAATCGAAGAATCCGGCCATGGCGTGCTTCGTCGCTGCGTAAATAGTCCGAGTTGGAACGCCGACAAGTCCGGTCAGGCTCGAGATGGCGACGATACGCCCGCGTGTTCGCTTTAGATGCGGCAGCGCGTAGAACGTGCAGTAGACGCTCCCGAGGTAGTTGATAGCGGTGATCCGATCGACGGCTTCCAGATCATCGAGCTCGTCGAAGCGAGCGTGCATGCTGATGCCGGCATTGTTGACAAGCGTGTCGAGTCGGCCGAATTCCTGAATAGCGCGATCGATCAGATGCTCGCACTGCGAGCGGTGCGACACGTCGGTGGGAACGGCGATCGCGCTCGCGCCCAGACCCCGGCACTCGGCCGCCGCGCGTTCGAGCAAAGCGGGGTCACGAGCTGCGAGTACCAGGCGGGCGCCCTGTCTCGCGAGCTGGCGGGCGACCTCGAGCCCGATGCCCGCCGAGGCGCCGGTGATCACGGCGACGTTGCCCTGCTGGAAGTCTCGCTTCATTCGCGCCCGAAGATACCGGACGCGTGGCCGGCCGCTAGTGACTCTTGGGCTTTGTCTGCTGCGCCGACGCTGCCGCGATTTCCCGCGCGAGCGACTCGAGAACGGTCTGCAGCGTGGCCGCCTGCTGAGTGAGGACAATCTGCGCGGCGGCGACCGCGTTCGTCGCGACCTTCAGTGCGGCGACCTTCAGCTCCGGGCTCTCGGTCGCCTTCCTCACAGCCGCCTGAACCGCAATTGCCAGCTCGGCGGCCGCCCGCTCGACGTCGGCGATAGTAACCGAGTCGCGCGCTTGGATCGGCGCATCGGATTTCGCTTCGCTCTTCGGCGCCGGCTTGGGCGCTGTCTGCTGCGCGCCGGCGGTGCCCGCAAACGCCGATACGAATGCGGCAACTGCTGCAATCGCGAGTGCGCGCAAGGTGGATGATCGTGTCATGTTATCTCGTCTGCGTGGATGTACCCGGAAGTGTTCGCCGCCCTTCTACCCGAGAGTCGGGGGAAAGTCCCACGCACATTGGACACGCCCGATCCGACACTCGTTGCCCAATATCCGATACCCCTTAGCGCCGCTTGGACCTGCTTCGTGAGGAGGTTGCGGACGCGACTTTCTTCGCCTTAGCGCGGCTCTTCGAAAGACGTGACTTCTTCGAGTTCCGGAGAGATCGCTTGCTCGAAGCGAGTCTGCTTCCGTTGCTCCAGCGGGCGCGGCTTCCCCGGACATCGATGTGGGCGAAGGGGCCGTGAGCGCCGTTAGCATGGTACAAGCCCGTTCCGCCAACCAGATCCGGATGTGCCCGCTCTACTCGCTCCACCGCAGCGAGGATGACCCGGGTGTCCCGGACGTTGACCCTGCCGTCGCCATTCAGGTCGTCCATCCGACTGTCGCCATTGCTGTCGATATAGATATCGGCGGCATCGCCGAATTGATGCCGGCTGTCGCGTGCCCGCCCGCTCCCGTCGCCGAGTGCGAGGTTGTACTGGGGGGTCCGGAATCCGGACAAGATTTGGACCGATCTCACGGGCACGCCATGATCCTGAAGGTCCAGAATCACCAGCTCGAGCTTGTCGATGAGGGGCTCGCGCAACACGAGGTATTTCGGCCAGACCGCCTGTTGATCGCGGGTGAGAAAGTCTCTCAGGCGGAAGTGCTCGGAGATGCGAGTGTCCTGGTTCTCGCGCGTGACTTCAATGAACCCTTCGGGATTCTCGTAGGCCTCGGAGCGTGCACGTCCTTTTTCCTCGGGGAAGAAGCCGATCCGGTAGTCGCCAACGGAGCCGGCGATTTTATCGCGGAACGATCGCATCGTGATAAGCGAGAATCGGCCGATCCGGCTCGCGCCCGCTACTTCCTGAATTCCCGGAAGGACTCGGGACGTGTAGCTGAGGTTTCCGGCTACGGCAGGAATGGAAAGCGAGCGCGGAGGAGCGACGAATCGCGCGAGGAGCTTGCCGCTTTGACCCGCCAGATTTCCGACGACCCTGCGGAGACTGGAGCTATCGATCACCGGCAGGCGCGCCAGCGCGGCGATCTCGGATTTGACCACGATCTGCGCCTCACCAGTCGCCCGCCCGGCGGTCAGCCCAACGGCCAGAATCGAAACAATAGCGGCGCCCTTGCGCCCCCGACGACCGACTTCGTGCATGTCAAACCTCCTCGGCAGGCCAACGAGCGTAGCGCATGCGCCGAGTTGCGCGTCAGCCTCGTGGCTTTGCGTCGCCGCCTTTCGGCGGGGCTGCCGGAAAATCGGTTTCACCGGCAGGCGAAGTGCCGGAAAAGAATGCTCGACATGCAGACGGGTCAGCGGGGAAATGGTCACGCGGCCAAGCACTATGTGGCCGGACGGAGGAGGACGCAAGATAATATTGCTCCCCATCGGTGAACAGATGGTCGACCGATTCCGAATTGGGCCTGACCGTTGCCGGGCGATCTTGCCGAATTCATGACCCGGAAACCGAAAAGAGCCCTGCCGTTTCCGGCAGGGCCCCCTCAACCCGACTGTGGTCCGGATCAGGTGCAGGTGATGAGGCCGTTCACCGACGAGGTGCACGTCTTTGTCGTCAGCGAGTGAACTGCCGTCGCCGTCCAGCTTGCCGGCGGGCCAGGTACTGCGGTCGCCGTCACCGTCACGTTCTGCGAGTTCTGGAAGCCCTGGGCCGAACCGTTGCCCGAGAAATACGCGCCCGAGCTGTCGGCCGCGTAGCTCTCTTGGTACGTGGCGAGGTTGCGAAGATCAGCCTTCATCGACGCGACGTACGCCTTCTCCTTCGTGTTCGCGAACTTCGGAATCGCGATCGCGGCCAGAATGCCGATGATGACGACCACGATAAGAAGCTCGATCAGCGTGAAGCCCTTCCTG
>JACCRF010000037.1 GCA_013813715.1 Gemmatimonadaceae bacterium | reverse complement strand
TGATCGCCTGGTCGTGGGTATACATATTCGTCCGCCCGCCCTGCAGCACGGCCTGATCAAGGGTGGCGAATGGCTTGTACCAGCTTTCCATGAAGCGAAGCCAGTGCCCGAGGTAACCTGGCTGATCGGATGCAACCAGCAGCGGCTGGTAGTCGGCCGGCATCCGGTAGGCAATGCGGTCATCAGTCTCGAGCAACCCAAGCATCACGCCGGCGTTGAGCAGCCGCGCGAGATGCTCCGGTTGAGAGCCCGTTTCCGCGGCCAGGTCAAGAACCGATCGCTCGGTGTCCGAGATCATCTCGAAGACTCCGAGGCGGAGCAATGCGAAAAGAGCGCTTGCGGGAAGAAATCCCTGCGCGATCGACAGCAGCTCCACCTGTTTGTTCGCAAGCTCGTTCCCGCGAGCACGCGGGGAACTCGCAATAAGTGCGTCGCTCATGGCGCGGAGCTAGTCAGGCCACGGACTGCAGCCCGGCTACCGGGGCCGGGAATGGCTCGTCACTGTCGAGTCGCGTCAGTTGTATGTTCTCCTTGTATCTGTTCGAATGGGTGTTGTAGGCGAGTCCGCTGTCGATCGCGACGAGCGGGGCAAGGTTGAGAGAGCGGTCGGTGAGTCGAGTCTGTACCATGAGAAGTTCCTGCTCGACGGCTGAGTCGAGTCGCGCGGCCTTGAGCGCGATCTGGTAATCCTCCTGGTAGGTATTCTGGCCCTCGGGCAGGGCGGAAAGCCGGAAAAGCGTGAGGCGCGGACGCACCAGTCTCGAGTAGACCTTGGTGTAATAGTCGATTCGCGACTCGTTCTTGAGCGAGCCATCCACGCATGCGGCCGCGGCTGAGCCAGTATAGAAAGCGGTGAGCACACCGGCGGAGTTGATCGGGTCGACGAACGCAGCGGCATCGCCTACCAGGTACCAGCCCTCGCCGGCGAGCTGCGTCGGATGGTATGCAAAATCGCGAATGCCGTAGAGGGCATCGGGTACCAAGGTGGCATCGCGCAGCAGCTCGCCCACAACGGGGGCGCGGCGGCATCCTTCGAGAAACCGTTCTTCGAGATTCGCGCCTCTCGCCTTGAACTCGGCCTGTTGCGAAAGTGCCAGCACGAGTCCGACGCTGGTGGATTCCTTTTGGGGTATGTGCCAGCACCACCCCCAATCACCGATCCCTGCCTGCACAGTGGTCGGCGGAATCTCGTATCGCTTCTCCATCGGACAGACGAGGCCACCCTGCGCTGCGTAGTCCCCGTTCTCGAAGTATCCCCACACGCTCATGAAACGCAGGTCGCGGTCGAACTCACGGAACCCGAGCTGGTTGGCGATGACGCCGGTCTGCCCGCTTCCGTCAACGATGAACCGGCAAGTGATCTCTGCTTCCTCACCAGTTTCAAGGTTTCCGTAACTAACCCGCCGTTGGGAGCCATTCGACGCGATTTTCCGCGCAACCACCCTCTCGAATACCTTGACGCCCATGCGCTCGGCGACCTTGAGCAGGATGTGGTCGAACTCGCCCCGCTCGACGTGCAGCGGCGGGCGCGAGTACCCAAAGTCCATCAGCCGCATCTGGCGCACCATCCCGCGCCACACGGCGGTGCCACCTGATTTTTTTACGAATGCGGCATCCCGTATGTCGTCGGCCGCCCCAAGTGCGTCGAGGTACTTCCAGAAGTGGGGAAGCAGGCTCTCGCCGACAGTAACTCGCGGATGCGTCGTTTTTTCCAGCAGAACGACGTCGTAGCCTTTCTGCGCGAGCAGATTGGCTGCGGTACTGCCTGCGGGTCCGCCACCGATGACGACCACATCCGCCTTCGCTGGTATCGGGCTCATGGTGATGCTCCTCTGATCTGGTGGCAACAGGCGCTTCCCGGCTCAGGCCAACGAGCCAATCGCGACGGGCAACGCCGAGTCTACTTGGGTGCAATCCTGGCCGTGACGAGCCGGGCGATGTCACTTAGCGTATTCAGGTATTCGGGACTCAGCTCGTGCGCCTCAAGTTCGATCCCGTATTTCTCTTCCAGAAAGGAAACGATCTTGACAGTCGCGATCGAATCCAGCACCCCGCTCGTTATCAGGAGCGTGGAGTCGTCGAGCGCGTCGGGGCTTTCGCCCGGAAGGAATTCGCTGAGAATATAGTCTTTGACAGTCTCTTTTATGTCGGCTTCTGTCGCTTGCATGGTTTCGCTTGGTGAGGAGTGATTCGTCTGGCGGGCACCGTCCGCCTTGGTCAGGTCAAGCTCGAGCCCTTCAACTGCTGATAGTCGATCTTGCCGGTGGAAGTCTCTGGAAAAGCCTCACGGAATATGAAGCGATCCGGAACCATGTACATCGGCAGGTTCTCCGCGCAGAATTGCTTCATCTCGATCACCGAGCATCGGGTGCCAATGGAACAGACCACGAACGCGTCGAGGCGAACGCCGCTGTCCTCGTCGGGGGAGGCCGTCACCGCCGCCGCCGCGATCGAGGGGTGCCGGTACAGCGCCGCCTCGATCTCCGCTAGCTCTACGCGGTAGCCGCGCCGCTTGACCATTCGGTCGCGCCGCCCGATGTAATCGTAGCACCCGTCGTCCGACTCGCGGACGACGTCTCCGGTCCGATACCAGCCGAGCCCGGCGGAATCCCGGAGGAACGCGTGCTCCGTGCGCTCCGGCAGGTTCCAGTAGCCCTGCATTACGGTGCCGCCACTCACGCACAGCTCGCCTTCCTCTCCACACGCCACATCCTGGTCGTGCTCATCCACCACGCGCGTCCGGTCGTTCATGCACGTCCAGCCGATGGGGAAGGGCGCGGTCTGACTGTCGGGGATTTCGGCCGGCACCTCGAGGAACGTGCACACGTTCGTCTCGGTCGGGCCATACAGGTTGAAATACCGTGGCCGAGGCCAGAAGGCTTTCAGTGTGCGCAGGTGCTTGACAGGGAAGACCTCCCCAGCGAACAGGACGAGGCGAAGGGACGAATGATCGTATCGCGCCAGCCGCCCAAAGTCGGCGAGCAGGCGCAAAATGGATGGCGTCGAGTACCACACGGTAATCCGCTGCTCCGCGATCAACGAGGCGAGACGCAGCGGCTGCTTCCCGACCTCTTCGCCGATCAACACCAGCGTTGCGCCATGCTTTATCGGCACATACAGGTCGAGAATCGAGAGATCAAAGTGAAATGGCGCGTGCGAAGAGAAGCGGTCGAGCTCAGTAGGCTCGAAAACGCCTGAGCACCAATCCACGAAGCTGAGGGCGCTGGCGTGAGTATGGATTACCCCTTTCGGCTTTCCAGTCGAACCCGAAGTGTAGAGGATGTACGCCAGGTCGGTCGGCGACGGTCCCTCCTGAGCCGCCGTTGCGGCCGGCAAGGGCGCCACACTCTCGTTTTCCATTCCACGCACGAGCAGCAGATCGTCACGCAGTTCCTGGAGCGTGTCGAGCCGATACTCCGGCGCGGCGGTGCGGAGGTCGTCCACGAGAGACTTCGCCACAACCATCATCCTTACGGAGCAGTCCTCGAAGATGCCGGCATTGCGCTGAGGGGGTGCACCAGCATCAACCGGGACGTAGGCCGCCCGCGCTTCCAGGATACCGAAAATCGCCGTCACTGTGGCGACGGATTTGGGTGCGCAGACACCGACCCTGTCGCCAGCGTTAATGCCGTGCCGCTCGAGTGCATCGCGGAGCTCACCTGTGCGCTCGCCCAGCTCCCGATACGTAATCGCAGCCCCGGAAGTTGGGTCTTCAACCGATATACGATCCGGGTGGCGCTCCACGGAGTCGCGCAACAACCGCGACAGCGTGCCTTTCGCTGGCCCGGCCGTTTCGGCAGCAGGCAGCCCGCCGGTGGATGCCGGAGAGCCGATTTGGTGGCGTTTGACGGCGGGCGAAACAGTGGAAGCCATAATCCTGGTTTGGGCGGAGCGGTACTGTACCACGTTGAGGGCGTTTTGCCAACAAAAAACAAAAATAAGTGGCGCCAAGTGCCCGGCAACCTTACTCTAGGACGTCGCCGTTGTCCGGTGCACTTCTCCGGCTTGCGGCGGGCGTGACTTCCCGTTGACCGCTCCAGAATGGACGCCCGCGCCGAGCCTTGTTCGGTAAGCGACGTGGTCGGCTGGCGGCTTCGATCCAGTTTTCCGCCAACCAGACGATAGGCATGAGCACGATTCTGACCCCGCTCGACCGAGGCGCGATTCGCATCGATCCTGGCCTGCGTGCCGAGAGCGCAGCGCGAATGGGCATCGTCATTACCGGCCACGTGGATCACGGCAAGAGCACGATAATCGGGCGGCTCCTGGCCGACACCGGGTCGCTGCCGGACGGTAAGCTCGACCAGGTCAGGGCGCATTGTGCCGCCAACGCCCGTCCGTTCGAGTACGCATTTCTGCTCGACGCGCTCAAGGACGAGCAGGCCCAGGGGATCACCATTGACGCGGCCCGAATCTTCTTCAACTCGGAGAGCCGGCAATACGTCATCCTCGACGCGCCCGGCCACATAGAGTTTCTGAAGAACATGATCACCGGCGCCGCGCACGCAGAGGCGGCACTGCTGGTGATCGACGCTCTCGAAGGAATCAAGGAGAACTCGCGCCGCCACGGCTACATGCTGGCGATGCTCGGCGTTCGTCAGGTCGCGGTACTCGTCAACAAAATGGATCTGGTTGGATACGACCAGGGTCTGTTCGCCGCGATCGCGGATGAGTTTCGCGGCTTCCTGCGGCAGCTCGACATCGATCCGTCGTGCTTCATTCCCGTGTCGGGACGCGATGGGGACAACGTCGCCACGCGGGCGGGGACGATGCCATGGCATTCGGGACCTACTGTGCTGGAGGCGCTCGATGCCTTCACCACCGACCGCAGTGAAGTCGAGCGGCCGTTCCGGATGCCGGTGCAGGGCGTGTACAAGTTCACCAATGACGGCGACGACCGCCGAATTGTCGCCGGCGGTGTGCTCACGGGCAAGGTGTCGGTGGGAGACGAAGTCGTGTTCCTGCCGTCGGGCAAGCGCAGCAGCGTAAAAAGCATTGAGTCGTTCAACGCCGCGCCGGCCACGACGGTTGCCGCTGGCAGCGGCGCCGGATTTACACTGGACGAACAGGTATACGTTCCGCGCGGCGAGATCGCGGTGAGAATGGACGAGCCCAAGCCGCACGTAACGACCCGGCTGCGCGTGTCGATCTTCTGGCTCGGCCGACAGCCGCTCGTGAAGCGAAAGGAGTATACGCTCAAGCTGGGGACTGCTCGTGTGCCCGTTCGCCTCGAGGCCATACAGCGGGTGCTCGATGCCTCGACGCTGGCCGCCGTGGATTCGCCGGAGCGTGTGGGTCGCAACGATGTCGCCGAATGCGTGCTCAAGCTCGGGCGCGCCATGGCGTTCGACCTTGCCTCCGAAATCCCTGAAACAGGGCGCTTCGTACTCGTGGAGGATTATGAGATCCGCGGCGGCGGAATCATCCGCGAAGCGCTCCCCGACCGACAGTCCTGGGTGCGGGATCGCGTGCTCCTCAGGAACTACATGTGGGAGCCGGGCGACATCTCCGCCGAGCAGCGCTCGGAGCGCTTTGGCCAGCTCCCGCGGCTGGTGCTGATAACGGGTGAGCAGAGCACGGATCGAAAGGCCCTTGCCAGGGAGCTCGAGAGCCGGCTATTCGCGGATGGCCGCGTCGTGTACTTCCTGGGCATCGGCAACCTCCTTTACGGAGTAGACGCAGACATCGGACGCGCCGACGACGACCGGGCCGAGCACATGCGCCGGCTGGCGGAAATCGCCAACCTCATGCTGGATTCCGGGGCGATACTGATCGTGACCGCCGCCGAGCTGACGACGGCCGATCTAGAGATCATCAGGGAGGGCGTCGACCCCGATCGCGTGACGACCGTCTGGCTTGGCGACACCGACGTCAGCGCCCTGCCGAGCGATTTGAACGTGAGCGAGCGGCTCCCGGTTTCCGAGGCCGCGGATCAGATCAAGTCATTTCTTCGCGACCACGGCGTCGTGTTCCGGCCATGGTAGGATTCGGCGGCAGGAGGCCGGACGTGAGCATGGAGTCGCTGGTCCGCCTTCGCTACGTGGCGCGCGAGGCCGGCAGGGTGATTCTCGAGCATTACCGCACGGCCGATGCCGGCCGTACCGCAGCCAGCAAGACCGACGGTAGCCCCGTCACTCTTGCGGACTACGAAGGGCAGCTTGTTATCAACGGGCACCTCGGGCAGTGGGAATCGGAAGTCCCGGTCATATCCGAGGAAGCGGAGCTGCCATCGTATGAATCGCGCCGGAGCTGGCGGCGCTTCTGGCTGGTGGATCCACTGGACGGAACGAAGGAGTTCATCAGCCGGAACGGCGAGTTCACCGTGAACATCGCGCTCATCGAAGACGGCGAACCCGTCCTCGGTGTAGTGTACGCTCCGGTTCTGGACGTGATGTACGCGGCCGCAAAGGGTCTGGGCGCCTGGAAAAGCGAAGCCGATGTCGCTGGCGTTCGGATCTTCCATGACCCGCCCGAGGCAGGGCAGCCACTGGTGGTCGTCGAGAGCCGTTCTCACGGCTCGCCCGAGCTGGAGGCATACCTTGACACCATCGACGTGCGGGAACGCATTCGCGTCGGAAGCTCGCTCAAGTTCTGCTGGGTCGCCGAAGGGCGGGCCGACATCTATCCGCGGCTCGGTCCAACGATGGAGTGGGACGTCGCCGCGGGTGACTGCATATATCGCAACTCCGCGCGCGAGGGGGAGCACGCGTCGCCGCTGAGTTACAACAAGCCTGAGCTGCGGAACGGATCCTTTGTGCTTGGTGAGGCCGCATCGCGGCGTGGCTCTCGAGCTCTCGTCTAGTCCGCGGACTCGGCGCCGCGCTGCAACCTTCAATCCCGTCTGCCCATGTACAGCGAATCACACACCAGATCAATCGCAAAGGCCTTCACGTGGAGGATACTCGGCACCATCGCCACGTCGCTGCTGGTGTTCGCCTTCACACGCAAGCTGGCGATGTCGCTGGCCGTTGGCGGGCTCGAGTTCGTCTCAAAGATCGGACTCTTCTGGCTGCACGAGCGGGCGTGGGATCGTGTCAGGGTCGGCAGGCGCGGCGGCCAAGCCGCCGTGGTTTGGTTTACGGGTCTATCGGGCTCGGGCAAGAGCACGATCGCCGCGAAGGTGCTTGAGGAACTCGAGCGTCGCGGAATGCGAGTGGAGCATCTGGATGGCGACACGATTCGGGACATCTTTCCGCAGACGGGGTTCACGCGCGCAGATCGCGACGCCCACGTGCGCCGCGTGGGATTTCTTGCGAGCCGCCTCGAGCGCCACGAGGTTATCGTTGTCGCCTCGCTGATCTCGCCGTACGAGGAATCGCGGCGCTTCGTACGCGGGTTGTGTGATAACTTCATTGAGGTTCACGTAGCGACGCCGCTCGAGGAGTGTGAGCGGCGGGATCTAAAAGGGCTCTACGCCAGAGCGCGAAGCGGCGACATTACCGGTTTCACCGGTATCGACGATCCGTACGAGCCGCCGCAGAACCCCGAAGTGATTATTGACACACGCGAGTTGTCCATTGACGAGGCGGCAGCGGTCGTGCTGGCGCGCCTTAAAGAAACGAAGAGGGATCGACATGGAGCATCTGAACGGCATCGAAGCCCGCAGCATCTACATCCTGCGGGAGGCGTACGCGAACTTCAAACAGTTGGGGATGTTGTGGTCGATCGGGAAGGATAGCACCGTACTTCTCTGGCTGGCGCGTAAGGCGTTTTTCGGTCACGTCCCGTTCCCGCTGATCCACATCGACACGTCGTACAAGATCCCCGAAATGATCCGCTACCGCGATCGCCTGGTCGCGGAGTGGGGGCTCAACCTCATATATGGACAGAATGAGGAAGCGCTCGCAGCGAAGCGCACCTTTCCCGATGGTGCGGTAGACCGCATCACGTGCTGCAGCCTGCTCAAGACCGAGGCCCTCACGCGTACGCTGAGTGGCGAGGGGCCGCGTTACCGCTTCGATCACGCGGCCGGCTCATACGTCCGCGACACGAACCGCGAGCCGTTCACTGGCGTCATCGTGGGTGTTCGCGCGGACGAAGAAGGCAGCCGCTCGAAAGAGCGCTACTTCTCTCCGCGGACGACTGGAAACGCGTGGGACGTCGGCGACCAGCCGCCTGAGTTCTGGAATCAGTACAAGACCGAATTCGCCCCCGGTACCCATGTACGAATCCACCCGCTACTGGACTGGACGGAGCTCAACATCTGGGAGTACATCGAGCGGGAAAAAATTCCGACGGTGTCTTTGTATTACGATCACGGTGAAGGTATCCGGTACAGGTCACTTGGCTGCGGTCCGTGCACGAAGTCGGTCACGTCGACCGCCCGCAACGTTGGCGACATCATCGTTGAGCTGAAGACGGGAAAATTCGCTCACATCGCCGAGCGGGCGGGAAGGGCACAGGACAAGGACGACGGAGGCGGGCTCGAGACGCTGCGGCGAGACGGGTACATGTAATGAGCAGCAGCGCTCCGGAACTCTTGCCGGGTCGCTTCCGCGCCGACGCCAAGGTGCTGCCGCTGGCGCCCGCTCAACAGCGGCTGTGGTTCCTGGATCGCCTTGTA
>JACCRF010000032.1 GCA_013813715.1 Gemmatimonadaceae bacterium | reverse complement strand
CTCCTCGAGGAATTTCTAAAGCCCCTTGGAATCTCTCAGTCGAGCTTCGCCATCCGGCTTGGAGTCTCATTCCCCAGACTGAACGAAATCGTGCGAGGGAAGCGCGGAGTGACGCCGGACTCAGCTCTTCGACTCGCGCAGGTTACGGGGATGAGCGCCGATTTCTGGCTTGGGTTGCAGCAGGACTGGGATCTCTGGCACGCGCTACGATCTCGGGACGCCCGCCGAATCTCAAAGCTGCAACCCTTGCGTGCTGCCGGGTGATGGGATGACGGTTTCGCGATCCCGGATCACCGAACCCCGGCGGGAGCTGTCATCGCGCTCGCTAGCCGAACGGGCTGACGGGAATGCTGACGCCGCACGACGCGCGGGTGGGATGCCGAGCGGCGGCAGACGTATTTCGAGTGGGCCGCGTGAGTCGTCGAAACTGGCAGGGTCAATTCGGCACTGAGCAGCACTTCGCGCCGGGTGATCGACAGTCTGGAGAAATTCAGCGAGGCCGAGCTCGAGTACCGACCCAACGCGGGCTCAACCACACGCAGGCTCAACCACACGCAGGCTCAACCACACTCCCGGACACGCCCCGTCAGCGCTATATTTACTGGCGTGACTTTTGCATCCGACCGCGCATTTCCAGGTGGTGAATGAGGACGCTGGTGGTCATCCCCGCGCGCCTCGAAGCGGTCCGACTCCCCCATAAACCGCTCCGCCTCCTCGCCGGCGCACCCCTCATCGTCCGCGTCTGGGAACGCGTCACCGCGATGAATCTCGCCGACCTGTGCGTCGTCGCCACCGACGAGCAGTCAGTCGCCGACGCCGTCCGCGCCGCCGGCGGCGAGTGCGTGCTCACCAGCCACGCCCACACAACCGGCACCGAGCGCGTCGCCGAAGTCGCCGCCATGCCGCAGTTCGCAGACTACGACACCATCGTGAACGTCCAGGGCGACGAACCGTTCATCGGGCCCGCGGCAATCAAAGGTGCGGCAGACCTCGTTTCGTCGCACAAATTCACGCTGGCCACAGCAGCATCACCCGCATCATGGGACATCGGCGCGAACCCGCACGTCGTCAAAGTCGTCATCGGCGATGACGGCCAGGCACTGTACTTCTCGCGCGCTTCGATCCCGTTCGTTCGCGATCACGATGCTGTCGGATCGCGGGAGATCGGGATGCTCCAGCACATCGGGGTTTACGCGTACACCAGGCCGGCACTCTCACAATGGGTGTCGCTGCCGGCTCACGCCCTCGAGAACACCGAGCGCCTGGAACAATTAAGGCCGCTCGCCGCCGGAATGCCGATCGGCGTCGCGATCGCCGACGAGACTCCGGCAACCGGAATCGATACTGAAGACGACCTGAGCCGCGCGAACGCGCGCTGGCAGGAATTCATCGCCGGACGGTAATCAATGCAGCCAACCTCGCAGCCAACCTCCAAGCAGCAGACTCGCTACATCTTCGTCACCGGCGGCGTCGTTTCATCGCTCGGCAAGGGAATCGCCGCCGCGTCGATCGGCCGCCTTCTGGTCGAGCGCGGAATACGCGTCACGATCATGAAGTTCGATCCTTATCTCAACGTCGATCCTGGCACCATGTCGCCGTTTCAGCACGGGGAAGTATTCGTCACCGACGACGGCGCCGAGACCGACCTCGACCTCGGTCACTACGAGCGGTTCATCGATCGGTCGCTCGCCCAGGCGAACAACGTCACGACCGGACGCATCTACCTGAACGTCATCACCAAGGAGCGGCGCGGCGAGTATCTGGGCTCGACCGTCCAGGTGATTCCCCACGTCACCGACGAGATCAAAACGGCGATGAAGCGGCTCGCGCCAGAGAGCGACGTCGTCATAGTCGAAATCGGCGGCACGGTCGGCGACATCGAGTCCCTGCCATTCCTCGAGGCGATCAGGCAGTTCCGACAGGAGATCGGAAGAGAAAACGCCATCTTCATTCACCTCACTCTGGTGCCGTACATCGCCGCCGCCGGGGAGGTGAAGACGAAGCCGACTCAGCACTCGGTGCGCGAGCTCATGGAGATAGGAATTCAACCCGACATCCTGATCTGCCGCAGCGAGCGAGCACTGTCCGAGGAGGTGAAGCGGAAGATCGCCCTCTTCTGCAACGTGGATTTCGGCGCGGTGGTCGAGAGCCGCGACGTTCCGACGATCTATCAGATTCCGCTCTCGTTCCACGAGCAGGGTCTCGACGAACGGGTCATGCACCGTCTCGGGCTTCTCGGGCGAAAGGCGCCGGACCTCGCGGCGTGGCGAGCAATGGTCGAGCGCATCGTCGCTCCCCACGACAGCGTCAAGATCGCGGTGATAGGGAAATACACCGAGCTGGTCGACTCGTACAAGAGCGTTCACGAGGCCCTCATCCACGGCGGTATCGGCAACGACGTCGGCGTCGGTATCTCCTGGCTCGGAAGCGACATGTTCTCGAGCCGCGAACGGACCCGCGAGCTGCTGGCGGATTTTCATGGAGTTCTCGTTCCCGGTGGATTTGGAGTGCGCGGCGTTGACGGAATGCTCGAAGCGATTCGCTACGCGCGCGAATCAGGCCTCCCGTTCTTCGGCATCTGCCTGGGCATGCAGAGCGCGATAATCGAGTTCGCGCGCAATGTGATTGGCCTCGACGATAGCCATTCCAGTGAATTCGCGCCGGAATGCGGCAACCCGGTGATCTCCCTGATGGAGTCTCAGCAGCACGTCACCGACATGGGCGGCACGATGCGGCTCGGCGCCTATCCCTGCCGTCTTGGGCCGGGCACCCGCGCCGCCGCGATCTACGGAGTGCCCGAGGTCAGCGAGCGCCACCGCCACCGCTACGAGGTCTCGAATGCCTACCGTGATTCGTTTGTCGAGCACGGACTCACCCTCAGCGGATTGTCGCCCGATGGATCGCTGGTCGAGATAGTGGAGCTTCAGACGCATCCGTGGTTCGTCGGCTGTCAGTTCCATCCGGAGCTTCAATCGCGTCCGACGAGGCCGCATCCACTCTTCGCGAGCTTCATCGGCGCGGCCGAGGCGGCGAAGAAGTCGCGCGCCCAGCGAAAGCGTGCCGTGCTCGAGACGGCCGAATAGCGTGGGCCAGCTTTTCCCGCCGGACAAGCTGTTCGTCATCGCGGGACCCTGCGTTGTCGAGGACGATGCGTTGAACATCTCGATTGCCCGAGAGCTCGAGCGCCTGCGCGCGAAGATTCCGGGCGGCTTGATCTTCAAGGCGAGCTTCGACAAGGCAAACCGCTCGAACCGCGACGCTGCGCGCGGTCCCGGCGTCGAGGAAGGGCTCGCTGCGCTGAGGCGAGTGAAGGAGGCAACGGGACTTCCACTCATCACGGACGTGCATCTACCCTCGCATTGTGAAGAGGCGGCGTCATCGGCCGATGCACTTCAGATCCCCGCCTTCCTCTGCCGGCAGACTGATCTGCTCGAGGCGGCTGGCGCGACTGGCAAGCCGGTAAACGTGAAAAAGGGCCAGTGGCTCCAACCCGAAGGGATTCGGGGCGCCGTCGAAAAGGTCCGCGGCGCACGGTCTGCGGGCACTCACTCGGAAGTCGCGGTGACAGAGCGCGGAACATTCTTCGGCTACGGTGATCTCGTCGTGGACATGCGCGCCTTCACACGCATGCGCGACGCGACGGGAGCGCCGGTGATTTTCGACGCCACTCACAGCGTGCAGCGGCCAGGGATGGGAGGCGGCGGATCGAGCGGGGGCGCGCGGGAATTCATACCCACGCTCGCGCTCGCCGCCGTCGCCGCCGGCGCCAACGGTATCTTCGTCGAGACACATCCCGACCCGGATAATGCGCCGAGCGACGGCCCCAACATGCTCCCGCTGTCGGAGCTCGAGTCGCTGGTCGATCGACTCGTATCGGTCTGGGAGCGAGTCAGCAGATGAAGACCGCCGAAATCGTCGAGCGCGGTCGACGAGTCATGCGCTTGGAGCGGCAGGCACTCGAGGAAAGCGAGCGACGCCTCGATGAGAGCTTTGCGCGCGCCGTGGAGATACTCGCCAAGTCCACCGGCCGCGCGATAGTGTCGGGGGTCGGCAAGTCCGGACTCATCGGCCGCAAGATCGCCGCGACTCTGACTTCCACAGGAACGCCGGCGACGTTTCTGCATCCTTCCGAAAGTCTTCACGGAGATCTCGGAATCGTCGGCGCGTCCGATGTCGCGATCCTCATCTCCAAGAGCGGCGAGTCGAACGAGCTGCTTGGTCTGCTGGAGCATCTCAAACGCCTTGGTGTAGGTACGATCTCGATTACAGGCGACAGGCAATCGACTCTCGCGCGCCACACCGACGTCTCTCTCGATGCGTGGGTAAGCGAGGAGGCTTGCGTCCACGATCTCGCGCCGACCACCAGCACGACTGTCGCACTGGCAATTGGTGACGCGCTAGCCGTCGCGCTGCTCGAGGAGAAGGGGTTCGAGGCCGGCGACTTCGCTCGGCTTCACCCGGGCGGCGCCCTGGGACGAAAGCTCCTGACGCAGGTGCGCGACGTGATGGTGACCGGCTCGCTCGTTCCGGTTCTGCCGCCCACCGCCACGATGCGCCAGGCGGTGGTTCAACTCGCGGAGCGGCGTGGCATCGCGGTAATCAGCGATGACGATGGACGGGTGGCCGGGGTAGTGACTTCAGGTGACCTCACGAGGCTCATGGAGCACGAAGACAACGTGATGCCAATCCTGGTCACGCGCGTCATGACACGTAACCCGCGGATCGCCAACGATGAAGAGCTCGGCAGCGCAGTTGTCTATAGAATGGAGCAGCATGGAATTATCTCGATGCCGGTCGTGGACGCGAACGGGAGACTCGTTGGCGTGATCCACCTCCACGACCTGATGCGGGCTGGAGTCGTATGATAAGCCGGCGATCCCTCGTGTTCGTCGCTGCTGCACTGCTGGCCGCGGCCGCCGCCTGCGACCAGAAAACCCTGCCTCCGGTGGCAAGGGGCTCACCGCTTGCCGATTCCGCCGACCAGGTCATGTACGGCGCCCGTTTCAACCTCACCGACAAGGGACTCTCCCGCGCCGAGCTCACGGCTGACACCGCATACTTCTTCGATGACAACACGCGGGTCGAGCTGCGCGGCGTGGAAACGACGTTCTTCACGACCACCGGAGCGCGCGATGCATTTCTAACGGCTAAGCGGGGTACTTACAACAGTCGCTTCGGCAGCATGGTGGGCCGCGACAGTGTCGTCGTCATCAGTGAAGAGGGACGCCGGCTCGCGTCTGCGGAGCTCAAGTACGACCAGGCAATGAACGAAATATCGAGCGACAGCGCGTTCGTGATGACCGAGCCGGACCGGCGCGTTCAGGGAATCGGCTTCAGATCGGACCCCAACATGCAGAATGTGCGCATCCTGAAAACGACTAGGGGCTCCACCGGCATGGTCACACTTCCGGGCCAATGATGCGCTGCCGGCGCCTTGCCGTCAGTCGACGGAAATTCGCGACCCTTCCGAGCGCGGCGGCGCTTCTGTTCACGATCGTTATTGCCGCTGTAGCCAAGCCGTTGGCGGGGCAGGGGACGACGCAGTGCGTTCTGGAGTTCGAGGGGGTCAACACCCGCTCGGCGATGATTCAGCTCCCGAGCGAACGCTTCAATGTCTTCCAGGGCGGCGGGGTCACCTACCACTGCCGAGGGCAGGGCAATACCCTCAAGGCGGACAGCGCCGAATACTATGGCGATCTCAGCGTGCTCTTTCTTATCGGCAATGTTCACTACACGGAGACAAGAGCTAAAGTCGACTCCGACCGTATGACCTACTTTCAGATCGAGGACCGCCTCCACGCCGAGGGCAACGTCAACGTTCGGCTCCAAACCGGATCGACCATGAAAGGGCCTGCGATGGACTACTACCGCATTACCCCCACGCGCCCGATGACGCGCACGATCGCCACCGGGCGTCCGACGATGAGAGTCGTTCAGCGTTCGACCGCCGCGGAACCCCCGGCGCCTGTTGCCGTCGTGGCAAACACCATCGTCGCCGAGGGTGATAACCTTGTGTATGCCTCGGGCCAGGTCGAGATCACCAGGCCCGACGTCGTCGCAAAAAGCGATTCGGCGTTTCTCGACGGGCAGCGCGAGTTTGCGCGCCTGATGCGCGAGCCTTCTGTGGAAAGCAGGAAAGACCGGCCGTTCACGCTTCGCGGCGGCACAATCGACCTGTTCTCGCGAAACAAGAAGCTCGAGCGGGTCGTCGCCACGCCCAACGGCCATGCGCTGAGCCAGGATCTGGAGCTCGTCGCTGACAGCGTCGATCTGCGCATTCTGGGCGACGAGCTTCAGCAGGTGATGGCGTGGGGCAAGACAAGCCGGGCGCGTGCTCTTTCGCCCGACCGCGAAATCATCGCCGATTCGATTGACGCGCGAATGCCGGGCCAGCGGTTGCGTGAGGTAAGAGCGACCGGTGCCGCCTACGCCAACAGCGCGCCTGATTCGCTCCGCATCTCGTCTCTGGAACGCGACTGGATTCGCGGCAACTCCATCATCGCCGAGTTCGACAGCATCGCGCCGGGCGACACCGCCGCGAAGCCGCAGGCAAAGCGAATTGCTGCCGATGGCGCGGCGAGTTCGTACTACCAGATTCCCGCCGAGGGCGCGGGCCGCAACCTCCCGAACATCAACTATGTCCGCGGCCGGCTCATTACGATCCTCTTCGATGGAAAAGCGGTCAGCACGGTGGACGTCCAGGATCAGGCTGCCGGCGTGTATCTCGAGCCGACGACGGCAGGACCAGCCGTGACGGCTCCAATCAGCTCGCCACAATCGTCCGCACCAAGGCGGAACCCGCCGGCACCGGCATCCGCACCGCCGGCCGGCCAGACGCGCAGGGATCTACAATGAGTCTCGAGAGCCTGCCGCCTCGAGTCCGCGAGATCGTGCGCGGCCTCGCCGGTGACGAACGATCGATGTCCATTGCACTCGCCGCGACGGTCAGGGAAGCGGATGAAAACGGGTCGGCATCGGTGCATGGCGTCGTGATCAGATATCGCGACGAGTTTCTCAAGGCTCTGCGCGCCGAAGGCAAGAACGCGGAAAAGGAGGCGGGTCGCCTCGGCCTCGACGAAGTGGAAGCGTACCTTCGGGGCTCGATATTTCCGCGCCTGGCCGGTGAGGGCGCGATCGTCGCGCCGCCTGACGAACTCGACGTCGCCGATGCGCGGCTGCAGCTGACGACCACGCTATGGAACGACATCGCTCCCTACCGCGGAGAGATCGCGGATGTGATCCGTCACGCGACCGACCATCCGGTAGGCGAGACTCGCCCGGCGGGGTCGCTGAACGGAACCGGCAGCCATCTCGAAGCGAAGGGACTCGTGAAGAGTTATCGCCGGCGGCGCGTTGTGAACGACGTCGGCCTCCGCCTCCGGCAGGGCGAGATCGTCGGGCTGCTTGGCCCCAACGGGGCGGGGAAGACCACTACGTTCTACATGATCGTCGGCCTGATCGAACCCGAGGCAGGACGAATCTTTATCGACGGGCAGGACGTCACCACGATGCCGATGTATCAGCGGGCGAAAAAAGGAATCGGATACCTGTCCCAGGAGCCGTCCGTCTTTCGAAAGCTCTCAGTAGAGGACAACATCCT
This sequence comes from Gemmatimonadaceae bacterium, assembly GCA_013813715.1. Lineage (GTDB taxonomy): Bacteria > Gemmatimonadota > Gemmatimonadetes > Gemmatimonadales > Gemmatimonadaceae > UBA4720. The sequence goes on along the minus strand of JACCRF010000032.1, from coordinate 8,599 downwards.
GGCGATTCTGGAGACGCTCCCGATCCCGGCCGCGGAGCGCAATGCGCGACTCGAGAAACTGCTGGACGAGTTGAGCATCAAGCGACTCCGCAGGAACAAGGCGTTCTCGCTCTCCGGCGGCGAACGGCGGCGTGTGGAGATCACCCGCGCGCTGGTGACCGACCCGAAGTTCATGATGCTCGACGAGCCGTTCGCCGGCGTCGACCCCATTGCGGTGCACGATATCCAGACAATCGTCGCCGGGCTGCGCCACAGGGGCATCGGGGTTCTCATCAGCGACCACAACGTCGAACAGACCCTCGACATCGTGGATCGCGCATACATTATGTTCGATGGACAGGTAAAGGTCTCGGGCACCGTGCGCGACCTTGTCTTCGACGACACCGTAGCCGACATCTATCTTGGCCCTACACTCACAGCGCGCTTGCGTGATCGTTTTTCTCGCGTTCCGGTAGCGGAGGCGGTTCCGTGAAACCGGGAATGAGCCAGTCGACGCAGCTCCGCCAGGAGCTGAAGATCAATCCGCGTCTGTATCAGGCGATGGATCTGCTCTACATGCCGCTGCTCGACCTCCAGCAGCACCTTAAGCAGGAGCTGCTCAACAATCCGTTCCTCGACCTGGTCGAGGCGGAGGAGGAGGACGAAGAGGAGCAGGCCGAGCCGGAGGCGGTCGCCGAAACGCCGGAGGAGAAGGAGCGCGGCGAGGAGATCGACTGGGAGGAGATCCTGCTCGATGGCTTCGACACAGCGGGCGGCAGACGCGAAGAGCACGAGGAACGAGAGTATTACGAACCAGTCACGGTCGCTACGCGCGACTTGAGCGACCACCTGCGCGACCAGGTGAGTCTGCTCGAGCTCAACCCGCGCGAAATGCTCCTCGCGGATGAGTTTCTCGGCAACATCAACGACGACGGCTATCTCGCGGCGTCTGTGGAAGAGATCGTAATGTCTCTCAACGAGGTCATCGCACAGGCCGCCGAACTGGACGATCGCGACCTCGGCGAGCTGCCTCAGTACACCGTCAGCGAAGGCGAGGCGATGCTCAAGACGGTGCATGAGCTCGACCCACCGGGAGTCGGCGCCAGAAACCTGCGGGAGTGTCTGCTACTCCAGTTGGGCGAGGCGGGCCTCACGCAATCGGTTCCGTATCGACTCGTGGACACCTGCTTCGAGGAGCTCATCGCCCACCGGTGGAGCGAAATCTCGAAACGCTTCGGCATCTTGGCCAGCGACGTGCAGAAGGCGGCCGATGAGATCGCGAAGCTGGATCCGAAGCCCGGCCTGCGGTTCCGTTCCGGCGACGAGAACTACATCATCCCCGATCTGATCGTCGACAAGATCGACGGCCAGTACCACATCTTTCTCAACGACGCCAACCTGCCGCGCTTGCGCCTCAGCAAGGCGTATCAGGAGATCGCGCGGGACAAGAAGAAGTTCGAGGGCGAGAACAAGGAATTCATCTCCAACAAGCTCAACTCCGCGAACTGGATGATTCAGGCGATCGAGCAGCGACGCCAGACGATGCTAAAGGTCATGAACTACATCGTCGACCGGCAGCGCGATTTCTTCGAGAAGGGGGTGCAGTTCCTCAAGCCGTTGACGCTGCGCGAGGTGGCCGAAGTCATCAACATGCACGAGTCAACCGTGAGTCGGGTGACGAACGAGAAGTTCGTGCAGACTCCGCGAGGAGTGCTGCCGCTCAAGTTCTTCTTCTCGTCGGGTCTCGCGACCTCAGATGGCGATGACGTTTCAGCGCGTGGCATTAAGGCGCAGCTCGAGAAGCTCGTCCAGGACGAGGACCCGAAGCATCCCCTTACCGACCAGGCGATCGTCAACATCCTTCGCGAGAGCGGCGTGCAGATCGCGCGCCGCACCGTGGCGAAATATCGAGACCAGCTCGGAGTCCTTTCGGCAAGGATGCGCAAGCGGATATGACGATGGCGCGTGTGGAGCCCACTGCGGTGGCGAGCGGCCTGTCCATCGCCCCTCACGGTGACGCTCCACTCGTCAGCGTACTCGTACCGGCGAAGGACGAAGCGGAGAATCTGCCGATCTTCATGGAGCAGGCGGAGGCCGCATTCGCGAGCGATCCCGGCACGTACGAGGTCGTCGTGATAGATGACGGCTCCATCGATGACACCTGGAAAGTTCTCGAGTCGCTTGCCGCCCGATATCCGTTTCTGAGGGCGGCTCGACATAGGGCAAGTCGCGGGATCGCCGAATCGTTGCGTACGGGCTATCTCGTATCGCGCGGGCGAGTGCTCGTTTTCTATCCCGCAGACCTTCAATATAGACCGGAGGACATTCCCCGCCTCGTCGCTCCGATAACCGGCGGCGAGACCGATATGGTCACGGGCTTCAAGCAGGGGGAGTACGAGAAGGCTTTCGTCTCCGGCGTGTACAACCGCCTCAGCAGGTCGTTGTTCAACGTGCCGGTGCGCGACCTGAACTCGGTGAAGGCGTACAGGCGCGAGGTGATGGAAGCGCTGCCTGCCCGTCCCGACTGGCATCGGTATATGATCGTGATGGCGGTTGCCCAGGGTTTCACGGTGTCCGAAGTGCCGGTGCCGCTGTATCCGCGGCACGCAGGGCGATCCAAATTCGGCATCGGACGCATTCCCGTGGGCGTGATAGATATGCTCGCCGTGTGGTTCGAGCTTCGGTTCGCGAAGAAGCCGCTCCTTCTTTTCGGAATGCTCGGAGCGGCGCTGTTCCTGCTTGGCGTTCTCGCCGGTCTCGCGGCGCTCGGCTGGCTTATCTTCGCAGGTGTCGGACTGCGCGCCGTCTGGACGCTCATCCAGACATGCCTCGTCGTCGGCAGCGTCTTTTTCGCGACTGGATTTATCGGCGAGCTTGTTGCCGCGCAGCGCGCCGAGACGCGCGAGCTACGGGCGCGAATCGAGGAGCTCGCGCACGGACGGGACACGCTGCTGAAACGTTGAACGGGTGAAAGTTCTTTTTCTGACCCACTCGTTCCCGCGGTTTCCGGGGGACGCTCCTGGGTCTTTTCTATTGCGGCTGGCGACGGCGCTGCGCGCGGTGGACGTCCGCGTACACGTGATCGCTCCGGGCGCTCCCGGTGTGCCGGCAACCGACGATTTTGACGGGGTCACAGTCGACCGCTTCCGCTACGCTCCGCGAAGGTACGAAAACCTCGCGTACACAGGCACAATGGCGCAGGACGTCGCGACTTCGTGGAGCGCGCGCCTCGCACTCGTCGGTTTCTTCGGCGCGGAGTTCGTTCGATCGCTCAGCGCAGCGAGGAGCTTCGAGCCGGACCTGATCCACGCACACTGGTGGTTCCCCAGTGGGGTTGTCGCAACGCAGCTCACGCCGCTGTCTCAGAAGCCCCTTGTGACCACGCTCCACGGCACCGACGTCCGACTGGCGAAGAGCATCGGCATGAGCCGCCTCCTGTTCCGCCACGTGATGCGGCGCTCATCGCGAGTCACTACCGTCTCGAGCTGGCTCGCGTCCGAGGTTACGAAGCTTGTTCCTGTTACCTCGCCGACGGTCGCTCCGATGCCAGTTGCAACCGAGGTTTTTCACCCTGGCTCGCTAAGCCGGTCAGGTCGCATCCTTTTCGCTGGTCGGCTCAACCGACAGAAAGGCCTTGACCATCTGATTCGAGCACTGCCGTTGATGAGAACACCCGCGGCCCTCGACGTGGTAGGCGAGGGTCCTTCCGGTACAGAGCTTCGGGCGCTCGCGGCAGAGCTCGGCGCAAACGAACGGATCGAGTGGCACGGGCAGCTCGACCGCGACGCGCTCGTTGGATTCTATCGGACCGCATCGGTCGTGGTCGTTCCTTCCACTGATGAAGGACTCGGACTTGTCGCGGCCGAGGCGCAGTTGTGCGAAACGCCGGTAATCGCGTTTCGGTCTGGTGGACTTACCGACGTCGTGCAAAACCACAAGACTGGGGTTCTCGTCGAGCCGGGGGACACTGCTGCGCTTGCATCGGCGCTCGACCGTGTTCTGGCGTTTCCGGACGAAGCGGCGGCGCTGGGAAGGGCAGGGAGGACGTTCGCCCTCTCGACTTTCTCACCGGAATCGGCGGCGCGGCAGTACAAGAACATTTACGAGGAGGCTCTTGGCGAACGCGCAACGTAGACTCCTCGTCGCGGCACAATGGATCCTCGCCGGTGCTGTGCTCTGGTTCGCGCTGCGCTCGGTGGACGGCCAGTGGCGTGTCGCCGGATCGCGGCTCGCTGCGCTCAACGTCGAGTGGAGCTGGATCGCCGCCGCCACGGTCATCGTTCTCCTGACCTACCTGCTGCTGATCGATGCATGGCGGCGGGTCGTCACTGCGTCAGGGCAGCAAATCTCCCTCGGGAATGCCGCCCGCATCTGGTTCGTCTCCAACCTCGGCAAATACGTGCCGGGCAAAATCTGGTCGATCACGGCGATGACGATGATGGCGCGGCAGAGTTCTGTGTCGCCGGTTGCGGCGGCAGGCTCGTCGGTGCTGATGCAACTGGTCTCGATCGCGACGGGCATTGGAGTGGTGCTCGCGACAGGGGCGCATGCGGTCGACCGCCCTTTTGTCGCCGTCGGCGTGGCCGTGGCTCTCGCGCTGTTGCTCATTGCGACTCCGCTCCTGCTTCCGGCTGCGATCAGCGTTGCCGCGCGCGTGGTGGGCAGGGAGATCGACGTTCCAAGGCTCGCCGGCGTGACCGTTCTTGGGGCAGTCGTTCGATCGACGGTCTCATGGATCGCCTACGGCGTCGCGTTTCAATTTTTCGTGAGAGGACTTCTCGGTCGTTCCGCTGGCGCGCCAACATCGTACATCGCAGTTTATGCCGCGTCCTACATCATCGGCTTTCTGGCGCTGTTCGCGCCGGGCGGCGCCGTCGTGCGCGAGGGCGCGATGGTCACGGGGATGCTGCGCCTTGGACTCACCGGCCAGGCGGACGCAGTCGTCGTGGCGATCGCGTCGCGGCTGTGGCTGACGGTTCTCGAGCTGCTGCCAGGATTTGCGTACCTCGCTATGAGCAAACGCGCATCACAATCAATCGCTGATCGGTAATGGCTGAGAGCACGGTCAAGTCCCCGCGACAACGGAGTCGGTCAAGACTCGAAGAGGGCCCTGCGCGAACGTCGACGCCGGTCTCGCCAGATGCGATTAACGCGTCGGGCCCGCGTTTCTCCGCGCTCTGGGCGGCATTGACCTACGCGTGCGCTTCGCTGTCGCTCGGCTTTCCAGTCTTCGCCGGCAAGTTCCTCGCGGGGCCGAACAGCGACCAGTACATAGCGGGATATGCCTTCCGCGAATTCGGCGCGAGCGTCCTTCGCGCAACCGGACAATTCCCCCTGTGGAATCCGTATCTCTTCGGCGGAATGCCGTACGTCGCCGCGATGCACGGGGACATTTTCTATCCGACCTTTCTGCTGCGGATGCTGATGCCGACCGACGTCGCGATGACGTGGGGATTCATTATCCATCACTTTCTCGCCGGACTGTTCACACACCGCTTCCTCCGGGCATCCGGGTTCGGCTTCTACGGGTCGCTTTTCGGCGGTGTTGCATACATGATGAGCGGACAACTCGCGTCGCTCGTCTCTCCAGGCCACGACGGCAAGCTGTTCGTGAGCGCGCTGTTCCCACTGACGCTCTGGATGCTCACCCGCGGCATTCGCGACGGGAAGGCATGGAGCTGGGGAATTCTCGCGATCGTCATCGGGCTGGCGGTGCTGAGCCCGCACCCTCAACTCCTGCAGTACCTCCTTCTCGCGAGCGCTGCGTTCACCATCTACCTCGCCGTCTCCGCGTCAAAGCGAGACGGCATCGCCCGCCGGGAGATGCTGATCAGGATGGCCTTCGCGCTCGGTGCCGTAGTGCTTGGTCTGGCGATGGGAGCGATTCAATACCTGCCGGTGAGGGAATACGTGGCATGGTCGCCTCGCGCGGGGGGACTAGCCGACTACCGGCTTGCAACCTCGTATGCGTGGCCACTCAAGGAACTCTTCGACGCGTACCTGCCGCAGTTCTCCGGCATGATCGACCGCTACTGGGGAGAGAACGGCATCCATTTTCACAGCGACTATCTCGGTGTCGTCTCGATGGTGCTTGCGGGTGCCGCTTTCTCGCGCCTCAAGTCCGATCCGCGAAAAGGCCTCATTCTCTTCTGGGCGGTGACTTTTGTTGTCGCCCTGCTGTGGGCGCTCGGGGGTCATACGCCGTTCTATCGCATCCCGTACGTGATCATCCCGGGCACCCGGTTCTTCCGCGCACCGGCTACCGTATTCTTCGTCGGTGCAATGGCGATGGCGGTGCTCTCCGCGGCCGGAATCGAGCGCGTGCTCACCCGGCAGCTCAGCCGCCGCTATGTCTACGGATGGCTCGGTTTCGCCGGAATTGTCGTCCTCGTCGGATCGCTCGGCGGAATCACGAGCATCGCTCAGTCATTCGCGCCGGTCGAAGCGGTGGACGTCGTCGTCTCGAACTCGCTCGAGGTGATCAAGGGAGCCTGGAGGTCGTTCGCGTTCGTACTGGCGGCGGCAATCGCCATCCTGCTCTACGCGAGGGCGAAGATCCCACTCGCGGTGACGGGCTGGGCGCTGGCCCTGATCGCTGCGTTTGATTCGTGGACTATCATGCGAGACTACTGGAGCTTCGGCCGTCCCGCGAGTATCGCGTATGCGTCGGACCCGGCGATCGAACAAATCCGCCGCGAGAGTCAGCCAGCGAGGGTGCTCGCGCTAGAGCTCGAGCGAAGCGGCTTTCGCGATCCGAATCTAGGCGGCGATGGGTTGATGGTTCATCGCGTCCGCAACGTTCTCGGGTATCACGGCAACCAGCTCGGCCGCTACAACGTACTTCTCGGCAAGGACAAGGGATTCGAGCAGATCATCAATCCCAACATCTGGCATCTGCTCAATATCCGCTTCCTGCTGACCAACACGCAGCTCGTTGATCCACTGTTTCCCGGGGCGCGGCGGATTGCCGGACCCGTAAAGGACGCGGCTGGCGCGACCGTCTATCTTTATCGCCTGCCAGGAGAGAATCCGTACGCCTGGATAACTCCGGTAATCGTGAAAGCGGCCGATGACGCCGTGCTGAGCACCGTTCGCGATTCCCGCTTCGACATTCGCCGCGCAGCTCTCTTCGCCGAGGACGCACCGGTAACCGCGCAGGAGAACGTGACGACGCTGCCCGAGCGGCTGGCGATTGAAGCGACCGTCTCCAATTATGCGCCGGGAAAGGTGACGCTTGCGCTGGACGCGCCGGCGCCGCCGGGCTCGGCGCTGGTCGTTTCGGAGAATTACTATCCTGGCTGGGTGGCAGAGGTCGATGGGCGGCCGGCGGCGATCGGACGAGCCGATTTTTCGCTGATGGGTGTCCAATTGCCCACTGGGGCACGCAACATCGAGCTGACGTTTCGAAGCGCTCCGTACGAGCGCGGCAGGCTCATCACACTGATCGCACTCGTAATGGCATTGTTACTCGTGGCTTTCGGGATCGTAAGGGAGCGCGGCAGGATTGGCTGAACGCGCTCTGGTCATCGTTCCGACGTACAACGAAAAGGACAATATCGCTCGGCTGATCCCGGCCGTTCTCGCCCAGCATCCGGGCATCGATATCCTCGTCGTGGACGACGGGTCGCCCGATGACACGGGAGTAGTCGTCGAGGCGATCGCCGCCTCGGACCCGCGCGTGCACGTCATTCATCGAAAAGAGAAGCTCGGCCTGGGTACGGCGTACGTTGCCGGATTCCGCTGGGCGCTCGAGAGGGGCTACGACCTGATCTTCGAGATGGACGCAGACTTCTCGCACGCCCCCGAGATCATTCCTGAGTTTCTGAAGGCGATTGCGAACGCTGACCTTGTTGTGGGATCGCGGTACCAGGACGGTCACGTCAACGTCGTCAACTGGCCGATGAGCCGGCTCTTTCTCAGCTACGCGGCCAACATTTACGCGAGACGGGTGACCGGCCTTCCCATCTTCGACGCCACCGGGGGATTCAAGTGCTTTCGGCGGAAAGTGCTCGAGGCGATCAATCTATCCGAAGTCAAATCCAACGGTTACGCGTTTCAGATAGAAATGACTGTAAGGGCCTGGAAGAAAGGATTTCGGATCGTCGAAATCCCCATCGTGTTCGTTGACCGGACAGAGGGCTCGAGCAAGATGTCAAAACGCATTGTCCGCGAAGCTGTATGGATGGTCTGGCGGCTGCGCTGGTGGAGCATGAGCGGACGGCTGCGATGAGCTCGCGCGCACCATTCTTCAAGATGAGCGGATCCGGAAACGATTTCGTTTTCTTTGATGGCACTCTCGGGGGAATGGATCAGCTCGAAACTTCGGAAGCCGTGCGGGCGATCTGCGTCCAAGAGACTGGAATCGGCGCCGATGGCGTCGTGTTCCTGCGCCCGGCGGGGGAGCACGCCATTCGCATGCGCTACTACAACAGCGATGGCTCCCTGGGTGAGCTGTGTGGCAATGCGACGCTTTGCGCTACTCGCCTTGCGCATGAGCTGGGGATGGTCTCTTCTGCCGAAATGTCGGTCGAGACCGACGCGGGGCTTGTCGCCGCGAGGATGGTCGACGGACGGCCCGAGATCGACTTCGCTTCTGTTACGGAGACGAAAGCGGAGGTGG
>JACCRF010000029.1 GCA_013813715.1 Gemmatimonadaceae bacterium | reverse complement strand
GGCCACACCGCGCGAAGACGGCAGAACTCTTCTCGAGCAGACTGCGTTCTTCGCCCCGAAAGGGCTAGCCGGACTCTTCTACTGGTACGCCCTGTATCCCATTCACAGCGTGATCTTCAGCGGATTCATCGATCGGATCGGCCGAAGCGCGACAGCAACTGCATGAACAGGGAGGGGCGCCGGCAGAAGCTGCGCCCCATGGCCTATTTCGACTGAAAGTTATCCTTCATCAGCTCGAGCAACTGGTGACCTGATGTCCGGATCTTTTCCAGATAAGGGATGAACTCCTCGTGTCCCGCCGCCTGCATCTGCTCGATCAACAGCTCGGAATAGCCGAGGATATGACCCAGGGGTGTGCGCAGATCGTGCAGTAGATCGCGAGGAAGCTTGTGCTGAACCGCATTTTCTATCGACTTAGGCAAGTCGCTCATGGGGCCATATCCGCGCCCGAAGCCATCTCGCTGCCGCCCCCAATCAGGGCTGTGATCTTCCCAAGCAGCCGCGACAACTCGATCGGCTTCGTGTCGTAGTCGTCGCAGCCGGCCTCCAACGCCCTATCACGGTCTGTTGACATGGCATGGGCTGTCAGTGCGATTACAGGAATGTGCCTTGTTTCCGCCGCGGCCTTGAGAGTACGGGTCGCTTCCCAGCCGTCGATTACCGGAAGACTCATGTCCATCAGGATGAGGTCCGGCGATTGGGACTTCGCCATCGCAACTCCCAGTTGGCCATCCACCGCGATCATCACTTCATAACCGCGTCTCTGCAGACGGCGTGACAGCATATCGCGATTCATTTCATTGTCCTCGACCAGCAGAATTCTGAGCATATCGTTCCAAAATACACGTGACTGCCGTCGCGCGTTACGTCCTCCCTTCGACAGTTAACAGGCGTGGCGCCACACAGTCCAGGGCGTTTCGGACCTGCTGCAGCAGCTCCTCCTTCGAGCTTCCTGCTTTGTGTAGAATGGTTTCGACATGGCCATTGAGGCGTCGTCGCTCTTCGCCCGTAAGGTCGGCGGCAGTCACAACGACGATGGGAATGGCGCGCCACTCGGGATGAACGCGCACCTGCTCGGCGAATGCGAAGCCATCCATCACCGGCATCATCAGATCCAGAAAGATCAGACTGGGACGATCCCGCTGCATCAACGCCAGGGCGACCTCGCCGTTCTCGGCTTCGGTCACGCGGCAGCCATCTCTCTCCAGCATCCTCCGCATCGCTGCGCGAGTCACGGAGTCGTCGTCTACGAGGAGGATCGGGCAGGGTGGAGTCACGCAGGAGTGTCGCTTGAGAATCCTCGACAGCCGCCGCCGATTCACGGGCTTCGTGACATAATCGGCGGCCCCGAGCGTGAACCCTCGCTCCGGGTCATCCACCATAGTGAGCATGACCACGGGTATGTCGTGCAAACTGGCATCGGCTTTAAGCGCTTCGAGGACAGCCCACCCATCCATGTCAGGCATCATCACGTCCAGCGTAATCGCGATGGGAAGCAGCTGGCGCGCCAGTCGCAATCCTTCCTCGCCATTGTCGGCGGACCGCACAGAAAAGCCTTCCTTGCTCAGAAAGCGCCGCATGAGGTCGCGCTGCGCTGGGTCGTCGTCAATTACGAGCACGCAGGTTGAAGGTGCCGGCAGGGGATCAGTGCTGCGATCGTGTCCGATTATCACGTCGGTTGAGTCTGCAGCGGCGTCACCGCTGAGCTCAGGCTTCGCTTCGTGGACGGTTGCCGGCAGCTTGATGGTGAACGTGCTGCCCTCGCCGGGTACGCTGCGCACGGTAACGTCGCCGCCCATCATCTGGCAGAATCGACGCGTGAGCGCCAGCCCCAGGCCGGTGCCTCCGAACTTGCGGGTCGTCGAGGCATCTGCCTGAGTGAAGTCCTGGAACAGCCTGACAATCTTGTCGGGGCTGAGACCGAAGCCCGTGTCGGTGACGCGAAACACGATCCACTCCACCCCATCCATTCTTTCCCTTTCGGCGTTGAGCGTGATGGAGCCCTCGTGGGTGAATTTGGCGGCATTCGACAGAAGATTGAACAGCGCCTGGCGCACCTTGACCTGATCCGCACGTATTCCGCCGAGATCGGCCGCGCGTTCGATATGCAGCGTGTTGGAATTCTTCTCCACCATGGGCCGAATCGTCGAAGCGACCTCGTCGATCAATGCGTTCAGATCGAAGCTTTCGAGATACAGCTCCATCTTGCCGGCTTCGATCTTGGACAGGTCGAGGATGTCGTTGATGAGCGCAAGCAGGTGCCGGCCCGATGCGTTGATTTTCTCGAGGTCGGCGCCGAATGAATCGAGGTCCCGTTCGGCCGCTTCCTCCTGGAGCATCTCGGAGTAGCCGACGATTGCGTTCAGAGGTGTCCGGAGCTCGTGACTCATGTTCGCGAGAAACAAGCTCTTCGTCCTGTTGGCGATCTCGGATGCTTCCTTCGCCTTGGCCACCTCCACCTCTGCACGCCGCCGTTCCGTCACGTCTTCCATGGCGAGGACGAGCAGCTCCCCGTGGTGGCCGGCCTGAAGCTTCCGGGCGTTCAGGAGCATCACCCTTCGCCCGAGCGCCGGAAAGTCATGCTCCAGCTCGAAGTCGTTGAAAACCGAGCTCGTAGGAACGATGTCTTCGAGAAGAGTGCGCAGCGCCGGGATATCCCACTGGCCGTTGCCCAGCTCGTAGATCAGGCGATTCTCTGTTTCGTCAGGGGAAACCCTGAACGTACGGTAGAAGGCACGGTTTCCGGATTGCACGCGCAGGGTCTTGTCGAGAATGAGAAGGGGCTCGCGTACCGTATCCACGATGTCCTGCGCGTATGTCTCGATCGCCCTCAAATCGGCTTCGGAGCGGCGCCTCTCCGTGACGTCCTCCATCGCCAGCACGATGATCGCGGAGTGGCTGCCGGCGCGCAGCTTTCGACCGTTCAGCAGCATTACGCGACGCCCGATCCTCGGGAAGGTGTGCTCCAGCTCGAAGTCGTTGAAAACGGAGCTTGTCGGAATGACGTCCTCGAGAAGCGTTCTCAGGCCGGGAATATCCCACTGGCCGTTGCCCAGCTCGTAGATGAGCTGATTCTCCGTTTCTTCCGGGGAAACACTGAAGGTCTCGTAGAAAGCCCGATTCGCGCTTTGAACACGCAGGTTGGTATCGAGCATCAGGAGCGGCTCGCGCACGGTGTCCACGATGTCCTGCGCGTACGTTTCGATGTCTTCGACGAACGGCCTTTGATTCATACTCACCCCTTGCAG
>JACCRF010000025.1 GCA_013813715.1 Gemmatimonadaceae bacterium | reverse complement strand
GTGTACCCGCGGCGCGAGGTGGGAATAATGTACCCGTCGGCCGGAGACCCGGCAAGGCGACGCGCGGCGCGCCGATGCCGTACGCGCCACGTGACGACGCCGCCACAGGCGGATACACGAGAGCCCCTCGACGAATCGAGGGGCTCTCAAAGTGGTCGGGGCGACTGGATTTGAACCAGCGACCTCCTGCTCCCGAAGCAGGCGCGCTACCGGGCTACGCTACGCCCCGAGTTGTCGAAATTGAGCAGATCGCATGCGCCCGAGAGGACTCGAACCTCTAACCTTCTGATCCGTAGTCAGATGCTCTATCCAATTGAGCTACGGGCGCGATGCTCGCGAACGAGCGGTGCGAATGCCTGCGCGAGATGGCGTACAGCGTGCGCACGAATTCCGCGACAGGCAGAGCAACGTAGTGGTGCCCCGCAGCTCAGTCAAGTCCGCTTGCCCGCGACGGCGTTCCCCGCCCGCGCCGGCGCTCACGAGCCTCACCTAGCGCGTAGTGAACGAAGAAGCCCCGCGACCTCGTCGCGGGGCGATGGGCGGAACAAGACTCGAACTTGTGACCTCCACGATGTCAACGTGGCGCTCTAACCAACTGAGCTAACCGCCCGTTCCTGAACTCCGAGGCGCCCCGATCACCGCGCGCCGCCACCTGACTCAAGCGGGAAACGGGACTCGAACCCGCGACCCCAACCTTGGCAAGGTTGTGCTCTACCAACTGAGCTATTCCCGCGAAAAAACCTCGGGCCGCAGGGCTTCGCCGGCCGTCCTTCGCCGGCTGTCAAAGAGCGGCCAAGTTCGCGGAATTTAGTCGGCCGACGCGGTCTTTTCCAGTCGCGCTTTTATCGGCCTTTACAATTCCAGTCGATCATGGCCGGCTTCGCTGCGGATTGTCGGCGAATGCACGCGGCACGTAAAAAAAGAGGAGTCACAAGCCGGCAGGCCGGAGTTTTTTTGTGAGCCATTTGCTTAGGCCAGACGGCACAACCCCCGAGCCTGTGTCTTTAAGAACCTCCCCAAAAAAAGAGACTGCCCTTTCCGGCAGTCTCTTCATCTCGCCTCGCAGTGGAGGTGAGGGGAATCGAACCCCTGACCTCTTGAATGCCATTCAAGCGCTCTCCCAACTGAGCTACACCCCCGCGTGCTTCCACAGCTCGCCCGGCAGACTTTCGGAACCACGAAGGACAGCCTGGTCCCAGTGCGACATCCGTGCAGGTGAGATTAGTGCTGCGGAACCGCGAAGGATATCCGAGGGTAGAAGCGAAGTCAAGAAAACACCCCTAGCTCTTTTCGCTACGGCCGGTAATTTGCAGCGCCCAACCCTCCGAAGGAAAATGGCCGCTTGGGCCTCAGATGTTTGGAGCGGCATTCGACCGCCACAGGCATCAATTCGCTGCACTCGGCGGAAACGCCGCGTCTAATAGATTGAGTTCATTATGAAGGACCTCGAGGTGTCCACCAATGGCTGATGTGAAGCGCCGCCGAAAGCCGGCGGCTACCGGAATCGCGCCGAGCGAGCCGGAACGCGATATCCTCGATCAGTATCTCTACGAAGTCAGCACATACCCGCTGCTCAAAGGGAACGAAGAGATCGAGGTCGCAAAGAAGATCCGTGCCGGAGATCAGGATGCGCTGCAGGAGCTCGTAAAGCGCAACCTTCGTTTCGTAATATCCGTCGCAAAGAAATACCAGAACCGTGGACTCCCGCTCATCGATCTCATCGGTGAAGGCAACGTCGGGCTGCTCACTGCTGCGCGAAAATTCGACCCCGACCAGGGAGTCAAGTTCATCTCCTACGCTGTGTGGTGGATTCGCCAGGCGATCCTTAGCTCACTGGCCCGCCAGGGGCGAACGGTGCGCGTGCCGCTCAACCGGACCGCCGACCTGTCTCGCATCATCAAGGCGTCGGAGATCCTGCGTCAGAAAATGCGCCGCGAACCCACCGCCGAAGAGCTGTCGCAGCTCACCGGGCTTTCGGTGGAGGTCGTTCAGTCGCTCGCCGCCCTCAATACCGGCGACGTACGCCTCGACGCACCGATGGATCCAGAAGGCGATCGCTCGCTCATCGAGCGGTTTGTCGCCGACGAAATGCCGGACACCGAGGAGGAAGCAATGAACCGTTTCCTCAACGACGAAATCGAGTCGGCGCTTTCGACGCTCCCGCCAAGGGACGCGAAGGTTCTCCGGCTCTACTTCGGACTCGAGGCCGGACGAGAGCACACGCTCGAGGAAATCGGCTCAATGCTCGGCGTTACTCGCGAGCGTGTTCGCCAGCTTCGCGACCGCGCCTTGAAACGGCTGCGGGAAGGAGACGTCGGCCGAGCGCTCGGCAGCTTCGCGGCCTGAACAACCGAGATTCTGAGTGGGAAAGGAAGCCCGGGTGCAGTTGTCGCATCCGGGTTTTTTTCAATGCCGGATCGGCTGTCGGGGGACGCCGGAACGTAGAACTTCCCTGCTTCCGGCTGTCGGCCACATAAGGCGCTCGCGGCTGCCTGCCCGACCAGAACCGCGGACCTTCGAATCATTGAATCCGGCTGCAACGGCGGATGCCAACAAATGCCTTGGCAGCTGAAGTTCTGGTTTAGCCGGTCGCGGGCAGCGCCCCACCGAGCCGGCCGCCGGTAGCCTGGTCGTCCTCAGTTCCGTATGTCACATGCCGAAACTCCGAGCGCCTCACCGACTCTCCCCATCCTCGTTAGTTTTCGCAGCCTTCTCTCTCTTTCCCCTGGCTCAGAATGATTCGCCTGGTCGATATCCACAAAGCGTTTGGCCCCAAAGAGGTCCTGACGGGCTTCTCGCTCGACGTAAACGAAGGCGAAACAATGGTGATCGTGGGCTACTCGGGCTCCGGCAAATCCGTGGCGATCAAGCATATTGTCGGACTTCTCGAGCCTGACAAGGGAACGGCTTGGGTAGACGGGCTCGAAGTGCCCAGGCTCACGCGGCCGGAGCTCTATGCGCTTCGCGCGAAAATCGGTTACGTGTTCCAGTTCGCCGCCTTGTTCGATTCCATGTCGATCGGCGAGAACGTGGCGATGGGACTGCGGAAGGAAGGGAAGCTCGCCGAGCGCGACATTCAGCAGCGCGTAAGCGAATCGCTCGAGCTTGTGGACCTTCCGGAGGTCGAGGCAAAGTTCCCGGCGGAGCTTTCCGGCGGCATGCGGAAACGCGTCGGAATCGCGCGCGCTATTGCCCGGCGCCCGAAGTACATCCTCTACGACGAGCCTACGACCGGCCTCGACCCAGTCACTAGTGCCGTGATCGACCAGCTCATGGTGCGGATGCGCGAAAAGCTCGGCGTAACCAGCATTGTGATCACTCACGATATGCGCAGCGCATACACGGTGGGCTCTCGCATTGCGATGCTGTACGAGGGGACCTGCAGACAGGTGGGTACTGTCGATGAAATCCAGCACACGGCGGACCCGATAGTGCGGCAGTTCATCGAGGGCCGCCCCGATCTCGAGCTCGTCGAAGCTGGTGTCTAAAGACCTCGCGGGCGAGGGCCTCGAGCTTCCGACGATCCTCGCCTTCACCCCGCGAGATCGCGCACGAGCCCTCGTGCGCGGCGCCTTCCCAAAACGCAAATGGCGTGTGATCACTGCGACCGACGCAACCGGGTTTCGGGACGCTATGCGAAGGACGTTCGTCGACGCCGCTCTCGTGGATGTCGGCGCTCACGGAGCCGCGACGATGGCGGGCGGCGACTCCGCCGCGACATCGCCGAACGCCGCGGTGTTCGCGGCCCAGGCCGGCGACACGTGGAAAATTGCCGCGCTCGCACAGGAGTTTCCGAGTGCTCCCTTCTTCGGGATCACTCCGTTGCGTGCAACGGACGCCCCTGCCGTCGCCCGTTGCGAGACGCTGGAATTCGTGGACGTCATCACTGACGGGATCGACGACGATGTCGCGCGTCAGCTCGTTGCGCCCCGCACGTTCTCCGCCCGATTCGCCGCCGCCCTCGCCGAGCCGCCGGCGTCGCTTGCGTTACGGACGGCGATGCAGCTCGACACCTGGAGATGCGTTCTCCGTTTCGCCGGCCGCCCCATTCGGACTGCGAGGCTCGCTCGCGAGGTTGGCGTGAGCCGCGAGCATTTGAGCCGCCATTTTTCGACGCCAGGCGGGCCCAACCTGAAGCGGGTGATAGATCTCGTCCGGATGATCAGCGCCGCCGAACTCGCGAAGAACCCCGGCCTCGACATCCGCGACGTAGCGCGTATCCTCGGCTTTGCGTCGTCGTCGCACCTGGCCGTGACGGCTCAGCGGGTGCTCGGTACCCGCCCGGCTTCGCTGTCGCGGTTGAGAACCATCGATCTCATAGAGCGATTTACGCAGGGGCGTACTCGGAGCAGGGGCTGAGTGGCTCGACCCCGCCGCTGCTCAGACACAGAGACCTGAGCGACCACAAAGCAACTGAGCCAGCCCGCTACCTTCCCGTCGTGATGACGGCGAGAGCGAGAGGGCTCTGCGTAAGCGGGGCCCTTTTGTTGTCGCGACGGCTGGGCGCGGCCTGGGGGTCTATAGGATCTCTGCGTTTAGCAGACCATGCGTTGGGACTGAAGCCGCCAGCTTGCACGCAAAACCCCCTTGTGATAAATTTCACAAGCCCGAAGGTCTGCTTCCAGTACGCCCCCAGCACTCACCAACAATGGCCACCGAAACCTCTCTTCGCCCTGGCGAAATCAAGGACATCCTCCTTCGCGAGATCGAAGCGGCTGACCTCCACAACCTGGACGTCGAAGAAGTCGGTACCGTCCTCGAGGTCAAGGACGGTATTGCCCGCATATACGGACTCGCCGCCGCAATGTCCGGCGAGATGCTCGAAGTCACCTCCTCCGAGACCGGCGAGAAGATCACCGCCCTCGCCTTGAACCTCGAAGAGGACAACATCGGTGCCGTCATCCTCGGCGACTATCTCGTCCTGAAGGAAGGGGACGAAGTCCGCCGCACTTCCCGCGTGCTCGAGGTCCCCGTCGGGCCGGAGCTCATCGGGCGCGTCGTGGATCCGCTCGGACGGCCAATCGACAATGGCGGCCCGATCGGCGCCACGCACACCCGAAAGGTCGAATCGCCGGCGCCAGGAATCATCGTCCGCCAGCCGGTGAAGGAGCCACTCCAGACCGGCATCAAAGCGATTGACTCAATGATCCCGATCGGCCGTGGACAGCGCGAGCTCATCATCGGCGACCGCGGCACCGGAAAGACCGCCATCGCCGTGGACACGATCATCAATCAGAAAGGGACCGGCGTCATCTGCGCCTACATCGCGATCGGTCAGAAGAACTCGACCGTCGCCGCAGTGGTCGAGAAGCTGAAGCAGGCGGGCGCGATGGAGTTCACGATCGTCGTCGTCGCCGGGGCGTCCGACCCTGCTCCCATGCAATACATCGCTCCATACACCGGCTGCGCCATGGCCGAGTATTTCATGTATAACGAAGGCAAACCCACGCTGTGCGTGTACGACGACCTTTCGAAGCAGGCCGCCGCATATCGCCAGTTGTCGCTCGTACTCCGCCGTCCGCCGGGCCGCGAGGCGTTCCCCGGCGACGTGTTCTATCTCCACTCACGGCTTCTCGAACGCGCCGCCAAGCTGCGCGAGGACAACGACGTCGTGGACGGTACGAACATTCTGAAGGCGGGTGGCTCGCTCACCGCGCTTCCGATCATCGAGACGCAGGCGGGCGACGTTTCCGCGTACATCCCGACGAACGTGATCTCGATCACCGATGGCCAGATCTTCCTCGAGGCGGATCTCTTCTACTCAGGCGTTCGTCCCGCGGTCAACGTCGGCATCTCCGTGTCGCGCGTCGGCGGCGCGGCGCAGGTAAAGGCGATGAAGGCGGTCGCCGGCCGCCTCCGCCTTGATCTCGCCCAGTACCGCGAGCTCGAGGCATTCGCCTCGTTCGCGTCCGACCTCGACGCCGCCACGAAGCGCCAGCTCGACCGCGGCGCACGCACCGTCGAGATCCTCAAGCAGCCGCAGTACCGGCCGATGCCGGTCGAGAACCAGGTGATGGTCATCTACGCCGTCACCAACGGCTTCCTCGATACTCTTCCCGTCAGTGACATCAAGGCCTGGGAGTCGAGCTTCCTCGAGTTTGCTGGCGCGAAGTATCCGCAGGTGCCGAACGCAATCAGAACGGAGAAGGCAATGTCGAAAGAGGTCGAGGCCGACCTCAAGCGGGCGATCGAGGAGTTCAACAAGTCGCGCGGCACGGGCCAGGCAGCGGCGTAAACCATGGCCAAGGGTCGTGAGCTCAAGGGGCGGATCCGCTCTGTCGAGAATACGCGGAAGATCACGCGCACAATGGAGATGGTCGCCACTTCGAAGATGAAGCGTGCGCAGGACCGTGTGCAGGCAGCCCGGCCCTACGCCAACAGCCTCGCCGAGGTGATCGCCAGCCTCTACTCGGCCGATCTGGCCGAGCGGTTTCCGCTGCTCCGCCAGCCCGTGGCGGAAAAACGCGCGGCGGTCATACTGCTGACTTCGAACCGCGGCCTCGCGGGCGGATTCAACTCGAACCTCATCAAGGAAGCCCGGAACCTCCTCAACCGTCTCGATCGTGACGGAGTCGAGACGCAGCTCCACATCGTCGGCAAGAAGGGGCTTGGCTACTTCCGCTACATCGGCCGTCCCATCGCGTCGAACCGAATCGACATCACCGACCGTCCGACCGCCGTGAACGCCTCCGAGCTCGTCGACAAGCTTATCGACGAGTTTGTCGCCGGGACGGTGGATGCGGTGTACGTGGTCTACGCGAAGTTTGTCTCCGCGCTCTCCACCCCGCCGACCTCGGAGCGGATCCTGCCAGTCACTCCGCCGGCGAACACCGGCGCGCGGCCCGACTATCTGCTCTTTCCTTCGGCAGAGGCGATCCTCACGGAGCTCCTTCCATTGTACGTGCGCAATTCGGTGTACCGCGCGCTCGTGGAAACGGTCGCCGGCGAGCAGAGCGCGCGGCGCACCGCAATGAAGAACGCAACCGACAACGCCGGCGACATACTCAACGTGCTTCGCCGTACATATAACCGCGCCCGCCAGGCGCAGATCACGCAGGAAATTGCCGAGATCGTCGGCGGTTCCGCGGCCCTGGAGGGCTAGTAGATGGCTGCCGCAGTCAAGAGCGAGCGAAACGTCGGCAAGGTCGTCCAGGTCATCGGACCGGTGCTCGACGTCGAGTTCGAGTCCGAGCATCTTCCCGAGCTCTACAACGCGCTCACCATCAACAGCAAGTCGGACGGCGGCGCTGACATCAGGGTGACTTCCGAAGTGCAGCAGCACATCGGGCGCAATCAGGTTCGCGCGGTTGCGATGTCTTCAACCGACGCCGTTGTGCGTGGCATGGAAGTCATCGACACCGGCGGGCCGATCAAGGTGCCCGTCGGTGCCGCCGCGCTCGGCCGCATCCTCAACGTGCTTGGTGAGCCGGTGGACGACGGCCCCGAGATCGGCCCCGAAGTCGAACGCTGGGCGATACACCGCAAGCCGCCCGAGTTCGCCAACCTTGAGCCGAAGACCGAAGTCTTCGAGACCGGCATCAAGGTCATCGATCTCGTCGCACCGTTCGTGAAGGGCGGAAAGATCGGACTTTTCGGTGGTGCAGGCGTTGGCAAGACCGTCATCATCCAGGAGCTGATCAACAACGTCGCCAAGGGACACGGCGGAAAATCGGTGTTCTGCGGAGTGGGCGAGCGGACTCGCGAAGGTAACGACCTCTACCTCGAATTCAAGGAAGCTGGCATTCTCGACAAGGTCGCGCTCATCTATGGACAGATGAATGAGCCGCCGGGAGCGCGACTCCGCGTCGGTCTCTCGGGTCTCACCGTGGCGGAGTACTTCCGGGACGTCGAGAACCAGGACGTGCTCGTGTTCATCGACAACATCTTCCGTTTCACGCAGGCCGGTTCCGAGGTGTCCGCGCTGCTGGGCCGCATGCCGAGCGCGGTTGGTTACCAGCCGACGCTGGCGACCGAGATGGGCGACTTGCAGGAGCGGATCACCTCCACCAAGACGGGATCCATCACGTCCGTGCAGGCGATCTACGTGCCGGCCGACGACATCACAGATCCCGCTCCGGCAACCGCGTTCGCGCACCTCGACGCGACCGTCGTGCTGTCGCGCGCGATCACCGAGCTAGGCATCTACCCGGCTGTGGATCCGCTCGCGTCGTCGTCGCGAATTCTCGATGCGCAGTTCCTCGGCGATCGCCATTACAAGGTCGCCACCGCTGTGCAGCGCATTCTTCAGCGCTACAAGGAGCTGCAGGACATCATCGCGATTCTCGGAATGGACGAGCTGTCGGAGGAGGACAAGCTGGTGGTCGGGCGCGCGCGGCGCATCCAGCGGTTCATGTCGCAGCCGTTCGCGGTGGCCGAGCAGTTCACGGGAATTTCCGGCAAGTACGTGAAGCTCGAGGACACCGTCTCGTCGTTCGAGCGGCTCGTGGCCGGCGAGTTCGACGCGCTGCCCGAGCAGGCGTTCTTCATGGCGGGCGGCATTGATGATGTGATCGAGAACGCGAACAAGATGACCAAAACCTGATGCTCAGAGTTTCGGTTATCTCGCCGGAGAGCGTGCTGTTCGAGGGCGAGGCGGCTTCGGTTGTGGCGCCCGCGTTCGACGGCGAGGTCGGCATTCTGGAGAATCACGCGCCGATGATGACGCTGCTCGGCAAGGGAACGTTGCGGCTGAGCGGCGGCGCGGGCGAGAGGAGTTTCGCGATTGAAGGTGGTTTTCTTCAAGTGGTCGGGAACAGCGTCCGCATTGTGACGGAGAAAGCGACTACGTCCGCCTGAAGAAATCGGAATAGCGGGGCCTTCAGCGTCTCAGAACACCTGGGCGGATTCGCCGACGATGTGTGGGTGCATGCTCGTTCCACGAGCAGTCGCTGAGCGTCGATCGCCGCGAGTGCCGGGCGTGCAGATGGTGAATCGCCGGTGTCGCTCGTAACTTAGCGGCTCTGTGACTGACTCCTTCGACTACGACCTCCTTTGCATCGGTAGTGGCCCGGCCGGCCAACGCGGCGCCGTGCAGGCTGCGAAGCTCGGCCGGAGCGTCGCGCTCGTGGAGCGCCGAGGCACGGTGGGCGGGATGTGCCTCGCGACCGGCACGATCCCGAGCAAGACGTTTCGCGAAGCGGTTCTCGGATTTGCCGGCACGCACAGGGCCGACGGCGGCAGCACCCAGTCCGCCCGCCGGCCGACCGCGCCGGAGCTCCTCGCCCGCGTCGGCGAGGTCGTCGCCCGCGAGGGATCCGTCATCGCCAACCAGTTGGCGCGCAACGGCGTCGACGTGATGTGCGGCGTGGCATCGTTCGTCGATCCGCATCGCATTCGCGTCGAGAGCGGCGGCGGATGGCGCGAGATCACGGCCGCCAACGTTCTCATCGCGAGCGGCACCCACGCGGTGCCGCCATCCGGCATCCAGCCGGACGGCGAGACGATGATCTCGAGCGACGACATCGGTGCGCTTACCCGGCTCCCGCGCTCACTCGCCGTCGTCGGCGCCGGGGTGATCGGCATCGAGTACGCGTCGATGTTCGCCGCGCTCGGTGTCGAAGTCACCGTTGTGGACCGGCGCGACCGGCCTCTCGAGTTCGTCGACGCCGAGATCGTCGACGAGCTGATGCATCAGATGCGCAAGCGAAACGTGCATTTCCGCCTGGGCGAGGCGGTCGAAAGCGTGAGCGCGAGCGACGGCCCGCCGCGACGGGCAGTGTTGCTGCTCGAGTCGGGAAAGCGCATCGTGGCCGACATGGCGCTGTTCTCGGTCGGACGCGTCGGCGCCACCGAGGAGCTCGCGCTACAGAACGCCGGCCTCACCGCAGACGATCGCGGTCGCATCACCGTCGACGGGCAGTTCCGCACTTCGGTGCCTCACATCTTCGCCGCCGGCGACATCATCGGCTATCCGAGTCTCGCCGCCACGTCGAGCGAGCAGGGGCGTCTCGCGGCATGCCACGCGCTCGGTGCTCCAGCCGCCCCCATGGCCCAGCACTTCCCGATTGGCATCTACGCCGTGCCGGAGATCTCGATGGTGGGAGCGACCGAACAGGCGCTGACGAAGGCGAAGGTGCCGTACGAGATCGGTATCGCCCGCTATCGCGAGATTGCGCGCGGCCAGATCCTCGGCGACGACAGCGGGCTCCTCAAGCTGCTCTTTCATCGCGAGGACCGGCGGCTGCTTGGTGTACACATCATCGGCACCGGCGCGACGGAGCTGCTTCACATCGGTCAGGCCATCTTCGGCCTCGGAGGCGGGCTGGATTACTTCCTTTCCACCGTCTTCAACTATCCGACGCTCGCCGAGTGCTACAAGGTCGCGGCGCTCAATGCGGCGAACAAGTTGGCGATGTGACGGCGAGCCTTGGAGTTTTCTAAGAACCGCCCTTGCTCACGGTGTTGCAGCCTGCTTTTTCGGCGCCGCATTCTCGCCGAGCGCCTGCCGCCACTTGCCCCGTGTGAAGTCCGGGAACTTCATCGGCGCACTGCCCTTCGCGACGGATCGCTCCGAAAGCGGCCCCGGTACGCTCCACGCCGCGGCGTCATAGACGTCGAAGTCCGGGGCGAGGCCCTCGCGCATGCACGTCACGAGGCGCCACGCCATGATGAAGTCCATTCCGCCATGCCCGCCGGTGCGCGCTCGCTCGCCCTGCTCCTTCCACCAGGGATGCTCGAACTGCGGCTTGTACCCGTCGATCGTGTTCCACCTGTGGCTCACGCCGGTGCCTTCGATATAGATCCTCGGCGGATAGTCCTCGAACAACCCCTTCGTCCCTTCGATGCTGTTGACGCGACTGTAGGGCCGCGGGCTGGAGACGTTGTGCTCGAGGCGGATGGTGCGCCCCTTCACAGTCTTGATGAGCGAGCTGTTGAGATCACCGCAGACGTACTTCTCTTTCCAGCGGGGATCGTCCCGGGGCACGTGATCCTTGCGCCACTTGGTCAGGCCGAACTCGGGACAGCTCATCGAGACCATGTAATCGAAGCGATCTCCCTGATGAATGCCGAGATACCAGGCGACTGGCCCGAGGCCGTGCGTGGGGTAGAGGTTGCCGTTGCGATCGAGGTGCGCGTTGCGGCGCCACAGTCCTTCGTCACGCGTCTCGAAGAGAATCGAGCGGAGATCGTGGTTGTAAGCCGCGCCACCGTGCTTGAGCTCACCGAACATCCCCGCCTTTACCATTTGGAGCACGAGCAGCTCGTTGTAGCCGTAGCAGACGTTCTCCATCATCAGGCAGTGGCGTCGCGTCCTCTCCGACGTATCGACGAGCGCCCAGCAATCCTCGATCGTGACTGCCGCCGGCACCTCCGTTGCCGCGTGCTTCCCGTTCTTCATCGTGGCGAGGCAGACGGGTACGTGCCAGCGCCACGGCGTGGCCGTGTAAACGATGTCGATGTCGTCGCGGGCGCAGAGATTCTCGAAGTCGCGCTCACCCTTCGTGTACATAGCCGGCTCATAGTCGTGGCCGGCCTTCTTCATCATCGCCTTGGCGAGCTCGACCTTATCGGCCACGATGTCGCAGAGCGCGGTGATCCGCACGTTGCCGACGCCGAGGAACTCGCCGAGCGTGCTCCGGCCGCGAAGCCCGGTGCCGACGATCGCGATGCGCACGACGTCTCGCGGCTCGAACCTGACCCCCATCATCGTCGCGGCCGCCGAGTGCGCGCGCTCGTCGTCCCGCGACAGCGACTCTGCGTCCGCGGGCGTAGCGAGCCCAAGGTGCGCCAACCCGAGCCCCGCGCCAGCGGCCGCTACGGACTTGAGAAGGTCGCGCCGGGAAAGGTCGTGCGAGGCGTCGTCACTCATGCTACCGCTCCGTGAAGGGTTGCGTGATGGATCGCATCAGAGTCGCAGCGCGCCGGGGCCGGGGGCGGTTAGAAAGAATTCGGCATTTGCCGCCGCTTCCGGGAAGGCTGCGAGGTATGCGTCGCGCCACTCGTGAAGGAAATTGCCAGCGCCGTCCGCGCGCACAAGCGCCCACACGCTGCCGCCGAATCCTGCGCCGAATGCGGAAGCGGCCGCTGCACCGTGCTCGCGCGCCAGCCGGACGAGCGCGATCGTCTCCTCTATCTGGTTGCCGAGGAGTTTCTCTGCCCCGAGCTGCGAGCGAGCGACCTGCGCGCCGAACGCGGCGACGTCACCGCCGGCCATCGCATCGGCGGCGCGAGGAACGATCTCATAGGTCTCGCACAGGAACTGCTCGAAACGATCCCTCAGGCGCCCGGACTCGCTGCTCAGAAGTGCGCGAATCTCCTTCGCCGCCTGCGACGAGCTCGCGACGGCGTCCGCGAGCGTTTGATCGGCTCGGCCCTTCGACGCGTTCCACAGGTCCACGATCTTCACCGCGGCGAACGACACTGCGTTGTACAGCTCCAGCGCGCGTACCGTCTTCTCGGCGGACACTCCACTGTAGGCAAGGACGAACACGACGCCTGCCGAAAGGGGGATCTCTCCCTCGGCGCGCGCCGGACACCACGCGTACTGACTGAGAATACCGGTGCCGCAACAGAGAATCGCGGTCTGGTCCTGGCTTCCGCCGAGCGTTCCGACGCCGTGATCGCCGGCAAATGGGCCGAAGCTCCGGCCGTTCTCGACGGCGCCCAGATACTCGCCGAGCATCTCGCGCGACCTGATGACCTGGCGATAGACCGGATCGTGCTCGAGCTCGTTCACCGCTCGTAGCACCATGAACAGGGCGATGATCAGCGCGCTCGAGCTGCTCATCCCTGATGCGGGCGGCAGATCGCTGGCGAATGCGATGTCCGCACCGCGACGTGCGCCGGGGAAGTGACGCGCCATGCTCCTGGCGACGGCGGCGACGTAGTTCGACCAGTCGCCGCGCTCGGCGTCGAGTGCCGGATCCATCGCGAGCTCGCGCGTCTCGTTGCGCATGGCATCTACGACTCGTACGCGATCGTCGGTACGCGGGGCGGCGGCGACCGCGAACCCCCGCTCCATCGCGCAGAGGAGACTCCGCCCTCCGGCGTAGTCGGTGTGCTTGCCAAGAACCTCGATGCGGCCCGGCACAAAGAACGCGAGCGATCGCGGGGCACCGAGCGCTGCTTCGCAGCGGTCGAACAGCACCCGCTTGGCATCCGCCTCGTGCGCAGACATGCCCGCGGCGCGAAGGAGCGCGGCGTCTTCATTCACAGTTGCGCCTGCGTCGCGAAGTGAACGCGGACGTGCTCCAGCTCGACTTCGCCGCCGTAGTAATCGCGGATGCGGTGGTGCTGCCGAGACCTCGCGCGAGGATCACGGCTCTGCACGTCAGCGCGCCAGGCGTGCGACGAGCCCCGTCCCAGGCGCGGAAGGATCCGCTGCAGTCCCAGCCAGCCCGCCTCGCTTCGCGAGCAGGATCGCCGGAAGAAAGGAGATGACGATAGATGCGACGACGATGAGCCAGTCGAGAGGGACGAGACGCATTAGTCGCCGTAGAGAGGAGTGGGTGTGGCCGAGGAGACGGCACCGCGCGCGAATGTACGCCGGGGAGTAATCATCTGCCAGACGGAACGCGGTACATTCGCGCCATGTCTGATGTCTCCGTCCTCCGTCCTCCGTCCTCCTCTTCCCCCGCCACCGCCTCGGAGAGTACCATATAGGTATGCGTGGTAGCCTCATTCTCCTTCCCTTTCTGGCGGCGTGCTACACCCACGCCCCGATCGGCCCGAACGCATTGCGTGCCGGCACGAGCATACGCGCACGCGTCAACGCCGCGACAGCGGAACAGATCGAGCCTCTCCTCGGCCTCAACAATGCGCGCCTCCTGAGCGGCGTAGTCATCACCACCTCGCCCGACACACTGATTGTCGAAGTCCCCACCACCGTGCGCGCCGAGATCGGCAGCTCGGTGCAGACGCTCAAGCAGCGCGTCGCCATCCCGCGCGCATCGATCTTCGAGCTCGAGACCCGCAAGATCGATCGCCTTCGCACCGGCCTCGTGGTCGGCTCCGCATCACTCCTCGCCGGCGCTCTGATCTTCAGGGCCGTCCACGGCGGACCAGGCGACGACCGCCCCCCCGGCGGCGGCGAGCCCCCCGAGTTCCGCTTTTCCTTCCTGCGCATTCGGATGTAAGCACCGCACGCGCAAGACAAGCATCAGGAACGAACGGTTTTTTTGAATACAAAGAAGCGAAAGAATGCACGGAATCAGTTCTTTGTGAGCGCCCTTCCAGGCTATGCCCAAAGAAAAGATTCCGAGCATTCCGCCAATTCAAAGAATTCGAACACGCTCTTCGTTCTTGATCCCAGCCACGCAAAAAGGGGGTCTTCTCCCAAGTGAGTGGGGGTCGCAGCGCCGATGATCCGTGCCGTCATGATTTCGCTTCCGGGATGACTGAGACTCATGCTGAAGGGAGGCGGTGAACATGGCGTCGTGCGTGGTTGTGCCGTCTCCCCAATAGCCGTTATTCCTCCGTGTTTCCGTGACTCCGTGGCAACTGCAGGAATCTCGGCGCCAGAACAGGAGCTGATTCAACCTGACGCACTACGCCTCGTCTCCGCCATGTCACCTCGCGCGTGATTCTGCCAAATTCACCCACTCGATTGGGAGAAGACCCGCAAAAAGGAACAGGGGCAGAAGGAAGAATCCCCCTGCCCCTGCCTGACAAAGATAGAAAGTCTATCCGTCGAGATTCGGATTCGTCTCCCGCTCCGATCGCGAAACCGGGAAACACAGATCCTGCCGGCTCAGATGCGAACCGGTCGTCGGACTCGCGCTCACCGACTCCAGCGGATCCAGCGCGCCGGGCGTCGATGCGGCTGCCCAGCGACGGAAGTCGCCCAAGCGACGCGCCTCGAGCCAGAGTTCAACGCCGCGCTCACGCTTCAATAAACGCCATGCTTCCGTCGAGGTCGTAGCAGTGACGGTCGCCGTGCCGGCGTTCGTGCGCACCTGGTTGATCAATGCCATCGCGCCAACTACATCTGGCACCGCCTGACGCAGGCGATCTTCCGCCCGGATCAACAGCATCTCGCGTCCGCTCGCCAGACGAATCGGCGACGCGGAGGTCGCATGCTTGAGCTGCGGCAGGAACGCCACCAAGCCGCAGCAGTCGATCGCCGCATCACCCTTAAGCGTGGACGTGAGATTCATCGGCACACGCGGATCCGGCGTCGCGGTGATGTAATCGCGATACCACGTGCTCCACTGCGTGTGCGCTCGATACGGCGTGTTCGCCGACGCATATGCGATGCGATTCCGCTGCGCGTCCTCGCCAAGGTTGAAGTACGGCAGGTTGTACACGAACGCGATCGGGATCGCCGTCGCATCCGTGACCGCGTTGGTCCAATCGCCGAGGAACACGCGCGCCGCCGCACGACCCGCACGCGCCGCGGGGGTCAGGATCGCCACGGTCGCCGGCGTCCCGCCTGTCACCGCCAGGGCAGCCGTAAACGCTGCCTCGGCCCGCGTGAAGTACACCGAGTTCGGCTGGATCGCGCCGCCATCGATCACGGCCTCGCACATGTTCTCGCCCATGACCCTGTTCGCGTAGCCGGCGTACACATGGGCCTGCATAAGCAGGGTATTGTACTGCGCCAGCGTTTGTACGCTGCCCGCCGGTGGCGGTTCAGCAGCGATCAGGCGCCTGACGGTTTCCTCGGCGATCCAGCGCGCGCGGCTCGACTGCTCCCAGTGCACGTCCAGATCTCCGTCGTCCACGTTCAGCTCGCCGCCCTGCCACCGGTTGGTGATGCCGAAGCTGCCGGTGGAGCCGGCCGGGTGAATCTCCCGGGTGATCGCTGCGCCCGTGTAACTGATAAAGTTGATGCCGCCCGACAGTGCGCGGCCGGAGCCGTTCACCATCGCGCTGGCGGCGTTGCGGTCTTCCAGAAAGACGTCCTGCACCGGACCTGGATTCGTGACTTTTGTGTCGCACGACGCCACCCCGACGGCAAGCAGCGCGAAACCACACGCGCGGATGACATCACGCATGATCGACTTTTCCGTGTGGAAGCTGAGATGAGTGTGCATGTGTGTGTCCTCTCTCAGAAGTTGACGCGCAGGGACGCCGTGTACGTCGCCGGCGGAGGCACGTGCTCGAGAATGGACCGCACTCGCGAATCGAAGCCGCCGTTGTTCCCCGTCTCCGGGTCGAACACCGGGAACTCCGAGTTTACCCACTTGAAGATGTTGTGGCCGGCGAGGGTGAACCGCGCCCCGGTCGCGCCGGGAACGAAGCGGCTCGGAATCGGAACGCTCACCGACACGTCGCGGAGCTTGAAGAAGTCCGCCGGATATATGAAGTAGTCCGCACGCGTCGACGCCACGGTGCACCGCGCGCGATCGAGCGCCGTCGCTTCGGCGGCCCGGCCGGTTTCCTGGAGCGTGTAAAACTTGTAGCAGCCCGGCCACCTCACTGAGCGAACGACGGCATTGTAGGCAGCGCCGTCGTAGATGTAGTGACCACGCACGGCCTCGCCGTTCGCGTTAACGCTGAATCCGTAGGGCAGCTCGAGTCCGGTCCGCACGCCGTACGTGACGGTCGGTAGATTCGGCCCGTGATTGCAGGCGTTCGGGTCAGCGGCCGTCGGTGACGCGATCACGGGAGCTGCCTTTTCGTCCGGATTGGTAACGCAGAAATCCGTGCGGATCATCGGGATGGACTGACCCTTCATGATCCATCCGAAGTTGCCGATCGAGAAGTCGGACGCTCCACCGAGCGACGTGACCTTGGTGTCGTTAGTGAAGACCGAACCGCCTAGGCTCCACTCCAGATTGCTCAGGCGGATCACGGTGAGGTTCGCGGCCAGCTCGAGACCGTTGCTCTCCATCGTCCCGACGTTCCTGAGCTGCGAGTTCAGGAAGCCGAGCGACGGGATCTGGCGCGCGGCGAAGAGCGCGTCCTTGATATCGCGCTTGTAATACGTGAATTCCGTTGTGACGCGGTTGTCGAGCAGGGCGGCGTCGAAGCCGAGCTCGATCTCCGTCGTGCGCTCCGGACCCAGCGCGCTGTTGCCGACGTTGCGCGGGAAGAACGCGGGCAGCCCACCCCAGCCCACCGGCTCCCAGGTGCGCACTGCGTCGAATGCTCCCGGCGCACGACCCGACTGTCCCCACGCAACGCGCAGCTTCATCTCCGGAATCACCGACGAGGGCCAGAAGCTCTCATCGGACGCCACCCACGTGAGGGCCGCCTTCGGGTACGTCTGCAACCCGAAGTCCGAACCGAACGCGCTGTTGCCGTCTACGCGGGCTCCGAGCGTCAGGAAGTAGCGGTCATGCAGGTCGAACACCGTCTGTCCGAACAGGCCCGCGTTGATGATTCGCTCCCGGTCCTCAAAGCCGAGTCTGGTGCCGCCGCTCGTGACGGTGGGATTGCCCGGTCCCGGGAAGTTCTCGCCGTACGCCGACGTTTCACGCGTATCGGTCGCGACGCTCTGTCCGCCCCACGAGATCGTCGTGCGCAGCGCGGAGGTGAGCGGACGCAAGTAGTTGCCCGCGTAGTCGAAGGTGAGCGTCTGGTAGTGGTTCCTGCGGCTGGAGATGATGCCCGTCGGCTGAAGCACGAATCCGAAGGGGCGCAGGTTCCGGTTCTCGATCTGTGCCAGGTCGTACCCGATCGTGAACTTGTTGGTCAGGTTCACGCGCGGACTCCACGACACCGTGCTGCCGGTGATCAGGTGATCGATGTCGCTGGTGATCTCCTGATTCAGCATCAAGTTCATGTTCTCCAGCCGGTCGTTCGAGTTGTAGTTGCGATCCCGCCGGAACGCGTTGAGCGTGAGCCCGTGCGCGTTGTTCCCGGCCGCGGTGTTCGAGATGTGGTCCTTGGTGTATGACGTGTTCCACCCGAAGATCAGGTTGGCGATCGGCGAGAACGAGAAGTTGCCGCGGACCACCTTGCGAGCCTCGTTGTCGTTAGGCAGCACGCCGTCTTCGTCGGTCATCGTCCCCGACACGAAGTAGCGGAGCGCTTCGCCGCCCCCGCCCACCGACAGCGAATACCGCTGATGCAGGCCGTTACGCAGCCATGGATCGATGAACAGGTAGCTCGAAGTGCCACCCGCGCGCGACACGCCGCGTGCCGGCAGGCCGGCGAACCGCTCGGGGAAGCTGTCGCGATACGCCTGCATGGTGCCGGCGCAGGCCGGAACCGATACCGCGCACGAATAGATCGTGTCGCTCGGCGGCGCCTCGCTCGGATCGGGCCCGAACTTGAGCGCCTTCGCGAAGCCCTGGTCCACCTGGATCGTCCACTGCGGTTTGCCGGCGTGGCCGCGCTTGGTGAAGATCTGGATCACGCCCGCGGCGGCTTCCGTGCCGTACAGGGTCGCGGCGGCCGCACCCTTGATGATCTCAATCCGCTCGACGTCGTTAGGGTTGACGTCGTTGAGCGGGCTGGCGATGTCGTTGCCGCTACGCAAGTCGGAACCCGAGGGCGGCACGTTGCGCTGATAGCCGGCGCTCCGGAGACGCACGCCGTCCACGTAGATGAGTGGCTGGTTGCTCATCGCAACGCTGACGTTCCCACGGAGTCGGATCATCGATCCGCTCCCCGCCGACGCGGAGCTCTGCATCACCTGCATGCCTGCTGCCTTCCCCTGTAGCAGCTCGCCGATGGTCGCCGGCGGCTCCTTCACCTTGCTCATGTCGATCTGCGCGATGCTGTTGCCGACTTCGCGCTGCCGCGCCGCGCCGGCGGTGCCGGTGATGACGAGTGCGTCGAGTGCGAGCGCCTGCTTGCGCATGGAGAAGTTCTGCGCCACGGCCGCGCCAGCTGTCACGGTGATCGGCACCTCGGTGGGGCGATGGCCGATGAACTGCGCGCGGAGCCGGTACTGTCCGGCGGGCACGTTGACGATGGTGTACTGGCCGTTGCCGGCAGCACGCGTCCCCAGTCCGGTGCCGACGAGGAGCACCTGCGTCTGCGATAGCGGCGAACCGTCCTCGCCGATGACTCTGCCGCTAACGGTTCCAGTCGATTGGGCCGAGAGCGCAACGGCGCCTAACACCAGCGCCGCGAGGGGAGAGAGAACTCTGCGAATCCCTAAGCAATACATAGGCAACTCCCTTTATGAAGGAGGAGTTACGTGTGGCGCCGGACGACGCCGCAACAGTCGACCTTCCGCGGACTGCGGGTCGAACAAAGCGGAAAACGGCGCCCAAGTTGGTCGCCGGGGACTGTCTGAGAGGGAAACCTTCGTGCGCTATGATACGGTCGGGGGAGGCCCTGTCAAGCTATTTGATCCGTACTGCTGTAGATGCGTCCTTCTGTCCGGCCAAGGCGTCTGTAACAGTGGCCCGCACTTGGTACGTCCCTGGGGCTGAGAAGGCGTGGTGGAAGGTGACCCGCGCGGTCCGCGCGCCGCCGGTCCCAAACTGGTCCTCGGTTCCGTCGCCGTAGGCGGTTATGATACCGATCAGCTGGCCGCCCTGAGCGGTGACCTGGAAGCTGATGGAGTCCCCGGGCGCGGCGGTGACCCGGCTAGCCTCGACGACCACGTCCAGCGGCAGCGTGGCCAGGCTCTCGGTGGAGCACGCTCCGAGGATGGCAAAGGCGAAGAAGAGCAGGCGCCGCATCACGAAGCATGTCGCGTCGCGCGCTCGCTCGCCAGTAGAACGAAACAGATTGACCGCGCGCTAACCCGGGAAACCGCGAGGCCGACAGAAACCGCGAGGCCGTCTTTCGTGCCAACTCTCATCGTGCGATTCTCCGCGGGCCGCGATTGAAATTCCTATCCGTCTCCTCTTCATGAAACTTCTCGCTCTCGACTGGATCATCGTCATCGCGTCGCTTCTGGTCTGCTTCGTCCCCGCCTTGTTCTTTGGCAAGCGCGCGGGGCAGAGCACATCCGAATTCTTCGCGTCAGGCCGCTCCGTGCCGTGGTGGCTCGCAGGCCTCTCGATGGTCGCGACGACGTTCAGCAGCGACACGCCGAACTGGGTGACGCAGCAGGTCCGCCAATACGGCGTGGCGGGTAACTGGCAGTGGTGGGCGTTTGTGCTCACGGGAGTTTCCACGGTGTTCTTCTTCGCCCGGCTGTGGCGGCGCTCCGGGGTGATGACGGATCTCGAGTTCTACGAATTGCGTTACTCAGGCAAAGCCGCGTCGGTGGTGCGCGGTTTCCGTGCGGTTTACCTCGGCCTGTTCTTCAACTGTTTCATCATGGGCATGGTGACGCTGGCGGCATGCAAGATTGCCAACATCCTCTTCGCGATGCCGCCATGGCAGACAATTCTGATCAGCGGCCTGCTGAACGTGGCGTTCGCCGCGCACTCAGGCCTGTGGGGCGTGCTCGTCATCGATATGGTGCAGTTCGTAATCAAGATGACCGCAGTCATCGCGGCGGCGTATTTCAGCTTGATCGCGGTGGCGCGGCAAACCGGCGTCGGCGACAGCGCGCTCGCGGGCCTGCATAAGCTGGTGAGCACGCTCGGCTCGCAGCAGGTGAATTTTCAGCCGGGCTCACAGCCCGTGTTGTCGCCGATCGACGGCCGCGGCCAGCCCATCCTGGATATCCTGCCGAATCTTGCGATGAGCGACCTCGCATTGATGATCTTCATCATGCCGATCGCGATCGGCTGGTGGGCCAACTGGTATCCGGGCGCCGAGCCAGGCGGCGGCAGCTATATCGCGCAGCGCATGCTCGCCTCGAAATCCGAGAAGGACTCGCTTGGCGGAACCCTGTTTTTCAACCTCGCGCACTACGTTCTGCGTCCCTGGCCGTGGATCATAACGGCCCTCTGTTCGATCATCATTTTCCCGGAACTGAAGGACATCGAGGCCGCGTTTCCGGCCGCCGATCCCAGCCTGATCGGCCACGATAGCGCGTTTCCCGCCATGCTGAAATTCCTGCCGGTGGGCTTCGTCGGCTTGATGGTGGGCGGCCTCATCGCTGCCAACTCGTCCACCATCCTGACGCACCTCAACTGGGGTTCGTCCTACCTGGTGCACGACTTCTACCGGCGGTTCATCAACGCCAGCGCGGACGAGAAGCACTACGTGAAAGTGGGCCGGGTCTGCACCGTGATGCTCTACATCGTCGCCGCGCTGCTGAGCCTGGTGCTGGACACGGCGCAAGACGCCTTCGAAGTGCTCATTTCCATCGGCGCTGGCACCGGCCTGCTCTATTTACTGCGCTGGTTCTGGTGGCGGATCAACGCGACGTGTGAAGTGGTGGCGATGGTCAGCTCGTTCACGATTTCCGTGATGTTTTTCACGATGAAGAAGGCCGGGCACCCGCTGCCTTTCGCGCAGACGGTTTTGTATTCCGTCGCGCTTACGACGGTCTGCTGGCTGGTCACCGCATTCATCAGCTCGCCCACCAGCCGCGAACGGCTGATCGCATTCTACAAAAAGGTTCATCCGGCCGGACCGGGATGGAGGAAGATTCGCGAAGAAGCCGGCGTGACCGAATCCGAGGCGGCGCTTCACAGCGACCACATGGGCAAGGCGACGCTGGGCTGGATTTCCGGCTGCCTGACGATCTGGTCGTCGCTCTTCGCGATCGGGAACTTTCTGTATGGCCGCACGCCAACCGCCTTGGCTCTCACGGCGGTGTTCGTCGTGAGCGGTTCGGTCCTGCTCTACGTTGTCAACGGGCTCTGGGACAAGGACGGCGCGGTGACAAGTTGAGCACCGCGGCACCGTGGGGTCTTCAGCGTCTGCGGGTCCACACCAGAATCGCTCCGCAGGATCGACCTGATCTGTCCACGTACTGCGGAGGCACGCCGGCCCACGAGCCCACCGCGCTACCGGATGCGCGTCCAGACGAGGATCGCTCCGCAACCTTTCCCCGTTCTGTCGTTGTACTGCGGCGGAATGCCGGCCCACGATCCGTAGACCTCGATCCCTTCGATATCTCCCGGCGTCGTGACTTCGTCCAGCTCGGCGTTGACGGCCTGAACGCCGTCCACCCAGATCGACGGCCGGCAGCCGCCGCGGATTCGCACCACGTTTCCAAAGCGTGCGGAAGGACGCACCAGCACGCCCGGAAACGCGCGTAGCACGTCGCTGGTGTGGACCGGCCTCCGTCGCTCGATTTCGATGCGTGCGATGAAGTGCCCCGACCCGCGTCTACGACGTCGCTCGAGGAAATCCCGCATATTGGCCGTCTCGGCGGCGTCAACGCGTACTTCGGCGAGCTCGACTGCCGCGCGATGCAGCGTGATTCGCACCGGACGTCTGTACGACAGCGAGTCGAGGAGCAGATCCATGGAATAAGGGCGGAATCCAAGGCGTCGGGTGCGGATGGAGACCGCGCGTGCCACCACGCCCGCGAACGCAAAGGTCCCGTCGGCGGCCGTTCGCGTCATTTGCGTTCGGATCGTCGCCGATGGCATCGAGCTCTCGAGCGCAATCTCGGTGTCGGCTATCGGCAGGCCTGCGGTGTCGGTAACAACGCCGGCGATACCATATGAATCCGCCGTCACGCCAGCAGTCTGTCCGCGCATCGATCCGGCCGTGAGGCCGTGCATGACGAGCAGCGCCAGCAGCGCGATTCCGGTGTGCATTAGGGTGTCGACGAAGAAGGCTATTCGCTACGATAGCGAGGGGGAACGTCGTGTCAAGCGAACAGTGACCAGCCGCAGGCCGGCTGCGCGAGGGTACCAGGGTTGCGACCGGGGAACTGGGCCTTGCGCGACGGATTGCCGAGTCCGAATGTTCTGGCAATGGGATTCGGACTCTGTAAAGATACAGAGCCCGGCATTCGCGCATTCGCCAGGGAGGTAGGAATGCTCAAGATTCGTAGGATCGTCAGGTTAGTTGCTGCGGCCTCGCTGCTGCTGTTACCGGCGGCGCTGGACGCACAGGAAACGGGCTCGGTCACGGGAGAGATTCGGCAGACCGGCACCAACCGGCCGCTGGGCGGCGCCCGTGTGACCGTGGTGGGAACCAACATCGCCGTTCCAACGAACGACAACGGCACGTACAACATTCGCTCGGTGCCGGCCGGCCGCGTCGAGATCCGCGTATACATGATCGGCCACGAATCGCAGAAGCAGGGCGTAGCGGTGGCCTCGGGCCAGCCAGCGCGGCTCGACTTCAGGCTTTCGCCGGTGGCCGTTCAACTCGCGGAAATCGTCACCACCGCAACCGGTGATCAGCGTCGTCTCGAGGTCGGAAGCGACATCGCGAGAGTGAACGCCGCGCAGATCACGGCCAGCCAGCCGGTGAAGAACATCGCCGACCTGCTCACCGCGCGGGCTCCCGGAGTCCAGGTGACGCCAGGCGCGATAACTGGAACGCAGTCGCGCATCCGCATCCGCGGTACGAACAGTCTTTCGCTGAACAACGATCCCATCTACATCATCGACGGGATCCGCATGGAGGCTTCCTCGGGCTCGTCGAGCATCGGCATCGGCGGCGCGATACCCAGCCGCGTCGGCGACATCGACCCCGAGCAGATCGAGCACATCGAGGTGGTGAAGGGCCCGTCGGCAGCCACCCTCTATGGAACGGACGCCGCCAACGGCGTCGTGGTGATCACGACCAAGCGCGGGCGGGCAGGCGCTCCGAAATGGAACGTTTACGTGGAGCGCGGTTCGCTCATCGACAAGAACACGTATCCGACCGCTTATTATCTTGCTGGCAAGACGCCCGGCCAACCCACTCAGCGGCAATGCTTCCTCGCACAGGTGTCGGCCAAGACCTGCGTCGTCGACAGTTTGCGCGCTTTCAACCTGTTCGAGGATCCCGAGACGACGCCACTGGCGACGGGATGGCGCGAGCAATACGGTGCCCAAGTCAGTGGCGGGTCCGATGCGCTTCGCTACTTCCTGTCCGGCGAGTACGAGGGTGAGACCGGCGTCTACAAGGTTCCGAAGTTCGACATCGAGCGTCTCAACAGCACAGTCGGCAACATCCCCGGTGAGCAGCTCCGCCCCAACTCGCTTTACCGCGCGAATCTGCGCGCCAACCTGAACGTCAACTTCACCGATCGGGCGGATGTCGCGTTGTCGACGGGGTTCGTGTCCAGTACTCAGCGGCTCCCGCAGACCGACAACAACACGACCGGCCTCCTTTCGAGCGCGTACGGCGGCCCCGGTTACCGGGACAACGGCAACACGAGCCTTGGCTTTCCGCTCAACGGCTACCGCGTCTTCACGCCGGGCGACGTGTTCCAGGACGTTGTGACGCAGGAGATCAACCGCTTCATCGGAAGCGTCTCTCCGACCTGGCGTCCCGCCAGTTGGCTGTCGGCTCGAGGAAATTTCGGAATCGATTACACCAATCGCGTCGACTCCGAGCTATGCCGTCGCGGCAATTGCTCGGACTTCGGTACGAGCAGGGAAGGATTCAGGGTCAACAACCGGACCAACTTCTTCCAGTACACTTTCGACGTGAACGGCGCGGCGACGTTCAACCTTCGCCCCGAGTTGAGCTCGAAGACCGCGGTCGGCGTGCAGTATTTCCGGAACGTTTTTGCCCGCAACGGTGCGAGTGGAAGCAATCTTCCCCCCGGTGCCGTCACTGTGACGGCTGGTTCGGTGCGGGATGGGAACGAGACGACGTCCTTCGCGATCACGGCCGGCGCATTTGTGGAGCAGACTTTCGGTCTAAGAGATCGGCTCTTCGTGACCGGCGCGGTGCGCGGAGACAACAACAGTGCATTCGGGCAGGACTTCGAGGCCGTCTACTACCCGAAGGCGAGCCTCTCCTGGATCCTGTCGGAGGAAAGTTTCTTCCCGAAACCGGGCTTCCTCAATCAATTCAGGCTGCGTACCGCGTACGGCGCGTCCGGTGTGTCACCAGGTACGAACGACGCGCTGCTGTTCTTCTCGCCTCGCACAGCGAACATCGCTGACCAGGGCTCGCCGGGCGTGACGTTCAACGCCGTCGGCAACCCACTCCTCAAACCGGAACGGGCCGTGGAGCTGGAAGGTGGCGTCGACATCTCGATGTTCGACAGCCGCCTTTCGGTCGAGCTCACCGGCTACAACAAGCGCACGAAGGACGCGCTGATTCAGCGGATTCTGCCGGGATCGATCGGGATCACCGGCTCGCGCTTCGAGAACATCGGCTCGGTTCGCAACCGGGGCTTCGAGACGGGAATTCGTGCGCAGATTCTCCAGTCGGAGCGGATTGGGTTCGACTTTGGAATCAATCACTCGATAAACGACAACGAGATTCTGTCGCTCGAGAACAATGCAACCACAGGACTGCCGATTCCGATCATTGTCGGAACACAAATTCAGCACCGTGTCGGCTATCCGCTGTTTGGGTACTGGCACACGGCGATCAAGAGCTTCAGCGATGTGAACGGCGACGGCTTCATCACCCAGGACGAGGTCGTGGTCAGCGACACGGCCGAGTTCCAGGGGCGGTCGCTGCCGCATGTCGAGATGTCGTTCAGCCCGGGCCTCGATCTCTTTGGAGAGCGGATTCGCCTGACCGCCAACATCGACTTCAAGGGTGGCTACAAGCTCCTCAATGCCAACGAGCGTATCCGCTGCCAAAGCCGAAACAACTGCCGCGGCCTGGGGGATCCTACGGCTTCTCTCTTCGAGCAGGCGCGCGTGGTTGCTCTCCGCGATCACCCGCGGCGAACGCAGGGCGGCTACATCGAGGATGCCGACTACACAAAGCTTCGAGAGGTGGCGCTCACCTTGAACGCGCCAGCGAACTGGAGACTCGGCCGGATGATCGGCGCCGACCGCATGAGCCTCACGATCGCGGGCCGCAACCTCAAGACGTGGACCGATTACTCGGGCATCGATCCTGAGTCGGCGTACTTCGAGGGTGGGGGCGGAAACGACATTCAGACGGACTTCCAGACGGCGCCGCCGCCGCGGTATTACACGCTCCGCCTCAACGTCGGATTCTGAGGCGAACATGACATACACAAACAACTTCCCCTGGGAAAGGGGTAGAATGAAGCTGAATCTTGCGCGTGCCGCGGGGCGCGCGGGCTGGGGGTTTTCACTTCTTGTCACGCTCGGGCTTCCCGCGTGCGACCGGGCACTCGAGGTGACCGACCCAGACGTCATCGACATCGAGAACACCACCTCTCCCGAGGCGGCGGAGGGCCTGCGGCTCGGTGCGCTTGGCCGTTTGAGCGGCATGACGAGCGGCGGTGAGTCGACGTTCCACTTCCCGGGCCTGATGGCCGACGAATGGCGCTCCGGCGACACGTTCGTGCAGCGGGACGAAACGGACAAACGGGCGGTTCAGGAGAACGTTACGGTAATCAGCGCCATGTGGTACGATGTCAACCGCACCCGCACCGCCGCGAAGCAGGCGATCAAGGCTCTCACCGATTTTCCCCCGGTGGCCGCAGCGGCGCTCCCGCTCAACCAATCCAACATCGGGCAGATGTTCTGGGTGCGCGGTTTTGCCGAGACGGTGATCGCCGAGAATTACTGCAATGGCACGCCGCTCAGCGACTTCCAGATCGACGGGTCGGTGATTGCCTACGGGACGCCTGAATCCAACGCGCAGGTATACGCGCGCGCGGTGGCGAGCTTTGATTCCGCGGCAGCCGCTGCCGGGGCAAACGCGAGAGGTGACACGGTTCGTATTCTCTCGCGAATCGGGCGTGCGCGCGTGCTCATGAACCTGGGCAGGTTCGCCGACGCGGCGACGGTGCTAGGAGGAACTCCGGCGATACCAAGCGACTTCCGTTTCAGAATCTTCCATCAGGAGGCTGTGTCGGGCACCGCCACGAATCAGATCTGGGCGCTGAATAACTCCGGTCGCAGGTATGTCGTGGCTGATCGTGACGGGGGTGTCGGGCTCAATTTTGCATCGGCCGGCGATCCGAGAATTCCGGTCTGCCGCGGCAACGACACGGTCTGCCGCGGCTTCGGCGTGACACAGGCGGTGTCGTTCGACAACAATTTCGGCGCGTCTCCGCGAATCGGCGGCCCGTTCTACGTCCAGCTCATCTGGCCAACGCGCGATGACGACGTCGCGATCGTAAACGGCGTCGAGGCCCGGTTGCTCGAGGCCGAAGCGCAGCTGCGCTCGGGCAACGCTGCGTGGCTTGCAACGTTGAACGCGCTTCGCGCGAGCTTCCAGACGCTGAAGGAGCCGACGAACACGACGACTGCTACGGCGACGCTCGCGCAGCTTGTCGATCCGGGAACCCCGGCGGCCCGCGAGGACCTTGTTTTCCGCGAGCGCGCGTTCTGGCTGTTCGGCCGCGGTCACCGGCTGGCGGACCTGCGCCGCCTCGTGCGGCCGGTTGCCCAGGGCGGGTACGGGCGCGCAGTCGATACGGTTTTTCCGAACGGAACGTATTTCAAGGGTGGCAACTTCGGCAGCGATGTCAACATCATCGTGCCGCAGAATGAGCGCAACAACCCGAACTTCTCGGGGTGCACGGACAGAAACGCTTAACCGATCGAATCGCTGCGGCATTGAATGGGGGAGGGCGATTGCTCTCCCTCATTCCTTTGTCTATCATCTGATTCCGGTA
The DNA here is from genome assembly GCA_013813715.1 of Gemmatimonadaceae bacterium. Classification (GTDB taxonomy): domain Bacteria; phylum Gemmatimonadota; class Gemmatimonadetes; order Gemmatimonadales; family Gemmatimonadaceae; genus UBA4720. The sequence continues at coordinate 3,133 of JACCRF010000025.1, read as the reverse complement.
TGACGAGGCCCTCAGGCACTTGCCATGTCACGCCACTGAGGGCAACGTAGAGACGAATGCCTGAATCACAACTGCCGTCCATCCTCGTAGTAGACGACAACGAGGACAACGCCAACATCATCCGCGACTACCTCGAGCCGCGCGGTTACCAGATAGCCGTTGCCTACAATGGCGACGAAGCGATGACGCTCTTCGAGGCCATGAAGCCCTCGCTCGTTCTGCTCGACGTCATGATGCCCGGACGCGACGGTTGGCAGGTTTGCCGCGAGATGAAGGCGCATCCGACCCTCGGTCGCAACATCCGCGTCATCATGGTCACCGCCCTCCAGGACTGGATGGACAAGCGGCAAGCGATCGAAACGGGCGCCGATGATTTCGTCGAGAAGCCGTTCGAGCTGGCCAAGCTTGCGGCGGTCGTCGAGCGAAACGCTGCCCAGCTTGCGCGGACGGACTGACTTGCCGAATTATCGCCGCCTCTTCCGCGGCGGCACCAGCGACAAAATGAGTACCGTGGCGGAGGCGATCGATTCAATCCGCCAGCCGATCACAGAAGGAAAGGAATTCCTCGTGCTCTACTTCAACTTCGATCGGTATACGAAGATCGAAGAGATCTACGGCTGGGAAAAGCTCGACGAGATTCTCCAGACGACCATCGGCGCGATGAGAGAGTATCTGAAGGACAGTCCGATCGGGACGTCAGAGGTGCTTGTCAGCTACGCGAACGACGACGACTTCGTCCTCTTTCACGTCCCCGGGCCCGACAAGCCGATTCCGGGCGAGCAGCAGATTACCGACCTTACCGCCCGGCTGCACCAGTACATCGCAACCAAGGTGGACGAGGAGCATGGGCCCGACATAGCATCGCTTTTCGACACGTTCGTCGGACATGCCCACGTCCACTACGACCCGAAGATGCGCCTCGAGCGGCAGGTGTATCGCGCTATTCGCGCCGCCGCCAACTCATCGAAGAGCGTCGAGCAGCGCGAGTTCGCGCGCAAGGCCGCTGACCTGCGCGAGACGCTGCGCACCGGCGGCCTCTATATCGACTACCACCCAATCGTTGTAACCGAGACGCGGGAGATCTTCGGCTACGAGGCGCTCGCACGCGGCAATCTCCGCACGATGCGCCGCCCCGAAGTCATGTTCGAAGTAGCCGAGCAGACGGACATGATCTGGGAGCTGAGCCGCCTTTGCCGCAATACCGCGATCAACGGAATGACCGACCGCCTCGAGAACGACCAGCTCCTGTTCATCAACGTTGACCCGCATGACTTCACCGATCCGATGTTCACAGAGCTCGATCTCGACGTCGCCGATCCGAGCAAGGTTGTCCTCGAGATCACCGAGCGGACGGCCATCCGCGACTACCCGAAATTCCGTGGGCGGCTCAAGGACTTTCGCGACCGCGGCTATCGCTTCGCGGTTGACGACGCCGGCAGCGGCTACGCCGGACTCGGCTCGATCGCCAACCTCGAGCCGGATTTCATCAAGCTCGACATCTCGCTGATCAACGGCATCGACGAGAACTTCATCAAGCAGAGTCTCGTCGAGACGATGGTAAAGTTTGCCAACGACCAGAACGCGATGGTGATTGCTGAAGGAGTGGAGACGGCCGAAGAGTACTCGGCCGTAAAAGAGCTTGGCGTGCATCTCGTGCAGGGTTTTTACCTGCATCCCCCAAGCCCGCCACCAGCCAGCCCTCGGACCTGACGAGGGCGCGCCGATCGACTTCCACTGCGCTCCGGTGTATTGCTGGCTCCCTGAGGTCGCTGTGACGCGAAGCCCTCTGGGCTTCGTTTTTCGGGTCAGCGAAGCAGCACTTCGACGAGGTCGGCAGACCGGTCAGCAGCGCCCAGGCCGTTTTCGACAACCTTCTTCGCCGCCCCGCCCGCGTTTTCCAGGATGTGAGGATGCTGGAGCCAGGCGATGAGGCGCGCCGCGATGTCGCCGGGTCCTTTACATCTCACCGCCGCACCCCCTGCGACGAGCAGCGCTGCGTCACGATTGTCGCGATGCATCGGGCCCAGGATTACGGGCGCGCCGAATGCCGCGGGCTCGAGCAGAGAATGCAGCCCCGCCGCGTGGAAACCGCCGCCCACGTACGCGGCGTCTGCGAGGGCATACAAATCGCCGAGTATCCCGTACTCATCCACCAGCACGACGTCGGCGGCGCGAGCGGCACGCTCGCTCGAGCGCGACAGACTCAGCGACGCGCCCGCGGCCCATTCCGCGATCGCGTCGAGATGTGTTCGTGACAACTCGTGTGGCGCGATGATGAGCCGCGCCGCCGGCAGCACGCGCCTTGCCTGGAGCCACGCGGGCAGCAACCGTTCCTCGTCCGCCGGCCAGGTCGATCCGGCGACGAGGGTCGGCCTGTCATCGCGAAAGTGCTGGAGCAGGACATTACGAGCCGGACTGGGTGTATTCGCGCGCTGCCAGACCTGATCGTAGCGCGTGTCGCCGGTAACAGTCACGCGCCCCGCACGGGCCCCCATCTCGACAAGGCGCGCGGCGTCCTCGGGTGCGATGGCCCCAACCGCATCGAACGCCGCATAGGCGTCGCGGAGCGCCATCGCCGCAAACCGACTGCGCCGGCCCGACGACTCGGGCACCGTCGCACTTATGAGAGCCAGCCGCACTCCACGTTTCGCCGCTTTCTCCGTGAGAAGCGGCCACACGTCGAGCTTGCTGAACGCGATCGCCGTCGGCAGGAGCGCATCGAGCGCGCGATCGGCGTTGCCACTCGTATCGAACGGCAGATAGTCGGAGAAATCCGCGCCAATGTTCGCCGCGAAGCTCTCCGCACTGGGCGAAAAGAAAGTGTACACGGTCTGGGTTTCGGGATGGCGTGCGCGCAGGCGGTCGATTACTGGTTGTGCCTGGAGTCCCTCGCCCACCGAGGGCGCGTGAACCCAAAGCAGGGGACGCGACGGATCGCGATTGACGGCGCTCCAAGCCTCGTATCGGTCGAGCAGCCCTCGCCGCGCGCTCAGCGCTCTGAACACCTTGGACGATGCGCGCGGCGCGACGGCGACGAGCGAGCGGCTCACCATGCCGGCGGCGGCGTAGGGGAGCCGGAGGAAGGGGTTCAACTGGCCTTCACGGATGTCCGAGACTTTGCGGCGGGGAACTG
>JACCRF010000180.1 GCA_013813715.1 Gemmatimonadaceae bacterium | reverse complement strand
CCGAGGGAATCGGGCTGGCCGCGCCGCAGGTGGGACGGACGGAGAGGATCGCCGTCGTGGATGTGGAAGGAGCAAGGCACGCGCTCATCAATCCCGAAATCGTCGAGCACGAGGGATCGGCGACCGCCGAGGAAGGCTGCCTTTCCATCCCCGAGATCTACGGCGAGGTCCAGCGCGCGGCCCGCGTGGTCGTTCGAGCGACGAATGAGAGTGGCGAACGGCTCGAGATCCCCGCCACCGAGCTCCTCGCCCGCGCCATGCAGCACGAGATAGATCATCTCGACGGCAAGCTGTTCATCGACTACCTGAGCGTCCTCAAGCGCCGCGCGGCGATGTCGAAGTGGGACAAGCTCAAAGGCGACTACCCGGGATTCATTCGCAGGGTAGCACTCGAGCGCCGCGGCCCGCACCACAGCGACGGCGAGCTGTAGATGCGTGTCCTCTTCTGGGGGACACCGGAGTTCGCCGCGGCTCCGTTACGTGCCCTGATAGGCGAGGGCTCCGAGGTAATTGGCGTCGTTACCCAGCCGGATCGGCCGCAGGGTAGATCGCGCGTGCTCACCGCACCGCCGGTGAAGCAAATCGCGATCGAGGAAAGGATTCCGGTGTTCCAGCCGGCAAGACCGAAGGATCCCGACTTCGTCGAGATGCTCGTCGCGATGCAGCCCGACATCTCCATCGTCGTAGCCTACGGCCACATCCTGCCCCGGCAGGTCATCGACCTGCCGCGGCTCGGCACGCTCAACATCCACGCTTCCCTGCTCCCCGCATTGCGCGGGGCGGCGCCGATTCAGGCGGCCATCCGGCTGGGCTTGCGCGAAACGGGAGTGACGATCATGCGGATGGTCGCCGCGCTGGACGCGGGACCGATCCTTCTAAAGGCGAAGGTGCCGATTCTCGACGACGAGACATACGGCGAGCTTCAGATGAGGTTGTCGGAGTTGGGCGCGCTCACCCTTCTCGAGGCACTCGCTCTGATGTCGATTGGCGAGGCCGTCGAGACCGTCCAGGATGACGGTCTGGCCACATATGCGTCGAAGGTAAGCCGCGACGACGCGCGCATGGACTGGTCGCTTGGGGCGGTGGAGGTCGCTCGAATGGTGCGCGCCTATGATCCGAAGCCGGGGGCGTTCACGACCAGGGCAGGCACCGACGTCAAGATGTTCGGCCCGCGGGTGATCCCCGCAGCTGGCAGTGGGGATGGGCAACCCGCGAAAAGTGCGGGTGAGGTTGTCGCAACTGAGGGCGGCGTCGTGGTTGCTTGCGGCGACGGTGCCGCCGTCGGTATCGCTGACGTTCAGCCGGCCGGCAAGGCGCGGATGACGTCTGCTGAATGGGCGCGCGGCCGAGGGGTGGCTGCTGGCGACAGGCTCGGAGAGTAATGGGCCAGTCTCCACATTTCGCGACGCACCGAACTTCGGAACTCAGAGTTACGGAACTGAGAAATACCAGGCTACCGGGGTAGTTCTATGTTCCGTCCTTCACTGATGAGCCAATCGATCCGGTTCCCGATTATTCACGCAGTCACCGACAGCGCCGCCCTGCTGCGCGCCGATTTTCTCCAGCGCGCGGAGGCGATCATGCGCGCGCTCGGCGCGCGGGGCGCGGTCCATCTCAGAACGTCACGTCTATCGGGAAGGCGATTCCACGAGGTCGCCGCGAGTCTGGCGGAGCTTCAGGCAACGACCGGATGCTGGCTCATCGTCAACGACAGAGTGGACATCGGAAAAGCAGTGGGCGCCAGGGGGATTCAGCTCGCGTCGCACTCACTCGGAATCGCCGAAGCGCGCACTGTCGCGCCCGATACACCGATCGGGACGAGCGTTCACAGCGTCGAGGAGGCGCGGCAGGCTGAATCAGAAGGAGCGTCGTGGTGTGTCGTCGGGACGGTGTTCGAAACGCCGAGTCATCCGGGGCGCGAGCCCGCCCGGCTGGGGTTCATCGAAGACGTGACGTCGGTTCTCAGGATTCCGGTAATCGCGATCGGTGGAATTGAGCCGGCAGACGTTCCCGCGCTTCGGAAGGCGGGCGCTCATGGGATTGCGACGATTCGCGGCGCCGGATGGGAGGGCATGGGCAACGCGTTCGCAGAGGACGATCCGCTCAGGCACACGCGCCTTTTCGAGGTGCCAGGAGCCGGCTCTGAGGAGTTGGTCACGCGCTATATTTCAGCGTATGATTCACACGCCGGACGCAGCGGCAATGATTACCCTGACGGTGAACGGAACAGCGAGGGAACTGGCGCGCAACAGTAGCCTCGCGGGCCTGCTCGGCGAGCTTGGAATCGACCGCCGAATGGTCGTTGTCGAGCACAACAGGTCAATCCTTCGCGACCGCGACCTGTTTGACTCGGTGGAGCTGGGGAGCGGCGACACTGTCGAGATCGTCCATTTCGTGGGCGGTGGCTGACGGTGGGAACCGCGCTCGAGACATCGCTCGACGTTTCCCCGCTCGTGATCGGCGGCCGCGAGTTCCGATCGCGGCTGCTGGTCGGCACCGGCAAGTACGCCTCGAACGCGGACATGGTTCAGGCGATCGAAGCTTCAGGCGCCGAAGTCGTCACCGTCGCGGTGCGGCGAGTTGACCTGAATCGCGCGAGCGACGAAGGGATTCTGCACCATCTCGACCCCGACCAGTTCTTTCTTCTCGCGAACACGGCAGGATGTTACACTGCCGACGATGCGGTTCGCTATGCTCGGCTGGCGCGTGCGGCGGGATTCAACGAGTGGGTCAAGCTCGAGGTGATCGGTGACAGCGAGACGCTGCTGCCTGATACCGCCGGCCTGCTCGAGGCGACGAAGACGCTTGTCGCGGAAGGGTTCAAGGTCATGGCGTATACAAACGACGATCTCGTCACCGCGCTCCGGCTGGAGGATGCGGGCGCGGTCTCGGTGATGCCGCTTGCCTCGCCGATCGGGTCGGGGCTCGGCATGCTGAATCCATACGCGATCCGCACGATCAAGCAGCGGCTGCAAGTACCGGTGATAGTGGATGCTGGTGTCGGCACGGCGTCGGATGCGTGCGTCGTGATGGAGCAGGGAGTGGATGGCATCCTGATGAACACCGGCATCGCCGCGGCATCTGATCCGGTTCGCATGGCGGTTGCGATGCGGCTGGCGGTCGAATCGGGCCGCCTGGCATGGCTCGCCGGTCGGATGCCGAGGCGTGAGATCGCCGTGGCGTCCTCCCCGATTTCCGGAATGCTCGCCTCATGATTGAGGGGCAATTTGGGAGACGGGAAGTATCGGGGGGATCGGGGAGAGGGAGGTTGGGGAGAAGAGGAACGTCATGTTAAGGCCGCCCTCATGAGCGCTCTCGACGGTACGCTCCAGCTCGCGACGATCGGCGGAGTGACGGCGGGGAGAGTCGCTGCCGCGGGCATATGCGCCGATTTGCGCAGCGGTGAGATGCTCGACGACACGTTCGCACGGCGCGCAGCAGGCCTCGATGCCCGTGACCGGCGCTGGCTGCGCGAGCTGATGTACGGGATGCTGCGCCAGCGCGGGATGCTCGACGCGATTCTCGCCGAACGCGTTCGCGGAGGCCTCGGGCGAATAGACGCTGATCTGCTCGACCTGATGCGGCTCGGCGTGTATCAGCTTCTGCACATGGGCAGCGTTCCCGCGTACGCGGCCATCGCCCAGACGGTCGAGCTCGCGAAAGTCAGGCATGGAATCGGTGCCAGCAAGCTCATGAACGCCGTGTTGAGGCGGATTGACCGCGAGCGGGACGCTCTTGCGGTGCCGGTGCCAGTCGAGCTAGTGGATGCGCTGGCGATGAAGCATTCGCACCCGAGGTGGCTCGTCGCGCGTTGGCTGTCGCGGTGGGGAGAGGAGGAGGCGACGGTTCTTCTCATGAAGAACAACGCCGAGGCACCGGTCGTCATCCGTCCTTACGGCGTTGTGCGGGAGCAGCTCGAGGCGATGCTCGAGGCGTTAGCGATCGGCGTCGAGGATGCTCCGCTTGTGGCCGACAGCATCCAGATCACGGGCGGCATCTCGCTGACCGAGCTGGGCGCGTTCAAGCAGGGGCTGTTCTTCGTCCAGGATCCCGGCTCGACGCTGGTGACCAGATACGCGGCGATTCCGGCCGGCGCTTTCGTCGCCGACCTGTGCGCGGCACCCGGCGGGAAGGCGCTCGAGCTCACGCGCACGGCCGGCCTGGTGCTGGCCGCGGATCGGTCGCCGCAGCGGCTCAAGCGGCTGCTCGACAACCGGGCGCGGCTCGAGGCCGGCAATCTCGTCGTTGCAGTTGGAGACGCCCGACACCCGGTAGTGAGAGACGCAGACGCGGTGCTCGTGGATGTTCCCTGCACTGGGACCGGCACATTCCGGCGCCACCCCGACGCGCGGTGGCGCCTAAAGGTATCGGACATTTCGGTGATGGCCGCGCTCCAGACGACCATTCTCCGAGCGGCGGCTGAGTGCGTCAGGCCTGGCGGTCTCCTCATCTACAGTACGTGCTCACTCGAGCCGGAGGAGAACGACGCGCGGATCGACGACTTCCTCGCGCGAAATCCCGCCTGGACGCTCGAGCCGCCGCCGCAGGGGGCGGTTCCCGCCGGAGTGATTGATCGCGGATTCCTGCGTGTGCTTCCGCAGGTTCACGGGAGCGATGGCGCTTTTGCCGCCCGCCTGCGCAGGAGACAATAGGTGAACCCTCGCGCGCTATCACGGCGTGCGTTTCCATATCTGGTGGTAGCAGTCGGTGGCTTTCTTCTCGCTTATGTCGGTCTCTTCCTGTTCGCATTTCCCGCCGACGTGCTGCCTGACGACGGGCGTGTCCCGAACGTGGTCGGCATGCCGTTCGACGAAGCGGCCGCCGCGGTTGACAAGGTTGGCTTTCTCGCCGTGAAAAGCGAAACTCGATTTCACAAGACCACCGCTGCCGATGTCATCCTTCAGCAGGATCCGCCGGCGGGAAGTCTTCAGAAGAGGGGGACGGACATCCATCTTGCGGTGAGCGGCGGCCAGCGGAGAGCGACGGTGCCCGAAGTCGCCGGCACGACCCAGCAGCAGGCGCGCATCGTGATAGAGAATGCGGGGTTCCAGGTCGGATCGGTGGTGCAGCAGACGAGTGATCAGCCCCGCGGAGCGGTGATCAGCACCGATCCGCCGGCGGGCACCGCGCTCGAGCTTCCCGCGGTTGTGAGCATTGCGCTCTCACGCGGTCCGGCGACGGTGCAGGTTCCCGACCTTACGGGCCGCACTCTCGCCGACGCGCGCTCGACGCTCGAGCAGCTCGGGCTTCAGGTCGGCGCGACAAGCCCTGACACTAGCTCGGTTCAACCTGAGAA
>JACCRF010000134.1 GCA_013813715.1 Gemmatimonadaceae bacterium | reverse complement strand
GTGCGCGAAGTGTCGCCATCCGATGAGAAGTATCTCTACCAGAGGGCGTACAACGCGCGTCGTGGTAAGCAGATGTACGAAGACAAGATCTCCAGGTCACGCCGACCGAAGTGATGGCGCCGCCATCGCGGGCTGCGTAATGCGGCGTCCATGTTACGCGAAACGCGCCTTCAAGTCGGTGATAAGGGTCACGAACCGCGGATCCGACCGCACCGATTCAAGGCAGGGGTCGCGCTCAAACCAGGGGTAGCAGGGAAAGCCTTCGTCTGCCGCCCGCGCCAGTCCCTCGATGGCGGCATCGGTCTCTCCCATTATCGCGCGTGCCGCGGCGATGTAACACATCGCGTGATGAAAGTGCCCGAGGTCCCTGCTGACCTCGATCTCCGCCGCGATGCTCTTCTCGGCCGCATCCCTGTTTCCGTCGAGCGCGAAGAAGATTGCCTCGATGCTGGAGAAGTCGGATTCATTGCGGTCTTCAGGCGAGCTGCGCTCGAGAATTCGGCGCCCTTCTTCGGTGCGTCCGAGATAGTGAAGGTTCAGTGCGCTGAGAGCGGGGACCGATGAGCCGTGCGAGCCGACTGGCAGCATTCGGAGCAGCTCGAGCGACCGCGCGTAGTTGCCGCGCAGCATCTCGGCAAGGGCGAGACGGAAGCGCGAGTTGATGAACGCGGAATCGATCTCGAGAGTGCGCTCGAGAACGCGAACCGCTTCGTCGAGCCGCCCGACATGGAAGAGGATCTTTCCCAGCTCGTTCAGCGCTTCGACGTTATCCGAGTCGATCGCCAACGCTCGCCGGAATTCATCAATCGCGTCTTCATGGGGGAACCGCCGCTCCCTTGTCCACAGGAGACTGCCCTTCACGACGTATATCTTCGCCAGCCCGGGATCGATTGCCCGTGCTTTCTCGATCGCGACGAAGGCCCGTTCTTCCCATTCCTCATCGGGATCGTACGTGAAGAACTTCTCCACGTAAGCAGCGCCAAGTGCGGCAAGTGCAGGCGCGAATGTCGGGTCCTGGCTGACGGCGCGCTCGAGCAGCGAGATCGCGCGCTCGTTGCCTTGTTCCGTTCGCTTGTCGAAGCTGTGGATACCGCGGAGGTAGGTGTCGTAGGCCTCGGGATTTGCCGGTGCCCGGGGGTGAGGCGAAGGGGGATGAGAGTCTATGCCCGGGAGCCGCCGCACCTGTTCATTGGCCGGCGATGAAGAGCCGGTTGCCGCAAGCTGAAGCTCGGCGTGAAATGCCGGCATGTCCGGAAAGCGATCGGCTGGCTGTTTCGCTAGCGCCCGCATCAGGATGAGCTCGACATGTCGTGGGACATCGCGCCGCACGCTCGAAAGAGCCGGCACGGGATGAGTGAGGTGACGCAGTAGAATTGCCTGGGCGGTCGGACCGGTGAAAGGCGGCGATCCCGCAAGCATCTCATAAAGCACGCATCCCACCGCATAGATGTCGGATCTCGTGTCAACTTTGCCATCCAGGTGCTCCGGGCCCATGTACGACGGCGTACCGACGAGCATTCCCGTCGCTGTGAGCCGGCCGGCGGCGCTGTCCACAGCTCTTGCAATGCCGAAGTCCATGACAACCGCGTGGCCTCCGGTGAGCATGACATTCGACGGCTTGATGTCACGGTGGAGAACCCCATGCTCATGCGCATGGCGCAACGCACTGACGACTTCATTCGTGATCCGCATTGACTCATCCACGGAAAGCCGCCCTTCGCGAGCCAGCCGCTGAGCGAGAGTCTCTCCCTCGAGGAACGGCATGACATAGAACAGCAGGCCATCTGCGTCACCGGAATCAATGAGCGCAAGGATGTGCGGGTGCTGGAGCCGGGCGGCAATCGAGATCTCGCTCAGAAAGCGCTCTCTGCCCATGGCGGCCGCGATCTCCGGGCGCATGACCTTGATCGCCACCGGCCGATCGTGCTTTCGGTCCTTCGCACGATATACGATCGCCATTCCGCCGCTGCCGATCATGTCCTCGACGTGATAGCGGTCACCCAACAAATACTGGAGCTGCTCGGGGATGGTCATTTTCGGCCCTGCCAGAAAGGTACGGCAAAGGGGCTGACAAACCGTAAAGTACGACCAAATTATGTCACCGCTCAGGAGAGAGTGATGAATAACTATTGTCTGCCTTCCACATCATGACGAGAAATGCGACGCCGCGATCCATACTGGACGCCATTGGCAACACGCCGATCGTCGAGTTGTCGCGCGTGGTTCCTCCGGGCCATGCGAGAATTCTCGCAAAGATCGAGTGGCTGAATCCCACCGGCAGCATGAAGGACCGGATGGCGCGGTCGGTGATCGATGGCGCTGCTGCAAGCGGACGGCTGGCGCCTGGCGGAACGGTGGTCGAGTACACGGCTGGAACCACTGGTGTATCTCTGGCGCTGGTGTGTGCTGCTATCGGGTACAGGCTGGAGATAGTCACATCCGACGCGTTCAGCGAGGAAAAGCGACGGATGATGCGAGCCCTCGGCGCGGTCGTAACCGAAGTGCCAAGCGATAACCGTCGTATCACGGAGACCCTTATCAAGGAGATGATCGAAGCATCTCGTGTCATCAGCGAGCGGCCGGGCCACTGGTGGTCAGACCAGCTCAACAATCACGACGGAGTCACTGGATACCATGCGCTCGGCGAAGAGATCTGGGTGCAAACAGACGGGCGGGTGGATGCTTTCGTTCAGGCAGTGGGCACGGCACACTCGATACATGGCGCCGCGGAAACATTGCGGCGCCACAAGGGCGATTTGCACGTGACGGCAGTCGAGCCAGCGGAGTCGGCGGTTCTGTCGGGAGGCCCGACCGGCTCGCACAAGATCGAGGGGATAGGCATCGGTTTCATTCCCCCGCTGTGGAAGCCGGGCGAGGTCGATGAGATCATTCCTGTGACGACCAGCGACGCGAAGGAAATGACGCGACGACTTGCTCGCGAAGAGGGGCTGTTTGCCGGGACATCTTCCGGCGCCAACGTGGTTGCGGCGCTCCAGGTCGCGAGGCGGCTCGGTCCCGGCTCGACCGTCGTCACGATAATGGTGGATTCAGGCCTTCGGTACATGAGCACCGACCTTTATGCGATGCCTGGATGAAATCGTGTCGCTGACGGCCATCCGCAATCAAACGCCGTATGGGATCGTTGCGAGAATCTTTACCTTCGGCGGCATCTATGACGGGGGGAATCGGATTGATCGAATAATCCGGATTAATCGGATTGGAAAAACGTTTTGGGGTGTTGCGGGCTACGTAGCGATAGAATTTGGGTTCGGGGCCGAAGTGCAGGAGGAGGCCGACCTCCCAGGCGCCGCGTGCCGAGTTCCTCTCCCTTGTACATCACGTGGATCGAGATCTCACGCGCGACGGTATGCCCTCGGACCAGTAATTCACGCTCCAGCGCCATGACGTAGAGGTGCTCGAGGAACCCGTAGCCGAGGGTGTTGTAAACCTCGAAGAACGCACCTATCACGGACCGCGTCAGGGTCCCTTCAATCAATTTCCCGTGCTTCATCCCTGACGCTAAGCGACTTTCCGGTCATTAGATCATCAATCCGTCTCTAATCCGTTCGATCCGTCCCATCCGCTGCATCCGATTCCAACGTCATAGATGCGGCAACGCGAGGCGAATCTTCGACTCAGCGCGGCCCGGACGAGCGTAACTGAGCCACTCGCTGCCGCACCGCCGTCACCTTCGGCTGAAGCTCGCGGTCAGCATTCTTCCAGAGCTCCAGGAACGCATTGTAGTGAGGAATGGCCTTTTGCGTATTTCCACGCGCGTCGTACAACTCACCAACGCGGCGGTGAAACGGCGCCATGAAAGCGTAATCCGGCCACGCATCTCCCGTCGGCTGCGCGAGATACCGCTCATACAACATGATCGCGGTATCCTGCATGTTCGCGGCGTCATAGGCCCGAGCAAGATTGGCCAGATGGCATTTGACGCACGAGTTACGCGGCCCGTCCGGACGCTGGTCGGCAAGCTTGAATTCCGCGATCGCATCAAGCGGGCGGTTTTCGGCGAGCGCTAGTTCGGCCAGCGCATTCCGCCGGGCGGGTAGCTGGTGGCGGATCAGTGCGGAATCCTTTACCTCAGCTGAGTGTTGGGCGAGCAGCCCGCGCGCGCGATCGGGGCGGCCAGCGTGCGAGTAAAGCTCAGTGAATTCGAAATACGGACGCTGCTGGATGGCGTGGTTTCTAAATGGAGATTTGGCGAGCGCTGAGTCGAGCCGCTCTGCCCCCGTTGCCTGATTTCCTCTGAACCAGATGTCCATCCAGAGGGTCTCGCTGACAAGCTGATAGGGACCGGAATTCACCCCGCGCGCCTCGTCACTCACAATCAGCTCGCGCATCAGCTGTTCGGCCTCGTTGACGCGCCCGCGCGTCAGTTTCACCGCGCGCAATTCCCACCCCGCCACGGATCGGGTATTCGCATCAGGATCGTGTGTTCTCACCTGAATCAACCGGTTCTCCAGGGGGTCCAACTGCCGCCGTGCAATGAGCTGATAGATGTCCATCATCCTGACGCCGGCATTATTCGGAAAGGCGGCACGAGCCAGCACGACGGTAGATTCGGCCGCGGCGATCTTCCCCTGCGCCAACTGGATGCCCTGCAGGTTGGTATATATGTTCGCGCGCGCAGTGCCCGCCGTAATGGAGCGGCGGAACAGAGCTTCCGCCCGGGCGAACTGCCGGCGTTCGGCCAGGAGATTGCCAAGATTGTTGAGCCCGACGTAGTTGAGTGAATCGATCTCGAGCAGGGACTCGTAAGCGGCAGCCGCGCGCTGGCGATCCGGCTTTGGCCCGAACCCGAAATAACTGGCGATGGTCTGATACCGTTCTACATCCGTGAGCCGGTCGCGATGCTGGTACGCGCGCTCCAGCGCCCAGTCGCGTTTTTCGCGGGGCATTCCGCTGTTGATGTAGGTAATACCGAGCTTGCGGTACGCCGCGG
>JACCRF010000098.1 GCA_013813715.1 Gemmatimonadaceae bacterium | reverse complement strand
GTATTGCGACAAGAGGGAGGAACAGAAAGAGCAAGAGGAATGCGAGTGCCGAGGCGATCAGCAGCCACCGCACGAACCGCGGCTCAATCAGCGCCATTGATGGCGCCTGCGGCGCAGACAATTCACGCGAACCGATGGGAAAGGTTCCGGACATTTCTTGTGACCGCCTATGCCGCGCGGTGCCAGCTCCACACTGGAGCACGTGGATGCAGAGAAGCAGGATGAACGACGCAACCAGCATCACGACCGCGATGCCGGTCGCGCCCGCATAGTCGTACTGCTCGAGCTTGGTCGGCCGACCGTAACCGATCGGTTCAGCCTGCCCCACGACGCTGAGCTAGCGATTCTCCTGGGCGTAGCGAACCATCCGCGTGACAAGAGCGCGCGGCGCAAGTCGCTCGGCCTGAAGCATGATTCGGTCTCGCAATGCGGGAATTGCGACCCTCTCTCCCCGCATCATCGCGGCATACCCGTACCGCGCTACGTCATCCGCTCTCGCGATTCGGGTCTTCGCGTAGAGGCCAGAGTTGGAGACACCGGCTGTCTCGGCGAACTGTGTCGCTGTCGTGCCCGGGCAGAGGGCAGTTACGGTCACGCCGCTGTCGCGCAGCTCCTCCGCGATTGCCTCCGAAAAACTGAGGACATATGCCTTGGACGCGTAGTAGACCGACATGAGCGGGCCGGGCTGAAATGCGGCCGTGGACGCGACGTTCAGTATCGCTCCCGAGCGCCGGTGCAACATCGGCGCGAGAAAAAGCTTGGTGAGGTGGGTGAGCGCGGCGACGTTTACCTGGATCATATCCAGCTCCCGCGCTAAGTCCGTCTCGCTGAATTCGCCGCCGAGTCCGAAGCCGGCGTTGTTGACGAGAAAGTCTACTTGATGGCCGTCACCCCGGACTGTATCGAAGAGACGCTGCGGCGATTCCGCATCAGCGAGATCGGCCGAGATAGCGGCCACACTGACGGAGAACCTTCCTTCGAGCGCGCCGGCTATCGCGTCGAGCTTTTCCTGGTGCCGGGCGACGAGTATGAGATTGTGGCCGCGTGCCGCAAACTCGCGCGCGAGCGCGAGGCCGATGCCCATCGAGCCGCCTGTGATGAGCGCGGTGGTCGCTGGTTTCGGGTCGTTGCTGGATGTCATCGCCGCGTCTGCGCCTGGTTGTGGTTATCTGAATGTCGTCTTCTCCGACGCGCTGATTAAAGAATCAGGCCACGGTGAATGGGCGTCTTCAGCGCCCGTTGATTTAGAGCCCTGCTCCCTCTACTTTTGGAAGACCATTCCCGAGTAGCTCAGGTGGTAGAGCAGGTGACTGTTAATCACCGGGTCGGGGGTTCAAGTCCCTCCTCGGGAGTTCTAAGAAGCAACTCCATCAGCCAGTTAATTGAAAGCGGGCACTCCGAATCGGAGTGCCCGGTTTTCGTTCTGCTGCGAAAGGCGGGTTCCCCCTGCTCGAGAGCCCCGCCTTTCTTAACGGCCCACATGGAACGGGTCGTCAGTCATTCCGTGGGTTCAAGGCGGGCAGGCGACCGACAATACTACCCCATTTCCGGCGTGACCCGGGTTGTTGTCGTAATTGCCGTCGTGTTTTACCCAGAGGATCTGGACAATGTTGCCGCCGATGTTGGGCCCGTTCTTCGTCACCGTGCTCGTAACGATGATGGTGATTGGCTGGCCGATGGCCGACGGGGGCGACGAACTGTTGCCTGGACGCGATGACCAGGTACCGCCGCAGAAGTTGTCAGCGCTGCTCGCGTAACCCTTGAACGAGGCGACGCCGTTGGCCACGAACCCGCTCATGAAATTGTTCTTCGACCACTGAGCACCCCAGAAGTTGACTGTCGCGCCTACGCCGTGCGGCTCGACATCGCCGATGACGAACAGCGGTGTGGGAATTCCAGGCGATGGCGGCGGTGGCGGCGGTGGCGGCGGTGGGGGCGGTGGGGGCGGTGGGTGCGGTGCCGCGACGAAGTGGAACGTCACGGTGGTTCCGTGGGCTCCGTTCGCTTGCGCGACGGCGCCGTTCACGCCGGCGGTTCCGCTGATGCACAGCGGGTCACCGACTACTACGTCGTCTACACACGTATAGCTGAACGTCCCGGCAGCAGGGGTCGAGGCCGTGAGCGTTACCTGGGCTGTGGAAAGATTGGCCCCTGCCCGAAAGAACGCGATGCCGCACTGGGTGCCTGGCAGGGTGATAACGACCGGGTCAGTGATTGCATCGCCGGCAACGCTCGTTATTGCCGACAAGCCAATCGTGTAGACCCCGGCCGGCGCGGCCAGGGCGACGCAGACTTCGATCGTCTTCGGTGTCGCGACGCCCGGGACGAGTGATGGTGAATCCGCTCCGGCAAGCGTCGACGGCCTGGTTACACTATCAGCGCAAGCGCCGACAGCGACCACAGCAGCCGCGGCAAAGAGGGTGAATCGGGAAATGCGGGTTGCCTTCGACCAGGAACGCATAGCGCCTCCGAAAGTGAAAGCCACCGGCACAACGAGCCGGCATCGCTCCTCTTCGGCAGCACGGCGTCCTGCTTGAGGTCGCGTGCTTTGCGCGCCGGCCTCGCGACCGGGTAGCCTTTTTCGGAAGGAGAACAAAATAAATATTGACGACCCGGCACTGCCCCAAGTAACCAAACTACCGACGCAGGCTTGGGGGGTAGACGTTACCTCGGTGCGCGAGCGTTCGCAAGACAGACGGAAGTAGCGGGTACTACTTGTGATGTAACGGGCGTGTAAACGCGGTCTGTGGGTTCCTGGTTCTGCAGGGCGCAGCTCGGTCAGTCCAAACTCCGCGATCAAACCGAAAAACGGGGGCCCCCTTTCGAGGGCCCCCGTCGCCGCGCGCCACATTGAGCGGACGCGCAACTCAAACTCCAGCAGGTACTAGACGTCGCAGTGCAGCGGGTTACCCTGACCGGCGACGCCGTTGTTGTACAAGTCGAGCGCGGCGGCAAGCGCGGTCAGAACATCCTTGGTATAGGTAGCGTTGTACGGATTGGCGATCGTCAGGCCGGTGGCGAAATACGCCGTGGCGGCGTTGTACGCGATGAGAGCGTCGCCAGTGATTCCTGCGCCACCGGCGATGTTTGCCTTGGCCGCGATGTACTGCTTGGCGAGGATGATGTACCCGTTGCCGTTCGACGGTGTATTGAGGATCTGCGTCTCGCTCAGTCCCGACCCGTCGAAGTTGGTGTTACCAGCGATCAAGGCGTTGCCCTTGTTCTTGTAGTAGCCCTGCGTGAACGTGCAGCCCGCTGGTGGTGGTGGCGGCGGTGGTGGCGGAGCCGGGGTGAAGAGGAATGTCGTCGTCGTTCCATGGAACGCGTTCGCCTGCACAGTGGCAGTGTTTCCACCCGTTGTCCCGCTTACGCACAGCGGGTCACCGACTGCAACGTCGTCAACGCAGGTGTAAGTAAACGTTCCGGCAGCAGGGGTCGTAATCGTGAGCGTCGTAGTGACGGTAGTCTGATCCGCGCCTGGCCGGAAGAACACAACGACGCAATTTTGTCCGGGCAGCGTGATCACAGCCGGGTCGACGACAATGTCACCGGCGACGACCCCCGAGGTGCCCGACAGATCGATGGTGTACGTGCCGGCCGGCGAAGATGCGTCGACGCAAACTTCAATCGTCTTCGCTGTCGCGACGCCAGGAACGAACGACGGCGAATCCGGTGCGGTAAGCCGCGGACTTGACACACTGTCAGCGCAAGCGCCGAGAGCTGTCAGCGCTGCCGCCGCTACAAGCGTAAATTGCGAAATACGTGCTGCCTTGGACCAAGAACGCATGTCTCCTCCGAAAAATAGAAAGCCCCGGCGCATCGAGCCGGTGTCGCTCCTCTTCGGCAGCATGGCGTCCTGCGTGAGGTCGCCCTGCTTTGCGCACCGGCCTCGCGACCGGATAGCCCTTTCGGAAGGAGAAGGAAAATAAGTACTGACTGCCCAGCGGTGCTAAAGTAACAAAATTGTCGCACCGCTTGGAGGGGAGAGGATACAGCGTGTCATCGATTCGCGCAAGACATACGTGTAAAGGCCACTTTTTGTGATGCCGAGAGCCACGCGGGGCTGGAACTGGCCCCTTTCCCCGCACCGGTTTGAAGAAATCGACGCCCCCGATGGAGCACCGGGCCAGCGGCCAGCCTTCAACGGTATACGCGCGCCGGCCGTCACCCGATTCACACCGCCAACACTAACGAATCGGCGGTCTGCGAGGACCCGGCGGAGCGGAGCCGCAATGTACAACCCTGAGCGCGGCTGGGATACACCTTATGGAGACCGATTTCGACCGCGCACGTCTCAACTCGCCGTCAATCTGATAGGTTGGCGCCACCGGGAACGTCGCCACAAGTGTGCGGGATCGGCTCGATCGGCAGTCGGCGTACGCCTGATGCGCCCCACGCGTAGCGGCGGCGAGCATCGCGAGTCGCCGATGCGGAGCGACATCGCCAATCGAGATCACGTCGAGCAGGCCGTCGGAGACGGAGGCATCAGGGGCGATCAGGAACGTGCCTCCGAACCATGGAGAGTTGGCGACGACAAGCATCAGGTGCAGTGTCGGCTCGCTTCTTCCGGAGTCGGATTCGACGCCGATCTGCGTTCCCCGATAGCCGAACAACTGCTTCAGCGCGGCGTAGACGTACACGGCGTTTCCGCGCAGCCATGTCGACCGGCTGATTTCATCGAGCACGGCGACGTCGAATCCGAACCCGCAGGAGTTCAAAAAGAAGTCATCCTCAGCGAGGCCGACGTCCACAGCAGAGTCACTGTCTCCGAGCGCGAGCCGCGCAACCTCGTGAATTCCCGCTTTAGCCGTCCCGAGCACTTTCGCAAAGTCGTTGCCCGTGCCAGCGGGCAGAACCGCCAGGCGCGTGTTTCGCTTCGAACGCAGTATCGCGTTAGCGACGTTGCTGATCGTTCCGTCACCTCCGACAGCAACGATCGTCGTACGCCCGTCAGCCATCGCCTGTGCCGCGACCTCGCTTTCGTGCCCCTTCACCGACGTCGCACGAATGTCGGTAACTCCCAACGCGCCGAACACTGCGGTGATCTCGGGGAGCATCCGCGCGCCTCGCCCGCGGCCCGCCGCCGGATTCACGATAACGCACACTCGCTCAGGCACTACTGAGCTGCGAGCCGACGCCTTGGGCTGCACTGACCGGCCCGAACATGAGTAAGGGCAACGCCATTCCGAGGAAAAAACGCACTCCGCTACAGAGTCGCATGCGCCTATAATAGGACGATGCAAAGACCCCGGAGCATTTTTCTTCTCGCGCTGCTGTTCTGCGTTGCCGGCGCGGCGCACTTCGCGATTCCCGATCGTTATGCGGAAATCATGCCTCGATGGGTGCCATACCCGATGGAGGCGGTATATCTCAGCGGTATTCTCGAGATCGCTGGTGGCATCGCGCTGCTCGTTCCGCGGGTTCGTCCTCTCGCCGGCTATGGCCTCGTCGCGCTTCTTGTCGCCGTCTTCCCGGCCAACGTGCAGATGCTGATGAACGCGATTGAAGGGGGTGGCTCGGCGCTCTACGTCGGACTTCTCGTGGCGCGGATTCCTTTGCAGCCGCTTCTCATCGTGTGGGTGTGGCGCGCCGCTATACGCCGACCTTCCTCATCAGAACGGAAAAGCGCGGATCGTCGCGGACCAGGTCCCATCGCCGGTCAGATCTGAGCAGTGTCATGTAGGCTGAGCGAGCGTCGTACGCGTGCTCCAGCCATTTGAACCCCGCGTCGCGATCGCCGAGGCTGAAGTAGACGGCGGCGATGGCCTCCGGGCCGACGTATCTCTGACGCGACTCCGCCTCGAGCTCGGCGAGCAGCCGGCGTGCCGTGTCTCCGTTGCCGAGCGCCGCCTCGCCGATCGCGATGGCCGACTTCATCCGGTTCCCCATCTGTGGCGCGCGTCTAAACGACGCAATCGCTTCGCGCGGCCTGCCTTGCGCGAGCAGCGCGTTGCCCATGCTCAGAAATGCGTCGGCATACTGGGGGTCGACCGTAAGGGCGCGCTGGGACTCTCGAATCGCGAGGTCGTGCTTGCGCAGCGTCGTGTACATGAGTGCGATCGAAACGATTCTGCCTGCGGAGAGAGGCTCCTGCTGTTGCGCTTTTGTTATCACTGCGAGCGCCGAATCAAAACGACCGGTGGCCTTGAGAAGATTGCCATAGTAGCGGTACGCATAGACGCCGTTTGGCTCAAGCCGGATTGCTTCCGTCAGTTCCTTCTCGGCATTCAGGAAGTCCCAGTCGAACCACAGGTGAACGGCACCCAGCGCCGCGCGCGCCTCTGCGAGCGCGGGGTCGAGCGATATCGCCTTGACCGCGGCGAGCTTCGCGGTTGGGTAAGCGTCGCGCGGCGCGACGAAGTCGTCGGCCAGGGCGATCCATGCATACGCCACGCCCGCCCACGCGCGCGCATATTCTGAATCCGTCGCGAGTGCGCGCTGGTAAAAGGCGAGGCCGCGGCGAATGTCCGGCTCGTTGTTTCGGTTCACGAGAAATCGCCCGCGCTGGTACAGGTCGAACGCTTCCACCTTGTTCGTGCCGCGCTGCGTGAGCCGTGCCTGGTCCGTTCCCGTCAGCTCGAGCTGGAGCGCCTCGACAACCGCGCGCGAGATTGAGTCCTGCACCGCGAACACGTCCTTCATCCTTCGCTCGTAGGTCTGCGCCCAGATACTCAGGTTGTCTTCCGCGTTGGTGAGCTGGACGCTGACGCGAAGCCTGTCGCCCTCGCGTCTCACCGTGCCCTCGAGAAGTGTCGCGACGTTCAGCTTCCGGCCTATCTCCCGCGCGTCGGCTTTCACCCCCTTGAACGTAAATGCCGATGTCGGTGAAGCGACGCGCAACCCGGCGACCCGGCCCAGCGCACTTGCGAGCTCGTCCGTCATTCCGTCCGAAAAGTATTCGTTGGCCGAATCGCCGCTCGCGTTGACCAGTGGAAGCACAGCGATGGACTTGGGGTCGCGCGCATCCGGCGCTTCGACCGGAACGCCCGGAGCGGCGGCCAGCGCTTTATCATCGGAGCCGCACGACTTCATCAACGCGAGGCCCGCCAGACCGGCGAGTAGAACCGCGCCGCCGGCGTACGGAAGCCATCCCCGCGACAGTCGTGCTCCAGGCACCGACGTCGAGGCGCCAGGCGGCGATCGCGCAGCTGTCGCATCGGGGAGTGCCAGGGCTGCCGTCACCACCGTTGCCGTAACGGGAACTCTGACGGGGTTGGCCGGCGGCTCGCCTGGACCTGAGCCCGCGGCGGACGCGGAGCGTCCCGACGAGCCAGCCACCGGGAACGGCGCGGCAGGAGTCGGCGTGCGCGGTAGAACCACCTCGTCCAGCAGGCTCATTATCTCGCCGGCCCGCTGTGGCCTGTCCGCTGGCTGCTTCTCGAGGCAGCGCATTACCGTGAACGCAAGCGTCTCCGGAATGTCAGGGTCTCGCGTCGTAATGGCCGGGGCCCTCTCCGTCACATGCGCCGCGAGCAGCGCCTGGGGTGACCGCGCGACGAACGGAGGGCTTCCCGTAAGAAGCTCGTACGCCATCACGCCGAACGAATAGATGTCGGCGCGATGATCCGTTGACGGATCGGCGGTTGCCTGCTCCGGCGCGATGTAGGTGGGAGTGCCAAGCGCTACGCCGAGTGACGTCAGCGAATCGACCTCGTTCTCACCGGTGGATGACGCTACGGCCTTTGCAACGCCGAAATCGGTGACCATGGCAGCGCCGCCGCAAATGAGGACGTTGTCCGGCTTGATGTCCCGATGCACGATCCCGCGCTCGTGCGCGAACGCCAGCGCCGACGCAACCTCGCGGAGAATCCTCACGCACTCGGCCATGGGTATCTCATCGCGGCGCGCGATGCGCGAGCGCAGCGATTCGCCTTCCATGAAAGGCATAACATAGTATGAGAGCCCGTCGGTACCTCCGGCAGCCAGCAGCGGAACTATGTGCGCGTGCTGGAGGCGCGCGAGAAACTTCACCTCGCGCCGGAATCGCTCCACCTTCACTGTCGCCGCGAGATCGGGCGGAAGGACTTTGACCACGACCCTGCGGCCGAGGAACGAGTCCGTCGCGATGAAGACGCGCGACATTCCCCCACCGCCGAGCTCGTTCTCCAGCGTGTAAGCCGCGCCGAGCACCTTCTGCAGCTGATCACGCAGATTGATCATTCACATCCCCCAGCAGTCGTGACTCTCAGGGGAGCCCATTCCGAAAGGTACTGCGAACAGACGTGGCGGACACGAGCGAACTGCGGAACTGAGAACCACCCGGCTGTCGGCGCCCGGCCTGATGTGGCGCTGTTGGCTGCGGGCTGAAGCGGAGAAACCCAGACGGAGAAAACCGTTGGCGTATTTGCAATGGCGGCCGGTTTCAGGAGTCGAGCATCCGTTGTTCTGGTCGGCCCGACGCCGGGGGCGCCGTTCGTGGCAGGCGGCCGGTAGCCGGGTCGTTCTATTTTCCGTCCTGCGACGCTAATCACCCAGCTCGGACAATTCTGAAGATCCGCCCATTACTCGAAGTGATGTACAGCTCCCCCGCGCCGTCCTCGCCGAACGAGCTGATGAAACCAAGTGATCCAAAGTCCCACGAGCGCTGAGCCGTTGCCGCCCCGTCCTGGAATCGGAAGCTCCGCACCCATCCAGCACAGTAATCAGCGTAGAAGTAGTGGCCGGTAATCTCTGGAATCGCAGTCCCGCGATATGGGAAGCCGCCCGTCACCGAGCATGCGTTGCCGGAGTGGTCGTACTCCAGCGCTGGCAACTCGAGTCCCTGCTGGTTGCACCCGGACGAGAGGAAGCACGACGACGCCTCCATCACATTCCATCCGTAATTAACACCGGAGCGGGAAGACTGCACTACATTCACTTCCTCGAACCGGTTCTGCCCCACATCGGCGATGTAGAGCAACCCGGCAGTTCGGTCGAACGCGAACCGCCACGGGTTTCGCAACCCGATTGCCCATATCTCGGGCCGGGTGCCTGCCTGCCCGACGAACGGATTCCCGTCGGGAATCGCGTACGGGTCGCCGCCGTTTACGTCAATCCGCAGGAGCGCGCCGAGAAGAGTATTCCTGTTCTGGCCGTTGCCTTCGGGATCACCGGCCCCGCCACCGTCGCCGAGCCCCAGGTAAAGCATTCCATCCGGGCCAAAGAGCGCCAGGCCGCCATTGTGATTGGCGAACGTATGAGGGACCCTCAGAATGAGTTTCCCCGATGCAGCGTCAGCGACGTTGGCGTCGGACGAGGTCGTGAACCGCTCAATGCGGATACTGCCATCACCAGCCGTGAAGTAGAGATAGAAGAAGCGGTTGGTCTGATACTGCGGATGGAAGGCCATGCTCAGAAGTCCGCGCTCGCCCCCGCTCAGCACGCGCGATGATATATCGAGGAATGGAGTTGGCGAGAGTTGGCCGCTCTGCACGATCCGGATGCTGCCTCTTTGCTCCACCACGAACAGCCGTGTGTCGCCCGCCGGTGCGGTGACGTACACGGGATTGGCCAGGCCGCTCACGACCTCCTGCGCGCGGAGGGCAAGCTCAGGTGGCAGCTCGATCGTCCCCACGCCAGATGAACACGACCCGACCAGCATCGACAGCAAAAAAGGGAGGATGCGCATGCTGGTAATCTGGCAACGTGTACTACGCACCGGGTAGCGGGTAACGCGCCTGGGAATCAGTCCTCGAGCGCCGGCTCGTACGATTCGTCGCCAGGCGCAATGGGACTGTTGGCGGCGAGCATTCTCGCGCACGTGTTCCACCTCAGGATCGCGTCGTCGTTGCCGGCGGGCCGCATTGCCTCCGCCTTCTCATACCACGCCATCGCCTCCCGCAGCGCATCGTAGGCCATCGCGCCCGAGCCCATACCGCCCTGCGCAGTCAGCGCCTGACCGCGGCGCTCAGCGACCATCCCGGCGTAGTAGGTACGCTGATAGTCGTCGGTGATCCGCGCGAGATACTCCTTCGCGCGCATCACGCCGGAGGCGGCCACGCCCCTGTGGAGGTCGGTCAGCGCCAGCACGAGCATTGCCAGTACCTGCTGGTTACCCGGCTCCACCTCCAGTATGTCGAGGCAGATACTCTCCGCCGCCCACGACTGATTGAGCAGCCGGTAGCGCTCGGCCTTCTGGATCGCGCGGGGTATCGCTTCACGGGAAATTGGTTTCAACTCGAACATGATCTTCCCCTCATTGTGGCTTTCGGCGGAAGAGGCGAACGAGTGCCGTGAGCGGATCGTAGTGCTCGTCTACGACGCGCTCCTTCAGCGGGATGATCGCATTGTCGGTGATGGCGATGCTCTCGGGGCAAACCTTGGTGCAGCACTTTGTGATGTTGCAGTAGCCGATTCCGTGCGCCTCCTTAAGCTCTCCGGTTCGGTTGACCGTATCGAGGGGGTGCATCTCGAGGGCCGCTACATACGTGAGAAATCGCGGGCCGACGAATGAGTCGTGCTTGCCGTGATCGCGCAGGACGTGGCACACGTCCTGGCAGAGAAAGCACTCGATGCACTTTCTGAACTCCTGCACGCGGTCGACGTCGGACTGCTGCATTCTCCATGTGCCGTCGGCGGCGTCGGGCGCCCGTGGGCTGAACTTCGCGATACGCTTCTTGGCCTCGAAATTCCATGAGACGTCCGTAACGAGATCACGCACGAGGGGAAACGCCTTCATCGGCTCCACGGTCACGGGTTCCGAGAGATCCAGTTCATTGAGGCGCGTCATGCACATGAGACGGGGCCTGCCGTTCACCTCGGCCGAACATGATCCGCACTTGCCGGCCTTGCAGTTCCAGCGGACGGCCAGGTCGCCCGCACTTTCCGCCTGGATCTGGTGGATGGCGTCGAGGACTACCATTCCCTCGGAGACTCCGGTCGTGTAGGCCTCGAAGCGGCCGTCGGTCGCCGTGCCTCGCCAGATGCGGAACGTGGCGCTTCGCGTCTCGCTGCCGGCGCTCGCATCGCTCCGCTCGGCGGCCCGCCGGCCGCTCTCGACGACATCCATCGAGTCCCCCGCCGATGTGCCCATATCCTACTTGTTCTCCTCGATGATCTGCCTCAGATCGTCGCGCATCGCGGGGACGGGCTCGCGGCTGATTCGCATCGACCCGTCGGTATCGCGCGATACGAGAATGTTGAAGCCCGCGTAGCCGGTATCCTTTTCCGGATAATCGGCGCGAAAGTGGCCGCCCCTGCTCTCTCTGCGCTCGATCGCCGATCGCGTCACCGCCTCGGCGACCGTCAGCAAATTGGACAGGTCGAGCGCAGTATGCCATCCCGGATTGTATTCGCGGTTGCCCGTCACGGCGATGCGCGCCGTACGATTGCGGAGCGAGGCGAGGCAATCCAGTGCGCGCACCATCTCGTCCTCACGCCGCACAATTCCCACGAGCTCCTGCATCGTTTCCTGGAGCGTATGCTGCACCTGGTACGGGCCTTCCGTGCTGGCGCCCTTTGATGCCCGATCGAAGGGTTCGAGCGCCTCGCGTGCGGTGCGATCGATTGCATCGGCGGGCAACGATGACGACGACTGTTCGGCCGCGAAGCGAGCAGCATGTTCCCCCGCGCGCTTTCCGAATACGACGAGGTCGGACAGTGAGTTGCCACCGAGACGATTTGCGCCGTGGAGGCCGGCGGCCGCTTCACCTGCCGCAAACAGCCCGGGGACCGTCGACATCTGCGTGTCGCCGTCAACGCGGATACCGCCCATCACGTAATGTGTCGTCGGCCCCACTTCCATCGGCTCCGACGTGATGTCGATGTCCGCGAGCTGCTTGAACTGATGATACATGCTCGGAAGCTTCTTCCTGATGTGGCCGGACGAGTCGGACATCTTCGACTTGATCCACGAGATATCGAGAAACACTCCACCATGCGGGCTTCCCCGGCCTTCGCGGACTTCGCGCATGATGCATCTTGCGACGTGGTCGCGTGTCAGAAGCTCGGGTGGCCGACGGGCGTTCTTGTCGCCCTGGACATAGCGCCAGCCTTCTTCTTCGTTGTCCGCCGTCTGCGACCGGTAGTTCTCGGGTATGTCGTCGAACATGAACCGGCGGCCTTCCCGGTTTACGAGAATGCCTCCCTCTCCCCGCACGCCCTCAGTAACGAGGATGCCGCGAACGCTCGGCGGCCACACCATTCCTGTCGGATGGAACTGCACGAATTCCATGTCCTGAAGCGCGGCACCCGCCCGGTATGCGAGCGATTGCCCATCGCCACTGTACTCCCAGCTATTGCTGGTGATGTGGAAGGCGCGGCCGATGCCTCCGGTCGCTATCACCACTGCCTTGGCGTCGAACACCCGGAAGCGCCCGCGCTCGCGGTCGTAAGCCATCGCGCCCGCCACCCGCTCTCCGTCCTTGAGGAGGGCGATCACGGTGCATTCCATGTGGACGTCGATGCCGAGGTGGATGGCGTAATCCTGGAGCGTGCGAATCATCTCGAGGCCGGTGCGATCGCCCACATGCGCCAGGCGCGGGTACTTGTGCCCGCCAAAATTTCGCTGGAGGATGCGGCCGTCCGGCGTTCGATCGAATACCGCTCCCCATGCCTCCAGCTCGCGAACGCGATCGGGCGCTTCCTTTGCGTGGAGCTCGGCCATTCGCCAGTTGTTCATGTACTGGCCGCCGCGCATGGTGTCGGCGAAATGCACGCTCCAGTTGTCGCGCTCGTCGACGTTGGCGAGTGCCGCCGCGATTCCGCCTTCAGCCATCACGGTGTGGGCCTTGCCGAGGAGCGACTTGCAGACGAGACCGACGCGCGCGCCGGAAGCTGCGGCCTCGATCGCCGCTCGCAATCCCGCTCCACCGGCACCGACGACCAGAACGTCATGAGAATGTGTTTCGTACTCCACCACCTAGATCAATCTCCAGTCGCTCAGCACACCCATCGAGAGGAGACGAACATACAGGTCGCACGTCGCGACCATCACGAGGCTGGTCCACGCCCAGTTCATGTGACCGCGGTTGAGGCAGCTCGCGCAGTCGTACGCCTTCTTTCGCGCAGGCGATGACGATAGACGGTCGAGATACCCGCCGACCAGATGCCGCAGCGAGTGGCATCCAAGCGTGTAGCCGCCGAGGAGTACCACGTTGGCGGTGAGGAGCAGCGTCCCGATTCCGATTCCGAACTCCGCCTTGCCGGTCGCCGGATTGGTGAACCACATCGCCTTCCACGCGTCGTGGGCGAGGAAGACTATGAAGATCAGCGCGAAGTAGAGGAAGTAGCGGTGGATGTTCTGGACGATCAGCGGAAACGAGCTCTCACCGCGATATCCCTTTCGCGGCTCGCCGACGCTGCAGCTCGGAGGATCTGACCAGAACGCCTTGTAATAGGCGCCACGGTAGTAGTAGCAGGTGAAGCGAAATCCGGCGGGAAATGGAAGAATGATCAGCGCCGGAGAGAACGGAAGCAGTGCCGGCCACCACGCGGGTTTGGGCCCGAACCAGCTCGACGCGGAATCGCCGAAGATGAGCGGCGAGTAGAACGGCGAGAGATAATTCCCGAACTCGTAGTGCGCGTTCTGAAATGCCGCCCATGTCGCGTAGACGAGAAACGCCGTCAGGACGAGGAATACGACGACGGGCTGCACCCACCACGCGTCGCGGCGCATGGTTTCACCCCAGCCGCGACGCCTCAACTGAACGACTTCGACTGCCATGCGGGGCTATTTCTTATCTTGATGCGTCTTGTCGGCCACGTACATCTCGAGGTAGCCGCACTCTTCGCAAACGAAGGGCATTACGACGAGGCCCGACTGCGGATTGATCGTCCCGTCGGCCGCGTTGCCTTCGACATTCACGAGTGCCTTGAAGGTGCCGGTGCGGTTCATCCTCGCGCTGGGATGGTTGATGCAGTAGCGCTTTCCTTCCTTGATCGGCATGCGGAGTTCCCGGAAAGTAGGGTGGGTCTTGGAACGGACCGCAAATGTATGACGGCGAGGGGGCGCCCGGTACCCGCTGCCCGGTGCGGCGTGCCCGGTATCCGACGCCAGGTGCCGGGGGCGTGCTGCAGAAAGGGCCGCCATTCGCTGGCGGCCCTTCCTTGACTGCGGATGTTCTCCCTCAGGGGCGAGGGCGGTCTCTGCGCTTGGCTTTCATTCCCTCGCGGCGACCGTCGAGACCCTGCTTCCTCTGCTGGGCCCTGGCATCCCACTTCGCGCGCTGCTCTGTCGTCAGAAGAGCACGAATCTCGTTCTGCTCCTGCTGGTGGAGCGCCTGCGCTCGCTGGTGGGCCTGCTCCATATGCTGTCGTGACCTCGCCCGTGCGGCGGCTGTCGTGTCGCCCTTCACCCGGGCGTCGCGCATGCTCCTGACTTGCGTCCGATTCTGATCGTGGAGCGTTCGGTAATGCGTGCGGTACTTGTCGCGGATCGCGCTGATCTGCGACTGCTGTGCGCTGGTCAGGTTGAGGTCACGCATCAACTGGCCGTCGCGCGGACCGCGATGCCGCATCTCCCCGCGCTTCATGCCACGCCGCATCCCTGCTTTCCCGGGGCGCATGCCGTCGTGCCCGCGCGCCCGTGCGCTGTCGCGCGGCGTGGATCCCGGCGTCTGCGCCTCCGAGGTACCCACAACTCCAAGCATCAAAGCGGCGCCAACGGCAACCGCACGAAATATCGACATCGAGCCTCCCCATCAGTAGTGCGGCGCGCTCAATGCGCGCCGATACTATGGTAGACGCCCGGCCCGCATGGTCGTTAAGGAGGAGAGACCAGCCGCGACCTGCCCGTCAGCCCGCGGCTGCCTCCGGCACGGTGCCAAAGCGACGCTCGCGGGCATGGAACTCTTCGACCGCCGTACTGAGATCGGCGGGCGCGAACTCGGGCCACATTCGGCGCGTAAAGTAAAGCTCGGCGTAGGCGCACTCCCAGAGGAGGAAATCGCTGAGCCGCTGCTCGCCCCCCGTGCGAATGAGGAGATCCACGTCGCGCGACTCGCCGATTCCGTGGTCAACGCTCGAGAGGAGGCGGGCGAAGGCGTGCCGTGAGCGATCTCCGTCCGGCATGCCGGCGGGGAGCTTCGCGGCTGCCCGCATGATCGCATCTCGTGACGAGTAGTCCACGGCGATGCGAAGCTCGAGCTTGCGTCCGTCGCGTGTCGCGTGCTCGGCGTTGGTAATCGCCCGGAGCAGCTCCGCCGGAATCCGGTCTCGCCGGCCGATGATGCGCATGCGAACGCCGTTGGTGACGCACCGCGCTACCTCGGAGACGAGATACCGGCGGAAGAGCCGCATGAGAAGCGCAACCTCACGCGACGGCCGCCGCCAGTTGTCGGCCGAGAACGCGTAAAGGGTCAACGTGCCGATTCCGCAGCCGGGGGCGGTCTCGACGATCCTCCGAACGGTTCGCGCGCCTGCGATATGCCCGGCCGTGCGCAGCTGCCCGCGGCCCGTCGCCCACCGGCCGTTGCCATCCATGATTATCGCGACATGGATGCCGCGCGGAATTGTCTGATTCATTGTCCGTTCGTCTCGCGAGCTAGCGATCCCGCGTGGCGCGGATCAGGGCTTCCATGTGGTCGAGGTAGCGCTCGAGCGCACGGCGCCCGGTAGCCGTCAGCTTGTACTGCGTCTTCGGCATTCTTCCCTCGAACGACTTGCTGCACGCGATGTACTCCGCTTCCTCGAGCCTGCGCGCGTGAACACTCAGGTTTCCATCGGTGGTGCCCATCAGCTTCTTCAGGTCGCTGAAGCTGAGCGACTCGTTGACGGCGAGCGCGCTCACAATCCCCAGGCGCAGCCGCTCGTGTATCAGCCGATCGAGCTGGTGCGCCTTCTTCGCGGGCGCGCGGCGCAGTCCAGCACCCCTCATCTGACCGTGTGAGCGCGCATCGTCCCGCGCCGCTCCATGCTTAGCCACCATGCCTCCTGGCGATTGGTATCCCGAAAGCGATGTGCAACCCGCCAAACGCGGCTCCGAGCAGCCAATGGTGCCACGGCATCGGCGAAAACAGCGCGGCGACGCCAACGGCCATGAAGCAGAGTCCCATCACCGGCACGATCTTGACTGAGAACGCCCCTCCCGCGACAACGGCCGTTCCATAGAGGAGCAACCACACGCCGGGAATCGCTTCCACAAGCCCGGCGCGATACAGCACGAGCGTGAGCAATGCGCCGACGATCATCGGCGGTGAGAAGCTGAGCACGAATTTCCGGCCGGGCCCCGAGAGCAGCGGCATCCGGGCGGCTCGCGCCTTTCTCGCTATCGCCCAGAGCATCAGTATCGGCGACAGGACGGCCGATACGAGCCAGACGTTGAGCGCCGCCGCGGGTGTCGGCTGCTGTGTGGCGATCGCGGCTGTGACAAGCGCGACGACGCCCATCGCGACCATGCCCCACCCCGATACGGCCGTGAACGACCCAGCCGCCTCCATCGTATCGCGAATGAACGCGAGATTGTCCATCGCCCTCACATGAAGCGATGGCGGTTCTTTCGCCGGCGCAGGCCGCAGCGGACGCACAGATGTCATGCGTAAATCATACGCTCCCGCTCACACCGTTGTCAAGTACTTTGTGGGGTAAAGTAGGCCGTCTACCTCCCGCATCACCCTGCGGCCGAGGGTCCCTGCCTCTAACCGATCGGACCGGGCAGGGGGTCGCTGGCCGGAAAGCTCTGCTCTACCATCTTATCGAGGCGCCGCTCGTCGATCGCCGTCCCCAGCATCGACACGAGGCTCACGCAGAACGCCGGGAGATCCTCCGCCTTCCGGCTAGTCAAAAGCTTCTGGTCGAGCTGGGTCTGCTTGTCCACCCACGAACCCCCCGCATCGCGAATCTCATCGGCCAGCTCGGCGTGTGACGTCAAAGTCCTGCCCTGAACGGCTCCCGCCTCCACCAGCAGCCGGGGCGCATGGCAAATAGCGGCCACCGGCTTGTCCGCTTCCATGAAATCGCGCACGAGCTGCACCGCCGCAGGGTTAGCGCGAAGTGCCTCGGTGTTTCTGATTCCTCCCGGTATCACGAGAGCATCGAAATCGCGTGCGCTGGCTTCGCCCAGGACTCCATCCACCTCGAACGTGTCGGCCCGTTCGCCTTGGATCACGCCCTGAATGGAGCCTCGTTTAGCTGAGATGAGCATGACATCGGCACGCGCTTCCTTGAGCGCCTGCCACGGCGCGGTCAACTCAACTTGCTCCACTCCGTCTGTCGCGAGCACCGCGACCTTGCGACCCGTCAGATTCCCCGCCATCCACTCCCCCGACTGTTCATGAGCCCGCTTCCGGAGAGAGTCACGAAGCGTGCCATGAGTCCGGCGGGTTGGTCGCAACAAACCTGACAGAGCTCATTTGTCGCTCCCCCATTTCATGGCCTTTCCGTCGTGGCGTATCTGGGTCTCGGCGATGCTCTGGATCAGGTCTTCGAACTGAGCGGAGCTCAGATGCGAGCAAACCGGCTTCAATCGCTTCGCCAGGCTTCCCTTGACTTCGGCAAGCCTCCGGTCTCTGATCTCATCGCGCGATGGGCGCGGTGAGTTTTCATCTGAATATTCCATCATAACGTGACCTCATGTGCTTTATACGCAGGTATGGGGCCGACGGACTCTTTTGCGTGCAGCTTTACGCGCGGGAATAGAAATGAGAAAGACGCCGTGGCCAGTGGCAACCGCGTCGTTCTTTGGTAACTATTAAGGGCATGTACCTGATTGACCCTTACGGACACGAGGAGCTTCGAGCGCACCTCGCTCGACGCGCCGCTGATGGCACGCTCCCGGCCAGTCTTCTGCTCCAGGGGCCTCGTGGGGTAGGGAAGCAGCGACTCGCGCTGTGGCTCGCGCAGACGCTGCTGTGCGAGCGGGTGCCGCGGCCCTGCGGTTCGTGCAGAAATTGCAAGTATTCCCGAAGCCTCACCCATCCCGACCTGCATTGGTATTTCCCGCGCCCCCGCCTCAAGGACGCCGATCCTGATCTGGCCGATGTGCGTGATGATCACCGCGAGGCGATCGCCGAGCGCGTTGCCAACGGAGGACTCTACCCGCCTACGCCGGGAACCGACGGCATCTATGTGGCCACAGTGAGGGCGATCGTGCAGGAGGCCGCCATCTCACCGGCGATCGCGTCGCGAAAAGTCTTCGTGATTGGCGAAGCGGACAGAATGGTTCCGCAGGAAGGCTCGGAGTACGCGGCGAACGCTTTTCTCAAGCTGCTCGAGGAGCCGTCGCAGAATACGAATCTCATTCTCACGTCGAGCGAGCCGGGGTCGCTGCTTCCTACGATCCGTTCGAGGACGGTAACTGTTCGCGTGCCGCTGTTAAGCGAATCGGCGGTGCGAGGCTTTCTCGCCGATCCGCTGGCCGCCGCCGCGGTGGGTGCAGCCGGCGTTGGCGATTCGATCGATCGGGTGATCCTCGCTGCGGGCGCGCCCGGCAACCTGCTCGGCGACGAGAGCCGCGGGCGCGCACTGGCTGCCGCGCGCCGGTTGCTCGAGGCAGCCAGGGCAAAGAACGATTCGGTGAGGCACGCCGTCGCGATGTCGGTGGGAGCATCAGGATCGCGCGGAATATTCAGCGAGATTCTGGATTCGTTGATCATCGTGCTGGGAGAGCGCATGCGGGCGGCGCTGCACGCGAATGACGAGCGGGGAGCGGCCGGGGCGAGCCGTGCGGCGGAAGCGGTCGGGCGCGCACGACTGCGGGCGAGCGGAAATGTGAATCCTCAGCTCATCACTGCGCGCCTGCTGCGCGAGCTTTCATCGACTCTCTGATGGCCGACCTCACGCACACGAACGAGAGCGGACATGCCCGAATGGTCGACGTCAGTGCCAAAGCGGAATCCGTTCGCACCGCGCTCGCTCGTGGCGCGATCCGAATGTCACCAGCGACTCTCGACGCGATCCGCACCAATCAGTTGCGAAAGGGTGACGTGCTCGCCGTCGCCCGCATAGCAGGCATCATGGCCGCCAAAAAAACCCCCGAGCTGATTCCGCTTTGCCATCCGGTCTCGCTGACCGATGTGGGAATCGAGTTTGCGTTTGACGATTCCCTTCCCGGCATCCGTGTCCGGGCCCACGCGCGAACGGTGGACCGCACCGGCGTAGAGATGGAGGCGCTCACGGCGGTGTCGTGCACGCTCCTCACCATTTATGACATGGCGAAGAGCGCCGACCGCGGCATGGTGATTACCGAGGTCGCGCTCGTGGAAAAGCGCGGAGGGAAATCAGGCGACTGGTCGGCCGCGGGGGCTGAGCCGGACTAGGCCTCGTTCTCGAGCCGCTCCGCGGCTTCGTTGACCCTGCCGATGTATTCATCGAGCGTCGTGTCGGCCGTTCGCGCGGGGACAACGAATTTCGGGTCTTGAGGATCGGTGGAGGTTGGCGTGTTGACCATCAGGTCGCCGCCCTGATTCGCGACCGCTGCCTCGAATCGCTCGACGGCGCTCAGCAGGTCGGCCAGCAAGGCCGTGTCTTCGTCCGAGTTGGCGTCGACGCCCATCTGCATGAGCCGGCCCGCGATCTCCGTTGCGGCCCGGTCGCGCTCTTCCCGGCGATGCGGATCGAGCATTTCGCTGCGTTGTTCCGAGCTTTCCGGCGGAAGCTGCATTGTCTGCTCCTGAGTAGGTGGTTGTCCGGTATTGCAAGACGCGTCCCACTCGCATCTGCGTCGCTCTCTGTTGATCTTAGGCGGGAGCCGATTGATCCCCGCACCGGAGACGTTTTGTGAACTACCCCACGATCGTCCGCTTCGCGCTCGCCGTCGCAGTGCTCGCGCCTGC
This sequence comes from Gemmatimonadaceae bacterium, assembly GCA_013813715.1. Lineage (GTDB taxonomy): Bacteria > Gemmatimonadota > Gemmatimonadetes > Gemmatimonadales > Gemmatimonadaceae > UBA4720. The sequence goes on along the minus strand of JACCRF010000098.1, from coordinate 2,222 downwards.
TCTCACTTCCAGCCAGCAACCAGTTGTGAAATACGACTCCGCGACCCTCGCCGCACTGCGCTGGCGCGAGATCGGGCCGTTTCGGGGGGGCCGTTCGGTTGCCGCGGCGGGATCGGCAGCGCGCCCTCACGAATACTATTTCGGGACGACGGGCGGCGGAGTGTTCAAGACGACCGATGGCGGAATTACGTGGGGCCCGGTCACCGACAAGTATTTCGGCGGCACGATCGGCGCCATCGCGGTGAGCGAGTCCAACCCCGATATCGTCTATGTCGGCGCCGGCGAGACGCCGATTCGAGGCAACGTTTCCCACGGCGACGGAGTGTTCAAGTCCACCGACGCGGGCCGCACCTGGACTCACGCCGGGCTCGCGGACACGAGGCAGATCGGGCGCGTCCGCATCCATCCCAAAAATCCGGACATCGCATACGTCGCGGCGCTCGGCCACGTCTGGGGGCCCAACGCCGAGCGCGGCGTTTTCAAGACAATTGACGGCGGAAAGTCATGGAAGAAGGTGCTGTTCCGGAGCGATTCGGCCGGAGCCGTAGACCTCGTCATCGATCCGTCGAACCCGAACATCATGTACGCGACCATCTGGCATGCGTGGCGCACGCCGTGGATGCTCGTCTCCGGCGGTCCGCAAAGCGGAATTTTCAAGTCCACCGACGGCGGAGAGAAATGGACCGAGATCAGTCGCAACCGCGGTCTGCCCGCCGGCCTGCTGGGAAAGATTGGAATCACAGTGTCACCCGCGAATCCGAAACGGCTGTGGGCGCTGATCGAAGCCGACTCGGGTGGCGTGTTCCGTTCCGACGACGCCGGCGCAACGTGGACGCGCACCAACTCCGATCGCAGTCTGCGGCAGCGCGCCTGGTACTACACACGCATCTACGCTGATACAAGGGACACCGCCACCGTCTACGCGCTGAACGTCGGGTTCTTTCGGTCAAGCGACGGCGGAAAATCGTTTCGGCCCGTTCCGACTCCGCACAGCGACAATCACGATTTGTGGATCGCGCCCAACGATCCCAACCGGATGATCGAGGCGAACGACGGCGGTGCGAACGTCTCTTTCAACCGCGGCCAGTCCTGGACCGAGCAGGACTTCGCGACCGCACAGTTCTATCACGTCACCACGACGAATCATTTTCCGTATCAGGTATGCGGAGCGCAGCAGGACAACTCGACAGTGTGCGGACCGAGCCGTGCGAGCGGTGGTATTGACATCGACGACTGGCACGACGTGGGCGGCGGCGAGAGCGGCTACATCGCGGTAAGGCCGGACAATCCGGACATCGTCTACGCTGGTTCATACGGTGGCTACCTCTCGCGATACGACCACCGCACGGGATTCGAGCGCAACATCAATCCGTGGCCGGATAATCCGATGGGTCACGACGCAGCGGACGCGCGCTATCGATTCCAGTGGACATTCCCGATCGTCATCTCGCCTCACGACCCCAACACGCTGTACGTCGGTAGCAGCGTCGTCTTCCGGTCGAGAAACGAGGGCCAGAGCTTCGAGCCGATCAGTCGCGACCTCACGCGCAACGATCCCCGCACACTTGGCTCGTCCGGTGGCCCGATAACGAAGGATCAAACGTCTGTCGAGTATTACGGAACGGTTTTCACCATCGCCGAGTCGCCGGTTTCGCGCGGCGTGATCTGGGCGGGTTCCGACGACGGGCTCCTGCACATCACCCGCGACAATGGAAAGTCGTGGAAGAATGTCACGCCGCCGGGAATGCCTGAGTGGAGCCGCGTATCTATCATCGAGGCCTCACGCTTTTCGCCGGGCACCGCTTATGTCGCCTCCAATCATTTTCAGCGAGATAACCTGCGGCCGTACATCTTCCGCACGACCGACTATGGAGTGACGTGGCGCCTGGTGGTGGACGGCATCTCTCCGACCGAGTTCGTTCGTGTGGTGCGCGAGGATCCGGTGCGCCGCGGGCTACTCTACGCGGGCACGGAGCGAGGAGTCTGGGTCAGCTTCAACGACGGCGGCACCTGGCAGTCGCTGCGGCAGAACCTGCCAATCGTCCCCATTCACGATCTTGCCGTGAAGGAAGGGGATCTTGTCGCCGGCACGCACGGGCGCTCCTTCTGGATCATGGACGATCTCTCGGCGCTCCGTCAGATCGGCCCCGCGACGACGCGCGGCAACGCGCACCTGTTCAAGCCTCGCGACGCATTTCGGGCGAACTTTGGCGGAGGTGGCG
>JACCRF010000087.1 GCA_013813715.1 Gemmatimonadaceae bacterium | reverse complement strand
TCGTGAACCTCCTCTCCCCAAAGAGTGAAGTATCCACGAAAGCGGGTCAACTCCAGCCGAGCTGAAACTGCGTTCTTACTGAGGGACCTTCCTCGGCGCTACTGAAAGGCCCGCGCTCTGCCACACGACATCGAACAGCGACCACACGGCATCCCGAACGGTATCCGCATTGGTCTCATGGATCACGGTGAGGGGCAAAACGATATCGTCGACGTCGATCGCGGCGCCCTGATCCCAACCGTGCTTCACGGGAATTATCGATCCGCGCACACCCTTGACCGCGACGCCCAATGCGTAGGGCGGTACGACGTCTAGCCGGTTCGACAAAAACTCTACTCCCTTCGGGAACCAATCAATCGCAGAACGGAGCATGTGATGAGCTTCGAACTTAGTGCCATCGGCGTCGAAGGAATTGGAGAGCGGGCGAACATTCTCAGTGTCGTAGCCCTCGAGACCTCCGAACCGAAAGAGCTGGGTGTATGCGCTGATCAGCTGCGATCGCTGGTGGAATCCCATGATGCCGTCGACGTTGTATCGCCCATTTGCACCCGAAATTCCGGGCGGGTAGAGATGTCGCAGCAACTCTTCGTAGCGGCCGCTAAGGCTAATCGCTCCATCCAAACGCCCAAGCGGCAGAATGTGAAAGAACAGAGGAGAATGCGTATCTAGCAACTCACCGACTGAACCCGACCCGACCCGAGCGAGCCTCTTCTCTCGAAACAGCTCAGCTGCCTGCGACCACTGGCCCTGCTCATTGAACATCTGCCGGATCTCCTGCACATCGGGTAAATACTTGCCGCTCTCGGCGCGTCGGTAGAAACGATTGCTCTTCTCGAAACTGATCATGTGCGGGCCTGCAAAGCTCTGAGGCACGCCGAGTAGAAGCACGCTCGATCCACCGCCAGGCGCTCCAACTGTGTGGAATCGAACGCTCCCGCCGAGCGCCGGCGATATGCCGTCATTCAGCATTGAGGTGAGGCGAAGCCGCTCGGCATCATCGTTCCAGTCGCTGAGTCCGGGTATCGCCTCGAGCTCGCCAGTATTCACGGCAGCTGCATCCTTCCGCTCGAGCGCTCCGAAAACAATCACTCCGCCTGCCGTGTTCGCAAACGAGATGACGTCGGCGAGAAATTCTTTCTTCTCCGCTGACTTCGCGCCGGGAAGCTGGAGCTTGTAGTCCAGTATCCGTGACTCTGGAACTCCATTCTCGACGAGCGATACGAGGTCCTCAGTGGCTATCTGATCGACGATCTTGCCTCTTAGTCTCACTTTGGCGTCGACAGCCTCACGGGTTTGCTCGCTCGATCGCTTCCCTGTCCAGATCATTCAGCGTTGAATCAGGACACTTGCATTTCGCCTCTCCGAATTCTCCAACTACACGCTTTCCTGCGAGAGTATCGACCGCCTGGCGGAAACCTGAGATATGACGTTCTGTGCCGCATTTCTCACAAACGCGGGTCGCCTTTATGTTCATGTGCGGTCCTCTCTGTGTCGGAGTTTAGTTGACGAGACGGCCGTATTGCCACTGACCGGGCCGGGGTGCTGGGTTCAGCTTCAGCGATCGCATCATCTTGCGACGGGAACCGCCCTAACAAAGTTGATTCCCTTTCGCCTTTCCTGGTGAGCTCGAGAGTCCGGTCCACTACTTCCGCTTACAGACCATCGCTAGACTCTCGTTGGGCTAGCATCGACGCGTCTAGTTGGATCGTTTGGCTACAGTGAACACACCGTGTTTCGAATGAGGCTTCCGGCGTTTCAGGCGTCACACCCGCAGACGCCACATAAGCAACTCTCTTACGACAAACGGGACATTGCCTTTCGTATACCCATACGATTTTCGCCATTTTTGCGCACCCTCGGTAATCATCATCTGAGATTCTGTTAATAATCGACGCTGCCGTCGCGGACTATTGAATCCGAAGCGGGAGTTACTCGAGTCCCCGCCGGCGCGACGGAAGGGTGCCGCGGTTGCAGCGGGCGAATACCGGCGGCAAGAAAAATGGCGCCGCAAATTAATAGCGTCTCACCAATTGCAAGCCGGTGCAGATTAATGGTAGTGGGTCAGTTTGAATGTAACAACTGAAGGATTAGGCTTTGTCGGCGTCGAACAGTCCCTTGGGTTCGGCGACCTTCCGCATGGCTCGCGGCGCTTGTTTGTACGTCCGGTTGATTCCAGCCGTTCGCGGGTAGTCAATTGTCTTTCCTTCTAGCAGCTCCGCCACGGTCAAGAGTTGTAAGCGGGGATGCCTCCCCCACGGTGACTCGTAGAAGCCCGCTGACGCGGCATCGGACCGCATTGGCCGCGTTGGCGTCTCGAAGCTTAGAAGCACCCCGATGTCTGCTCCTTCGCGCTTTGTCACATGGCCAAGCGCACGGACATCATCCGCCTTCAAGTGACCGCCCTTGACGCTCAGGATTATCTGGCGCGTTTGATCGCTTCCATCGTGGAAATAAAGCCTTCCGTCAATTCCCCCATCTGCGCCTTTCTTTATTGAGCCAGCGAGTCGAGCGCCGACCAGTCCCAGCGCCCATGCCTGGAATTGGTAAGGTGCCTGTCGAGCTAGTTGTGCGGCATCTTCGACGGTAGTAGGCTCACCGATGACTTGGAACTGAGTGGCATCGCCGTATGCGTCTCGGAGTCGAGTGCGAATCAGGCCAATCGCCAAGTGAGTTACATCGATCCCAATCCAGCGACGGTTGAGCTTTTGAGCGGCGGCGATTGTTGTCCCGCATCCGCAAAACGGGTCGAGAACCACGTCCCCTGAGTTTGAGCTTGCCGCGATAATTCGTTCCAGCAACTCTTGCGGCTTTTGCGTCGGGTATCCAAGACGCTCGCCAGAAAGATTGTGAAGAGGCGAAATGTCGGTCCAAACGTCTTGAATTGGGACGCCCGGCATTTCATCTAGGTACTGCTTCATTCGCGGCATTCCTCCTTCGGACTTCGGCCAGTGCAGTTTTCCGGCAGCGTCCATTTGTTCCAAAACGCTCGGCGGGTATGCCCAATGTCTTCCCTTCGCAGTTACATCTAGGCCGCGCCACACTTCCCCTGTTTCGCCATTTCGGGTCCCAGCACCAGTCAGATCCATTCGCTTCCAGCGCCTGCCATCTGGATCTTGTTGCTCGAAGAATGTTTTTATGTACTCTGGGTCATATGCTTCGTAAGCCTTGTTCCATGTGTATGAATTGCTGCGACTATAAAAGAGAATAACATCGTGAACCGGCCCGTAGCGATTCGCGCTGCTGTGCGCCGACGTTCGTTTCCAAACGATTTCGCTCCGAAAGTTGTCGGGCCCAAACACTGCGTCGAGCAACAACTTGAGATAGTGACTCGCAGTGGGGTCGCAGTGGAGATAGAGCGAACCAGTGGCGGTTATGACTCGGCGCAACTCGACAAGACGCGGAGCCATCATCGACAGATAGGCAAGCATGTCGCTATCGCCAAGAAACAAGCGAAACGCTTGCATGACTTCCGAAACTTTACCGCCTGTCTCTACCGTTTCGTGATACGCGGCTGACGCAGCTTCATCCCATCTCCAAGTATCCTCAAAGGCCTGGATTTGTGCGGCAGCGCGAGAGCCATCCTGTTCGGCGAATAGCACGTTATAGCTTCGGGAGCTATTGAACGGCGGGTCGAGATAAACGAGGTCTACCGACTCGTCTTTTATGTGGCGACGGAGAACATCGAGGTTGTCGCCGTAGAAAAGCAGATTCTCAGCAGGTGGCATTTGCGGCGAATCTACCCGAGGGCGCGATCC
>JACCRF010000085.1 GCA_013813715.1 Gemmatimonadaceae bacterium | reverse complement strand
ACAGCCTGCCCGAGGACGTGGATGCAACTTTCTTCGATGCCAATGGCGACAGGCATCCCGACCTGTATGTCGTGAGCGGAGGCAACGAATTCTGGGGAAACGCCGAAGCCCTCCGCGATCGGCTCTACATTAACGACGGCCGGGGAAATTTCAGCCGGGCGAGGAACGCCCTCCCCGACGTTTTCGAGAACGGCTCCTGCGTCGTTCCAGGCGATTTCAATGGCGACGGCCACCCCGATCTCTTCGTCGGAAGTCGGGTTGTCTCCCGGAGCTACGGCGCGACCCCGAAAAGCCATTTGCTCCAGAACGATGGCACGGGCCGGTTTGTCGACGTCACTGACGGCGTCGGCAAGTCGCTCGCAGACGCAGGGATGGTCTCGTCGGCGGCGTGGATGGACTACGATGGCGACGGTAAACTCGACCTGATCGCCGTGGGCGAATGGATGCCGGTGCGCGTCTTTCGGCAGGAGAACGGCCGCTTTGTCGACCGAACCGCCGAGGCTGGGCTGTCGGCGACGAGTGGGTGGTGGAACACCATCGAAGCGGTCGACCTGAACGCAGACGGGCGGAAGGATCTCGTGCTGGGCAACCTCGGGCTCAACTCGTACATCCGGGCTTCACGCGAAGAGCCTGCGCGGCTGTATGTGAACGATTTCTTCGGCAACGGCGCCGTGGAGCAGATTCTCACCTTTTACAAGCACGGAGTGAGCTACCCGCTCGCGGGCCGGGACGAGCTGGTGCGTTTGATGCCCCCGTTGCGAAGCAAGTACGTCTCTTATTCCAGCTTCGGCGCGAGCCGCGTCGAGGACATTTTTTCACCGTCCGGGCTTAAACAGGCAACGGTGCGTGAAGCGCACCTCTTCGCGAGCTCCGTCGCCCTGAACAACGGCCGGGGGGCTTTCACCGTTTCGCCGCTTCCCATCGAGGCCCAGTTTGCCCCGATCTACGCCGTTCTGGCGGACGACTTTGATGCCGACGGGCACACCGATCTCATCGTCGCCGGCAACTTCTACGGTGTCACTCCGGTGCGGGGGAGGTACGACGCGAGCCATGGCCTCTTGCTTCGCGGCAGCGGAAGCGGTCGATTCGTGTCGGTCGATCTGGAAAAAAGCGGCCTCCGGATCGATGGCCAGGTGCGCGACATGGCATTCCTGCGGCGCGCAACGGGCGACCGACTGATCGTGGTAGCACGAAACAACGACAAGCTCGCGTTTCTTCGTCCTTCACCTTCTCACTGACCGAAGCCATGGCGAACCTGCACATCGTCGACATTCTAGTGATCGCCGCGTATTTCGTCGTGCTGGCGGGGATCGCCTATTGGGCGGCGCGCCGCGAAAAGAAACTGAGCTCCGATTACTTCCTTGCAGGCCGGGATGTGGGTTGGCTTGCGGTCGGCGCCAGCCTGTTCGCCTCGAACATTGGAAGCGAGCACCTGGTGGGGCTCGCTGGCACGGGGGCCGCGAGCGGCCTTGCCGTCGGCCACTTCGAGCTGCTCGCCAGCTTCATCCTGCTGCTGCTTGGCTGGCTCTTCGTGCCGTTCTATCTGCGGAGCGGAGTGTACACGATGCCGGAGTTCCTCGAGCGCCGATACAACCCCGCATCGCGAGCGTACTTCACCTGGGTGTCCATCGTCGGTTACGTCCTGACGAAAATCAGCGTTACGCTGTTCGCGGGCGGTATCGTGATGCGAGCAGTGACGGGCCTCGATTTCTGGACCAGCGCGGCAATCCTGATCGTCGTCACGGGGATCTACACGCTTCTTGGAGGGCTCCGCGCGGTTATCTACACCGAGGTGATGCAGACGGTCGTTCTGATTGGGGGTTCGGCCGCACTGACTATCGTGGGACTTGGGGCCGTGGGCGGGTGGTCCGGCCTCGAAGCACGAATGCCGGCTGACTTCTTCTCGATGTGGAAGCCGTCGAGTCACCCCGATTTCCCGTGGACCGGGATCGTCTTCGGCGCACCGATTCTTGGAGTATGGTATTGGTGCACCGACCAGGTCATCGTGCAGCGGGTTCTGGCCGCGCGCAATATCCAGGAGGCTCGCCGCGGAACAATCTTCGCCGGATTTCTCAAGATCCTGCCGCTGTTCATTTTCGTCCTGCCGGGCATCATCGCCGCCGCCTTGTACCAGGATGTTGCGGCTGGCGGAGCAGACAGCGCCTACCCCCTGCTCGTGACGCGGCTTCTGCCGGCGGGAGTCAAGGGTCTGGTTCTCGCGGGAATGCTCGCCGCTCTGATGAGCTCGCTCGCATCGGCGTTCAACTCCAGCTCCACCCTGCTGACGTGGGATGTCTACCGCAAGTGGAGACCCGACGCGAGCGAACAGCGCCTTGTCGCGGTGGGTCGCGTGACGACCGTGATCCTGGTGATCCTCGGCCTGGCCTGGATCCCCTTCATGAAGTACGTCTCGCCGCAGCTCTACATTTATCTGCAGAGCATACAGGCATACATCGCGCC
>JACCRF010000044.1 GCA_013813715.1 Gemmatimonadaceae bacterium | reverse complement strand
ACACGTTCCTGAGATCGAGAAGCATTCCTCGAAGGGTGGTTGCCGTCGAGCCCAGCGCGTCCCTCTGTTGCGCAAGTGCAACCGTGATCTGCTGCGTGAGCGTCAGGTATTCTTCGCCCAATCCGGTAAGCACTACCTGCTCATTAGCGACTGCAGCGAAGTTCGTCCGGATGTTCTGTACTCCGCTCTGAAGACTGGAGATCGTCTTAGCCAGCGCACTTGCCACGGCCTCTGCGGCTCCCGTCGAGCCTGCAACGTCACCCGCTCTAGTAACCACCGGTGGAGGTTTGACAGCCGTCACGAACACCCCAGGCAGGCGGGGTAGCTTCGAGTCGTTTGCGCGCTCGAGCGCCTGAAGGTCCTTCGTCAGACGGATCACATTGGCCAAAGCCGTCTGCTTCGACTTCATGGCTTCGACGAACCTCAGTGGTCCCGCAGCTGGGTCCAGCTGAGCAGCTGCTGCTACCTGCGTCTGCGCGATCGCAAGCCTTAGTGCCGCCTGCGCGGCGTGATTCTGCTCGATCGTGAGCTTCCCAACGCTGCCGGCGAATTCATCATTCAGCGTCTTCGCGGTCTGCGTTGCACGGTTGATGTCGAAGAGCGCCTTTGCGAATGCTGCCAGCGCGGCGACAAGGCCGAGTGAGCCGACCACGAGCCCGATCATTGTTCCGAGAGAAGCGTTCACCGCGCCGAGCGAGGCGGCGAAGCCATAGCCTGCAGCACGCGCCGACGTGAACGCGTCGGCAATGTTGAGGATGGCGATACCGAAACCTGACTTTGCGATAAATGCCATCGCAGTGCTGACATTTGTGATCGCGACGATGAGACCGCCGACAGCGATCGCTTCAGTGACTGCTTTCACCGCGGGCACTACAGCGTCCAGGTTGTCGGTCATCGAAACGACCGCTGGCACAAGCACGTTCAGAACTTTGTCGCCGACCGCAATGATGCCGACTTGTAGCGCTGCCTGCAGCTTCGCGAATTTCTGCGCCGCGCTATCGGTGTCGATGATATTGAAAGCCCTTTCAACCGAACCCGCGCCGGTCGCAGTTGCAGCGAGGATATCGTTCAAGTCCTTCGCGGCTTTCCCGGTGAGTGAGAGCGCCGGAACAAGCGCCTCAACTGGACCGAAGAGGAGTCCCATGCTTTCGGTACTGCCTTTTGTTTTTGCGCTCAAGTCGGCGAGGAATCCGGCCAGGCCTTTGCTCTGTATCGCTGCCGCGTTGAAGGCGAGGCCCAAACGCGCGGCTTCCTTCGCTGCTTCGGAACTCGGCTTCAGTACCGTTGCGAGAATCGCACGTATGCCGCGCATCGCCACCTCAGTGCTCACTCCGCCCTTCGTCAACGCAGCCGTGGCAGATGTTACCTCCGCCAGACTCACGCCCATTTCCGAGGCAAGCGGGGCGACGGAACCGATCGAGCGAGAAAGCTCCTCGATTCGCGTCTTGCCCGCGGCCGCGGCGACAAAGAAAGTGTCGGAGATCTGCGTCGCCGTCCCCGCTGACTCGCCATAGTTGGCGATCACATTGGTGAGTCCATCGGCCACAGACTTAAGGTCCGCGACTCCGCCAACTGCCAGTTTATTTGCAGCGGCGAGGATCTCAGTCGCCTGGGCGGCACTTGACGCGCCGGCACTGATGATCTCGTACAACGCTGCGGCCTGCTGTTGGGGAGCCTTGCCGAATTCGAGGGAGAGCTTATTGATGGTCTTCGTCAGATCGTCGACGCTGGCTGCACCCTTGGGCAGGAGCGTGGCTATCTCCGCCATTTGGCCACTGAAGTCGGCCGCGATACTGGTGGCCCTACCGAGGCCTGCGGCGAGTCCAGCGACCCCGGAGACCACACCGAGCTGCTGTCCGAAAGAGCGGAGCGTCGACGTCATTCGGCCGACGCCAGCATCGAGCTTCGTGGTGTCGAGCTCGGCACCTATCAGCAGGGATGCTATTGTTGCCACAGGGAACACTCCGGACTCATCGCTTCCCACCCTGTGGCGAAGCTCGTTGCGAACGAATGAAGTTTAGGACGTTCACCGAATGGATGCAATTGCGCATTGGGCATCGGGCGCTCTCTCCGCGGGGCCGCGCCTTGCCGGAAAAATGGGCATCAGGGTGCTCCGTTAGTTGGCGGATCTCCGGGGATCGATGGGCGGAATGCCGCAGTATCCTCCGGGAATACTTCACGAGGCTTCACGAGTACCACGTTTATTTGAGTTGGCAACGGCGGTGGGCAGATCGGCTTTCCGTCCGGGCCCGAGTGCTCGAGTCGCTGCCGATTGGTGAACATGCCCCCAACATCTCGCGCAGCCTGGGCAAGGAGCTCGGCGGCGAGCGCGTAGTTACCCATCGTTTCCGCCTTCTGTTGCAATCGATCCAGCAGGCGCAACCTTACGGATAATTGCGCAATCGGTATGGCGGCTGTTGAATCGACGAATGCCCGCCGGGTATCATCAAAGATCCTCTTCCATTTCTCGGCTACATTCACCTGCTCCGGGTTGTAATTCCGGATCTGCTGGCGGGGTACGTCGATGTCGAATTCCTCCTTTACCGCTTCCCGGATCTTTTCGGGGCGGTCGAACATCGCAAGCTGCTGGACAATGAACAGCTTCTGCTCTTCTCTCAGGACTGGCATCGGGGTCGGGACTGTAAACGTCAGTAAAGGTTGTTGTTCGCCAACGGATTCGGGCGTGCCGCGGCAAGACCATTTCGAGCCTCGAGGAAATCATCAACGTCCAGCACTTCGCGGCTCGTCACCTCTCGCACATGATCTGATGCATCGCGTTCAGCCATCATTGGCGAGCCAGGCAGACGGGAAGGCCGCTCGCGCGCACGGAAGTTTCGCTTCGCAATGAAGTCATTGACGAGGTCGCCGGTTGGCAAAGGCGGCTTTCTCTGTGCTGGCATGTTCAGGTGCCTCCGTATTCCATCATGACAGGGCCCCGCGGCACTGACTCACTGCCGGCGAGCAGCGCGAGAGCGCGGGCAGCGGGCCATAGTAGCTCTCCCTCCTCGCGCGCTATAACATCCGGCACGTCGCTGGCCTCCTGCCGGCAATAGCGGTCCTCATCCTTCAAGAGCCTCGCGTAGTCGTGCTGCGCGGTGACGACTGCGGCTCGTGCGGCCTGGTGCGCATCGAAGACCGGACAGAACTCCCGCGCGGCTTGAAGGGCGCGCGTCTGCATCTCGCGCGTGGCGACGACGAACTCAGCGCGTCTCGCTTCCATCGAACGCTCTGCGTCGGCCAGGAGCGCCCGGTTGACCCGCTGCGCCTCGATCTGCTGGTCCGCCTCGAGGAAACGGATCGCGCTCTCGATCTCCCGGACGCGGATGGAAAGTGAAGCGGCCGCTGCCCGGAGCTTTTTCAGCTCCGGCTCTGTCGCCCCAACGGCCGTGGCGCGGGCGAGCTGCTCTTGTGCTTGGTGGCTGTCCGGTCCGTAGCTGGCGAGATCGGCGCGCAACCTCCCCAGGTGCGTAGCGCTCTGTTCCAACCGCGGAGGCTCCGGGTTGGTCTCATCGGCTTCGAGCGAGGTGTCTTCGGTGGCGGTGCTGCTCATGCCTGTCTCCGGCAGAGAGGGAAGTGCAGGGGGCGATCAGCGACCCCGCCGCAAACGGAACGGCGCGCGCTTGCTGGCGCACTACGCGCCGCGTAGCTTCGCCTCGATCTCTTCAACGGACGGCTCGAGGTCCAGTATCGCGTCATCGTGAACCGCGGGGCGGTCCTCTGTCATTGTGGTCCTCTGTCATTATGGTCATCTATATGTCCGGGATTAAGGGCAGTCTGTTGGCCGTGCGGGGGTTGCCGGCCTCTTTCGTCGCATCCTTCGTCGTACTCTGGAAGCGAGCCGGGGATGTTTCTATGCTGTTTGGTGCGGCTCGGTGCAGGAGTGAGCTTTTTTGCTCAGCGGAGCGTTTGCACTTAGGATCCAGTGGAGCAATCCGTGGGGGTTCGAGTCCCCCCTTTCGCATTGGCGCCTGCGATTGCGGATAGCTCGTGCACCCGCATGTCTGCGGTCGCGAAGGTACGCGGGTCGCGTGGCCATC
>JACCRF010000042.1 GCA_013813715.1 Gemmatimonadaceae bacterium | reverse complement strand
CCGTGACATCGTCGAGCGACTCGCGGTAGAGAGGATACCGTGAGTACCGCTCTTCCCGCACCACCGCCCACACTTCCGCTTCGCTGGCCTCCATGCTGAGCCCGACGACCTCGGTTCGCGGGCGCATCACGTCACGCGCCTTCTTCTCATGGAAATCGAAGACGCCGGCGAGCATCGCGCTGTCCGACTCATTCAGCGTTCCGTGAGCCCTCGCCTGCATCACGAGCATTCGCAGCTCCTCGGGCGAATGGCCGAGACCCTCGGACGCCGGCTTCATCCCAAGCAGTCTCAGGAACGCGTTGGCGGCTCCGTTGAACACCCAGATCATCGGCGCCATGAGGCGCGAAAAAAGCATCAGGGGCGGCGCCACGATGCGGCTCACGCCCTCAGGGTTCACCAGCGCGAGAGTTTTCGGCGCGAGCTCACCGAGCACGATATGCAGGAATGTGATGATGAAGAACGCCACTCCGATTGCCGCGGCCGTATGTACGCCAGCGGCAGGCGGATCCATCCCGAAGCTTCCCAGGAGCGCGTCGATCATCGCCGCCAGCGCCGGCTCGCCTACCCAGCCGAGGGCCAGTGAGGCGATCGTGATTCCGAGCTGGGTACCGGCGATGTAGCGGTCGAGGTGCTTCAGGGCGCCCTGAACCCTGCGTGCTGAGCGGTCACCCGCCGCGGCCATCTCATCTATCCGACTGCGCCGGACGGCAACGAGGGCGAACTCCGATGCGACGAAGAAGGCATTCATGCCGACGAGCACGAGAACGATTCCCAGACGGCCGGCGATGGCGCTGGCGCCAAGGCCATCGGCCGTTTCCTGCGCCACGGCAAGAAGATCAAGTCGCATACACTTCAAATCTATATGGTATAAGCCCGGAATTGACGGAATCGGACGTCCTGGCCACTTGGACGCGCGCGAGCAACAGGAGGAATGGATCGCGACGGAAGCGTACGCGAGGCCGGGAGCAGTCGACCCGCGGCGTTTACTTCGCGGGCTTACGCTGGCCGCCTCGTACTCGCCGCGGCACTTTTGCTCGCCGCTCTGTCATTTTGGCGGGACGCCGGCGGGAGCGGCTATTTACCGCAGGGAATCGCAGGGAATCGGAGGGAAGGCGGAAAAAGCTGCTGTCGCGGCCGAGGCTATGCGTTGCCTCTCGACGCCCATTTCGTCTTTTCCTCGACGCATCGCAAGAATTTCCTCCCAAGGAGAAGGAAAATGGTACGAAGCAGGAAGGGCTTCACGCTGATCGAGCTTCTTATCGTGGTCGTCATCATCGGCATTCTGGCCGCGATCGCGATTCCGAAATTCGCGAACACGAAGGAGAAGGCGTACGTCGCGTCGATGAAGGCTGATCTTCGCAACCTCGCCACGTACCAAGAGAGCTACGCGGCCGACAGCTCGGGCGTGTATTTCTCGGGCAACGGTTCGGCCCAGGGCTTCCAGAACTCGCAGAACGTGACGGTGACGGCGACCGCAGTACCGGGCCCGCCGGCAAGCTGGACGGCGGTGGCAGTTCACTCGCTACGACAAAGACGTGCAACTCGTCGGTGAACGGCCTAATCACCTGCACCTGATCGAGCAACTCTGAGAGGTCGCGAACAATCCGCGGCGCTGACTGGCGCCGCGGATTGTCCGACTGGCAGGGTGAATCATGAGGCGGCTGCGAGGCCGATTTTGTTGTTTGGATGAGAACGATGCACAAGCGCTTTGCATCGATTCGATGAGTTCAGCTTCCAATCGGTGGTGGGGCCGGTGACCGCCCCGTGTAGCCTGATGCAATGCGCCACAGGAACCTCCGAACCGGGCTCACGCTCATTGAAGTCATCGTCGCAATGCTGCTGTTCGCAGTCGGCGGACTATCGCTTGCCGCAACGGCAGCAACTCTGGCGCGACAATTCGAAATCACGGAGCGCCGTGCGAGCGCAGCTTCTGTCGCCCGCATCCAGGCAGAGAAGGCGCATGCCACAGACTGCGCGAACGTCTCTGCCGGCAGCGAATCTCTGCTCGGAGTGCGCGCCGACTGGTCCGTAGTCACCGGGCTGAGCAGCGCGGAGGTCGATCTGCGCGTGACGCGCACCGATGTGCGCGGATCGTATACTGACCAGTTTCTCTCCCGAATTGCGTGCCGATGATGCGCCGACGGCGGGCCGGATTCAGCCTGGTGGAGCTCATCGTCGCAACGGTCGTCGCGACGTTGCTGGGAGCAGGCATCATCGGCGTCTTGAGCCGCCAGCAGAAATTCTATCGCGCGGCCACGGAGATGCTCGGCGTCCGCGCGCAGCTCCGCGACGGCGCGGAAGTCCTCGCCGCAGACATCCGTGGCGCCGCCGTGGCAACCTTCGGAGTGCCGCTCATGTCGGATTCGGCGATCGAGCTGATCACGCTGATCGGATCGTCGGTACTGTGCAGCGCGCCATCAGGAGCGTCCGTGATGCTGCCGCCGCGGACGCTCGCCAGCGGCAACACGCTCACGTCGCTGCTCGCGGTGCCCGACACGGGCGACATTGCGATAATCTACGCTGCAGGTACGGAGCCGCCCGACACGGCCACGTGGGAAACACATCGCATCGCGACGTTCGCACCCGCGAGCCTG
This sequence comes from Gemmatimonadaceae bacterium, assembly GCA_013813715.1. Classification (GTDB taxonomy): domain Bacteria; phylum Gemmatimonadota; class Gemmatimonadetes; order Gemmatimonadales; family Gemmatimonadaceae; genus UBA4720. The sequence continues at coordinate 15,717 of JACCRF010000042.1, read as the reverse complement.
ACCACGTCATGCCCTCCCTCGACCGGATTCACGACCGACGGAGACATCGGCAGCGACGGCTACGTCGTCACGCTCGCTGACACGGCCGTTGCATCGGTCCGCGCCGGCGCGCCGATTCGGTTCCTGCGACGCGTTCGATACAGCCTCTACCGGTCATCGGACGCCAAATGGTACCTCGGCTATCGCCGCTGCAACGCGATCGGCGTCTCGTCGTGCGGCACAGTCCAGCCGGTAAGCGGGCCGTACATGCCATACACCGGGCCCGGCGCTACGGAGACCGGGATCTCGTTCCGCTACTACGACCAATCGGGCGCTACTCTGGGTGCAGGCCTGCCGGGGAATACTCTCGCCCGCGTCGACATTGTGCTCAAGGGCCAGTCTGCGAGCGAAGTGCGACTCGCGGGCGACGCGCGCACCCTCTACCGCGACTCCGCAATTGTCACGGTGTCGCCGCGCAACCGACTGCGGTGAAAAGCCAACTGAGAGGGAGCTCGCAGCAACGCCCTGGCTTCGCCCTGGCCGCGTCACTCGTCGCGGTCGTCGTCATCGCCGCGCTCGCGGCCGGTGTTCTCTTCGCGACGGGCCAGGAAGCGCGCGCCAGCGGCGGCGCATTGCTCGACCAGCAGACGTTCAGCTACGCGGAAACGGCGGCTAACCGCGCGATCGAGCTGTTCGGGTCGGTGGGGAGTGACTCAATACAGGTTGGAACAGTCATCTCATACACGCCAGAGCCCGATCCTCCGCTCGAAAGCACCGTGTTCATCACGCGGCTCGACAGTGCCCTGTATCTCGTCGTAGCGGAAGGACGCACAATGCCGTCGTACCCGTCGCGTATGCGACGGCGCGTCAGCATCGCCGTGCGCACCGAGCGCAGCGACGCGGCGCCGATTCGTGCAACGCGATTGAGTTATCTCGCGTGGAATGCGCTTTACGACTTGTGACTCTTTCGGCTGCTACCTCGCCGATGTGCTAATCGTGTCCAGCGTGCAATCGCGCGAAGTCCCCCACCCAGAGACATTCATGGCGCTCTTCGGCCGCAAGAGAACGACTGTTGGCCTCGACATCGGATCGGGGCTGATCAAAATCGCAGTCATCGATCATGGCAAGGGCGCACCGGAGCTCGTCAAGGTCGCCATCACCAAGCTTCAGCCAGACGCGATAGTCGAAGGCGAGGTCATGGATCCCGGAATCGTCTCCGACGCCGTGCGCGCATCGCTCGACGAGGCGAACGTGAAGTCGAAGCACATCGTCACCGCCGTCGGCGGCCGCGACGCGATCATCAAGAAGATCCAGATGGAGCGCGTGAAGGAAAAGCAGGCGCGCGAGCTGATGCGCTGGGAAGCGGAGCAGCACGTGCCCGATGTGGAATCGGTCGAGCTCGACTTTCAGATCCTCGACGGTCCGTCGAACTCGGACGAAATGAGCGTTCTGCTCGTTGCCGCGAAACGCGATCTCGTGGACGCGAAGCTGCGGATTCTCGAGGATGCGGGCGTCACGCCGACGCTTGTCGACGTGGATGCGTTCGCCTTGCACAACGCGTTCGAGGTCAACTATCCCGAGGCGATGAAAGGAGTCGTCGCCCTCGTCAACGTCGGCCACGAAATCACCAACGTCAACATCATGGACGACGGCATTCCGATTCTGACGCGCGACCTGCCACTCGGCACGCGTCGGTTCAGCGAAGACCTTCAGCGCCAGCACGGCATCACGGCGCGCGACGCCGAGAATCTCGTTCGCGGATACGACCGGTCGCCGCAGCTCGACGGTGTGCTCGAGGCGCGCGGCGAGGAAATCGCCGTCGGTGTCGAGCGTGCCGCTGCCTTCCTGACCACATCCCGAAGCTCGGCGCAGCTCCGCGCCGTCTACATCTGCGGCGGCGGATCGAGAACACCCGGCCTGGCTGAAATACTTGGTAAGCGCCTCCGCATTTCGGTGGAGCATGCCAACCCGCTTGCACGCCTCAACGTCCGCGACGGCGCCTTCGACTCTCACGTGACTGACGAAGTCGCGCCCCTCCTGATGCTTCCCATCGGCCTCGCGCTCCGCCAGTAGGCGGGCAAACGGATATCTGACATGATTCAGGTCAATCTTCTCCCCGGATCCCGTCACAGATCGGAGCGCCGCGGAGGATTCGACGTCGCCGGCTTCGTTGCCGGTGCCTCTGCCGGTGTGAAGGACAAAGTCCTCATCGGCGCGGTGGGCACGGCGAGCGCGATCGTCCTCGCCGTCGCATTCGTGTACCTCGGACAGAGCGCCCGCGAGCGGACGCTCGTCGAGAAGGAAGTCCGGGCCGTCGAGGATTCCGCCCGGTACAGAGTGGTTCTCGCGGCCAAGGCGAAGGCCGAAGCGACTCGCGACTCGCTCTATCACCAGGTTGCCATCATCAAGTCCATCGACGACAGCCGCTTCCTCTGGCCGCACCTGATGGAGGAGATCAGCAACGCGCTGCCGCAGTACACCTGGCTGACCACCGTTACGCAGACAAGCGCGCCGCCGAGCTCGGCGGTCAACGACACCACTCGGCGCACAGCCGCGAAGGAGAAGGAGTCGCCTTCACCGGAAGCAACGAAGGCAAAGGCCGATTCAGTGCTCGCGGCGGCGTCACGCTCGACGAAGTTCCGTGTCGTCGGACACACGGTCGACATCCAGGCCCTCACTCTCTTCATGAAGACTCTCGAAGCATCGCCGTTCATCCAGAACGTTCTGCTCACCCGCTCCGACCTCGTGCTCGTCGATACGAAGGAAGTCACGGAGTTCCAACTCGGGGCGGAATCGCAGAAACCGCCCCCATTCCTCGTCAAGACGGTATCCGTATCCGTCGGGAGCAACTGAAATGGCGATTGGCGCCAATCTCTCGAAGCGCGACCAGACCCTCGTGTCTGTCGCTGTCGTTGCGGTGATGCTCGCCGCGGCTTACGGATACTTCCTCTACTTGCCTAAGCGCACACAGCTCGCAACGATCGAGCAGCACGTCGCGGCCCTAGACAAGAAGAACGAGGAGGCGAGGGCCGAGCTTGCCAGCGGCAGCGTCGCCCGCCTTCGCACTCAGGCGATAGAGTACGAAGCAAGTCTCAGGGTTCTCCGCCAGCTCGTGCCCACCACCAATGAAGTGCCGGCGCTGCTCGAGAACGTCTCGACAGCCGCGCGCCGCGTTGGACTCGACCTTGCCTCGGTCGAGCCGATGCCCGTTCTCGTTGGCGAGCAGTTCGACACGTACCGATACAAGGTGTCGGTGAAGGGCGGATACCACGCCATCGCCGGGTTCCTCGCGAATGTCGGATCGCTGAACCGAATCATCGCTCCCGTTGCTCTCGACGTGAAGCAGCAGTCCCCGACCGACAAGAAGAAAGCCCGTCCGAAAGACGGCGAGTCCACGCTCGATACGGATTTCCAGATCCAGACATACATCGCGCACGTCGCCAGCCCGGGAGACGCCGCGGGCATCGAGGAGAGGAATCAATGAGTCCGAATACGAGCAGAGTGCTTGGCTGTGCCGCTGTCGTTTTCACCGGCGCCGCAATGGCACTCGCTGCACGCGCGCAGAACCCCGCTTCAGGCCGTCCAGTTCAAATGGCCGCGGCCCGGCCGACTTCGACAAGCCCCGCGACCCGTCCCCTACCGGCACCCGCGGCCGCGCCTGGAGTGACGCCGGCGCCGTCGACCCGGCCAGAAGTACTTGTCAACCGTGAGACGTACAGCTATCCCGGCGCCGGCCGCCGCGATCCGTTCGTGTCGCTGATGAATACCGAGGAGCTCCGCCCCCTTCTCGGAGACCTCAAGCTCGTGGCGATCGCCTTCGACCCGTCGGGCCGGAACTCAGTTGCCGTGCTGCGCGACGTTTCCAACAAGGAGCAGTACCGCGTGAAGGTCGGCCAGGTGATCGGCCGCATGCGCGTGGCCGCAATCCGCGAGAAGAACGTGGTATTCGGCATCGAGGAGTTTGGCTACAGCCGGCAGGAGTCGCTGGCGATGACCGATTCATCCAAAGTGAGGACGCAATGAGGCAGTTCCTGGCGGCGTGTGCCGCTCTTTCGCTGATACCCGTGGCGGGCAGTCTGCAGGGGGCTATCGCCTTCGGTACGGCGAGCCCGGCCAGCCACGAAACACCATCGGGTGCTGCGACAGTCCGGTCTGTCAGCGTCGTTCCCGCAGCCGGCCGGGCCGAGATCGTCATCGGCGTCGACGCTTCCGTTGACGTCGACGATTTCGCGCTCGAATCACCGCACCGCGTCGTCATCGATCTAACGGGCGCCACTCTCACGATGGCGCCCCGCTACGATCGCCTCTCGCGCGGCGGTATCACGAACGTGCGTGCGGCCCAGTTCAAGCCGAACGTCGTCCGCGTCGTAATCGAGCTCGACGCCGCACACGCATACGACGTGGCCAGCGCGAACGGCGAAGTCCGCGTCACTGTCGCCGGCGGATCAGCCGGATTCACTGCGTGGCATTCCTCGCCCGAGCTCGCTACGGGGGCGTCTGCCGCGGCGTCTGCCGCCAGAAATGTCAAGCCAGCGGCCGCGACTGCTGAGCCGCCGGGCGCACCCGCTTCAGTTCCCGCGGCTCCCGCCGTTCACCCCGCCGAAAGCCGTCCGGTTCAGCCAGAGCCCACGTACGCGTCGGTCACACCAGACGCCAACATCACTCGCGATACCCCGGCGAACTCCAGCGAATCGCTCCGACTTTCTCCGGCCGCCGCGAAGTCGGATCAGCCGCGGATCACAGTGACATATCAGGATGCCGACATCCGCGACGTCATCGCCGCTTTCGCCGGTTTCTCGGGACGCACAATCGTGGTAGGCAAGGATGTCGCCGGCACCGTTACCGCCGAGATAAGGAATCAGCCGTGGGATGTGGCCCTTCGCGCCATCCTCCAGGGTCAGGGTCTGGCCGCCGCCGAAGATCCGATCTCCGGTATCATCACCGTTGACAGCTACCGGAACATCGCCGCAAAGCAGGCGTCGGAACCGCTCGTCACTCAGCTCGTCGCGGTCAACTATGCCAGCGCCGCATCACTGGTTCCGACGCTTACGAATCTGCTCGCACGTGACTGCACGCCGGGGGGCGTACCCGAAGCGCCGCAGAACGCGCGTACGAGCTGCTTCTCGCGTGGCGCGGTCGCCGCGGACACGGCGACCAACACGCTGCTCATCACCGAAACACCGTCGCGCCTCGCGGACCTCCTGTCCTATGTCAGGAATCTCGACGTCCGCACGCCACAGGTAGCGATCAAGGCGAAGATTATCTTCGTCAACCGCACTGACATCGAAGAACTCGGCCTTTCCTACGATCTCGGGACCGGCAACGACCAGTTCTTCAGCCAGCTCGTTCAGCGGCTCGACCCCTCGACGTCGAAGCCGATCGATACCAATGGTGATGGGGTTCCCGACGCATTTGGCGGCGGAACACCGATAAGCGGCGACCGCGTTCTGCTCGGCGGCAACGCGCTGGCCGCGATCGCCAACGCGAACGCGAGAGTCGTGAATCCCGCGCTCAAGCTCGTGTTCTCAGCGGCCCTGGGAAAATTCCAGCTCACCAGCTTCCTCGACGCTCTCCAGGAAGTCCGTCTCGCCGATCTCCAGGCGGAGCCAAGCATCGTGACGCTCGACAATCGCAAAGCGGAAATTCTCGTCGGCCAGGAAATACCGATCCGCGTTCTGGACGTTGGTACGCAGGGAGGCGGCCAGGGCGGCGGGCAGGGCGGCGGCGGTGGCGGACAGGGCGGCAACTTCACCCCGCGCGCCACCGTGCAGTTGAAGGAAGTCGGAATCATCCTCAGCGTCACGCCCCACATCACCAACAACCGGCAGGTCCTGCTGAAACTCCACGCCGAGAACTCCGACGCGCAGATCGCGTCCTCCGATGTCGGCTTCATCTTCGGCAAGCAGCGCGCTGACAACCAGCTTCTCGTGGGCGACGGCGAGACCGCTGTCATCGGCGGACTAACTGTCACCCAGGTCACGAGCTCCAAGTCGGGCATTCCGCTGCTGGTTGACCTTCCGATCATCGGCCGGCTCTTTGGCACCACCCGCACGTCCGAGCAGAAGCGCGATCTACTGATTCTCGTTACGCCGCACATCATCGACGAGGGAGAGCGTGTGCTCTCGCCCCGCGCCAATGCGGCGCCCGGCGTCAGATGGTAGATCAACATGCTGACATCCATATTCGGCTATTGCTACAAGAGGATGAGCAGCGTTCCGATCCGCGATCCGATCATCGGACCGATCAAAGCGGCGTTGCGCGCATCGAGCGGTCAGATCGTTCTGGTCGGCGCGACCAAAGGAGGGGTTGTGATAGTCACGCTGCCGAATACCTTTTCAACGACCTGCCAGTAGTCTCGCGTCCGGGGTTAGCGCCTGGACACCGCAAGCTGAAGCAGGTTTCCACGCGAGCCCGGCAGACCGCCGGGCTCGCGCGTTAAAGAGGACGACGCAAATGCTTCGATTCACAACCGCAGGAGAGTCTCACGGCCCTGCCCTCATCGCAATTCTCGAGGGCGCGCCGGCGGGACTTCCCCTCCTCGCGTCGGATATCGATGAACAGCTCGCGCGCCGGCAGCAGGGTTACGGACGCGGGCGGCGGATGCAGATCGAAAAGGACGCCGTCGAGTTGTTGTCAGGAGTTCGTGACGGCCAAACCATCGGTTCGCCAATCGCGATGGTCATCCGTAATCGCGACTGGGAGAACTGGCGCGAGATCATGGATCCCGCTCCCGACGTGGAGCAAGCCGCATCTGGTAACCCCCTCCGCAACCGCTCCGTCACGCGGCCGCGGCCGGGACATGCCGACCTCTCGGGAATGCTCAAGTACGATCGCCACGACGCACGGGACATTCTCGAGCGCGCCTCGGCACGTGAAACGACGGCGCGCGTCGCCGCCGGGGCGGTCTGCCGGAAGCTTCTTTCGGAGCTTGGTGTGTCGATCGGCAGTCATATAGTAGAGCTGGGTGGCATCACGGCGGAGACCCCGGCCGCAATGCCGGACGATATTGCCACCGCGGCTGATGCATCCCTGCTTCGCACCCTCGACCCCGCCGCCGAAGCACGAATGATCGAGTTGATCGACGCCGCAAAGAAAGAGGGCGACACGGTGGGCGGCGTTTGCGAAGTTGTCTGCCGCGGACTTCCCGTTGGCCTCGGCTCTCACGTATCGTGGGATCGTAAGCTCGACGGAAGGATCGCGGCCGCCCTGATGTCGATCCCCGCGGTGAAAGGCGTTGAGATAGGAACCGGCTTCGACACCGCGCGCAGGCGCGGATCCGAGGTACATGATGAAATACACTCCGCCGGGGTTCGGCCGCTTTCGGGCAACATCGCGCGGCGTACCAACCGCGCCGGCGGCCTCGAGGGCGGAATGACGACAGGCGAGCCACTTACTGTAAGAGTGGCGATGAAGCCCATCAGCACGCTCATGCGCCCGCTCGCCACGGTCGAGATGAAGACGGGCGAGGCCGCAACGGCAGTGGCCGAGCGCAGTGATGTGACCGCCGTCCCCGCGATGGGTGTGATCGCTGAAGGGATGATGGCGTTTGTCCTCGCGCATGCGATGCTCGAGAAGTTCGGTGGCGACTCGATGAAAGAGACGAAGCGCAATCTCGACGGATACATCGCGCAATTGTCTGCCCGGTGACCACGTGCGTGGCGCTGCTATCGCACGCTCCGTGAGAGCTCGGCGGCTTCTGCGACCTCTCCCGCATCCGTGTACGCTGTGAGTCGCCCGAATCTCGTCCTCATCGGACTTCCGGGGGCGGGCAAAACTACTATCGGCCGCGCCGCAGCGCGTGCGCTCAACTGGCCGTTCATCGATTTCGACACCGAGATCGAGCACCGCGCTCATGCTTCCGTTGCCGAAATCTTCGCTCGGCACGGCGAAGATCAATTTCGCCGGTTCGAGCATTCGCTTACGGCGGAGCTGGCCGGTTGCAGCGGAATGGTGATGTCGGCGGGAGGAGGGTGGGTGGTCAACGATGAGTCCGTGGCACTTTTGCGCTCGACATCGCGTATCATATACCTTAGAGTGGCACCTTCCACAGTTATCGTAAGACTCGGATTGGCAAAGAGCCGGCGGCCGCTACTCGATGTGGCCGACCCGCTCGCGGCAGTGACGGAGATGCTCGCGAGGAGGGCACCGCGCTACGAGACCGCCGACTTGATCGTTGATACTGAAGTTGTTGAAAGAAAAGAAGTTATAGAGCAGGTACGGCAGTACGCCCTGTCACTGGAATAGGAATTCAACCACGCTTGCCGCTCTTCTACATGAGAAATAGGTTACGCGAATGGATGACCATTTACCCCTGCCAATGACATTCAGAGTGATGGGGCCCCACGAGCGGGGCCGATTCGCCCCCGACGCATGGGGCCACCTACTCTCGTTGAGTGGCTCAGGAGCGATAAACCCGCTCGAGCTGGAGCATATCATCGAGCGGGCCCTGATTCACATCGACGGGCGAATCGCGCTCGAGGACCTTCGTGGCATGCTCGAGGGCTCAGGCCTCGAGGATGGCGGTGGGGCGGGCGACAATCCAACCGTTCACTAGATAGTGGCCGCAGCCAGGAAGACCACCGCGAGAAAGACCGCCAGCCGGAAAGGCGCGGCGAAAGGAGCCGGCCGGCCGTTCGCGAAGAAAGTGAAGGCGTCGACGGTTGACGAGGGCCTGCCCCCCGAACCCGGGACAACGTCGCTTGTCATAGTCGAATCGCCGGCCAAGGCGAAGACCATCGGGAAATACCTCGGCCGCGGTTACCGCGTTCGCGCGACGATCGGGCACGTTCGCGACCTGCCTGAAAAGAAGATCGGCATCGACATCGAGAACGGATTTGAGCCCGAGTACGTGACAATCCCGGGGAAGGAGAAAACCGTCGCCGAGCTCAAGAGCGCGGCGAGGGATGCGCGGGAGATTTTTCTGGCCACCGATCCTGACCGCGAAGGAGAGGCAATCGCGTGGCACGTAGCGGGTCAGCTCAGACGCAAGAACGGGCCGCCGGTGAGACGTGTTCTCTTCAACGAGATCACGAAGGACGCGGTACAGGGTGCCATTGCGCGCGCCGGCGAGATTGACGAGAGAAAGGTGGACGCGCAGCAGGCGCGCCGTGTTCTCGACCGCCTCGTCGGCTACAAGGCGAGCCCGGTTCTCTGGAAGACAGTAAAGAAGGGAATCTCAGCGGGCCGCGTCCAGACGGTCGCGCTCAGACTGCTCGTCGAGCGCGAGCGTGAGATCAACGCTTTCAAGCCGGTCGAGTACTGGACGATCGCGGCACTGCTCGAGAAGGGAGGAAAGGAGTTTACCGCCAGGCTGCATCATATCGATGAGAAAAAGGCGACGATTCCCGATGAGGCGGCTGCGCGGAAAATTCTCGCGGATGTCGAGAAGCTGACGACGTTCGGCGTGTCGGATGTCAAGCGGAGAGAGCGGCGCAAGAACGCCGCGCCGCCCTTCACGACCAGCACGCTGCAGCAGGAGGCCGCGAAGAAGCTTGGCTTCGGATCGAAGCGGACGATGCGGCTGGCACAGGATCTCTACGAGGGAATCGATATCGGTCCGGAGGGATCGGTTGGTCTCATCACGTACATGCGGACCGACTCGACTCGCGTCTCCGAGACGAGCGCGGCCCAGGCTCGTGACCATGTCGCCTTCCTCTACGGGAAGGACTATCAGGCGGCGTCCGTCCAGCTGTACGGCGACGCCAAGTCGAAGAACACCCAGGACGCACACGAGGCGATCCGTCCGACTGATCCCACGCGCCGGCCGGAACACCTCGTCAAGTTTCTGAAGACCGATCAGTACAAGCTCTACGAGCTCATCTGGCAGCGCTTCATCGCGTCGCAGATGGCGCCCGCGCGCTTCGACACGACGACCGTCGATTTCGACCTGATGCGCGTCTCCCTGCCGTATCTTTTCCGGTCAACCGGCAGCGTGACGAAATTCGAGGGATACCAGAAGGTGTACCGCGAGTCGCGCGAGGCGGGTGATGGTCACGGCAAAGCGCTCGAGGACGAGCAGCCGCTTCCGTCGATGGAAGTCGGCGAGAATGTGCCGGTGAAGAAGATCACGCCGTCACAGCATTTCACCGAACCGCCACCGCGCTTCTCCGAAGCCAGTCTCGTAAAGGAGCTGGAGCGGCTCGGCATCGGCCGTCCATCTACCTACGCATCAATCATCTCCACCCTTGTCGACCGGCGCTACGCGCAACTCGAACAGCGACGCTTTTTTCCGACCCACCTTGGAGACCAGGTCGAGCGGGTCATGGTGAAATCATTCCCCGACATCTTTAACGTCACGTTCACCTCGCACATGGAATCCGACCTCGACCGCGTCGAGGAGGGAAACGTGAACTGGCGCAGGATGCTGACCGAGTTCTACGGACCCTTCGCCGCATCGCTCAAGGAAGCCGATCTCGAGGCGCTCATCGCCGAGGCGCACGATCTGTCGGCACTCGAGACCGAGCGCTGCCCGTTGGATGGCGGAAAGCTCGTCGCACGTGGCGGATTCTTCGGCCCTTTCATCGCGTGCGAGAATCACCCGAAGGACTGCAAGTTCACGCGCCCGCTTGGCGGCGACAGGAAACTCGCGCAGCCGACCGATCAGATATGCCACGAGTGCGGCGGACCGATGGTCATCCGGCATGGACGCTCCGGCGAGTTCCTCGGGTGCAGCCGATTCCCGAAATGCCGCGGAACGCGCTCGATGCCGACAGGCGTGAAGTGCCCCAAGGATGGCGGCGACATTGCGGTGCGCCGGTCGAAGAAGCGCGGCAAGGCGTTCTACGGATGCGCGAACTATCCGGCGTGCGATTTCGTGATCTGGGACAAGCCCGTTCCCGACGTCTGCCCGGAGTGCGGATACATCGGCGCTGAGGCGAAATCCAACAAGACCCGCGGCGAGTACCGTCGCTGCATCAGTTGCTCCAACGAGTGGGAGCCGGCGGAGGCGACGGCTGAAGCGGTCGCTGTCTGACGCGGCGCGCACACGGTTTCGCCACCCCGAGACGCATATGAACAGAGGTGCCCTGAAAGTGGTTGGTGGCGGACTTGCCGGCTCGGAAGCCGCCTGGCAGCTCGCCGAACGCGGGCATCGCGTCGTGCTTTACGAAATGCGTCCCGTGCGAAGTACACCGGCGCACCATACCGACCGGCTTGCTGAGCTGGTGTGCTCCAACACCTTCAAGAGCACCGAGACTACGAACGCGCACGGCCTCCTCAAGGCGGAGATGCGCGTGCTCGGCTCCATGATTCTCGAGTGCGCCGACGAAGCCCGGGTGCAGGCGGGGAGCGCGCTGGCGGTTGACCGTGATGTGTTCGCCACTGCGGTGACTGGGCGAATCGAGGCGCACCCGCTGATAGATATCAGGCGCGAGGAGGTGACTCGGATCGAAGGCCCGTGCGTTGTCGCGACGGGCCCTCTCACCTCGGATGCGCTCGCGCACGCCATGCGAGACCGATTGGGCAGCGGCGCCCTGGCTTTTTACGACGCGATCGCGCCGATCATCTCTCGCGAGTCTGTGGACGAGTCGCTTGTCTTTGCCGCATCGCGCTACGATCGCGAGACCATGCCTGGCGCCGCTGAAGAGGGCTCGTACCTAAACTGTCCAATGACCCGCGAGGAGTACGAAGCGTTCATCGCCGCGCTTGCCGCCGCCGACCAGTACCATGGCCACGAATTTGACGAAGTCCCGTATTTCGAGGGATGCATGCCGGTGGAGGTGGCGGCGAAGCGCGGGCCCGACACGCTGCGCTTCGGTCCGTTGAAGCCCGTCGGCCTCACCGATCCGCGCACCGGCAGGCGCCCGTGGGCGGTGGTGCAGCTCCGTCGGGAAGATCGAAACGGTAACATGTGGAACGTGGTGGGATTCCAGACGCGTCTGCGGATTCCCGAACAGCAGCGCGTGCTCCGCATGATTCCGGGTCTCGCCAACGCCGAGTTCCTGCGATACGGGTCGATCCACAGGAATTCGTACCTCAACTCGCCAGCGACGCTCACGCCGCATCTTTCGGCGCGCGACGACGAAGCAATCCTGTTCGCCGGCCAGCTCACCGGGGTCGAGGGTTACACCGAGAGCTCGGCGACGGGGCTGCTGGCCGGCATCAATCTCTCGAGAATTCTTTCCGGCTCCGGCCCCGAGCTGCCGCCGCCAACAACTATGCTCGGCGCGCTGTACCGTTACCTGAGTGAAGCCGATCCGCAGCATTTCCAGCCGATGAACGCGAACTTTGGCCTGCTGGATGATCTGCCGGAGCCGGTGCGTGACAAGCGACTCAAGCGCGAAAAACTCGCGGAGAGGGCACTTGCGGCGATGCAGAGATGGTCCGACGATCAGGCGTTGTTCTCGGCGCACCCTGCATCCTCTGCATTCTCTGCGGTTTCGTCGTGAACGAAGTTGACGAGTTCCTGCTCCATCTCGAGAAGGAGCGCGACGTCTCCCCTCATACCCTCAAGGCCTACCGCCGCGACCTGGGCGAGCTGCTAAGCTTCCTTTCCGCGTACTACGGAGCCCGCGAATGGTCGTGGCAGGGGCTCGACCGGCTCGCCATCCGCGGCTTCCTTGCGCACCTTACGCGGCGCAAGCTCAGCAGGCGATCCATATCGCGTGCGCTGTCAGCCGTAAGAAGTTTCTACTCGTTCCTCCACCGCAGCGAGATGGTCGAGGCGAACCCCGCGCGCGGCGTGAGCGGCCCGAAGCTCGAGAAACATCTCCCGGGTTATCTCGACCGCGCACAGATCCAACTGCTCTTTGAAAGCGTTGAAATCAAGGCGCAGGAAGGCGGGTTCACCGACGTCCGCAACCGGGCGATGCTCGAACTGTTCTACTCCACCGGAATGCGACTTTCCGAGCTGCGCGGCATCAATCGGGGCGACATCGATCTCCTTTCGCAGCAGGTAAAGGTGCGGGGCAAGGGTAAGAAGGAGCGGATCATACCAGTTGGCGACCATGCGCAGCTCGCGCTTCGCAACTACGAGGCAAAGCGTGACGAGCTCACCGGCAATCGCGTTGCCGCACCCGACCGGCTGGCGTTCTTCCTGAGCGCCCGCGGAAAACGCATCTCTGTTCGCGCAATCCAGAGTGCGGTGAGCGGGCTTCTCGATACAATCGATGAAGACGCCGGGCTGTCGACCCACTCCCTCCGCCACACCTTCGCGACGCACCTGCTCGACGCCGGCGCCGACCTCCGGGCGGTGCAGGAACTACTGGGCCATGCATCCATTTCGACGACTCAGATCTACACACATACGAGCGTCGAACGCCTGAAGGAAGTCTATGGCAAGGCACACCCAAGGGCCTGATCGAATGACGAAACCCCGGCACCACTGGGTGGTTCGCCTCACGCACTGGGTCAACGCAGTCGCGCTCACGATCATGATCGCAAGCGGGCTCCGCATCTTCAACGCGTACCCCGCGTTCGCGCGCAAGGGCGAGACCTTCTGCTGCTATCCGTGGGAGGGGAAGAGCATCCCGAGCCAGCTCACCTTCGGCGGCTGGCTCGCCGGTGCGCGCAACTGGCACTTCGCGATGATGTGGGTGCTCGTCGCCAACGGCCTCCTCTATCTCGGCTTCGTCTACCTGCACGGCGAATGGCGCGACCTCGTTCCCCGACGGGGCTTCCTGCGCGACAGCCGCGAGATGCTGCGGTTCTATCTCTTTGCGCGAAAGGACCATCCGAGGCAGGGGAAGCACAACGCGCTCCAGAAGGCCACATACTTCGTTCTTCCGTGGGTTGGAGTGCTGGCGGTCGTGAGCGGTATCGCGATATGGAAACCCGTGCAGCTCGCTCCGCTCACCGACCTCATGGGCGGATATGTGTGGGCCCGCTACTGGCACTTCGTCTCGATGGTTCTGCTCGTGCTGTTGAGCGTGGTTCACATCTTCATGGTGTTTGCCGTTGACCCGTACTCGATGCGGGCGATCCTGACCGGCGGCTACAACGAGAACAACTCGCCTGAATCACGGAACGCGCGGCCGTTCTATCACCTGTTGCCGAATCGTTTCCGCCGTGGGTCGGAAGTATCGCGTTCGGGGCCCGCCCCCGAGCCAGAGGCCGCGGCCGAAGCACCGGTCGCGCCAGAGCCGGTCACACAGGTCGCCACCGAGCCTGCGCTTAAGCCCATCCCCGAGCCCATTCCCGACCTTGCGCCCGAGGCGGAGGCCGCGCCAAAGCCCGCGCCTGAGCCAACGGTCGCACCCGCGCCAAACCCCGCGCCAATGTCAGCACCGGCGTTGAGTGCTGAGGAGAACAAATGACAATGGACCGCCGAAGATTTTTCACGCTTTCCGGCTCAGCGGTGTCGTCTGCCTTGCTCGCGGCGTGCGATTCTCGCGGACCGCGCAGCGCTGAGCGTCTGCTTCGGTACGCCGAGCGAAAAAATGAAGCCGTCGAGCGCGCACTGATGCGGCATTCCGCGATGGACGCGCCGGCATCGGCGCGGCTCGCCGGAAACGCTCTGCCGAGCTACTTCATTTCGGATACAGTGCCCATCTGGGATGAATCGCAGCGTGGCAAATGGACTCTTGAGATCGGCGGGCTCGTCCAGCGCCCGATGAAGCTCACGCTCGACGACTTGCTGAAGCTTCCGCGTACCACCGAGCGCGTGAATCACTACTGTGTCGAAGGGTGGACGGCGGTCGAACAATGGACTGGAGTGCGGCTCAGCGAGCTGGCGCGGCTGGCCGGAGCGCGGCCGGCAGCGAGGTACGTCGACTTCGAGTCGTTCGACAAGGGATACCACGAGAGCTGGGACATCGAGAGCGCGATGCACCGTCAGACCGTGGTGGCCTACGGCCTTGACGGAAGGATGCTCGGCCCCGCTCACGGCGCCCCCGCGCGCGTGTACTCGCCGACCAAACTGGGCTACAAGAACACGAAGTATCTGACCCGCGTGATGTTCCTCCCAAACCGTACCGGCGGCTACTGGAGCGACGCGGGCTACGAGTGGTACGGAGGCGTCTGAAACATTTGAATTAGGCAGGTGTATCCCTCTCTCGACCGGGGGCAGGCTGTCTGGCCAGCACTCCCGCACGTCTATCCGAGGGCGAGACATGACCGACGAAACGGAAAGGCTTGCCGTTCTGCAGGCGGATATCGCCGCGCGCCTGAGAGGGGTGTGCTCGCATTTATCGGAAGAAAGCTTTCAGGAGCTTGTGCGCGACGTAGCCGTGGTAAGGCTCAAGTACGATATTGAATCTGAGGCTTCGGCATTGCCGCACCGACGGCGAGGGCTCGAGGCACCCGGCGATCACGGGGCACAATCCGGTCCCGGGTCCGGCTAGCGAATTCTAAGGCGGGGCTCGGGCCCGTCGTTTTTCGGAGGACCATTCTCGTCGTCGCCCCCGCCGCCCCGGCGAGCGGCACCGCGAAAGAGCAGCATCTCCCGCAGGTATGCGCGGTTGAGAATCGCTCCAGCAACCAGCAGCGCGACGCCCGCAAACATCACGATCGTGCTCCACCGCCACGTATCGCGCGCGATGAGCGCCGCACCCAGGCATAATGTGCCTAGGCCGACCATCCATTCGCCCGGCGGATTCGGTTCGGCGCGCACGCGGCGCCGCCGGTCGCGGAACGGCCGCATCGTTTCGGGGGTCGCGGCGTCGTAGATAATGCCCGCCGCGATCAGGCACACGAGTACACCGAGTATGATCGGGATGTGCTCCAGCCTCATCGCCCCGCCCCTGTTAATTTAGAACCCATGAACCTTCGCCTTCCTCGTCCGCGCGTTCGGTCGACAACAAT
>JACCRF010000036.1 GCA_013813715.1 Gemmatimonadaceae bacterium | reverse complement strand
GGCGTTGCTCATGCCGCTGGCCTCCGACATCGCGGCAGCCGGGACGATTTCCTGCTTCGGCGGGATCAAGCCAGCATTGTCCGCCCGAACCGGGCCCCGGCCAACCTCGCCGCGGCGGAGAGGGCTCGCGTGTTTCCTTGACGGCCGCCGCTACACGCCCCATGGTTCCCGGAGGGCGATTGAAATTCCTTCTGTGAAGCGGCGTCCCGCGTCAAGCCCCGTGGTATTTTCGGAGCTTGCCGTACGACTGCCCGTGATGGTCCGCGCGTCCCTCGAGGTGCTGCTCAGCCTTCTGTTCGCGCTCGTGAAGTGGGACGCGATGGTCCCGGCGCATTTGGGTGGTGCGAAGGAGCGGACGGCGCCAACTAACCCACGGCTTCGTCGTGGTACGTGTGGTGCGTCCTGAGTCAAGGAATTTCTCGCGCTCGCCGCTCCCGATTCAGTCAACTCGATTCGCGCACGGTCGTGTCTCCTGCGTATCCCGCCTTATCCCGCCTTATCCTGCGCGTTTGTGTTCGACCTCCGCTCCGGCGGCCACCCGCGGCCGCAGCTGCTGCGCATCGTACGGCACGCCGTCCCGCCACATCGCGTAGAGCACGCCGGCCAGCCGCCGCGCCAGCGCGACCACCGCGATCCGTTTGCCCCGTCGCTGCGCGATCGTCCGCGTCCACGCGCGCAGCGCCGCCGTCTCGGACGACTTCGACCGCAGGATCTGCCACCCGGCCTCGACCAGGAGCCAGCGCATCCGGCCGTTCCCCGCCTTGGTGATCCGCCCGAGCTGGCGCTTCTCGCCCGAGCTCCGCTCGCTCGGCACGACGCCCAGATACGCTTCCAGTTCGTGCGCCGAGCGAAACCGCGTGATGTCGTTGTCTGCGTCGATCGTGGCCACAAACGCGCTCGCGGTGACCGGCCCCACGCCCGGGGCCGTCGTGAGCCGCGCCACGATCGGATCGCCCGCGGCCACCGCGGCGATGCGCCGGTCCGCCGCCGCAATCTGCTCGTTGAGCGTGGCGTACACCGCGAAGAGCGGCGCCAGCTCCGTGGCCAGCGCGGGCGACAGGTCGAGCGCCGCGATCCGCGTCGGCACCCACGCACTCGCACTCGTCGGCACGCGCAGTCCGTCCCGCCGCACCAGCGCCTTGGCGAGCGCGATGTACCGCGTTCGCGTCCGCACGAGCGCGTCACGCACGGCAAGCTCGGCCCGCACATGACGCCGCGCCTCCGAGAGCCGGTGCGCCGGACGATACGCGCCCGTCTCGCAGGCATCCAGCAGCGTCCGCGCATCGCGCTTGTCGGTCTTGGTGCGCCGCGACCGATTGGCATACATCGGCGCGTAGTTCGGATCGGCAACAATCACCTCGTGGCCGAGCGATTCCAGGTGGCGCGCGACCCACTCGCTCTCCGTGCTCGCCTCCAGAAGAATTCTCGCGCGAGGTCGGCCGCCGAGCACCGCGGTGAACCGCTCCCGGCTCGTGACGATCCGGCGGTCCGTGATGGCCCCGTCCTCCGCTTTACTCGCCAACTGACTCTCGCGTTTGTGCAAATCCAGGCCTATCATCTCCATGGCGGCTGGCCTCCCGGTGTGCGCCCCGTCCTGCGACGGTGAGCGCGTTGATATGTGTGGGGCAGCGTGTGCCACCACGTTACCGTGGAGGCCCAGCCGCCGCTTCATACCAACTATCCCGTATCCCGTTCCTCTTATTTTTCCTTTTTTCCGTTGTTCGTCTGTGCCCATCGGTGTTCATCTGTACATCTGTGTTTCATTGTGTCACTTGGTTGGTAAGGGTTAGCGGGCTCACCGGAATGTCTCGAAGAAGCCGCTACCCGTTCCATCGACGCGCGAGCCGCCGATGCGGCCGGTGATTCGCGCGATGCCTTTCATTTGAATGAAGTAGGGCTTGTCCGTTTCGGCATCGCGCCCGGGATCGCCGCGCTCGGCGCTCGCCTCGCGGTTGGCGAACGGACTCGGCCCCGCCCCCTGTCGGCGCATGTCGGTTCCGATCGCGTCTTCGATCTCCAGCTCGACGCGCAGAGTGTCCGACCCGCGAACGTCGGCGAACACAGCGCGTGAAGGCACGCGGATGCGCACACCGTCCACGAAAATCTCACGGCCGTCCATATAGTCGATCCGCCGCGGGCGCATCACCGCGCGAAACCCGAGCGAATCCACGAGATACACGAACAGCGGCGTTTCGCGCCCGCGCTGCTCTGGGCCGAGCACGCGGCCGTAGAGAATCGTATAGGCACCCGCTCGCGACGCCCCCCAGTCCCAGCTCACGTCTTTCCAAATGCCCCAGTTGTGGTCGTGGTACGACTGCGCGGCGTCGAATCGCTCGCAGACGCTATCCACGCAGATTGTTCCTGAAGCATCCGCACGGAGGCCCGGCACCGTGTAACCTGACACGAGGTCGCCCGATCCGAGGGAAGCGCCGGGGAAGTACGCGCGGGGCGTCGGATTGACGACGAGGTCAACGTCTACCACTGCCGTCCCGTCTTCTTCCCGCGCCTGCGCACGCAGGGCATACTTTCCATCCGGCCGCACCTGCACTGTGGACATTCCGAGCTGGAGATGCGCGTGCGTTGTCGAGAACCGGACCTGCTCCCGCCGAAAGTAGCGCGAGAATTTCCTCGACCGCCCGCCCCCTCCTTCCTCCCTGAGCGTTATCGCGAGGTTCCCTCCCCATTTGTCGCCGCTCACGTCGCCCGCGACGATGTACGAGATGAACGCCCAGCGCTTTCGGTCCGAGGAAAGCACGTTGAAGTAGTGCCACTCCGCCCAGCTCTCGCGGTTCGCGATGCCGTCGGGAGGCAGGTGAAAGTGATCGATCTCGTGCCGCAGCTCCTCGAGGGTCGGATCGACCCAACGCCGGTCGCCCTCGTCATTTAGCCACGTACCGCTGGCGAGTGAAAGCGGGGAGCCGACCTTCCCTGCCTGAGCTGGAATCTCGCCGCTCGCCCGAACGACATGCTCCTCGCCGCCCGCCGTGCGAAGGTACACCACCCGCGAGTCAATCTGTGGCGCGGCCGCCGCGATCCACCCCGCGAGGCGCGGCGACGCTAGAAGCTGGTCGTAGATGAAGCGGCCGTGATCTATCGAAAAGTAGAGTCCGCCGACGCCTCCGGTCTTCATCACCTCTACGTCGATGCCCTGGGGAAGCACTGTTATTGATCCGCCGCCCACCAGCTTCTCGTCGCGCGCCTGGTTCAATAGCGCTTCACCGACGGAGAGGAGGACGATCATCACGCCGACTCCAGTCCCGTAGCCGAAGAACAGCAGCGCCGAACGCCACGGACGGTGGACGATGTTGCGAAACGCTAAGAGGCGAATCATCCGGGGACGATGACCCCGTCCCGCATGTGAATCTTCCGGTGCGCCGAACTCGCGAGATCTTCGTCGTGTGTCACCACGATTACCGTTGTGCCGTCGGCGTTCAGCCGACCGAAGAGACCGATGATCTCGGCTCCCGTCTTCGCGTCCAACTCGCCGGTCGGCTCGTCCGCGAGAAGAATTGCCGGCCGGTTCGCGAGCGCGCGCGCGATCGCGACACGCTGCTGTTCGCCCCCCGACAACTGGGCGGGACGGTGCCTCTCACGGGCTTCCAGTCCGACGTAGGAGAGCAGCTCTCTGGCGCGCGCCGCGCGCTCAACCCGGGCAATGCCGGCTTCGGCCATCGGCAACTCGACATTCTCCCGCGCCGAGAGAGTCGGCATGAGATAGAAGCGCTGAAAGACGAAGCCGATGTTGCGGAGGCGGAAAGCAGTCGCTTCGCGGTCGCGCATGCCGCCGACGTTTTGTCCCCGGATGCACACCTCTCCCCGCGTCGGATGGTCAATGACTCCGATGAGATTGAGAAGCGTCGACTTTCCGCACCCGGACGGGCCGGCTATCGCGATGTACTCGCCCTCGGTGATCGCGAATGTCACGCCACGCAGCGCGTGGACGCGCTCGGCCCCGAACGGATAGTCGCGCGCAAGGTCACGCGCCTCGACAACGGGCGGCGGGGCCTCGTCATCGTACCCGGCCCAGGAAAACACCGCCTTCTCTCTCGCCAATGTCACGCGATCGCATCCTCGCGAAGAGTCGTCGCGATCGGCAGCGACGCCGCCCGGAATGACGGATACACTCCCGCTGCGATTCCGGAAATCGTGAGCAGGCCGAGAGCCGTCCATGCCGACTTCGGCTGGAACAGAAAAAAGTCTATCGCGCTCGGGAGACCGGGGAAGCTCGAGAGAATTCCGTTCAGGTACTTCGCGGTGACAAGTCCGAGGGCAAGACCACCGATGGCCCCGGCGAGACTGATCGCGACTCCTTCAATTACGATCTGCTGAACGACGTGCTTTTTTGACACTCCGAGCGCACGCATTACCGCGATCTCACCGATCCTCTCGTTGACCGACACCGTCACCAGTGTCGTGACGAGCAGAAAGCCGACGAAGAGGCTCACTGTCCCAAGTATCACCGCGAGCTGACGGAAGTAGCGCAGTCGCTTGTCCACCTCGGCCAGCGCGGTCGCCGTCGAGATCGCGCTTACATCCGGGATGTTGAGCTCGACCCAGGCGCGGGCGGCTTCGACCTCTGCGTCGGTTCGAACTCTGATCATGAACAGCGATGCGTCATCAGTGCGGTCGGCGCCGCCCATCTTCTGCAAGGTCTCCAGCCGCATTACCGTCGCGAGCTGATTCGCCGCACCGTACAGAAAGCGGACGCGCCCCGTGAGCACGAGGCGCATCGAGCCAGCGTAGGTGCGGAGCTGCGGATCATACCCGGTCGCGACGTCGAGCGTGTCTCCAGTTGTTGCGCCCGTGGCCGCGAGGAACTCGTCGTTCGCTGCGATCGAGTTCGACCCCACTGGGTCCCTTCCCGAGAGCAGCTCGTAGTCACCCTGCACCGCTGGATCCACCCCTAGAGCCGCACTCGTCACGACGCGATTGCCGGTCGGAACGTGGATCGTGCCGCCGAGCACCGCGCTCACGGTGACGATCGAGGGATTGGTGCGCAGCGTGGCGGTGATGCGACTTGCGCTCTCCATCGTCGCGTCCGTGTCGAACGGCAGCGTTCCCTTGGGTGCCAGCCGGAGCTGGTAACCACGCGAAAGGAGAAGCTCGCGGAAGGATTCACGCATCCCGGTAGACATCATCACCATGTCGAGCAGCATCGCGGCGGCAACCGCGACGCCCAGTATCGCGAGCAGCGTCCTCGTGCCATGACGCCGGAGCGACGCCCATGCCAGCGTAAATCGCATCAGCGTCCGAATAGCGCGAGGGGCGGTGTGCGCACG
Source organism: Gemmatimonadaceae bacterium (assembly GCA_013813715.1). GTDB lineage: Bacteria > Gemmatimonadota > Gemmatimonadetes > Gemmatimonadales > Gemmatimonadaceae > UBA4720. The sequence continues at coordinate 8,686 of JACCRF010000036.1, read as the reverse complement.
AGTCGCAGTGACGCCAGGAGGCCCGCGCCAATGCCGAGGACGAGCGACAGCGTCACCGCGAGCGTCACAATGTCGGCGGTGATCACCGAGAAATGGAGCGGCGTCCGGTACACGCCCTGGTAGTACCAGTTGATGAATTGTGAAGCCGCCCATCCGATTCCGATGCCGAGCGCACTTCCAACGAGGGCGAGCAGCGCAGCCTCGGCCACGACTGCCTTCACCACCGTCGTTCTGGATATGCCCATGAGGCGAAGAGCGGCGACGTCGCGCCGCCGCTCTTCAACCTTGAGCAGCATCACGCAGAGGAGGAAGATCGCACTTGCGACGATGGTGATCAGGCCAATCGCCTTGTGGAACCGGCTCACGACCTGAAAGGTTTTCGACGTCCCTACCGCAATGTCGCGCGAGCGGTGCGCCTCGAACCCGAACGCGGCGGCGTTGATTGCGGCCAACGCACTCTCCGTCGCGGCTTTGTCGCGCGTGGCGACGGCGAAACGGTCAACCCGGTCGCCGTAGCCCGCGAGCGACTGAAGCTGGTCGAGATGCATTCGGATTTTGTACTCGCTCCGCGCGATCTCCGACGGATCGGCGCCGCGCTTCACGATGCCAGATACGACGACCGTATCGCCGCCCTTCGCATTGGGACGGGTAGAAACAATTACGCGATCTCCGATGGAGATGCCGGCGTCGGCGGCGAGACGCTCATCGATCGCGATGGTGCGCGGGGCGGGCTGCTGAACCAGACCTAAAGCTGTGAAGAGGAGTACGATCACTCTCCTAAGCTAGCGTAGCGGGAACCGGTAACGGGTAGCGCGCACCGGTCAGTGTGACGGCCCCTCGGTATCAATCGGCTCGACCATCACCCGCGCCGCGAGCACCGGGCCAATGGAAAGCAGGGTGCCGGCAACTCGCAGCGCGATCGGCCCGTCGTAAGGCGCCTTCGATACCACCACCAGCTCCGTCCCCGGCACGATCGCGATCTCGGCGAGGTAACGCAGCATCTCGGGATCGTCATCGCTCACCCGCACCACCCGGGCTCCGAACCCGGCGCCGAGCTCGGCCAGGGAGAAATACTCGGTCTCGTCCATCAGGCCTTCACGCGACGGTATCGGCGCCCCGTGCGGATCGACAAGCGGCTCACCCACGGCTGCCGCCATCCTGTCAATCAACTCGTCCGACGCCGCATGCTCGAGGCGCTCGGCCTCATTGTGAACACGGTCCCACGGATAATCGAGCGCCGCCGAGAGGTAGGCCTCGATGACGCGATGCCGGCGCAGAGTCCTCAGGGCCGCTCGCCGCCCCGTCTCGGTGAGAGTGACGCCGCGGTAGCGTTCATACGAGAGCAACCCCTGTTCAGCCAGCCGGCGCACCATGCCGCTCACCGACGCCGGCGCGAGGGCGAGTCGCTGCGCGATGTCGTTCGTCGCCACCGACACGCTTCCCCGCCCCAGAGCGTAAATCGTCTTGAGGTAGTCCTCGACAGGGCCGGTGAGGGGCTCGCCCTCGGACGGCGGATTCTCGACCCGCAGCTCGCCCCGCTTTGGGGTCTTCACCCTGGCCCGCCCCCCTGCCTTCCCGGCCTTCCGCGTGGATTGCCCCGCACCAGCAACACGGGGATGTGCGATGCATGCCGCACGTCGTGAGCCACACTGCCGAGGAGGATATCGCCGATGATCTTGTGGCCGTGGGTGGACATCGCGATCAGGTCGCACCCTTCCCGCGCCGCAGCCTCGGAAATCTCGGCGGCCGGATCGCCCGACGCGAGCAGCGCCTCCGCGTCGAGCCCATCGGCCTCGAGTTCCTCGGCCAGCCGCTCGAGGTACGCGTGGTCCTGCTTCATCTCCTCACTCTCGCGCAGGTCGAGCTGTGCGATGTTGCGCGCCGCCCACCCGTCGGCAACGTGAATGAGGACAACCGACGAATTGCACAGACGCGCAAGCTCGCGGACGTGATCGATGATCGCGTCGTCGAATGGAGAGTTCTCTACCGGTACGAGGATCTTCCGATACATGGTCACGCCCCGCCGAAGAACTGCACCAGCAGCCAAATGTTGAGCGAGGCGATGATTACCGCAATCAGATACGCGAGCACCTTGAGCCAGACGGGGTTGGCGAACTCTCCCATCTTGAGCTTGTTCGAGGTGAACATCACCAAGGGAAATACGGCGAACGAGAGCTGCATGCTGAGGATTACCTGGCTCAGCACGAGCAGCTTCGCGGTGCCGCTCTCTCCGTAGATGATCGCGACGACCGCGGCCGGCGCGATCGCTATGCCTCGCGTGATGAGCCGCCTCAACCAGGGCCGTAGCCGGATATTGAGGAACCCTTCCATCACAATCTGCCCGGCAAGCGTTCCGGTGATTGTCGATGCCTGCCCCGAAGCGAGGAGCGCCAGCGCGAAAACAGCGCTGGCTCCGGCGCCCAGGAGCGGCGTCAGCAGCTTGTAGGCGTCCTGTATCTCAGCGACATCGGCGTTGCCGGAGGAATGGAAAGTGGCGGCAGCGACGATGAGAATCGCCGAGTTGATGAACAGCGCGAATGAGAGGGCGATCGTGGAATCGATGAACGCGAACTTGACGGCGACCTTTTTGCCTGCGGTGGTCTCCTCGTACCGCCGCGTCTGCACGATGGACGAGTGCAGATAGAGATTGTGCGGCATCACGGTCGCGCCAAGGATTCCCATGGCGATGTAGAGCATCTCCGGGTTGACGACCACCTGGCTCGTCGGGATGTAGCCGCTGAGGACTTCCGCGATCGGCGGGCTCGACATGATGATCTCGAACAGGAAACACGCGCCAATCGTCCCGACAAGCGCGATGATGAGCGCCTCGAGCAGCCGGAATCCCTTGTTCTGCAGGTAGAGCACGATCAGCACATCGAGCGCTGTGATGCCGATGCCGAGCGGAAGCGGAATCCCGAAAAGCAGATTGAGGGCGATGGCCGAGCCGATCACCTCGGCCAGATCACACGCGGCGATCGCGATCTCACAAAGCACCCACAGAGCCCACACCACGGGTGTCGGATAGTTGTCGCGGCAGGCCTGAGCGAGATCGCGGCCGGTGACGATTCCGAGCTTGGATGAGAGTCCCTGGAGGAGGATCGCCATCAGGTTGGAGATGAGAATGACGGTGAGCAGCGTGTAGCCGAACCGGGATCCGCCGGCGAGGTCGGTCGCCCAGTTGCCAGGGTCCATGTAACCCACCGACACCAGGTAGCCGGGCCCCGCGAAGGCGAGGATCTTCCTCCAGAGGCTGGCGCCATTTACGGGGATTGTTCTATAGACTTCGGCGAGCGAAGGAGTGACTCTCGCCCGCCGCCACCCTGGGTCTGGCTTGGCGGCGGAACCTATCGGAACGGCCGGTTCAACTAGTGGAGTGGACACGTCTGTCGTTGAGGCGAGGGGGTTTGGTGGCCGCATGTTTCCGAGCGATCCACTGTTCTAGAGGCGGAGAACACAGGATCTCTGAGGAACGATCGGGAAAGGGGGAACGAATGCCTGAACATTACAGATCAGTCGACAAGTCCGAGCAGGCCCGACAAGATCCGTTCCGTCATTCCCCAGATAACGTAGCCTTGGTGATGGAAAGCGAACCGGCTCATCTCGACGCCGCCCGCGAGCACCGTCGTCTCTTTCCAGACCGACCGGTCGAGCAACACCGACAGGGGAACCCAGAAGCAGGCCGCCACCTCGTGACTCATCTCGGGGTCGGGCGTGCCCCCCGTGAGAAAGACGTATGGTCGCACGATTACGCGTGGAAGTAGCCGAGCGGTCGGACGCAGATCGTCGAGAGTGCCGAGCATCTCGCCACACTGGCGGAGGTCGATGCTTGTCTCCTCCAGGGTTTCGCGGATGGCCGTATCGCGAAGTGTCTCGTCGCCGGGTTCGGAGCGCCCCCCCGGAAAGGCAATCTGGCCGCTCCACGGGTCGGCGTCGTAAACGGCGCGCTGAATGAAGAAGAGCTCCGGCTCTGCGTTCCCGCCGAGCCGGATGAGGATCGCGACTCCTGCCTTCTGCGCGCCTTCGTCTTCCTCCTCGATGCACGTCCGCGTATCAAGAGCGTACGCGAGCCGGGCTATTCGCGAATGCGCCCGGAGCTTTTCCAGCGAACTCACATGACCGGCTTCTTCAAATGGTCGGCGAAGAAGGTAACTGTCTCCGCGGTTACGGTTTTCAGGTTGGGCGGCGTCTGTGTCAGGGGATGACGCGCATCGAAAGTGTGATTTGCGCCCTGAATCACGCGCAGAGTACTCGAGCGCCGCGAGAGGTCGTGGAGGTGCTCGGCTTCTTCCATCGGAACGGTTTCGTCGCCGGATCCGTGAACGATGAGCCACGGCAGATCGATTCTCGACGCTGCGGCGGCCAGGTTCAGACTCGTTCCCCCGTGCTGCTCTACTTCGCGCAGCAGGTCGGTGGCGAGTGGAATCGTCTGACCCGTACGCGAGTTCTCGATGTCCATGTACCCCCGCTTCCGCCACTCGGCCACCGTTGCCTGCGTCCACCGGTTGGTGCTCGAAATCGATGACCACGTCACAAGCACCTTCACGCTCCGGTCGCGGGCGGCGTGCAGAATCGCCACTCCTCCACCGCGCGAATGCCCGAAAAGCCCGAAGTCGTCCTCTATCCAGTCTCTAACCCGTGCCTCGGAGATGACGGAAGAGAGGTCGTCGAGCTCCTGGCGGTAGGTGTTGTGCGTGAACGCGACGGGGTTCGTGAAGTTCTCCCTGTCCTCACCGATCCCACTTCCCGAGAAGTCGAAAGTGATGGCGCGCATTCCTGCGTTCCCGATCTCGGTTGCCAGATACGGAAAGAACGCCCAGTGGGCGAAGCCCTTGAAGCCGTGACAGATGACGACGGTCGCAACCGGATCAGCGGGGATGTGCGCCTCTCCCCTGATGATGAGCGGTACTTCCTCACCGCGGTCGAGCCAGAGCTCGAACTCGTCGACCTCGATCACGACTCTATCTGTCCTCCCGAGTCCACCCATCCCCGAATACCCTCTGACATCGAGGCGACTTTGGTGTAGCCCATCTGCTGCATGATGTCGGCCGCGAGCGCGGACCGATTCCCGCGGGCGCAGTAGGCGACGACCTTTTTTTCGCGAGGAATCAGGCCCTCGACCTTTTCCGCCAGATTCCCCAGCGGGATGTGAATCGCGTTGGGAAGATGGGCGAGGTTCCACTCCATCGGCTCGCGCACGTCCAGAAACAGTACGTCGGGCCCGGCGTCGAGCATCGCCTCACGCGGGGCTATCTGGGTGATCCGCGCCTTTGCCTGCTCCACCGCATCCGCGTCGCTGCTATCCGCCATTCACCGCTCCTGTCCTGTTACGTATAGTTCAAGGTTGTCACTCTGCGTCTTTGCGTCGGCGGAGCCCCTCTGCAGCTCAACCTACACAACATGGAGCGAACAGGCATTCGTGTCCAATTCCGCCATCGCGCCGAGCGGAACCGTCCACTGTTTCTGGATGTGGCCGATGGGCGCTCCGGCGAGGCATGGTATCCCTGCCTCCTCCGCCGCCTCACAAATGACCTCGTCGTACGTGCGTCCGTCGAGCTCCGTTTCGCCCGGAGGCGGCCGGAAATCTCCAGCAACGAGCCCGGCGCATTGCTGTAGCGCCCCGGCGAGGAGAAGTTGCCGCATCATCCGGTCCACGCGGTAAACCTGCTCACCGATGTCCTCGATAATGAGGATCGCGCCGTCGAAATCGAAAGAGTAAGGGGTGCCGATGAGGGCGGTCACAAGGGCGAGGTTCCCTCCGACCAGGCGACCCCGGGCGCGGCCAGGCCGGAGCGTGCGCCCGAGTGTCGCGACGCCGCATGGATCCTCGTGTTGCAGTAGCGCGCGCTCGAGCGAGTCTCTGGAGAAGGGGGAGAGCTTGCCGCGCGCGGTTGGGCCGTGAAAAGTGACCGTTCCGCATTCGCGCTGAACGGCGGCGTGCAGCGCCGTGAGGTCGGAAAATCCGATCAGTGGCCGCGGATTCGCGCGGAACGCGGCGTAGTTGATTAGCGGCAGAAGCCGCATCGAGCCGTAGCCGCCTCGGATGAACCAGACGGCATCGACGTCATCGCTGCCGATAGCGGAATTGAGATCGTGGACTCGTTGCTGGTCGGTGCCGGCGAAGTATCCACAGGCGGCGCCACAATGCTCGCCGAGTATCGGGATGTAGCCGAGCGATTGCGCGTTCTCCCGGGCGCGTTCGATGTCGGCCGGGTCACGGATGATGCCGGCGGGGGCGACGAGGGCTACTCTTGATCCTGCTCCGAGTGGTTTCAGCGAGCCGAAAGGTTTCATAAAGTCAAGATACGAACACACCGTAGTCGTTCGCTGTTGGACTTACTCGATCCGACTGGCATGTGCATTGCCCTTCGCTTGACTATCAACAGATGGGGGAGACCCGCGTGAGCACCGAGAAGAAAGCCGGGAAGGGAGATACGTCTGGAAGCCGCGAAGAGAGCATGTCGGAATCCGGGGAAGACGGTTTCGAGAGAAGTGGCGCGTCGAAACGCCCCGATTCGATAGCGCAGGGCGATGGAACGACCTACGATCCGGACACGACCCTCCTGGTCGACCCGGGGAAGCAGGATCCATCGAGCAGCGGAACCACGCCGATGGGCGGCGAGGCGAAGGACAGCGATGCGGTGAAAGGGCCGGGGGGTGTCGAAGGGACTGAGTAAGAATGCCGAATCTCTGCACTATTGTATCCCGTCCCTTATCAGTTTAATCCGGCTAATCGTTTTTCCATGATTTGCGGGTGAACGAAATTATGGTGGGGGCGATCGCCGCCGCGCCGTGGGTGATCACTCCGGTCGTCACCGCCATTCGCATTCGCAACTCCCACTCGCTCGACGAGAGAGCGCTGACCCGCCCGCGAATCCCCGATGGGCGCCGCGGTGGTGTTTTACATTTTTGCTTTGGCGGTATTTCGCGGCCAGAGGGTGACATGGAAAGGCCGGGACTATGTCTCTCGGTGAACTGGACGAGCAATGGTCAAGACACCGAGACCACGTTGGTCACTGTGGTCTCGGTGTCTGGAACACTCAGGGCACGACCGCCCGCGCAATGGTATTCGCATCCGTCCCGAACCAGAGCGTACGGCTCGGCTTGTGGAAGATCATGTGGCGCACCGTGAGTCCCCCACTCGGCGAAATCGGAGTCACCGAGAACCACTTCTCCGTTTTAGGATCGAACCCGGCGAGAGTGTTCGGCTGGACGCCGGTCTCCGCGATCCACATGCGACCGCGATCGTCCTGCGCCATCGCGTAGGGTAGCGAAGCCGCTCCGGACGGCGTCGGCCACTCCTTCACGGTGCCGGTCTTCGGATCGAAGCGGGCAAGCATTCCGCGCGTGTAGTCGGGATACCAGATCGTACCGTCGGCCGCCGCCTCGAGTCGGCGCGCGCGCGTCCGCTCGTTCGGGAGCGTGTACTCGGTGATCTTCATTGTCGCCGGATCGATCGTCGCGAGCTTGTTCGTCCCGAACTCGACGAACCAAGGTCGGTTCTTCGAGTCCACAACGATTCCGTAAGGCCGGGAGTCCTTCGTCGGGACCACCATGGTGTGGACCTGGCCCGTTTTCGTCGCGACGTGGCCGACGTAGTTCGACTGCTGCGCGGTGAACCATATGTCGCCCTTTTGGTCGAACACCAGCGTGTGCGGATCGCGGACGCCCTCGGTCGGGAAGATCGTGACCTTGCCGTCGGCGGCGATGCGACCGATGCGGCCATTGCGATTGCCGGCGTACCAGACGTTGCTCGCGTTGTCAACGATCAGGTTGTGTGGGTGAGTCCCTGCCTCGATCTCGGTGCGGGTGAACTTTCCCGATGCGGGGTCGAGGTAGGCGACGTAGTTCCCCGTCTGGCCGACGAACCAGACACGCCCCTTCGAGTCGAGATAGGGATCGCGCGGTCTTGTCTTCTCCCACGGTACTGTCCATTCGGTGATCTGCGTCGTTGAGGGCTGCGCGGGTCCCTGCGCGTCGAGCGATGCGGCGGGGATGGCGAGGAGGAAGAGAAGAGTTGGCGATCTCATTGTCACGCTCCACCAACGGGTAACGGGTATCGGGTATCGGGTATCGGGTTTGACCATACAAGGTGTACGCGCAGTCCGCCAGTTGCGCTGGCGAGCGGCCGCACGTCTCTCTACGGCAGCCATAGTCAAAGCCTCGCCGATGGACCGCAGCGGAGTCACAGTGAGCGACACAACGCTCTGGGACATTTTTTGACGGAAAGAATTTCCGTCCTCGCCTCAGCAGGTCTCGAGCTTATCTTAAGTCACACTCGTGGTACAGGAGCCGTCATGCGCATCCGCCTATCGTCCGTCGCCGTCGTGTCCGCGGCTCTTCTCTTCGGCTGCCAGGAGGCTCCCACACGGGCGACCTCTCCAGACGATCAGGAACTCTCCGTCAACGCCGAGCGAGCCGCCGCGGCGGCGGCGAAGGTGAAGTCGGTGAGCGTGTCGCCGTCGAGCGCATCGGTGGCGGTCGGGCAGACCGTTCAACTCACCGCCAAGACCAAGCCGGTGACCGCAGCGACCTTCGTATGGGCCAGCTCGAACCAATCTGTCGCCACGGTCAGCCAGTCCGGCCTCGTCACCGGCGTGTCGGCGGGCAGCGCGACTGTCACGGCGACGACCAGCGGAAAGACGGGCAGCTCGACGATCACTGTGACAGAAACTCCTCCGCCACCGCC
>JACCRF010000011.1 GCA_013813715.1 Gemmatimonadaceae bacterium | reverse complement strand
TGGGGCAGCCTACTGGGCCAAAATTGGCCTTTGTGCCATATGGTCGCTCTGCCACCAAAGTCGACCATCGACCGCCTGTACCGTGTTCCCGCATCTGACGTGAAGCGGCGCGGCTGGTGCCGCGTGCAGATCAAAGCGCTCCTCCGATCCGCCACGCCAAAGTTCACTTGCGAGCGAATCAAATAAAAAGCGAGAGAAGCAAGCAATCCTTAAGATCGCTCGCCAAGTGCAACGATCGTTATGCGGCTCGGGCGACGGAGACCGCCTGGCCACTGGCATGCCAGAGTGTTCATATCGAGATCACAAATTGAGCTCATGAACAAAAAGCTGACGGTGGCAGAACGCGAACGCCGAAGCGCGTCCATCGCTGCACCGGCCCGGGCTTGGCGAGATGACCATCCGACGTGACGAAAACGTCGGCGCCGTTTACGAGCGCATCCAAGTATGAACCCCGATCGCGCAGGTCCGCGCCCTTCTTGGCATTTGCGTGAATCTCGAGTTGGATGGCTTCGGACCGTGTGGGGCGGCACCGACGCCCACCCACGGACGATGCATCGGGTTGAACGCCGCGGGCAGCGCGTGGATGTATGCGCCGCTATTGATGCATTGCGAGGCGTACCACCGGACGCGAATCTCGGCGCGCTCGTACTCGCGCGTCAGACCGGCGCGCACCCGGTTGGCTGATTGCTCGGGCGGCGGTGCGGCGGTGCCGCCGTCGCCGGCGTGGGACTCCTCGATCGGCTCCATACTATTAAGTATGCGCCGGGTGGCCCCCATTGGCTCTTGTACCAAGGGTTCGGCTCCGGCGACAAGGGTTTCCTCGGTCGGCCAAGGGAGACCAAGGGAGACCCAACACCCGACGCAGCGAAAGCTCAGTCTTTAGACGCGCGGCCGAATCGCCGCCGCAGTTCCGGAGTCAAGTGAATGATCTCGTACGTCGGATCGACGTCGTACGAGGCCCGTCCACAGGATGACGGAGAAGCAGGGAGCGGCGTCGACGTGCCGGTCAGCACGACGCGCTCTGCCCTCGGTTTGCACTTCGGCGTCCGGACATCGATTCGCACCGAAGCCAGATACGGCTGACCGAGTTGCACCAGGACCGCGGCACCCGATTTCCGCCGCACCTCCCATTCGGGAATGCCAGGCCGATCGAACCAGTCGGCAAAGAATCGCGCGACGTCGGCGGCGGTGTGCTGCGTCAATTCACGCGCAAAACTCTCCCAGGTGATGCGGCTCGTCGAATACCGCGACGTGATGCCTTTCAGCGCGCGCCGAAACTCGTCCCGGCCCATCAGCAACGACAGCGCGTTCCACGCCATGAACCCCTTACTGTCGGCGAGCAGCCGAGACCACTCTCCGTCCAAGGGAAGGTCGGCCAGGGGCGCGTCGCGCCCCTTCGATACCGCGTCGAAGTAGTTCTTGGCGCCTTGGCCGAGGTAGCCCGGGTACTCGTCGCTTCGATAGCGCCGCGCCACCGCAGGTGGATCGAGTTCCTCCACCGCTCGCAGCGAACCGAATTGCGACATGCCCTCGGACAGCATCCAATTGCCGCGCGCGCCGGACACGCGCACCATGACGCCCCACCACTGGTGCGCGATCTCGTGCCCGTAATACGCTGTGTTGAACGGCCGGTCCAGGAACTCGCTCGTGGCGAGGATGAACCCATCCGCGCTCGCGCCGGCGAATCCCGCGGAGTCGGCGTCGGCTGCCGGCACCTCGACGACGGCGAAGCTATGGAACGGGTGCGGCCCGAATTCCCGCTCGAGCACCCGCAGCACTCGCATCCCGAGCGTATCGTTGGCGCGCGCCGTGGCCCTCGGCTTCAAGTAGTACGTGGTTCCGGTCTGCGTGAACCTGCCCATGCCGAACGAGAAGTACGTCGGCGAGGAGACGCGAAAGCGCTGCCGTTGGCGCGCACCATCCAGCGTTCGTGACACCCGGCCGGCGGGGAAATAGATGCTCGCGCCCGTATCGATGACGAACTCCACGTCGCCCGTCGCGCGCAACCCGCGCAAGCGTCCCGTCGGATGCGGCTCAGCCTCTTCGATTTCGGGGTACCACGCCGACGTTTGACCGGACGCGAATGCGGCTTCGCGGCCGAGCGAGAACACCAGCGCCTTCATAGGGCCGGCACCGGTCGAGAACTGGACGTCGAGCTGCACGGCTTTGCCGGCAGGAATCGGCGTAGCGGTGATGAGGCTCCACGTGTTCGTTCCCCACCCGGGCCTCGAGTAGGGACGCTCTTTCTTTCCTTGCCGGACAACCTGGACGACGCGGTCGTCGACGCGAAGTTCGGCGCGCGAGACCTGGTACAGCTCACTGAGCGCGAACGCGATGCTGTCGCGCGGCGCCGTCGACGGGGGCAAGGTGATGCGCGCGCTCCCCGACAGCGATGGCGTGCCAAGTCCGATGGCGACCGTCAGCTCGTACCGCGGGAGCTGCGACGGATCGGTGGGTTGCCGTACCTGCCCGGCAGCGACGCCGATCGGAAGTAGAGCGAGGGCCGCGAAGCGCATACCGACGAGGCTACGCGGATGGAGAACATGGGTCTTGAACGAACGATGCAACGTTTGCTCTGGCGTGCTCAACGCACGGTCGCGCGTTCGATAACGGCGGTAAATGATCGCACGGTATTCCCTCGTGATCTCTAGGCCTTCAAGCTATTCCGCGCGCGGAACATCGGGTATCCGCATAACGCCTTCAGCTATGCTGCGAGCGAACCGTACAAATTCGCGAGCGCAGCGAGCAACCCTAAATCGCTGGTCAGCATCAGCGTGTGTTAGGCCGCGACTTGGTATAGTCCGGGTACATGGGTAACAGATCTGTCCGGCAACATGGGTAACACTCCTTCTAAACTGCACGGCAACTCCCCGTTGAGCGAGGATTGCCGATGCCCTGGTTGGAGACTGTCCCTGTGGAA
>JACCRF010000010.1 GCA_013813715.1 Gemmatimonadaceae bacterium | reverse complement strand
CCCCCCCGGCGTCCCAAAAAAGTATGCGGCGCGGCCTCCTTTGACGGACGACTACGGCGCTTCAACTCTCTTGCTCTCGACGTAAAAGTCGGGCCTGACCACGAGTTTGTCAGCGCTGGTAATCGCCGACGGAGTTGACGACCAGGTGGTGGTAGGTCGGATGCGGCGAAAGGTCGCTGGGGCATCTGGAAACGCCACATCCACCGGCATATCAAATCCCGCCACGACGTTTACCCATCTATAGTAGACATTGTCGCCTTCCGCCCGGTACTCGAGCACTGGCACCTTTGTCGTGGTCAGGTACTGCTCGAACACCTTCGAAAGGTCGATTTCCGCCTCGCGGCTGAGGTAGTCGCGAAGCTCTTGTCCGGTAATCGCCTTGTGCCAGAAAGTCGCGTTGGCGCCGCGGAGAATACCGCGCCACTTCTCGTCGTCGCCGATGAGCTGCCGGATCGTGTGCAACATCGCCCCGCCTTTGGGATACATGTCGCCCGAGCCCATCTCATTGACCCCGAACGCCGGTATGATGGGCCGGTCGTTCTGAATCCCCGCGCGACTGCCGATGATGTACTCCGCGCCAGCCGCCTTCCCCTGCTGGCACTCCGTGTAAAGCCCCTCTGCGTAGTTGGCGAAGCTTTCGTGCACCCACATGTCCGCCAGATCCTTGGCCGTGATGTTGTTGGCCCACCACTCGTGCGCGGTCTCGTGTACGATGATGAAATCCCACTTGAGACCCCGACCCGTTCGCGACAGATCGCGCCCCTTGTAGCCGTTCTTGTACTCGTTGCCGTAGGCGACGGCGCTCTGGTGCTCCATGCCGAGGTGCGGCGTTTCCACGAGCTTGAAACCGTCTTCGTACCACGGATAGGGTCCGAACCAGTGCTCGAAGCACGCGATCGTCGGAATCGCCTGCTGGAACTGGACGCGCGCGGTGTCTTCGTGAATCGCGAGCGGATAGAAGTCCATCGTCAGCGGACCGCGCTCGCCCTGATAGAACTGCGCGAAATGCGCGTACCGCCCCGCATTCACCGCGATGCCATAGTTGTTGATCGGGTTGGCGACGAACCACTCCCAGGTCGTGGATCCATCGGCGGCACGGGACACGGAGCGCAGTCGGCCATTCGACACGTTTACCATCGAATCGGGGACGGTGATAGCGACTCGCTGGCTGTCCGGCTCATCCGCCCCGTAGTCCTTGTTGGGCCACCAGACGCTGGCGCCGAGTCCCTGATTCGCGGTCGCGATGTGCAAACGGCCGAGAGAGTCGCGGGCCCAGACGAAGCCGCCATCCCATGGGGCACGTTTCGCCACGCGCGGCTTGCCGTGGTAGTACACGGTGACGGTGGGTCGCGAGCCGACGCGCTGCGCCGGCACGGTCACGAAGAAAGCATTGCCGTCGCGACGAAACGTGAGCCGCTGCTCTTCCTGAATAATGCTGTCGATCTGAAGCGGGACTTGCAGGTCGATCTGCATGTCGCGGGCTGGGCGTATCACGCGATACGTGATCCCGTTCGATCCGCGAATGCTGCTGTCGGCTGGATTGACGGTGACGCGCAGATCGTAGAATTCGGCGTCCCACCATAAGCGCGCGGGGCCGTTGCTGCCGCGGAGCGTATCGGCTCGCGTGAATCGCTTTGACGCGCTCGTTTCTTGCGCATTGGCCGTCGCGCTGATGGCCGCACCGCACAACGTGATCGCGCCAATCGATTTGAGATTCATGACTCGAAATATGGCGGATCGGCCGAGCTAAGTCCTCCATCCAGCACCGGCAGATGGACGTTCACCGTCGCGCCGCGGTCGTGATCTCTTTCATCTCGACCAGCAGATCCTGGCGATCCTCGGCCTGGAGCTCCCGCTTCAGCTCGAGCCCCTCCATCACGAAACCGGCATGGCTCGTAATGATCGTGAGAATGTGTTGAAGTCGTGGGCGATCCCGCCCGCGAGTCGTCCCACGACGTCCATGCGCTGGGCGTGGCGCAGCTGTCCCTCGGCATGCGCCAACGCGAGCTCGGCTTGCTTGCGCGCGGTGACATCCATCATGATGTCGCGCCATTGTACCGCTTCCCTGTCGTCGTCGAACACGAAGGTGCCGCGGTCGTGCATCCAGAGGACCGAGCCGTCCCTGGCGATGATTCGATACTCGTAGTCCAGCGGCTCACAGGTGGCGAACGCCCTCGCGGTCTGTTCGAGGACTTCGACGCGATCGCCCGCGTGGATCGATCCACTTGTGCCCTTCTGGGGGCTGCTCATGGTAGATCTTAGTTGCGACCATGCCGTCGTCGCGTTCCTCGACAGTACAAGGCCAGACGTACAAGACAAACATTCTATCGTCGTTGCAGATCTCACTTCTCTACAACTTCGTCGTCATTTGAGCTCGTCGTTAAGCGGAGCCATGTACTGCGGTATAGCGCAGAAACTAAGCTGCAAGCACGTTACAACCGTTGCGGCGAAGCCGCATCCGAATTGTGCTTGTCAGCTTCAACGAGTGTTATGCGGCAACTCGGTACAGACCGGGTACATAGGTAACAGATCAGTCCGGCAACATGGGTAACACTCCTTCTAAACTGCACGGCGACTCTCGGTTCAGCGAGGACCGCCGATGCCTTGGTTGGAGACCGCCCCTGTGGAA
>JACCRF010000169.1 GCA_013813715.1 Gemmatimonadaceae bacterium | reverse complement strand
AGGGCAGCGGTTCATGACGAAGCTTCTGACTGAACGAGGGAGCCACGCTCTCGGCGAAGGCGCTAGAGTGAACGAAACGGTGTAGCACTCCCACCGATCAGGGAAGCTTCGCGGCGAGCACGTCGATATTTTCGATCGCTGGCGGTTGTGAGAACAGCTCTGACGCCTGTTCGCCCCGTAGTTCCGGATCGATGGGACTCGGATTCAGCGGCAGCCCGATCATATCTCTTTCGGAAGGACGTCTCCATCGTATCAATCCAGCCAATTGGTCAAGCAAGACGATTGGCGGCGCTATTACGGGAGTTGTCACCGGTATGACGATATTGACGGTATACATCATGGCTGACACCTGTGTGAGCGCCGTCACTCTCGACGTGATTAATCCGTCAGCCCTCCGGGTATCCGATGCATTGAGGCTCGATGACCTGGGAAACTCGGTGTGATTCCATCCAGCGTCTCCGATGACTGATCCAATCCCTGTACCTGGAGCCGGCCCCCCGACCAGCTGCTGAGGTACGGGCACCCGGTACCCGGTGCCCGGCCGTAAATTCTCGAGATGGCAGCACACTCGGCGGCCCACCTCATGCGAGATTCGCCAGCAGTCTGATACTGGCCCGAATCGAATGGAGAAATCCTGATGGATCTCGAAAGACCGGTAGCACCCGACCCCGTATAAGATGTTGCCGAAGGTCGCCGCGTTCGACGTCACCAGTGACGGTGTGTATCACAAGGCGCCGATAAAGCATGCGCCATCTCCACCTACCAGACTTGATTTCTCCGCACGAACGGGCAGTCTGAGCGAATGAGAATTGGTCTCCTGACCGGTGGAGGCGATGCCCCGGGCCTCAATGCGGTAATCCGCGCGGCGGTGCTCTCCGCCAATTATCGCGGCTGGGAAGTGATGGGGATACGCCATGGATTCGTCGGCTTGCTCGGAGAGTGCGACGTCGCGCCGCTCACACGCGGCTCGGTGAGCGGAATAGCCCACCTCGGCGGCACGATCCTGCGTACGACAAACCGCGGTAATCCGCTTTGCTTTCCGGTTCGAAACGAAGACGGGAGCTACTCGGAGAAGGACTGCTCGGACGAGCTGATCGAGAACGCGCGCGAGCGAGGCATCGATGCGTTAATCGCGATTGGCGGGGACGGGACGCTGCGCATTGCGTTGGAACTGGTGCGTCGCGGAATGAAGATTGTCGGCGTGCCGAAGACGATAGACAACGACGTCAGCTGCACAATCACGACCTTTGGGTTCGACACGGCGGTCAACACGGCGATCGAGGCACTCGACAAGCTTCACACGACTGCTGAGAGCCACGACCGTGTGATTGTCATGGAGGTGATGGGCCGTGACGCCGGATTTATTGCGCTCCATGCCGGAGTTGCGGCCACAGCGGACGTGATCCTCATTCCGGAATTGCCGTATGACATCGAAAAGGTCTGTGAAAAGATCATGGCGCGCGATCGTTTGGGGCAGAACTTTTCGATTGTCGTGGCGGCCGAAGGCGCCTACCCGAAGGCCGAAGGGGCTCCGGATCCGGCGCATCCGCACTCGCGGCGCGCGATTCGAGCAGGAAGCGTAGCCGAGCGGCTGGTGGGCGAGGTTCACGATCGAACGGGCAAGGAATGCCGGTCGCTCGTGCTCGGACACCTTCAGCGCGGCGGAATGCCGACGGGCTACGACCGTCTTCTCGCGACGCGATTTGGTTCCGCGGCGGTACGTGCTATCGAAGAAGAGGCGTGGGGCTACATGGTGGCGCTGCAGTCGCCACATCTCGTGAATGTTCCGATCGCCGAGGTGCTGCGCGAGGAAAAACGTGTCGATCTCGCTCACGACGTGGTGCAAGCGGCGCGATGGACGGGAATCAGCCTGGGCGACTGACTGGAGTTCGGGAACGGTCGTTGCAGCATTGCGCTTCACCGTTGGGTACCAGATTTCGTCTCACTCGCTTCACGGCCCCCAAACGGTGGCCCGATTATGTGAATTGCAGATGAGGCGATGAACAACCGGCAAGGGAGGAAGGGTGGCAGAGATCCGGATCGAGGAAAAAAAGCGGCGTGGCATGCCACTGGTGCTGTTGCTGTTGCTGGTGGTGCTGGCTGCCGCCGGCATATGGATGTGGTCGCAGCGATCGACACCAGGTGATGCCGGCACGGGTGGAACGACAAGCGGGGTGGTAGCGGAGCCCGCGGCAAGCCCGACGACTCCATAGGCAAAGACCATTGACCCGGACGTCAGTCGGGGCAAACACATTGTGGAAGAGAGGTAACGACATGGACAGAGACACGACTCCAGCAGACGACCAGCGTCTCATTCGGCTCGCGGAGCTGAAGGATTTCGGAATAGCGGAGGGCGATAGCGACATTCGCGGCTGGGAAGTGAAGACGGCCGATGGGAAGACAATCGGCAAGGTCGACGAGCTCATAGTAGACCCGGTTGAAAGGCGGGTTCGCTACATGGATGTGAAGGTCATGAAGGACGTACTCGGCGCCGATGTGGACAGACATGTGCTCGTGCCGATCGGCACGGCGCGCCTAAACGAGGATGGCAACAACGTTCTCGTCGAGCGCCTGCCGGCGCGGGGGCTGGCAGGAGTGCCTCCATACACTCCGGGCCCGATATCCCGCGACTACGAGACCTCGTTGCGTGAGTACTACGGCGCGTCCGCAGTAGACGATTCGGTGAACTACTATGGGCACGAGATGTACGACGACAGAGGCATCCGCGGTGGGCGTAGAATAGACCGTCCTGCCGATGTGGCCAGCGGCGGGAGAACCGAGCCGCATTCGGCAGGCGGTACCGCGATGCCAGTGCTGGGAGACAACGAAGTCACGGTGCCGCTGGTGGGTGATCAGGAAGTGATCATCAGAAGTCCGGGCTCCGACCAGGAGGTCGTGATTCGAAAACGCACCGAGATAAGCGACTCCCACGACAGATAATCGGCCCAGGGTTAGCACCTGCTCGAACCTCAGGAGGTGCCGGCTAGAGCGGGGCGGGGAAAATCTAGAGGGCCCATTGGATTTCCCCGCTCGCTACAACGGTGAAGGGGGGATATGACAGGAGAGGTAAGTAATTATCTAACTTGCTGATGTCAGGCTTTTTTGGGGAACGTACTGCCCCTTGAACGCGCTATCACGCATTGGGAACGTTTGGTACATTCTGTCTGTGAATTTCCGAGAGATAGTCGTCATGACCAATTGAGGAGGCATGACCATTGAGCGATGAGATCAAGCAGCGCTGGGAAAGCCTCGAGAATGACATCAAGGTTGCCATGACGAGGCTATCGGAAGCAATCGAGAAAGCGAAAGATGAGATGCCAGCGGCGGGGCGAGCTATCAACGAGGAATATCTCCGTGTCCAGGAAATGCTCGACAAGGCGGTAGCCAAGCTACGTAAATAGCGTGCGAAAGCTCATGGTGGTTTTCACGGTCACCTGCTGGGTAGCCGCCTCTACCGCTGACGGCCAGTGTCGGCCCGGAAAGGAGAGTAACGAAGCGAGGTTGCTCGCGTTCTATTCAGCGCCCATCGCGTTCTCACCTGCCAGCGCTCCGGAATATCAGCCGCCGTGGGCTTTCAGGATCGGGGTGGAGGGCGGGCTTATCCCCGATCCCGATCCGCAGATACAGAAGCCAGGTGCGTGCAGCCTCAACAGAGCGGAGAACATCGAGTTGTCCCGATTCTTTGCGCGGCCGCGGCTGGCCCTCGCATTGCCGGGGCATTTCGCAATTGAAGCAGCCTACGTGCCGCCGATTCGAATCAACGAATCCGAGCCGAATCTGGGCAGTCTGGCGATCTCGAAAACTCTTCGCATTCGACGGGAAGACATGGGTAATCCGACTACTGCCATGGTGCGGCTGCACGGAACGGCCGGTCGGGTGAGCGGGCCCATCAGTTGCCCGAAGAAGAGCCTCCAGCAGACGAATGCCGCGCAATCCTGTTTTGGAACCACGCCATCGAAGGACACTTTCAGGCCGACGATGTTCAGTCTGGAGGGAATTCTGAGCACCGCCGCATACGATGGCCGGATGGGTTTCTATGGCGGAGCTGGAGTCACCTTTCTGCGACCACGTTTCCAGTCAGGATTCACGGACGGTCTCGGAAGCATCGATAACACCCGCGTTGAAGCAGACCTGACAAGGGGTGTGATTCTCGGGGGCGTCAGCCTACAGGCCTCCACTGTGCTCGACTTGTCGGCCCAGGTTTACTCCGTACGAAGGGACGTGACGACTCTCAGGTTCGGAGCGGGCTACCATATGCAAGCGAGGCAAGACCGGACGGCTATGCATCGCTGACGCGTTACGGCCTCCAACCGCAGCCCCTCCGGCGAACTCAAAGGCACGATTCGTGTACTTACAAGTGGGCAGAAACCTCAATGGAGAGCTCATGCCCAAGTCCACGCACTTCCATCAGACTCGTGACGTGATGGGAACGGACAAGAAGAATCGTCCCGAAGACGAAGGCATCTACGAGCAGGCAAAGCAGGAATTCCAGAGCTCGGAAAAGGCCAAAAAGGCGGAAGCGATACCCGATGACGGGTCTCCTTCCGATCACAAATCGCCAAAGGAGTAGCGACATGAAGTTACTTAGTAACGGCCGGGCGCTTGCCGCCCTGATCATTCTAGGCTCGACTGGGCTGTCTGCCTGTGCGAGCATGAGCAACAAGGAGCGCGGGGCGGTAGTTGGGGGGGCGGCCGGTGCAGCCGTGGGCGGGGTAATCGGCAACAATACCGGTGGATCAACTGCGAAAGGCGCCATTATCGGAGCGGTGATCGGCGGGGCAGCCGGAGCGGTCATCGGCCACCAGATGGATCAGCAAGCGAAGGAGATCGACCAGACTGTCACTGGGGCAAAGGTTGAGCGAGTAGGGGAAGGCATCCAGGTCACCTTCGATTCCGGGCTTCTCTTTGACTTTGATTCCGACCGCATCCGCCCCGAGGCAGCGGCGAATTTGCGGGAGCTGGCGAACAGTCTCAATAAATTCGGCAACTCGAGTCTTCTGATTGTCGGTCACACCGACAGCCAGGGCGAGGATGCGTATAACCAGGGCCTGTCCCAGCGTCGTGCGAATGCAGCGTCTGCGTATCTACAGTCACAAGGCGTTCCAAGCTCGAGAGTATCCGCAAGTGGACGTGGAGAGCTCGAGCCGGTCGCGTCCAACTCGTCCGATGACGGACGCCAGCAGAACCGCCGCGTCGAGGTAGCCATTTACGCGAGTGAAGCATATCGCGAGCAGGTCAGGAGAAACTCCGGGACCAACTAGCTTGACGGTTCGGCAGTTTCGTGCGACATGAATCACCCCGCCGAGATTCGGCGGGGTGATTTCAGTTGGTGGCCGGCTCGCTGCAGGGCGCGATAGCTTTCCGGCATACTCCGACTCCGACACATCCCCGCACTCCGGGCATCTGTGGCAACTGCGATACCGCCTCAATCATCAAACAGATTTCTTCGTCTCTTTCGGCGTCCGGGCGACGGCGATCACCGGACGCTTGTCGGTCCCATCAGGGGAGAGCCGTTTGGTGCCGACCGCCTGGGGAAGCATGCCCGGAACATCGCACGCCGGCACCGTGTTCTTCCACCGAAGAAACAGCACGGCAACGGTCCGCTTCTCGGCCGGCTCGACGATACACGCAAGGTACTGAACGTAGTTCATGACCGGCTGCACGATGCGGCGGGCCGCGATGTCGACATAAGCCCGGCTGGCGATTGGCTGCTCGACAACTTCTATATCGTGCTGGAGCACATCCGGGAGATCAGGACGAGTCTTCCGAGCGGCTACTACCAGGAGCTGCCGAAGCTTGCTACCGGGACTCTTGCCGAGTATCCGCGGGTGTACGAGGTGGCCATCGAGCTGATTGCCCATACCGAAGGCCACCTGTCGCTCGAGAATATCACGCTCTTCGTGGGCGAGTATCAGAGAGTCACAGCGCTGAACATGGGCGAGCTGTGGGCCATTCCGACGATGCTGCGGCTTGGACTTATCGAGAACATTCGCCGGATGTCCCTCCGGGTCGCGGCACGTCTCGACGAAGTGGAATTGGCTGATCGATGGGCGACGCGACTGATGACGGCGAACAAAGAATCACCAGTGGCGCTAGCGCGCGAGCTGGAAGCGTTCATCAGGGATCATCCTCCGTTTACTCCGACGTTCGTCGCGAGATTCCTCCACCAGATTCGCGGCTACCAGGTGAACTTCACGCCGCTCGTCTGGCTCGAGCAGTGGATTGCGGAGGATGGACCCAGTGCGGAAGTGGCAGTGACACGCTCGAACCGAATGATCGCGCTTACGCAGGTTACGGTTTCAAACTGCATTACCAGCTTGCGTGCGATCGCACGGCTTGACTGGAAGGAATTCGTCGAATCGCAAAGCGCGACGGAAAGGATTCTACGGAAGGACCTTTCAGGTCACTATGGGAACATGATGTTCGGGACCCGCGATCACTACAGGCACGTCGTAGAGCACATCGCGAAGCGGACGAAGAAAGCCGAGGAAGAAATCGCGAACGCCGCGCTCGGTCTCTCGGTCACTGGACAGGGGCAGGGCGACCGCCGTTCCCACGTCGGATACTATCTCATAGACGAAGGGAGGTTCGAGCTAGAGCGTGAGACTGGCTACACACCGCCGCTGACAGAGCGGATCCATCGCTGGACCCAGCGGCATCCGACGGTGGTTTACTTCGGTGGAATGGCGGGGGCGACACTTCTGCTACTGGGTGTGCTCTTCACGGTCGTGGGATCCGCGAGTATCAGCGAGCGAATCGTGATTCTGCTCTTGACGCTGATTCCCGTCAACGAAGCCGCGATAAGCATCGTCAATCAGCTGGTGACGCTATTGATGCCGCCGCATTTGCTCCCCAAGCTCGAGTTCCGGGAGAATGGGATTCCCGACGAGTTGAGGACGGCGGTGGTCGTGCCGACTCTCTTTGGCAGCGTGAAGGCGGTAGTAGAAGCACTCGAGCACATCGAAGTTCAGTATCTCGCCAATCGTGATTCGAATCTCCACTTCGCCATACTGAGCGACTTCACTGACGGAGACGCCGAGGTACAGCCTGGAGACGCAGAAATCCTGCAGGCCGCAGTCGGAGGCATCGAAAAGCTCAACTCCAAATACGAACGCGAAAGCGGCGCGGTCTTCTATCTCTTCCACCGATCGCGGATGTGGAACGAGAAGCAAGGTGTCTGGATGGGGTGGGAGCGGAAGCGTGGCAAGCTCGGCCAGTTCAACCGGTTTCTCCGCAGTCAGGACAGGGAAGCGTTCTCGACGGTAGTGGGCGACACGGCTCCGCTCGGAGATGTTCGCTATGTAATTACGCTCGATTCGGACACGGTGCTTCCCCGGGATGCTGCGCAGATGTTGACGGGTCTCATCGCCCATCCGCTGAATCGCGCCGAGTATGATCCGGGGGAAGGCCGGGTCGTCCGTGGCTATGGGATTTTCCAGCCGCGCGTAGGAGTGTCGCTGACGAGCGCCCACGCCTCTCATTTTGCGGCGATTCACTCTGGTCATCCAGGCGTTGACCCATACACCACCGCCGTATCGGACGTGTATCAGGATCTTTTTTCCGAAGGGAGCTTCACGGGCAAGGGGATCTACGACGTGGATGCCTTCGAGCAGGCAACGCATGGACGCTTTCCGGAGAATACGCTTCTCAGCCATGATTTGATTGAGGGCACCTATACACGCGCTGGTCTCGCGACCGACATCGAGGTGTACGACGACTATCCGGCCCGATATCTCACCTATACGCGGCGGAAACACCGCTGGATAAGAGGAGATTGGCAGCTCCTCGGGTGGCTGGGTCGTACAGTGCCGGGTCCGCATGGCCCGACACCAAACCGGCTCTCGGCGATCTCCAGGTGGAAAATCCTCGACAACCTGCGTCGCAGCATCACTGAAATCGCGCAGCTCGTGCTCCTGGTGGCTGGCTGGTTTTTCCTTCCCGGTTCACCAATGCTTTGGACACTGGTGACGCTCACCACGATCGCATTCCCATGGCTCTTTTCGATTCTTCTCGCGATGCTCCGACCTCCACGAGATCAGTCGTGGGCAGCGTACTACGCGGCGGTAGGGCGGGATATGCTGGTGAGCGCGCAGCAGATTGCGCTCGCAGTGACGTTTCTTCCGCACCAGGCGGTCGTAAGCGCAGACGCAATCATACGCACGTTGATCAGACTTACCATCACGAAGGCGAAACTGCTCGAGTGGCAAACAGCGTCCCAGGTGGAGAGGTCGATGGCGACCGGCTCGCGGCTGGAGGTCTGGCGGCGTATGTGGCCAGTTGTGACCATAAGCGTTCTGCTCGCTGTGGCCGTAGTCGCGCGTATGACGGGGTGGGGGGGAGTGCCGGAAGGCATAATTGTCGGCGTTGCGACACTGCCACTGGTAGCAGCCTGGCTGGTTTCTCCCGGCATTGCGCATTCGCTGAGTGCGCCGGCGATTCCCGGCGAGTCGTATCTCTCCGAAACGGAAAGGCAGACCGCGCTGCGTTATGCCGCTCTGCACTGGAACTTTTTCGAGCATTTCGTCTCCGAAGAAACGCAGTGGCTCGCACCCGACAACTTTCAGGAAGATCCTGACCCGGTTGTCGCACTCCGCACCTCTCCGACAAATATCGGGCTTCAGCTTCTCGCGACCGTTTCGGCCCACGATCTTGGGTTCATCTCCTTCAGTTCAATGATCGAGCGGCTGGAAAAAGTATTTCGCTCGCTCGAGCGGATGCGCCGTTACCGCGGGCACTTCTACAACTGGTACGACCTTCGAAACCTGCACGTGATGGAGCCGGCGTACATCTCGACGGTAGACAGCGGCAACTTCGCGGGCCACTTGATTGCGTTCAAGCAAAGTTGCGTCGAGGCGGCCAGAGGAAAGAGCTGTTCTCCCGAAAGCGCGAGCCGCCTTCGGGCTATCGCTGAACGAGCGCGGGCGTATGCACTGGAGATGGATTTCAAGTTCCTCTTTGACGAACGGCGAAAACTGTTCTCCATCGGGTATCAGCAGACGGCGAACGCGTTTGACAACTCGTATTACGATCTACTGGCCTCGGAGTCGCGGCTTGCTTCATTCGTCGCGATCGCGAAAGACGATGTACCGGTGGATCACTGGTTTCGGCTTGGCCGCACGCTAACGAACGTGGCCGGCACTCGCACACTGATCTCGTGGAGCGGCAGCGTGTTCGAGTACCTGATGCCGGCACTCGTGCTCAGGGCGTTCCCGTCTACGCTGCTCAGCCAGACGCAGCAGGGAGCCGTGCGCCGACACATCGAATATGGAGCGCAGCGGGGCATACCCTGGGGCATCTCGGAATCGGCGTATAACGTGAGAGATCGCGCACATACCTATCAGTACCGTGGATTCGGAGTGCCGGATATCGCGCTGAAGCGGGGACTGAGCAGGGAGCTGGTGGTGGCTCCATACGCCACGGTGCTCGCGCTTGTCGTGGATCCCCATCAGGCGGTGAGGAATCTGGCGATGCTCGAATCGGAAGGCGCACTCGGGCCGTACGGGTTCCGCGATTCGATCGACTACAGCCGGCCCACCCCTGGCACGCGCAAGGCGGTAGTCGGGACGTACATGACGCACCATATCGGCATGAGCATGGTAGCGTTCGACAACGCCCTGAATCGCAATATCTGGCAGCGTCGCTTTCACTCCGATCCACTCGTGAGATCAGCGGAGCTGATTCTTCAGGAGAGAATCCCGCGTCGGCTTGTTGTGCAGGACCTGCAGCATCAGGACGAAGTCATGCGGGTGCCGACGGAGACGGAAAAGCCGGCGGTTCGCGAGCTCGATACGGCGAACACGCCGCAGCCGCGTATTGCGCTGCTCGGCACGGTGCCGTACACGACGATCATCAGCAATGCGGGAAGTGGAACGAGCCGGTTCGATAATCTCGCCATTAACCGCTGGCGCAACGACGGAACGCGCGACGATTACGGGCAGTGGTGTTACCTGCGGGATACAACCAGCGGCAGGGTGTGGTCGGCCGGCCATCAGCCCATATGCGCCGCGGCATCGTGGTATCGCGTGCTCTTCGCCAGCGACCGGGTGACGTTTCACCGGCGGGATGGCGACATCGAGACATTGATGGAAGTCGCGGTCGCTCCTGGAGAAGCGGCCGAAGTGCGACGGGTCACGCTTTTCAATCGCTCGGCAACGGTGCGTGAGATAGAGTTGACGAGCTACATGGAAGTCGTAATGGCGCCCATGGATAGCGACCGTGTTCATCCGGCGTTTGGAAATCTCTTCGTGCAGACTGAGTGGCTGCCCGAAAGCATGGCGATACTCGCGATGCGGAGGCCCCGCTCAGCGACTGATGAGCCGAAGTGGTGCGGCCATGTTCTGGCGACCGGCGTAGGCGCCCGCGGCGATGCGAGCTGCGAAACGGACCGGGTGCGCTTCGTCGGCCGTGGGCGATCGGGTCGCGATCCGATTGCCATGGATTCAGATGGCCCGCTGACCGGCACAGTGGGTGCGGTGCTCGACCCGATCTTCGCGCTCCGCACGAAGGTAACGATTATGCCTAACCGGTCGGCGAAGGTCACCTTCACGACGTTCGTCGCGAGCGACCGTGAACAGGCTGTACAGCTGGCCGACCTTTATAACGACGCGTACAGCAGCCGGCGCGCGCTCGACCTGTCGTGGGCACAGTCTCAGGTTGAGCTGCGCGAGCTGGGGATCTCGCCTGCCGACGCGGCGCTGTATCAGGAACTGGCGGGACATCTTCTTTATGCGCATCGGGGTTTCAAGGGATTGGCGGAAAGAACCCGGGAAAACCGGCTGGGACAACCTGAGCTGTGGGGTCTCGGAATTTCCGGAGACTGGCCGGTTCTACTTGCAACTCTTGAATCCGCCGATGGGTTACCGAGTGTGCGGCAGCTGCTCAAGGTTCACCATTACTGGCGGCTGAAAGGAGTGATGTGCGATCTCGTCATCCTGAATGAACATCCGCCGACATATCTCCAGGAGTTGAACGACGAGCTCCTGTCCACCTTGCTGGCCTCGAGCGAGGCGAGTCTGCTGGACCGGCCAGGTGGTGTGTTCATCCGCAGGGCGGATGTACTGAAACCGGACGACATCACGCTGCTCCACGCGATTGCGCGCATTCAGGTGGATTGCGACGGCCTGGGGCTCGGCAACTTCCTTGAGTTCCCCCATGTCGAGGACGATTACTCGGCACCGCATCCGGCGGTTGCGGCAGCGCGTGGTATTCAGGTCGGAGGTGGAGGGAGATATGTCGCGGCCAACGCCGGAGATGGCATAGCGCCGAGT
Source organism: Gemmatimonadaceae bacterium (assembly GCA_013813715.1). Classification (GTDB taxonomy): domain Bacteria; phylum Gemmatimonadota; class Gemmatimonadetes; order Gemmatimonadales; family Gemmatimonadaceae; genus UBA4720. Next base: position 89,900 of record JACCRF010000169.1, on the reverse strand, counting down.
ACCGTGACACCGGCCAGTGTCGCGGCTGCCAGGTCGTCGCGGGCAGACGGCGCGCTCGAAGCAGCGAACTCGGCAGGCCTTGCGTACTTCAATGGTCTTGGGGGATTCAACTCGAACAATGAGTACGAGATTCATCTCCATGGCGAACAGCTTCCGCCAGCGCCCTGGATCAACGTCATCGGAAATCCGGCAGGCGGCTTCATCGTCAGTGAAAGCGGTGCAGGCGCTACCTGGGCCGGGAACAGCTACTTCTTCCGACTCACACCATGGCAGAACGATCCCGTGTGCGATCCGGCATGCGAGTGCATCTATCTGAGAGACGACGAGAGCGGCGCGATATGGAGTGCGACGCCGGAGCCGATCAGAGGGCGAGGGCGATATACGGTGAAGCATGGCACCGGGTACTCGATCTTCGAGCATGCGCACGACGGCATCACGACGAGCTTGCGGATGGGCATGCCAGAGAAGGATCCAGTTAAGATTCAGGTTCTTACGGTGACCAACACAGGCTCCGACCGGCGGCGGCTGACAATCACCGGGTATGCGGAGTGGGTGCTGGGTGTCGACCGCCAGACTACGCAGGCACGCGTGCAGACCGAGATGCTCTCGGAGCCAGAAATGCTGCTGGCGCGCAACTACTTCGATCCGCTATTCGCGAGCCAGGTCGCCTTCATGGCGGTGAGTGAGCCAGTCACTGGTTTTACGGCGGCGCGGCGCGAATTTGTCGGAAGAAACGGGTCTCTCGCTGCACCGGTGGGGCTGACGCGGCTGACTCTGAGCGGCGATGTTGGCGATACGATCGATTCGTGCTCAGCGCTGCAGTTGCGGCTCGAACTTGCTGCGGGAGAAACGCGCGAGGTTTCAGTGTTGCTGGGAGCAGGTGACGGCACCGAGGCCGCCTTGGGATACGTTAGCCGGTACATATCGCCCGATGCAGCAAATGCGGCGCTCGATCACGCGGTGCGTGTGTGGCGCGCGCGGCTGGGAAGAATCACCGTCCGGACACCTGAGCCGACGTTCGATCTGGTCGTCAATCAGTGGTCACTGTATCAGGCGATGTCGTGCCGGATGTGGGCCCGGTCGGCACTGTATCAGTCGAGCGGAGCGTTTGGGTTCCGTGACCAGCTTCAGGACGTGATGGCGTTCGCCTACACGGAACCACAACTAGCGCGCGAGCACATCGTACGATCGGCGTCGAGGCAATTCGAGGAAGGCGACGTTCAGCATTGGTGGCATCCGCAAAGTGGGCGCGGAGTCAGAACCCGGTTCTCCGACGATCTCGTATGGCTGCCGTATGTCGTGAATCACTATCTGAGTCTATCAGGTGACAGGTCGGTACTCGACGAACCGGCTCCGTATCTCACGATGCGCCCGCTTGCTGCCGATGAGCACGAGGTCTATGACCTGCCCCAGATATCGGCGCTAGTGGAGCCAGTATACGACCATTGCGTGCGTGCGCTCAGAAAAGCATGCACGTCGGGCGACCATGGACTTCCGCTCATCGGAGGGGGAGACTGGAACGACGGCATGAACAGGGTAGGTATCCACGGAAGGGGCGAGAGCGTATGGCTTGCGTGGTTCCTGATCGTCACACTCAGGAAATTCGCGGAGCATGCCGATGCTCGCGGCGATCGGGAAGTATGTGCCGAGCTCATGAAGAGTGCGGACGACTATGCTGCAGCAGTCGAACGCTCGGGATGGGACGGCGCATGGTACCGGCGCGCCTACTACGATGACGGCACACCGCTTGGATCGAGCACCAGCGATGAGTGCCGGATTGACTCGATCGCGCAAAGCTGGAGCATCATATCTCGCGCGGGCGACAGGGAGCGCAGCAGAACGGCGATGCGCTCGCTCAACCAGCATCTGGTGAAGGAAGATCCGCGCCTGCTCATGCTGCTCACTCCGCCATTCAACAAGACGACGCACGACCCGGGCTACATCCAGGGATACCTGCCGGGGGTCAGAGAGAACGGCGCGCAATACACGCACGCGGCGTTATGGGCGGCACTGGCCACGGCGCTGCAGGGCGAGGGCAATCGGGCGATGGAGCTTTATCAGATGATCAATCCGATAACGCACGCGCTCACGCCCGAAGCGGTCGCGACGTACAAGGTAGAGCCGTACGTCGTGGCGGCTGACGTCTATACCGCCGAAGGCCACGTTGGACAGGGAGGATGGACCTGGTACACGGGCTCAGCGAGCTGGCTTTACCGCGTGGGGCTGGAAGCGATACTCGGATTCACGAAGCGTGGCGAAACGCTGGCGCTGGACCCGTGTATTCCGTCGGGCTGGAAACAGTTCGAACTCGAATACCGGCATGGAGACAGCGTTTACGCGATCACCGTAAGGAATCCCGACGGTGTGCAGTGCGGCGTCGCGACGACTATGCTTGACGGCGTCGCAATCGACGGCCCGATACCGCTGACAGAAGAGGACGGGCGTCACGAAGTTATCGTAACGCTGGCTTCGTCACGTCTCCCAGCGGAGCGATAGCAGGCCCGTTCACCACGTTACCCAACGGATCGAATCGCGAGCCGTGGCACGGACAGTCCCACGTGCGCTCGACGGAATTCCAGTCAACGATGCAGTAAAGATGTGTGCAGACGGCCGACCGTTCGTGGATGACCCCCTGGTCATCGCGGTATACGGCGAGCTTTCGCCTTCCCCGGCCGACAATTGCGCCAGTGCCGGGAGTGATCTCCTCGTATGAATCCACGTCGCCCTTGGTCGCCCAATCCACATACTGTCCGGCGACATTCAGGTTCTCCTTGAGGAACTGTGATGTGGCGCGGAGGGTAATCCGGGACGGGTCGTACAGTTTCACCCACGGGTTATCGCGGCCGAGCACGAGGTCTGTGAGAAGCATTCCTGCGATGGTGCCGTGGGTGATTCCGTTGCCTGAATCGCCGGTCGCGATGTAGATGTGCTCGTCGGTGCCGGGGTTCTTGCCGATGAACGCCATGCCATCGACGGGTTCGATGATCTGGCCCGACCACCGGAACTCGACTGTCTTGACCATTGGGAACCGCTCGCGCGTCCAGGTCTCGAGCCGCTCGAAGCGCTCTTCGGCATCGTCTTCCTGTCCGGTCTTATGATCCTCGCCGCCAACTATTAGAATCTCGTCCAGGTGGTCAGGATCAAGCCCCCGATGGACCTCCTGAATCCGGATGTAGTGATAGGGATCGGGCGTATCCCAGTAAAGTGCGTGTGGAATCGAGCCGCGTGGAACGTGCGCGCCGATGACGAACGTCCGGTACGCGGCCTGCTTGGTGTGCAGAATTACCCAGTCGTTGACGGGCGTGTTAGTGGCGACTACGACGCGATCTGCGCTGATCACATGCCCGTCACGAGTCGTTACCTTCGCCGGTTCTCCATCCTCGATCTTGTCGGCGTGGGTCGAGGAGAAGATCTGACCACCGTCGCGGACGATAGCCTTGGCCAGGCCGTTCAGGTACTTGAGGGGGTGAAACTGCGCCTGGCGCGGAAAACGGAGAGCTGGTCCGGTGTTCCATGAATCAAGCGGCGACTGCTCGAGCAGCTCAACATCGCTGAGCCCCGCGCGGTGAGCTGCCTCGAGCTCGCGCTCGAGTTCCTCCCGCTGGCTCTTGCCGCCAAGCACGAGATAACCGTCGAGCCGCTCAAAGTCGCAGTCAATGTCCTCGAGCGACGCGATTGCCTCAATGCGGTCGATCGCGGCCGTATGGCTTTCGGCGGCGAGGCGAGCGCCGTCTTCGCCGTGGAGCTTCTCGATCCTGTAGTATCGGTCATCGAGCGCAGCCGTGATGTGAGCGGTCGTACGGCCTGTCTCACCGCCGCCGACGGGACCGTCGTCGATGACTATGACCGACCGTCCGGCACGGGCCAGCAGATAGGCGGTAGTCATGCCCGCGATGCCGGCTCCGACGACACAGACGTATGCCCGCATGTCCTGGGAAACGGGCGGAAATTCCGGGATTTCGGCAGTGTCCATCCAGACGGAGGTCGTGTGACCAGAGTCGCTTCTCATTCTTCTAGCTGCGTCAAGATGGTTGAAGTTCGGGGGCCGGAAGGTGGGTATGGCGCATAGGGTATGCCAAATGCTACTCTAGCCCGAACCATCTGGATTCACTCCGCGTCGCGGCAGCATAGGAAGGACGGCTATGGACTCGAAGGTACTGGATGCGGCACACGCCGCTTTTCCACCGGCCACCAGCGCAGTTACGCTCGGAGCGGTGATCTACAACGGCGAGTGTCATCCGGAGCCGATGGTTTCCATCCCGATCTCGATGATGAATCGCCACGGACTGATTGCCGGAGCGACGGGAACCGGAAAGACGAGAACGCTGCAGCTCATCGCGGAGCAGCTGTCTGCCGCGGGCGTGCCGGTATTCATGTCCGACATCAAGGGAGATCTTTCGGGTATCGCAGCGCCTGGAGCGGCGAACGACCGAATCAACGCGCGCGCGAAAGAAACCGGATTTGACTGGAAGCCGATGTCATTCCCTGTCGAATACCTGAGTCTCACCGGCGCAAAAGGTGCGCAGCTCCGGGCGACCGTTTCTTCGTTCGGGCCACTACTGCTATCGAAGGTGCTCGATCTGAACGCGACACAGTCGAGTGTTCTTTCGCTCGTCTTCAAGTACTGCGACGACAAGGGATTGCTCCTTCTCGATTTCTCGGATCTGCGGGCGGTACTCCTGTACCTCACTGAGGACGGAGCAGCGGAGCTCAAGTCATATGGCGGAATGTCAAAGGCGACAGTAGGCGTACTTCTGCGCGAGATGGTGGAACTGGAGCAGCAGGGGGCAGAGGCATTCTTCGGCGAGCCGGAATTCGAGATCGAAGACCTGATGAGCGTGGAGCGCGACGGCCGCGGGCTCGTGAGCATTCTCGAGCTCCAGGACGTGCAGGACAAGCCGCAACTGTTCAGCACATTCATGCTCTGGATGCTCGCCACGCTGTATCATGAGCTCCCGGAGGTCGGCGATCTCGACAAGCCGAAGCTCGTTTTCTTCTTCGACGAAGCGCATCTGCTGTTCGACAATGCCAGCAAGGCGCTGCTGAATCAGGTTGAGCAGGTCGTCCGGCTGGTCCGATCAAAAGGCATCGGCGTCTTTTTCATCACGCAGAGCCCGAAAGACGTTCCGGATGAGGTACTTGGCCAGCTCGGCCATCGCGTGCAGCATGCCTTGAGGGCTTTCACGGAGGACGACGACCGCGCGTTGCGTGCAGCAGCGAGAACTTTCCCGAAAACTCCTTTCTATGACATCGAGGAGACGCTCACAACCCTGGGGATCGGAGAAGGTTTCGTGACCGTCCTTTCTCCGAAGGGCGTCCCCACACCTCCGTTTGCAACGCGGCTGATACCGCCTTCCTCAACTATGTCTCCGCTGCCGGAAGCGGAGTTCGCCCAACGAGTATCGAGCTCGCGCCAGGTGCAGCACTATGCGCAGGCCATCGACAAGGAAAGCGCGCGCGAGAAGCTCGCCGCCCGGGTGGTACCGGCGGACGTCGATCCCGGCGGAACGGTTCTGGACATGCCTGCGTACGTGCCGCCCGCCGTAAGGCAGCCGGCGCAGGCCGCAGCGTCGCGACGCGCCGCGAAGGAGCCGCCCGGTGCGTTTTCGCAGATGATGAAGTCACCGGTTGCCCGCACCGTCGCTGGTGCGATCACCCGTGGGCTGATGGGGGCGCTGCTCGGCACGCCGCGCAGGCGGCGTAGCCGCTGGTAGAGGTATTAGTAGCAATATCGTACTAATACCTCTAGCGATCATTTCTCTCGAAGAACCGCCCGCACCGGAGCCGCATCGAGCGACATCATCTTGATCGGGAACGCCATGATTTCGTATTCACCGGGCGGCGTTCGCCTGAGGTCGAGGTTCTCCAGAATGAAGGCGTTTCCTGAAAAGAGCATCTTGTGGACGGCGAGTGATTTGCTGTCCTTGGTATCCACCGACGGTGCATCGACGCCGAGCAGCCGGAGGCCGCGGCCGAGCAGCGAGCGAGCGCATGATTCGGAGAGTGTCGGCCACTCAAGGGGAAAACTTCCTGACGCAATCGAGCAGGAAGTGCGCAGCAGCAGGCGCTCGATGGAAGCTGCTCCGGCAAGCTGCTCGAGCGCCGCGAGAGTGATTTCGCCTTTCGCACCGGTGACGTCAATGACAACGGCCGGACCATGAAACGCCTCGAGTGGAAGCTCATGTGATCCGGGCCAGCCTTCGCGTACGTGAAGCGGGGCATCGGCGTGAGTGCCGACGTGCGGGCTCGACGTAACCGCCGAAAGGTTTACATTCGAGCCGCCTGACAGTGTCGCTGTCCAGCCGCACGAAAATGGAGTATCGCCAGGCCACTCCGGCGTACCCGGAGAGAGGGTAATGCTGATGTCGCGCAGCCGGGATTCGGTCACCGGCGGCTGACTCGCGGAGTCAGGAAACCAGCCGTTTTGCGGCCTCGACGACCTTCGCCACAGAGATCCCCAGGTGCTCGTAGATCTCCTTGTATGGGGCGGAGGCCCCGAACCGATCGATCCCGATGGTGACGCCGTCACCACCCACCCATCGATGCCACGACATTGGCTGAGCGGCTTCCACTGCTACCCGCCGTACGCCAATTGGCAGAACACTGTCGCGATACTCGCTTGTCTGTGCCGCGAAAAGCTCCTGGCTTGGCACGCTTACCGCTCGCGCGCGAACGCCCGCCGCTTCGAGCTTCTGCTGAGCATCGAGAATCAATGCTACCTCCGACCCGCTCGACATCAGAACAACCTGCGGGTTGCCGCCAGGGGTGTCCGAGAGGATATACGCCCCCTTCGCGACCCCGCGCGCAGATGCGTATCTCTCCCGGTCGATGAACCCGAGTTTCTGGCGGGTGAGCACGAGCGCTACCGGGCCGCCCTGGTGCTTGAGAGCCGCACGCCATGCCTCGGCGGTCTCTGAAGCATCTGCCGGCCTGATGATCGTCAACCCTGGCACAGCGCGAAGGCTGCTCAACTGCTCGACTGGCTGGTGAGTCGGGCCATCCTCTCCCAGCCCGATCGAATCATGCGTGAACACGTAAATGACATGGCGGTCCATCACCGACGCGAGCCGAATCGCCGGCCGCATGTAGTCGGAGAAAATGAGAAAAGTTGCTCCGTACGGAATAAGTCCGCCGTATACGGACATGCCATTCATGACGGAGCCCATGCCGTGCTCGCGAATGCCAAAATGGAAGTTGCGGCCGGCGTAGTTGTCGGGGCCGATGCTTGGTGCACCCTTGACGATCGTGTTGGTAGATGATGCGAGATCCGCCGAACCGCCCACCAGCTCCGGAACCTTCGGTGCGATCGCGTTGAGTACAATCCCGGAAGCAGCGCGACTCGCGATCGACCCATTATCGGTAGTGAAGCTGGGGATGAGATCCTCCCATCCATGCGCGAGCTCGCCTCGTAACCTCCGTTCGAGTTCGGCGGCGTCTTTCGAATGTGCAGCCTTGTATGAGTCGTAGCGTTGCTGCCATTCGACTTCGAGTCGAGCCCCCCGATCAGTCATCTTGCGCCAATGGGCAAGTGCCTCGGGGGCGACGTAGAAGGGCTCCTGCGACGGATAGTGGAGTGCTTCTTTGGTGAGCTTGATCTCATCAGCACCAAGGGGGGAGCCATGCGCTTCGGCAGTGTCATGCTTGTTCGGGCTGCCGAATCCAATGTGCGATCGGACGACTATCAGCGATGGGCGGTCGCGAACCGCCTTTGCCCCCGTAATTGCGGCGTCGAGCGCGTCGAGATCGTTGGCATCCTCGACGCGCTGGACATGCCAGTGGTATGACTCGTAGCGTTTCGCGGTGTCGTCGCTGAAGGTGAGGTCAGTGTCACCTTCGATCGTAATGTGATTGTCGTCATAGAACCCGATGAGCTTGCCGAGTTGAAGATGGCCGGCGTACGACGAAACCTCGTGCGACACTCCTTCCATCATGTCGCCATCACTGGCGATGAACCAGGTGTCGTTGTCGAGGATCTGATGCCCGTCGCGATTAAAGGTCGTGGCGAGATGCACCTGGGCGATCGCCATTCCTACGGCATTGCCGATTCCCTGTCCCAGCGGTCCCGTGGTTGTCTCGACACCGGGGGTGTATCCGTACTCGGGATGACCTGGGGTCTTGCTCTCCCACTGCCGGAATTGCTTGAGGTCGTCGAGTGCGAGGTCATACCCGGTGAGATAGAGGACGCTGTAGAGCAGCATCGAAGCGTGACCGGCCGAAAGAACAAAGCGGTCGCGATTGATCCACGCAGGGTTTGCAGGATTGTAGCGCAGGTGCCTTGTCCACAGCACGTAGGCGAGCGGAGCGAGCGCCATTGGCGTGCCCGGGTGGCCCGAGTCCGCCTTCTGTACCGCGTCCATGGCAAGAACGCGAATGGCGTTGATGCAGAGGTCGTCGAGAGAGGTCGATGAAATACTTGAGGGCTCTGAAATCGTAGCAGGCATCGAGTGTGGGAGAGGGAAGCAGGCGAGGGTGGAAGTTAATGAAAGGCCGCGGATGATCGGGTAGATGAAAGTCGCTGGTTATGCGTTAGGTCCGGGAAGCTCCATAGGCAGCCGGATGTTGGGGAGGAGCGCCTCTATCTCAAAACGGCGTGGCTCGAGCCATTGCGGGAGCTTAAGCAACTGTCCAAGCTGATCGATCGGTTCATCTACCACGAATCCCGGCGAATCGGTCGCGATCTCAAACAGAACTCCGCCCGGTTCCCGGAAGTACACGGAGAAAAAATAGCCCCGATCAATCTGGGCGGTGACGTTGTAGCCGCGCTGCACGAGATCCTCTCTCGCTTTCATCTGCGACTCGCTGTCGGGAGCGCGAAAAGCCAGGTGATGCACCGTTCCTGCCCCCATGACTCCCGGCCAGAGACCGGGCACGCATCGGAGGTCGACAATCGAGCCAGTGCCCCGTTCAGCCGTGGCGTACCTGAAGATGCTCGCCTGTTCCCGAATCGGTCGAAAACCGAGTGAATCGGTGAGAAGCTTGCCCGTCAGGTCGCAACTCTCCTGCCATAGCGTCACCGAGTATATGCCGCGTATGGAGTGTTCGAGAGGGATTGCACGGCCTTCACACCCGTTACGTGCTTCCGCGCCGGGATAGGCAACCAACTCCCCGAGAAATCCATCGGGATCCCTGAAGCCGATGATACGCTCGTCGTCGAAGCGCGACTTTGGAGGCTGGAACTCGACGTGGTATCGGATGAACCGCTCGATCCAGAATCCAACCGCGCTCGGGAGAATCGCAAATGACGTCACAGCTGCTTGTCCCGCACCCTGGCGTCCTCGGCGTGCATCGGGCCATGGAAAAAATGTGAGGAGGCTTCCCGGTGTCCCCTCGGCGTCACCAAAGTAGAAGTGATAGGTGGTAGGGTCGTCGAAGTTGACAGTGCGCTTGACGAGGCGCAATCCGAGCACCCCCGAGTAGAAATCGAGATTCCGCTGAGGATTGCTGGAAATCGCGGTGACGTGATGGATGCCTGGCGAAATCAGGGTCATCGGAGAAACCTAAGCGACACTCTGACCCGTATCGCCAGCCATCCCGGTGGCAGTCTATGTTTCCTGCACTCGTTACCGGAATTGCGGTCATGGAGATGGCGAGGTACAGACAGCTCGATGAGCAAAGGATTCTGGAGACACTCCAGAAGCTGCGCGACAGAATCTCCGAGCGGTTCCCGGAATCAGGACTGCGTCGCGTGAGTGATGAGCTTCTCTTAGTCGGAGCGGAAGTCACCGAGTGTGTCGACTACCTGCGTAAACCCAACTGGCCGATTCGCCTCGCTGCCGCGGTGGCCATTCTGGCGATGGCGACGCTTCTCGTCATGGTCGCCGCAACCGTTCGTGTACCGTGGCGTTTTCAGGGTCCGGCCGAAATCCTCCAGCTCGTGGATGCCGGCGTCAACGACATCGTGTTCGTGGGTATCGCTGTCTTTTTCCTTTTGACCATCGAGACCAGGCTCAAGCGCCGTCGTGCACTTGGCGTACTGCATCAGCTCCGAAGCCTGGCACACGTCGTTGACATGCATCAGCTCACAAAGGATCCCGAGCGCCTGCTTTCGCCGGAGCCGGATACCTCCTCATCACCCGAGAGGACGATGACAGCCTCTGAGCTCGGCCGGTATCTCGACTATTGCAGCGAACTTCTCTCCGTGACGAGCAAGCTTTCGGCGCTTCTCGTACAGTACTTCAACGACGAGGTCGTGCTGGGTGCCGTGAACGAAATCGAGACGCTGACTACGGGGCTCTCAGGAAAGATCTGGCAGAAGATCCGGATGCTGAGTTTTGTTGGCCCCGGACCTGGAGTCTCGGGGGCGGTTTGACGCGGACACTGAGGTTGCCTGAGGCCTTTCTCAGGCTCGTCATCCTGGCCAACTAAGCCGGCTTTCCGCGCTTTGGTTGCCGAGTGTCCGAGCTCGTACGCGGTTCGCCCCCTTCGCCGCCGTATCCGCTCTTGTGCTCGGAAGAGGGAATCGCATCTGGATCGACGGGACCAGGCATGCCCGAGTGAGTCTTTTTGGCCTCCTCGAGGGAATCCCTGTTCCTGTCGTCCATCTGTTCCTTGGAGTTCCGGTCTGTCATAGATTAAGCCTCCGTTTGGGTTTACGGAACACAAGGGCAATGCATATGCCGCAGAGAGAGTCTTCTGCCGAGAAAAGACCTGCCACAGGCCGCTCACGCTTCAGGAGCCTAAGCGATCCGGAAACGCTCTCGAAATTCGCCCAGAATCTCGGTGAGGGCATCTACGTCACTAATGACGATGGCGAGATTCTCGACGCTAATCCGGCATTTCTCAGAATCTTTGGCGTCGACTCGATCGACGAGCTGAAGAACTATCGCGTGAGCGACTTCGTGGGCCCCCTGGTCAGGGGGTGAATCGCTCGAGGAAACGGTGAATCGGGCGGACAGGGAGCTGATCCAGGTACGGGTGATCAAGCGACCCGGCAGCTATACGCGGCGTACTCCGCCCGAGGCGAAGCCGGAATAGCTCTGGAGCTATAGCTGGCCCTGGCGCCGTTTGCGGGGCATGTGCAAGGCCTGTGGCGATGCGCGTCTTACGGGGTAGCAAACAACCCGAGACGACAATGCGCATCCTCCCTTCATTCCTCTTCGCGGCCCTCCTTTCGACCACCCTTTCGGCTCAGGGGTGGGTCATTCCCCGTCCGTGCGTCCGGATTTGCCCGGCACACGGTCCGTGTCAGCCGTGTCGTCCGTCGGGCCCTGCAGTTACAAGGCAATCAAGCGACGTGCGCGTGGAACTGGACGACCGTGTTCTGCGCTACGAGATAGTCGAGACCTTCATCAATCGTGGCGCCGGCCTCGGCGAGGCCGATTATGTATTTCCGCTGCCGAAGGGGGCGGCGTTCCAGGACCTGAAGCTCTCGATCAACGGCGAGCTGATATCGGGTGAGATGATGAACGCGGATCGTGCTCGCGGGATCTACGAACAGATAGTCAGGCAGCAGCGTGATCCGGCGTTGGTGGAATGGATGGGTTATGGCATGCTGCGCGCAAGGATCTTCCCAATCGCACCCGGTGAGCAGAAAAAGGTGGTGGTTCGGTTTCATATGATCGCCGAGCGCGAGGGCGATGCGTTCCGTATCGACTACTTTCGGGGCACGCAGCCGGCCAGCGTCCCGACGCGAAGGGGCGGCGGCCGGGCGGAGGATGAGGATTCCGAGTCCCGATCACGGGGCTCATTCACGCTCACGTACCGCGTCGACGACATATACGGGAATCCCTATTCTCCGACGCACTCCTTACGTGTGGCGCGGCTGGGCAACCGGCGTGAGGTGTCGGCAAGGGGAGACGCAAGCGAGGTGACGCTGCTCGTGCCGGTGCGGCGTCCGTCGGAAGCCGCGATATCGGTACTGACGCATGCGCCCCGTGGCGAGGATGGCTTCGCGCTGCTCACAATCTCTCCTCCCGCAGTTTCATCGCGCGTGACGGCGCGAGACGTCACCCTCGTTCTCGACGTGTCAGGCTCGATGTCGGGTGTGAAGATCCAGCAGGCAAAGGCAGCCGGGAAGCAGGTGCTGGCGACCCTGGGCTCATCCGACCGGTTCCGGCTGATCGACTTCTCGACCGACGTCCGGAGCTTCCGCGATGAATTCGTGCGTGCTACGTCGGAGAACATTCGCGAGGCGTCTCGCTATCTCGAGTCGCTCGATGCATCGGGCTCGACAAACATCTCCGGCGCGCTCGACGCGGCGCTCGATGGAAACACGCCTTCGGGGCGGCTGGGTCTCGTTCTGTTCGTGACGGATGGCGCGCCGACTGTGGGCGAGCGCGACCCGGAAGCCATTGCGGCACGCGTGTCACGGCTTCGCGGGCGACAGCGAATATTCTCCTTCGGCGTCGGAGCGGATCTCAACGCAGCCCTGATCGAGCGGCTTGCCATCGAGGGCCGGGGTACAGCGCATTTCGTGCGGCCGGAGGAGTCGGTCGAACGTGCGGTGTCCATAGTCGCCGGCAGGCTCACAAGTCCCGTGGTCACCGATGTGCGTGTATCGGCAGAGGGTGTGCGCCTGCTCAAGCGGCACCCGGCGGAAGCCGCGGATATATTCGCCGGCCAGGACTACGTGTTGCTGACTAGATACGACGGAAGCGGAAACGCCCGAATCCGCTTCGAAGGGCAAACCGCGAATGGGCCCGTGTCATGGACAACGCGCGTGGCGTTTCCCTCCAGCTCTCGCGAGAATTCATTCGTTGCTCGTTTATGGGCGACACAGCGAGTTGGCTATCTAAGCGCGGAGAAGCGAAAAAACGGCAGATCGCGGGAGGTGGATGACGAGATACGCGAGCTGGGTGAGCGTTATGCGATCCCGACGGAATTCTCGTCGTACCTGGTACTCGAGCCGGGCATGAGGCTGAGCGAGGTTGTGGCGTCACGTGCCGTAGCGGCCCCTTCAGCACTTCGCCGGGAACAGCGGGCAGGCACGGCGTCAGCAGGCTCAGCCGCACCATCCAATGTCCAATCGTTCGAAGCCGCGCGCGAAGCCGCGAAGCTGCGATCGGCGACCACACTCGCAGCAGCGGACGAGGCTGATGCCGGCGCCAGGGCCGTGGGAGTGCGGCGGGTTGGGGCGCGGTCATTCATGCTCAGCAATGGTGTGTGGGTGGACGTGAGGCGTGCCGATTCCATAAAGGTGGTGAAGGTCCGCTCATTTTCGAGCGCGTACTTCAGACTGGCTGAACTCATTCCTGAGCTCCGTGAAGTGTTCACGCTTGGCGAGCGGGTACTGGTTGCAGGACGCGACGTGGCAATCGAGGTCGCGCCCGATGGCGCCGAATCGCTGAACGAGTCGGAGCTGAGATCGATCCAGTCACGCTGGTGACTCGTTGACCGACGTTGAACGGCTGTTCCGAACCTATAACGCTGCGCTCGTGCGGTATCTGACGCGACGGCTCGGCGATCGTGACTGGGCTGAAGAGGTCGCACAGGAAACCTTTGTTCGCGCGTTGCGGCAGGAGACGATCACCAACGAGCGTGCCTGGCTCTTCGCGGTGGCGACGAATCTGGTGAGAGACGAAGCGAGAAAGGATGCGCGGCGAAGGCGGCATCTGTCTCTGCTCGCCGAACTGGAGAGGGACAGTGTCGTCGAGCCGGAGGCGACTCTGGTGGAGCGGGCACAGGAGGCAGCACTTGCCAGAAAGGCTGTAGACGCACTGGCAGAGAAGGACCGGCTCGCTCTGCTGATGAGAGAGGAAGGACTGGATTATTCGGAGATCGCTGAAGCACTGGAGCTGTCGCGGGCATCGGTCGGCACGACGCTGTCGCGTGCGAGGCGGCGTCTTGTGGAAAGCTATGAAACGCTTCAGAAAGAGCGCGAGGCGAGGGAGAGAAATGCAGCATCCTGACGAGGGAATGATTCACTCCTGGCTGGACGGCGAGCTGTCGCCGGAAGAAGCCAGTCACATCGAAATGCACATAGCGGAGTGCGCGCAGTGTGCGGGCGTGGTCGCAGAGGCGCGCGGACTTGTGGCAGCGTCGTCGCGGATACTTATCGCGCTCGACGACGTGCCGGGCAATGTGATTCCGATCTCCGCGCCTAGGAAGCGTGCGTGGTACTCGCGTAACGATATGCGGGCAGCAGCGGCGCTTCTATTGGTCGCGAGCGCCTCGCTGCTTGTCGTTCGTAACCGCGAGGGTTCGTTGCCGCGCGTTGAAATGGCTCGAGCAGTCAGTGAACCGGAATCGGCTCCGTCGCCTGTGGCCGGTTCGGCGAGGGCAACGGACATGGACGCGACTGGCGCAACTGCGGGGGCGGCGGCCAAAGAGAGGGCGACTGGCGTACCGAGTGAGCCAGCAGCTCTCAGATCAAGGGAAGACATGCCACCTCGAAGAAGCATCGAGCCCGTCAGGCAGGAGTTTTCAGGCAGAGCGAGTGGAACGGCAGCAAAGATAGTCGCAAAGGTGGCGGCGGCCCCCGAGGGCGTTCAGGCGATCAGCGAAACACAAGGCGCAGAGGCTGACGTCCGCAAACGCGAGGAGGGAGCGAACTCAGTCACCACACTTTCCGACACTTTACGGAGGGTAGTTACCGGCCGAAACGTTCAAGCGGTGACAATTGCTCCTCCTGCGTTACGCCGACCTGAGGCATTGATGCTCGAGGACGTTGTCGCCAGCCGGGCCGCCGCTAGCGAGGGTGCGGGAGGGGGTGGGGGTACACCGCTGAAAGAAATTCGGGCAGACAGCGTCGGGTCAGTTCATCGCACCGTTTACGCGGTTTCACCAGGCATCGAGGTCACACTTGGCGAGAGCGGCCCAACTGGTTTGCGAGCGAGGAATCTCGCGGCGCGGGCAAGCGAGGCGGGGGGGGCGATGCAGCGCGCCGGTAGTGCGCCCAGTGCGGCCAGTGCGCCCAGTGCGACGAAAAAAGCAGCGACACCTCCCGCAGCACCCCTCGCCGCCGGGACCGTCATGCAGCAGATGAAGACTATCTCATGGACTGATTCGGTGACCGGAAGGCATTACACCCTCACCGGGCCGCTGTCCGCCAGGGAGCTGGAGAAGCTCAAGGCGCGCATCATCCGCCAGCGGCGGTAGTTGGATAAACGTCTGGCGTGAACCGTCGACGCCCTGCAGTTTGAGAAGGCCGGGCATAACGCTCTCTGCGGAGGCAGCATGAAACGATGGGCCATACTCTCCGGCGTGCTTCTCTTAGGGTCGTCGCTGGGTGCGCAGTCGGATCTGCCGATACACAGCCGGAAGCTGGCGAACGGGCTCGACGTGATAGTCATCGAGAGTCACGCCGTTCCCCTGGTGACGGTTGAGATCGACGTCAAAAATGGTGCATACACGGAGACCCCGGAGTACGACGGGCTGTCGCACCTGTACGAGCACATGTTCTTCAAGGCGAATCGCACAATTCCCTCGCAGGAGATGTATCTCCGCCGGATGAATCAGCTGGGGGCAGTCTGGAACGGAACGACGAGCGAAGAGCGGGTCAATTACTATGTGACCGTTGGAGTCGACAGCCTTGTTCCGGCGATGCAGTTCATGGAGGATGCAATCCGGTATCCGCTGTTCAACCAGGATGAGCTGGTGAGGGAGCGGCCGGTGGTACTGGGCGAGTTCGACCGGAACGAGGCGAATCCCTACTTCCACCTGTTCCGCGGCGTAGACACGCTGCTGTGGACGCCCGGATACTACTCGCGAAAAAACGTGATCGGAAACCGCAACGTGATCATCACCGCGACGCAGGAGAAGATGAACACGATCAAGAACCGGTACTACGTTCCGAATAACAGCGTGATCATACTTGCGGGCGACATCACGCCGGCCCGTGGATTCCAGCTCGCGGAGCAGGTGTTCGGCGACTGGCCGCGTGGCGCCGATCCATTTGCAACGGCGATTGCCAAGCCGCCGCCACTGGCAAAGACGCGAAGCGTGATCGTCGAGCGTCCAGTTCAGGGAGCCGCGCTCTATATGGTTTGGCATGGCCCGAGCGTTACGGTCGATCCCGCCTCGACTTTCGCGGCTGATGTTCTGTCGACCGTGCTCGCAAACCCATCGAGCAATTTTCACAAACGGTTGGTGGACAGCGGTCTCACCTATAGCGTCGGACTCAGCTACTACACGCTAGGATACACCGGGCCGATCTCCGTTTTCGCGCAGCTTCCGGCCGACAAGCTGCAGGAAGCACAGCGGGCGATAATGGAAGAGGTCGCGAAACTCACCGACGAGAACTACATCACGCCTGAACAACTTGCGGCCGCGCAGCGGCAACTGGGGATCCAGGCGCTTTACCAGCGCGAGCAGGCTTCGGAGTACGCTCATACCGTCGGCTTCTGGTGGGCCGTGGCCGGGCTCGATTACTACAGGACGTATGTGCCCAACATGCAGAAGGTTACCCGCGCGGACATCGCCCGATATGCGCGTGCCTATATCGTTGGCAAGCCGTACGTGACAGGGTTGCTGATAAGCCCGCAGGAACGCGAGCGGTTGAAGATTAGCCCTGAATCGCTCATGCCGGCGGGAGGTGCGCGATGAAGAAATTTCTCACGGTGCTCCTAGCCTCGACCGCGATCCACGATGGTGAGGCTATGGCGCAGACTGCTCCTGTAGTCTCGAAATTCGAGGTGGTGGGAATTCCGGTGATCTTCAAGCCAATTCGCGCCAACGATGTTGTGGCGGTGCGCATGTATCTGCGAGGGGGAGCCGCGAACCTCAGTGTGGCGAATGCAGGCATCGAGAGCCTCATGCTGAACGCGGCAACGCACGGTACCGCCAGGTACAGCAAGGATGCATTCGCGGCGCTTGCAACTTCCACCGGCACCGCAATCGGCGCTGATGTAAACGTGGATTACTCGGTGCTCACGCTCCAGGGTGTGCGGCAGCACTGGAACGAGGCCTGGGATCTGTTCGCGGAGGCTGCACTTCGTCCAACGTTCCCCGCGGCGGAGGTCGAGATTGTGCGCGGCCAACTAGTGGATGCGGCGAAGAGACGAACCGATGATCCCGACACGTACCTCACGTTTCTGGCGGACAGTCTTCTTTATGCGGGCCATCCCTATGCCTTGCTTCCCGGCGGAACGGCGACGTCGATTGCGGCGATAAGCCGTGACGCGCTCATGATGTGGCACCGGGAGCGGATGGCGAAGGAAAATCTGCTGATCGTGGTGGTCGGCAACGTGACGCGAGCCGATCTCACCAGCAAAATCCAGGCGGCATTCGGAAACCTGCCGGCAAAGGGGCGAAACGCGGGGCCCGTTACAATCCTCGGCGACGTCACTCCCGATCTGGTGGTCGTGAAGCGGGAGTTGCCGACCAACTACATTACCGGCTTCTTCGCAGCGCCAAACATCAGTGATCCCGATTACGCCGCGTTCCGCGTCGCCACGGACATTCTTGGCAACAGGCTGTTCGAGGAAGTGCGGACGAAGCGCAACATGACGTACGCAGTGGCGGCCGGACTGGAGACTCGCCGAGCGAATCGAGGTCGCGTCTACGTGACGGCGGTGGATCCGGACACAACGCTCAAGGTGATCTTCTCGGAGGTGAAACGCCTCCAGAACGAGCTCGTTCCGGCTGCACGCATGGCCGAGAACGTCAACGCCGCTCTGACTGCTTATCTCGTGCGGCAGGAGACGAACATGGGCCAGGCTGCCGCGCTTGGACTATGGGAGCTGGTGGGCGGAAGCTGGCAGAAATACGACCTGTTCCTGCGGGCATACCGCAACGTGAAGCCGGTCGATGTCCAGCGGGTGGCAAAGCGCTACATGCATAAGGCGCGATTTGCGGTAATCGGGGATCCGGCGAAGGTCACAAGGGCGCTCGTACTGTCCTTCTAGCGGGCCACCCGGCGCTCTTTACCTCTCAGGATCGAGAATCCGCCTGATCTCGTTGCGCATGTCCATGATGTGCAGCCGCGTTGTACGGTTTGCAGCGCGACCCTGAGCTGACCGCAGTGCAGCATCGAGCTCGATAAGCTCTCCACGCATCAGCGCGCGAACGTCACTGTTAGCACCCGATGACGGGCTGGGCCTGGCGCCTCTCGAAGGCGGGCTGGTGGTGATTATGATCGCGGGAGATGGGTTCACCTTCGCGTCCACCTGGGAGATGTACGCCCGCTGAAGCGACCGGCGGAAGGGATCTATGTTTACGCGACCTGCACTCAACTCTCCCCATATTCCGCGGCGGACGTCACCCAGCATTTCGGCAAGGCGGTAGGGCTCACCGCCGCCTCGGTGAGAGATTGCTTCGTACTCGGAAAGCCGGTTCAGGCGATCGGTTTCAAGGAGGCTGGCCAGCACCCGCGACTGCGCGGAACCGATTCGGCGAAGCGTGCCCTCGGGCTCGATTCGCCTGAGGATTTGCGTATCGACGAAGTAATCGGGCGTGCGAAAGGCGTTCTCGTTGATGAAGCGCACCGCTGCCTGCTGTCGCGCACGTGAGAGCGGCGTGAATCGTGGCCCCGGTTGTCCGCCGTACTTCTCACGGGTTTCCGATCCTCCTACGATTCCGACAACGTGCTCCATCTCGAGTCCCCACTGATCGAGGAGCTTCTCGTACAGCTCGCTGAGCTCGGCGTTGTCCTCCCCCTTTTTGAGTGCGGCCGAAAAAAGGATCGGCATCACTCTCTTGATATTGCGAATGCCCCAGGCTGTGGAGCGAACCGCATCGGCGTCGCCGACAGCCTCTGTCGCATCACCTGGATCGACGTTGCGAGCGCCTGATGTCGTGAAGCGATACCAGGGGACGGAATCCTGCATCTCCGCCAAATCGTTGAGAACCGCCTTCTCATCCTCAGGCGTTCGAGCCCTGGGAATCGGAGCATATCCCCAGTTAATTGCGAACGAGTCGTAGGGGCCGATGCGGGGGATGAGATACTCGGCTGGAATTCGATCCTCCGGCTGCGCGACGTAGTTGAAGCGCGCGTAGTCCATGAGTGTCGGGCTGTGCCCCATCCGTCGCAGCCACGACGCATTGCGAACGCTGTCGGCGGGGTACGTCGAGCTCGCCTTCATGTTGTGCTGAAGGCCGAGGGTGTGGCCGACCTCGTGGGCGATCACATACTGCACGAGTCGCCCCATCAGAGAGTCGGGGAATGGCAGCTGCTGCGCCCGCGGGTCGAGCGGAGAGACCTGCGTGAAGTACCAGTTTCTCACCAGGTTGAGGACGTTGTGAAAAATCCGCATCGAGCCATTTAGAATCTCCCCGCTGCGGGGATCGTGAACGTGGGGTCCCTGCGCGTTCTCGGTGACGGAGGGAAGCCACCTGATCACTGAATGGCGGATGTCATCGGGCGACCAGTCTGGGTTTTCGGCGGCGGCGGGAGCATCTCTCGCTATGATCGCGCGCCGGAACCCTGCTGCCTCGAATGCTGGCTGCCAGTCCGCGATTCCCCTCTTTATCCAGGGAATCCATTGCTTTGGAGTAGCAGGATCGACGTAGTACACTATCGGCTGGACAGGTTCGGAAAGGGCGGAGTCGGGAAACTTCTTCTCGAGCCGCCAGCGCGTGATGTACGACCGCGTGACCGACCGGTGCTCAGGCAGGCCATAATCCGTCCGGCTCACCTCGAAGTATCCGACACGCTTGTCGGCGAGCCGGGCCATCATTGGGCGGACCGGCAGGCGAATCATGCTCCAATGGGCGAGGACACTTTGCGCCGGAACAGGACCAAGGCCGCGCTGAGAATCTGGGGGATTCTCGGGAGTCGCCGTCTGGGTTGCTTCGACCTCGACGTTATCGGGAAACGCGCTGACCTTTTCGATAAACGATCGCTTTTCATCGAATGAGCCGCGCGCGCCGACGAACTCCGCAACATTGGTCGTATACAGCGGAGTAACGTCTACCACCGCCGTGCTGTCGGGACCGTACGCCTGAACCTGAAAAACGGCGACGACGGGCGGATAAGTGGCTTGAGATACCGCACGGTAGACGGGAAGTGTCGAATCGGCGGTGATTTCGAAGCTGACACTGCGGAGAAGGATGCGGTTGCCCTGTTTCTCCCAGCGAAGCACCCGCTGGGTGAATTCATCGCCACCGAAGTTCGCGCCGACAGCCGCTCGCGCAAAGCGTCCGACCAGAAGCATGTCCCGCTCGAGTTCGCGGCGCGGAATCTCGAAATAAAGCGTGTCGCCGATCCGATGTGTCGAAAAAAGACCGTGTCGTGTCTGTGCCGCGCTCGTAATGACCTTGGCGTACGGCTTGAGTCCGGTCGCTGCTTCGGCCTTCTCGACGCTGTCGGCGCGGAGCTGGGCCGGAGATTTTTGCACGGTAGCAACTGGTTGACGAACCGGGCGCAGAAAGCAGCCCGGGACGCCAACCAGCAGTGCACAGGCGACGAAGAAATGACGAAACACTGTTGAATCTGGGATTGTGGAGGTACTACCTCGGGATTTCCGAGTCGCCAATCGAGGCGACAGCCATGCCCATCGTGTGGTACCCCTTGTCCACGTAGATGGTGGTGCCGGTGATTCCGCTGCCGAGCGGGCTCGAGAGGAACGCTGCTGTAACGCCGACCTCTTCGGCGGTGACCGGCTCGACGAGAGGCGAGTTCTCGGCGCAGTAGGCGACCATTTTGTCGATGATTCCGATCGCACTTGCCGCGCGGGACGCAAACGGACCAGCGGAAATCGTGTTGACGCGAAGCCCGTACTTTCTGCCGGCCTCGTAGGCGAGCGTGCGAGTGTCGCTCTCGAGCGCAGCTTTGGCCGAGGACATTCCTCCGCCGTAGCCGGGGATAACGCGTTCACCGGCCATGTAGGTCAGGGAGAGGAATGATCCGCCTGGCCGCATCAGTGGAGCGAGGCGGCTCACCATCGCGACAAGGGAGTACGCGCTGACGCCAACCGCGGCGAGGTACCCACCGCGGCTCGTGTCGAGGAGCGGTCTCTTCACTTCAGGGGCATTGGCGAGAGAATGCACGACGATGTCGAGTGGCTTGTCGCCAAAATCCTCGCTGATGCGCGCGGCGAGCCCGTCTATGGAAAAATCACCGGTGTCCTTGTAGCGCTTGCTGGCTCGGAGATCATCAGGTGCGTCGGCGAGCGTATCGAACGCCGCGTCAAGCGGATAGACCTTTTCGAACTGGAGCAGCTCGCCGTTTGACAGTCGTCTCGATTCGTCCATTTTGCCGCGATCGAGCAGGTTCATGAAGATGTTGAGCGCGGGCGGCCATGTGCCCACGCATACCGAGGCACCAGCTTCGGCAAGGGCCTTGGCGATGGCAAAGCCAAAGCCGCCGTCGTCGGCGACGCCGGCGACGAGTGCACGGCACCCCGAGAGGTCGATGTTCAGCATTTTGAGGATATGTCCCAATCGCAGGGGCACGGCAAGGGGACGTTTCCGGTGCCCGGTACCAGTTGCCCGCGTCTTCATGGCCGCCTTCGGCTCCGTTGCATCGAAATCCGTGCAGAACCTAATTTGGAACGGTGCGGTATTCGCAAACGGTTAAATCGTAACATGATATCGGCGACGATGCGTGCCCTGCCGCTCTCGATGGCTATCGCGTTCACCGCGCAGGGCCAGACAGTTGATACGCTCAATTCCAGCTCACCGCTGTTCACCGCGCGTGATGTTGCGCTCATCGGTGGGTTCGTTGTGGTTGCGGCTGCGGCGACGCCTGTAGACAGGCACTTCGCACAGGAGCTTCGGAAACCCGTTCGGCAGTCGAGTCCTGTACTTCGCAACTCAGCCACCGTGTTCCGGATCTTCGGCCATCCCGGCGCGCTCGCAGTCGGCGCTGGACTGTACGTGCTTGGCCGTCTCGATGGGCAGCGCAGAGTAGAAGATCTGGGACTTCACAGTGTCGAAGCCCTGGTAATCGCGAGCACTGTGACCGGAGCGATCAAGACATTCGCCGGCCGGGCCCGGCCGTATGTGAACATCGAGAACTCGACCAGCTTCGAGTTGGGGCGCGGCTGGAAAGATGATGCGTACAGATCTTTTCCTTCGGGTCACGCGACACTGGCGTTCACCCTGGCATCGATCGTTTCGAGCGAGACTGTTCGCTGGTGGCCGCGGTCGAGATGGCTCATCGGTCCTGTGATGTATACCGGGGCGACGCTTACCGGCGTGTCACGCATCTATAACAACGAGCATTGGGCGAGCGACGCGGCGGTGGGAGCAGCCATCGGGACACTCACCGGCCTGAAAGTGTTTCGATATCAGCATTCGCACCCGAACAACGCTCTCGACAGGACATTTCTCCGTGCCGGGGTAGAGCTTCACGATACCGGAAGGTGGCTGCCCCATCTTTCAGTGACCACCAGGTAGCCGGTGCAGAACGGTATCTTCGTGATTGCCGAGCTTTCCGGTGCAGTGGGCGAGAAAATCCGCGAGATAAACGATCGGTATGATCCACGGCTCGCGCGTTACAAGCCGCCGCATGTCACGATTACCGGCTCGTCAGGTGTGGGCCCGATACCGGGCTCCGTTACTGCAGCCGAAATCCGGGAGAAGTTCTCACCTATCACCTCCACGACTGCACCGTTGACGCTCAGATTCGGGCCGCCGATGCGGTTCATGCAGACTGAGATCATCGTCCTCCCGCTCGACCCGCACGGAACTCTCCGCGTTTTCCATGACCGCCTCGCCACAAGTGGCCTGCCGTTCGAGCGCGCACGATTCAGTTTCAGCCCGCACTGCACGCTGACTCTCTATCCGACATTGACGGGTGAAACGGAACGCGAGCTCCTCTCGATGAGAGTCCGTGATCCGGTTCTTATCGACCGTATCACGGTCTATCAGACGCTTGATCCTCAGCCGTCGAAGAAACTGCTGGAGCTTCCGCTGGTCGGTGAATCCGCGCCAGCTTGAGAAGGCGTGGCGCGCACTGTGGATGCGTGCCATCGCGCGGTCTCTTCCTGGCCCGCGGACGGTTCCTCCCGCCTGGAAAGCAAGCGGCCGCCGGACGCTGTTCGTGAGATACGAGCGGATCGGTGACATGATCATGGCGACCGGACTGATCCGGGTGCTGGCGCAAGCAGTAGCCGGGCACAGGGTGGACGTCCTTGCAAATGCGTCGACAGCGCCAGTCCTAGAGGGGAATCCTCATGTCGGCAGGGTGTTCACTATCGATCGGAAGTCGTGGAGCAGCTACCTGACGGTCGGGAGGCAGCTGCGGGCGCAGGGCTACGAAGTCATCGTGGATGGGCGGATCAACAATCCGCCGATCTTCACTTCGACTCCGCTTCTCATGCTCGCGTCCCGCGCTCCGTTCAGGATCGGAGTCGAGGGAGGAAACAACGATCTCATATATAACGTCCGTGTGCGAGCATATGACCGGTCCACTCCGTACATCGAGGGATCGCGCTCACTCGCCGTGCCGTTTGGAACCGATATCGACTCGGTCGATTGGCAGCCGGAGATTTTCCTGTCCGTCACGGAGCGGGATGCGGCGCGAGTGCAGTGGCGAGCCGCAGCCCGCGCAGGAAGGAAAGCGATGCCGGACTCCGATGAACGTCGGGACCAGCGAGAGGGTGGAGGAGGCAAAGCATCCTCCAATGCGAAGCGTTTGCTGGTGAACCTCTCTGCTTCCGAGCCAAAGCGCCGATGGCCGGACGACAGGTTCCTGGAGGTGCTGCGATACGTTCGAGCCACCTATCCGCAGATGCCGATCGTGGTCATCGGACTTCCCAGGGAGTGGGAAAGCGTCCAGCGCGTCGCGGCATTGGTGAATGCTCACCCGGTTGCTACTCCGCTGCTGCGCGAAGCGCTTGCGCTCGTCGGGACATCCGACGTGGTTTTCACTCCTGATACCAGCATTTCGCATGCGGCGTCCGCGTTCAGGAAACCGTCCGTTGTTCTGCTGAAACGAGACCATCATCCGTATGCGCCCTACAATATTCCGGGGGAAGTCGTGTTCTGGGACGGGAACGAAATCGATTCTCTGCCGTCTAACAAGGTGGTGAGCGCAGTCCTGGGTCTTGTAAAGAACGAGACGCAGAAATGAAGGCGAGACGCAGAAACGGCAACTGAGACGTAGAACATGCTGAGACGTAGAGAGTCTCTATGCAGGCTCGGTGCCGGGCAGCAACCATCTACAGGATTGGCGATATGCCTGTACGTCTGATCCCCTTCATTGTGGCAATAGCAGTTACCGTCACACTCGCCGGACGAGTAGATGCCCAACATTCGCATTCGACTGCGAATGGAACCCCGATCGAGGCCGACGCGCGCGCGATGGCCGCGCATATGGAGATGACTCCTCGGCGGCCGGCCAATCGCGCCGATTCGCTGCGAGCCACAGCACTCGTTGGGCAGCTGCGGTCAGCAATCGAAAAATATCGTGACGTGCAGTTGGCCGAAGCTGATGGCTTCAGGATGTTCGCTCCGCAGCTGAAGAACCAGCGCGTATATCACTTCACCAACTACGGCCAGGCATTCAGAAACGCCTTTCGGTTCGACGCAACAAAGCCGACGTCACTGCTCTATAGTCGGGATGCCATGGGGAAGCTCGTGCTCACCGGGGCGATGTACACAGCGCCGAAGCGCTACTCCGCATCCGACCTCGACAAGCGCATTCCACTCAGTGTTGCGCAGTGGCACAAGCACATCAACTGGTGTCTCCCGCCTCGCCGGAATCAAGACCGATGGACCGAGCGAAAGAACGGCCGCCCGGTGTTCGGCCCACTGGGCGTGTCGACACGCGCCGAGTGTGAGGCGGCAGGTGGCCAATTCGAGGAGGAGATCTTCGGGTGGATGGTCCACGCGAATGTGTTTGCGGGCGACGATCCGGAAATGATCTGGGGCGACGACCACAGGATGACCGGTGACGAGATGATCGAGCACCGCCACTAACCCGGTACCCGACGCAGGTGCTACTGCGCGAACTGGAGGGCGGTGCGCTGGGTGGATCCGTTCAGCGCGAGAAGAGACTTCTGGTGGAAGATGCTGTTCTCGTCGTTGATCAGCGCGAGCTCGATCATTCTGTCCACGACCCACCCTTCAGTGACGAGCAGTCGTGGTTGCTGGACGTCAGCCGGAAGATCGAACACGATTGTCGCGAACATCGGTTGGTGTCCAACCTTGGCGATCCGAGGAAGGGGCGCTGGTCTCGACTCAGTTCCCCCGACCGACGTTTCGACGGCCGTCGCTCGCGGGTACTTCCGGCCAGCCGCATCCACGATTGTCGCGACCGGCTGGTAGAGGGTCATGTCGATGGACGGGTTCTTCGCGCTGTTGTGAAGTCTGAGGGAAACGATGTAGAAGACACCGTTGGCGTTGACGGGTCCCGCTGCTGTCTGTACCGAGGTGACGGTTTCTGTCCGGTCAACCGACATACCGAGATGGCAGTCCAGATAAAAGCCGCAGAACCACTTGGTCTCACCGGCGGGAAGGGTCTGCTCGGTGCTCGATGCCGATGCGGCGATCACACCGCCCGCATATGCCGCACCGAGAATCGCAGCCGCGCCGAGCACCATTCGGGCGATTGATCGCCGCCCCTTTCTGGTTGCGATCCAGGCGATCACACCGGCGCCAGCCAGGGAGAGAAGCGTGAAGAGGAGAAGAATCGCGTTAGCTCCGCCGACCAATGCGTCCATTGTCGTACCCTTGGAGAGAGATGAGATCGTGAACACCATCTGTCCAAAGGATACGCATCTACTCTAGTCGCGTCAAGTACTTTGCAAAATAGAGTAGGCGTCAGCGCCTACGGCTTCCAGAGCGGCCTCAGGTTGTCTGAAGAGCGGGCGCTGATCTGGAAGATCTTCGTTCGGTCGAGTGTCATTACGAACACGATCTGACGGAAGCTTCCGGGGAGGATGCCGGTAAATGCGAGACGTGCTCCGTCCGACGACCATTTTCCGAATCCTGCGATCATGGAAGCCGGAGAAAGGCGGGCCGGCGAGCCGCCCGATGCCGAGATGACGTAGATCCCGAAGGTGACGCCGCGATTCAGGGTAAACGTGATCAGTTTTCCGTCCGGCGCCCAGGCGGGCTCGAGATCGTCCCTATCCGAGTCATTGGACGTGAACCGGGTTACCGTACCATCATCGGCGCCGACCACGTAGAGAGAGCTGCCGACATCGTTCTGGTAGTTATGTCCAGTGAGCGCCAGCCGCGTGCCATCGGGGGACCAGTCGGCATAGTCTTCCGCGATGTTGGGCGAATTGGTGAGGTTGCGGAGTCCCGTACCGTCGGCGTTGACAACGTAAATGTCAGTGAGAACACTGCCCGACGGCGCGTACCCGAAGGCAATCCGGGTTCCATCGGGCGACCACCACCCCCCGAATATCGTGTCTCCAACCGGCGGGCTCACGACGACCGCACCGCTTCCGTCAGCGTTTGTCACGACCAGCTGTCCGTCACGGAATGCGTTGCGCTTCGTCCAGTTGGGAGACCATTGAACCAATCCGCTTGCGACGACAATATCGTTCGTTCCGTCGGAGTTGATGACGTGCGACGTGAAGACTCCGGCGTTGACGGGGAACCGGATGAAGGCGAGACGGGAGCCGTCCGGCGACCATCCGTCGAACTGCTCATGGTCGGGATTCGCGGTGACTCTTGTAAGGCCTGAAGGACCGGCCGTAAAAACGTCGAATGCGCCACCACGCGTGCTCGTGAAAGCGAGTGTCCCATCAGCGTACTGATCGATGCTCTGGATCAGCTCGGTTGTGACCACTGTCACGCGAGCCGATCCAGTCCTTCCCTCGTGGGTGGCGGAGATCTGGGCGGCACCCGTCTCCACAGCCGTCACGAGTCCATTCGGCGAAACGGTTGCAACAGAGTTGTTCGAGGATGTCCAGGTCACCTGGCCGGCGACAGCGAATGCGCTGGCCGCATTACGCGCGACAGCAGCGAGTTGGAATGTCTCACCCACCATCAATGAGGCTGACGGGGCGGCGACTTCAACGGTCGTCACTGAATTGTCGGGCCCGGTTGGCCCGCTTCCGTCGGTGCACGACATCGAAGCAGCGGCGATCGTGCAAGCCACGCTCAGGCCGCGATACCGATACAGGATATGATGGAGCATTCCGGCCTCATGTTCTAGCGCGGTACGGCCAGCCCAGAAGCTGCAGGGCGCGAACTCAATATGTGTAACCGCAACGGAGAACTACAAGTTTGCCGGTAGTACACCCGAAGGAATACGTCGCTATTTTCACGGCATGCGTTTTCATCCAAAGGGTTTCCTCCTGCTTTCGCTGCTGGCGAGCGCGTGCACGCCACGCCATCAACCCGACGGTGTCCGTGTGCCCGACGAGCGATCCGATGTGTCTCCGGCGCGAGAAGTCGCATCGGCAGCGGGCGAGCGCCGCTTCTCGAAGATTCGTCAGATCACCTTCGGCGGTGAGAATGCCGAAGCCTATTTCAGCCCCGATGGGAAGTGGCTGACGATGCAGAGTACGCGCGAGAGCCGCACGTGCGATCAGCAGTACGTGGTGCGGATGGACGGAAGCGGGCTCCAGCGCGTGTCGGACGGCCGCGGCAAGACTACCTGCGGCTGGTTCTTCCCAGGCGGAAACCGCCTGTTCTTCGCCTCGACGACAGCGCACGACTCAGCGTGCCCGCCCCGTCCCGATCTATCCAAAGGATACGTGTGGCCCCTCGACCGGTACGACATCTACACGGTCAATCGCGATGGAACAAACCTGAAGCGGCTGACGAAGTACGACGTCTATACCGCGGAGGGCGTGCTGTCTCCCGATGGAAGACGGATAGTGTTTACGTCGCTCAAGGACGGTGATCTCGATATTTATACGATGAATACTGACGGGTCGGACGTCCGCCGGCTCACCACGACACCTGGATACGACGGCGGTGCGTGGTGGTCTCCGGATGGAAAACGGATCGTGTACCGTGCAAACCACCCGACCGATTCAACGGAGCTTCGCGAGTACCGCGACCTGCTGGCTCAGCGGCTCGTGCGTCCGCGCCGCGTCGAGCTTTTCGTAATGAATGCGGACGGTTCTGACCAGCGGCAGATCACGCGGCTGGGCGGTGCGAATTTCGGGCCTTCGTGGACTCCGGACGGGAAACAGATTGTATTCTCGTCCAACTACAGGAATCCACGCGGCGGCAACTTCGATCTCTACCTTGTGAACTCCGACGGGTCAGGACTCGAGCAGCTCACCTTCGATGCGAGTTTCGACGGGTTTCCGATGTTCAGTCCCGACGGCACGAAGGTCGTCTGGGCGTCGAATCGCGGCGCGGTGAAGGAAGGCGAGACGAATCTGTTCGTGGCCGACTGGGTTCGCTGAGACTCAGGGCAAATCGAGGACAAAGTCAAAGCGTCCTGCCTTCACTCCTTCGCGATCGGTCATTGCCATCACGAGATCGGAGTCGAAGATACGATCTGATGTGTTGCCCTTTTCTCCCGGCAGATATAGCTGCGTCGTGAGTGCCGCTTTGTCGGGAGCCTGTGCCTTGACGTGGATATGCCGGGTACGTCCCGTATAGAGCCCGGGCACGATTGTCTCCAGCCGCCACGCGCCTTTTGCGTCGGTGAACTGGTGGCCGCGCAGCTTGAATGTGACGTTATCATATTCGCCGGCGTCGTCCGCCTGCCAGAAATCCACGAGCGCGTTCGCTACGGGCTTGCAGCTTCGCGTGAGGACGAGCCCGCTCACGATGAGCTTCGTGCCGGTGATTCCAGGTTCGAGGAGGGAGGTTCTCCGCGGGGAGCTCACCTTGAAGAACGGTCCCTCGGTCTGCGCCTCGGTCGGCTCGTCGTCGTCCGGGCAAGAGGGAGTTGGGGGCAACTCGGCGCGGGCGTCACCGGCCGAACCGGCCGAGCAGCCTTTGATGGCGAAGAGAGAGGGGAAGGCCATCACTACCGGCGCAACAGCGATTGTGCGGAGGAGGCGTCGGCGGGTCTCGTCCGGAACCTTGGGCTCTTTCATCTTTGGTCTCCAGTCAGCAGCGTATGAATCTGATACGAATCAGTTCCGCTCGCTGTTGAGGGATGCGAGAGCGGGCACGTAAAGGGCTGCGACACCATCAACCAGAGCGTCGGGGTCGATGCCTTGAAGATTGGTGAGAACGACAACCGTCATCCGGTCGTCTCGGCAATGGCGAAAGGCGCTTGATGAGCTGCCGGTGCCACCCACGCGCCGTACGGGAGGTGCGGGATCAAACTCTCAGGGACCGATCTGGATATAGCTGTGCGGGAACAAAAAAAAGGTCTTGACAATACGAATTAGCAAACACGTATTAGCGGGGTGCAGAAACGCGCTCCATCACCTAGGGTCACGACCCGCGACGTAGCCGAACGGGCCGGAGTGTCCCAGCCCACCGTATCTCTCGTGCTCAGTCAGAACCCGACTGCCCGCATCTCTCCCGAGACCCGGGCGCGGATCATCAAGGCCGCCGAAGAGCTCAGGTACAGCCCGAATCTGGTCGCGCGCAGCCTGGTGCGGAGCCGGTCATACGCGCTGGGAATCATCGTTCCCGATTTTCGGAATCCCTTCTTTGCCGACGTCGTGAGCAGCGTGGAGCGCGTCGCAGCCGAGGAGGGCTATGCCGTGCTGCTGTGCGAGGCCGGGGAATCGAGCCCGGCCAAATACCTCGACGCGCTGCACGCGAGAATAATCGATGGCGTAATCATCGATGCGGTCGGGGCGTCCTCGGTGCACGCCGATCTGCTGGACCGGACCAATGTCGTGCTCATCGATCAGCTTCCCGGGCGCTGGCCGGGGGTAGCGACCGACGCCGAGAGCGCGGGCGCGCAGGCGGCCGATCATCTCATCGCGTTCGGACACCGCCGGATCGCATTCATTGGCCCCGCCATCGACGTCCACTCGTTCCGCATGCGCGAGCGCGGCTTCTGGAATGCTCTCCGTGCCGCCGGCATATCACTTCCGTCCGAGTATCTGGTGCGCGCCAACGCCACTGCTCTCGATGGGCGGGCCGCTATGCGCTCCCTTTTTGCGCTCGATCCGCGGCCGACGGCCGTGTTCTGCGTGAACGACGTTGTCGCGATCGGCGCCCTCAAGGCATGTATCGCAGCAGGCGCGCACGTGCCGGGCGACATCTCCATCGTCGGTTGCGATGACATCGAGCTCGCTCAACTCGTCACCCCCGAGCTCACGACAGTAAAGGTGCCGGCACGGGAACTCGGAGGGCGAGCGGCGCGGCTGCTAATCCGGACGATCGAAGGAAAAGCTCCCGGCAAATATCTCGGGCGACTCCTTCCCGTGGTGCTGGTGGCGCGCGGCACGAGCGGGCCGGCGCCTGGAGATCGGTCGTGACGCGGTACGCGACCATCACCGGTACCGGAAGCTATGTGCCGGAAAAGGTGGTGACGAACGCCGAGCTGTCCGCGGCGCTGGGTGAGGACATCGACCCTTTCGTTTCCGGCACTCTCGGCATTCGCGAGCGCAGGTTCTGCGCGCCAGAAGAATCCACGGCCGATCTGGCAGAGCAGGCCGCCAGACGCGCGATGGAAAGCGCGGGCGTAGCTCCTTCGGAGATCGACTTGCTCATCGTGTCCACGGACACACCGGAGTACATAACGCCGGCGACCGCGTCGGCGGTTCACGGCCGCCTGAAAATGGAAGGGAGCACGGGCGCGTTCGACATCAACGCTGGCTGCGCGGGATTCGTCACTGCGCTCGACACCGCCTGGAAGTACATCGCATCCGACGATCGCTACGATCGGATACTGGTAGTTGGCGCGTATGCGATGTCGAAATTCCTCGATCGAGCCGATAAGAAGACGTCTACGATCTTCGCTGATGGAGCGGGTGCCGTCGTGCTCGGGCATTCGCTTCATCGCGGCATCCTTGCCTCGGAGCTGTATGCCGACGGCAGCCTGTCGAGCGGAATGGGCGTGTTTGCCGGGGGTACCGCGGAGCCGATAACAGAAGCAGTTCTCGCCAGCGGCTACCGGAATCATCTGCGCTTCGTGCAGAAGTATCCCGCGTCGGTGAATGAAGAGGGCTGGCCTCGAATTGCGCGCGCCGTGCTGGGCCGGATCGGGCGACGTGTCGAAGACGTCGATATGTGGCTTTGGACGCAAGTGAACCTGTCCACGATCCGCATAGTGATGGCGTCACTTGGCGAGCCGTTCGAGAAGGCGCACACGGTGATGGGCAAGTGGGGCTACACCGGATCGGCGTGCCTGCCCATGGCGATGGACGACGCGGTGAAGTCGGGTCGGCTGAATCGAGGCGATCTGGTGATGCTCACCGCATCTGGCGCCGGGCTGGCGATGGGCTGTCTCGCGCTCGAGTGGAATCCCGAGAGACGGGCAGCATGAGCGAGACGATCCTCACGTGGTTCCTCGATCGAGCCGAGCGGCACTCGGACCGCGTCGCGCTGCGCACCGCCAGAACTACGTCAGGCGGAACCGATGGTGCGATGACCTGGGGCGAATGGCGTGATGCTTCGCTGCGGTTCTCGGCAGCGATTCTGTCGAGCGAGGCTGCCGATTCGGCCGCGGTCGCGATACTCGCTGGCAACGACTTCGTGTGGCCAATTGCGGACCTCGGCGCTCTGTCAACAGGGATGACGACCGTTGGGTTGTACCCCACCAGCTCCCGCTCGCAGATCGAGCACATGCTGCGTGACTGCGGAGCCGGTGCCGCGGTGGTTGATGATCCACAGCAGCTCGAGGCCATTCTCGAAATGAGAACGCGACTGCCGGCGCTGCGGATGGTGATTTCGGCGTCGACCGGCCCAACTACACCCGGAGTGGAACATTGGCCGGAGTGGCTCGAGCGAGGCGCACGCGAGCTCGAATTGAATCCGTCTCTCATTGAATCGATCGAAGCACGCGCCCGTGTGATGGCTCGCGAAGCTCCCGCGATCATCATCTACACATCGGGCTCTACGGGAGAGCCCAAGGGCGCCGTGCTCTCTCACGGCTGCATCGACGCGTCGGCGGAATCGATCGAGCGGACGCTTGGCCTCGTCGAGTCGGACAGCGCGATCTCTTTCCTGCCGTTCAGCCACGCTGCGGAGCGCATCTTCGGGCATTACACACGAATCCGCTGTGGGATGGAGGCCGTGTTCGTAGAAGAGCCTGGGCGGGTGTGGGAAGTAGCGAGCGAGGTCAAGCCGACTGTATTCGGTGGAATGCCGCGGTTTTTCGAGAAGCTCGACAAGCTTGCGAAATCGAGCAATGGTGCTGACCCAGGGCGGACGCGTGCGGGAGATCTGCTCGGGGGACGTGTGCGTATCGCAACATCGGGTGGAGCCGCTCTCCCGGTGGGAGTGGCGGCATCGCTGCATGATGGCGGAGTAACTGTTCTCGGTGCGTATGGCCTTACCGAACATCTCTGTGTCGCCATGAACCGGCCAGATGATTTCTGCTTTGATACGGTTGGCCTGCCAATGCCCGGAAGCGAGATAGCGATCGCGGACGACGGCGAGGTTCTCGTTCGGCGTTCGGAGCTGACCTTCAGTGGTTATCACAGCCAGCCGGCGGAGACACGGGCGGCATTCACCGAAGATGGCGAATGGGTGCGAACCGGTGATATCGGTGAGCTCGACTCACGCGGGCGGCTCCGTATCACAGGACGGAAAAAGGAATTGATGGTCTTGTCGAGCGGGAGAAAGGTGGCACCGCTCCCGATAGAGAGCCGGCTGGCTGAGCATCCGTGGATTGCGCAGGCGGTGCTGCACGCGGAAGGGCTGCAGTTCGTGTCTGCGCTGATCGCGCTGCGGCGTGACCTGATCGAAGAGTGGGCGCGCGACCAGGGGATCGCCCAGCCCTACGCTGAACTGGTCTCTCATCCGCAGGTCGTCTCGGAAGTACAGAAAGCGGTAGATGCCGTGAACGGAAATCTCTCTCGCGCCGAGAGCATCCGCCGGTTCGTGGTGATCGATCGCGAGCTATCGGTTGCGGACAGCGATCTAACGCCGACGCACAAGGTGAGGCGGAGCGTGGTGCTCGAGAAATACTCGGTGCAGCTCAACGCCCTCTATACCTGACTCATGGCAAAGCGCCTTGCTCTCATTGGATTGATCATGTCCGCGGTGGCCACATGACTGCCATGATCGAATCGCTCGCTGTCGGCGACACCGCCGAGTTGAGCAGAACTATTACGGCGCGTGAGGTCGAGCTGTTCGCCGAAGCAACAGGAGACAACAACCCCGTGCATCTCGATGACGAGGTGGCGGCCCGCTCGCAGTTTGGCGGCCGCATTGCGCACGGCATGCTGACGGCCGGCATCGTGTCGGCGGCGATCGCGTCGAGGCTGCCGGGACCAGGAGCGATTTACCTCGGTCAGACCCTCCGTTTCACACGCCCGGTGCGGATCGGCGACACGGTCAATGTTCGCCTGGAAGTACTCGAGATAATCGCCGCGAAGAGACGGGTTCGGCTCGCGACTGTCTGCACGAATCAGCACGGCGAAAGCGTTCTCGAAGGCGAGGCCACAGTAATGGTGCCGGACGAACGTGCACCACCGGGAGGATAAACGCTCCCCTTGCCGCCACAATGGCGGCCGAAAGTGCACCACCCGTTGTTCGACAATTCACTTTTCTGGAGACCCCGATGTTGGAAACCCGTAACCGATCAGTTCGCAAGACGCTTGCGCTGTTCGCCGCACTGTTCGCGATGATGGCGGCCCTGCCGTCCATTACCGCCGCGCAGGGCGGGCGAATCACCGGAACGATCACCGCTGCGGACAATCGTCCGATTGCCGATGCGCAGGTAACGCTCGTCAACACGTCATTTCGCACCGTCAGCGATGCACGCGGAGCATTTTCCATCGCTGGCGTGCCCATTGGCCGATACGAGATGCGTGTGCAGCGCATTGGCGAGCGACCACGCACTGTCGCGATAGACGTCATCGGCGCGGGCGACAGCCGAGCCGACGTCCAACTGACGAGAGCCCCGATCGAGCTCGGCGGCGTGGTTGTCTCGGCTTCGCGACGCGCCGAGAAGATCACCGATGCGCCGGCCACTGTGACGCGCATCGAAGGGCCAGCTATAGACAACGCTTCCGGCGGCAGTGGGTTCGCATCCGCGCTCAAGGGTGCCAAAGGCCTCGACTTCGTTCAGATCGGAATGACCGCCGTCGCGGTGAACGCTCGGGGATTCAATTCCTCGTTTAACAACCGTATGCTGCTGATGGAAGACGGGCGAATTTCGGTCCTTCCCGAAAGCGGACTTCCACTCGGGCTGATGTCGGCGATTCCCAAGGTCGACCTTGCTTCGGCTGAGGTTCTTGTCGGCCCCGGGTCCGCACTCTACGGTCCGGACGCGTCGAACGGAGTAATCACACTTTCCACGAGGGATCCGCGGGCGTACCCGGGTATGACGGTTGAGCTGACCGGCGGAAACCGAAGCTACCGGGATCTGCAGGGCCGTTACGCGTGGGCCGGCGGCGACCTTGGGTTCAAGGTTTCGGGCGAGTACCAGAGCGCAAATGACTTCTCGAACGTCCTTAACTACGGACCGGTTGCTCCGCGCACCACCCGTACTCCTGAGCAGCCCGTCGATTGGAACACCAGCGTCGCGCGCGGCAATGGGTCGCTCGTATGGTACGGTATTCCGGGGCGTCTCGAGTTCAACGGCGGCTACGCGACAGTTGACGGAATCGGCCAGACGAGCGTGGGCCGGAACCAGCTTATCGGGTACAACGCTGGCCATCTTCAGCTTCGCTTCACAAATCCGCGGGTCTACGCGAATGCGTACCGACTAAAGACTGGGAGCGGCGATACCTACGCGATCAATGCGTACTCGCAGAACAAGCTGGCTTTCCCGACGCTGACCGACGACTCCATCAAGCACGTCTCCAACTTTCCCGGTGGCGGAACTCTCACCGCCGCGGAAATCCAGGGCAACTATGAGTTGCTCGGAACGCGCTTCGTCGCGGGCGGTCAGATCCGCCACGACCAGGTGACGAGCAAGAGGCGGTGGTTGAGCGATCGTCTCACTGGGGAAGACGTCAAGATCAACCAGAAGGGAGTCTATGCACAGACCGAGACCCCGCTTGGCCCCAGGCTCCGGCTCGTGATGGCGGCGCGATACGATGACCACGAACGGTACAGCGAACAGTTCAGCCCGAAGGCGGCGCTCCTCCTGACCCCGGTAGAGAACCATACCTTCCGGTTCAGCTTCAACCGTGCGTTCAAATCTCCATCGATTCTCCAGACCGATTTCTACATTCCGAACTTCGCGTTGCTGGGGCCAGCGCTCGGGATCGGGGTAGTTGGAAATCAGGGACTGACGGTTCGGAACGCCGCGGGCACGATCGAGCAGACGTACGATCCAATCAAGCCAGAGGTGAACACAACCTACGAGCTTGGTTACAAGGGAATCATCCGGAACAGGATGTTCGTGGACATCACTGGCTACCAGTCGAAATTCAAGGACTTTCTCACCCCGCTGACGACGCTCAACAATCTCTTCCGGGCGGCCGCAGCTGGGGGTCCGACATACGTCCACCTCGCGAACGGCGAGCGATTCGTCGGGCCCAACAACTCCCAGCAGCTCACGCTGAGCTACCTGAACATCGGTAACGCGACGATGCTCGGGACGGACATGGGGTTCAGGTATCTGATTACGGATCGAATCGGGGCGGATCTGAACTACAGCTTCGTCCAGCTCAAGCCGCTCAACATCCTTCCGACTCAGACGGCCCTGCGTGAGGCGACGGCGCTCAACTCACCAAAACACAAAGGCACTCTGACCATCGACTGGAACGAGATTCCGGCGAACTGGTGGGGAAGCTTCGTAACCCGAACGGTGACGGGATTCTCGTACCGCTCCGGCGCGATCAACACCGGCCGCATCGCCGGCTTCACGGCCGCTGACCTCAACGTCGGCTATCGGCTGCCCTTCGAGGGGATGCAGGTCAAGGTGTCATTGCAGAATCTCTTCAGTTGCTCGTCGGGCCGATACAACATTCCGGCGAACGTTGCGCCGCCCGGCGTATTCGAGGCAGAGCGGAAGTGCGGCTTCGGGCAGAAACACACGGAGCTGATCAACATGCCGGAGATCGGGACGATGGTGTTTGTTGGGCTGCGATGGGCGTTCAACCCAGCAATGCGGTGATGGATCTGATCCTTCTGGCTGCGCTCACGGTCGCGCCTTTGTCACCGGGGGGCTCAGTTGGCGGGGGCAGACCGCAGGCGAGTGACCTTTCCCCTTCAGCCGATACGAGTTCGGCTGATGGGGGAAGCTTCGCCTGGGGCACCTACGACGGTCCCGAGGGAAGCCGTCGGTACAAGCTCTACGTACCAACCCGGCGCGATGGAACCAAAGGAACGCGTCTGATCGTGATGCTTCATGGATGCACGCAGGACCCGGATGACATCGCACGCGGTACGCGAATGAACGAGCTCGCCAGGCGCGATGGTTTTCTGGTGCTTTATCCCGAGCAGCCGGCGTCCGCGCAGCCGCTCAAGTGCTGGACGTGGTACGACAAGTCTCACCAGCAGAGAGGCAAGGGAGAGCCAGGGATTATCGCCGGCATGACGCAGCGAGTCATGCGCGAGAACGAAGTGGATCCGAATCGCGTGTATCTCGCGGGCCTCTCAGCAGGCGCGGCGATGGGAGCAATTCTCGGGGCCACGTATCCGGACATCTACCGTGCGCTCGCACTCCACTCCGGAATTGCATATGGGCTCGCGACCGATGTGTCGCAGGCGCTCGGCGCGATGCGCACACCCGGCGGAGCTGCGGACGCACTAGGGTCTACGGTTACGACGGCAATGGGCGATCGGAAGCGAGTAATGTCGGTACTCATTGTACAGGGAACGGTAGACGCGTCAGTAAATCAAGCGAACGGGCCACTGCTCGCCGCTCAATGGGCCAGTGCCAACGGCCTCGGTACGGCGAAGGCGGAAGCAGTGAAAGAAGGGAAGCCAAACAAGGAACCGAAGACGAAACAGAAGCGGAATGAGGAGAAGACGGGGTTAAGCGCGAAGGTTGGAGGCCCACCGGCGTATTCTGTGGTGCGCTCTGTGTACAGCGCGGCCAATGGACCGCCTATGGTAGATCTCTGGATGATCCAGGGGCTCGGCCACGCCTGGTCAGGGGGATCGAAGGAAGGCACCTTCACCGACGAGCGGGGGCCCGACGTCAGCAGTGCGATAGTCAGTTTCTTCAAGAGCACGGAGAACAGCGGGCGATGAGCCCCGGTTACGGAGATCCGATTCGCTGGTGGCGGCGATTCTCTCCGGAACGGATCGCTCTTGTCGACAGGAATGCGGATGATCGCCTGACGTACGCCGACCTGGATCGACGAAGCGACAGATGGCTGGACGTCCTCGATCGGCAGATCGGAATTCGGCGCGGTGATCGGCTGGCCTTACTGATGGGCAACCGGAGAGAATTCGCCGAGTTGTTCTTTGCGTGCGTGAGACTCGGTGTGGCACTGGTGCCGCTCAACTGGCGTCTTTCCGCGAAGGAGCTTGGTGTAATTCTCGCTGACGCCACACCCGCTCTCGTGATCGGCGAGGGGACGTTCCGCGCGCTCGCCGAAGAAGCAGAGAGAGCGGCAGGCGTGTCACTCCGATGGCTCGACGTCGAGGACGATGCAATCGGGATGCTCGAAGGTGCACCGTCAGGCTTCACGTCGCCCTGCGCACGGGTGGACGGCGAAGACGCCGCGATGGTGATTTATACATCGGGCAGCACCGGAAGACCGAAGGGTGCGGTGCTTCCGCACCGACAGCTTCTCTATAACGCGATCGCGACCACAATTGCCTGGGAGCTGGGCTCGAGCGATGTCGCGCCGATCACGACTCCTTTCTTTCACACCGGTGGATGGCATGTGTTCGCGACGCCTCTGTGGCTCCGCGGCGGATCGGTGGTGGTGATGGATCAGTTCGACACAGCGACGTTTCTCGGTGAGCTCGCCGATGCGAAGTGCACGGTCGCACTGACAGTGCCCACTCAGCTAATGATGCTCGCCGAGTCTCCGGATTGGGGGCGGAAGATCCCGTCGCTGCGATGGTTGATTTCGGGCGGAGCCCCGTGTCCTCCCCCGTTGGCCGCAAAGGTGAGAAGCGCGGGATACGAGCTGCGCGAGGGATACGGTCTCACCGAGTGCGGGCCCAATTGCTTCGCGATCTCTGGGAAGGAAGCCGCCGAGCGGCCGGGAAGCGTCGGGCGTCCGGTTCCATTTCTAGAGATGCGACTCGCGGAAACAAGAGAGGCTGAGGCTGGCGCACTCAGAGGTGCAGAGACCGGCAGGACAGGGGCAGGCGACGGCCAGCCGGGCGAGTTGTTGCTGCGTGGGCCACAGGTATTCAGCGGATATCTGAATGCGCCCGAATTGACGGCGGAAGTAATGACGCGCGACGGCTGGCTCAAGACTGGCGATCTCGCAGTGCAGGATGAATCGGGTTCCTACCGAATCTGCGGCCGGCGGAAGGAGATGTTCATCTCGGGAGGAGAGAATGTGTTTCCGGGCGAGGTCGAAGCCGCGCTCACGGACTGTCCGGGCGTCGCAGAGGTAGTGGTTGTGGGGGTTGCAGATTCACTGTGGGGAGAAGTAGGACGTGCCTTCGTGGTTCCGCGCAGGGATGCGACGGTCTCCAATGAAGAGGTGCTTGCGCATGCGCGCGCGCGGCTGGGACGGTACAAGGTTCCAAAATCAGTGGTTGTGTTAACCGATATGCCTCGGCTCGGTTCGGGAAAACCAGACCGGCGGGCGCTCGCGGAGATGAGGTGATGGCGGTCAAGGCAGACAAAAGAAAAATGCAGGAGAAGGGGGAAAAGGCATCGCCGGTGGCTCGTGGCTCCACAGTGATGGCGACGCTCGAATTTCTTTCCGCCGAGATTGGGGCTGCTGCCGCCCAGCGGGTGCTCGCTGGTCTGTCCAGCGACGACAGAACGCAGATCGCGGCTGTCGTTGCGACGGACGAAGTGCCGCTGGCCCTCCCGTCGCGTCTCTGGCGCGCGGTGCAGGCGGAGATCGGCGAAAGAGATCCGGGTTGGGTGGAGCGCGCAGGTGCATTCTCGATCGAGCTTCGCGGCGTCCAGTCCTATGGCGGAATTCTTCGCAAGACGACGCCCGCGGAGTTCCTGACGCAACAGGTTTCGCTGTTCAGACTTTACTATCGCGGCGGAGACATGGTTGTCGTTGAGCAGCACAATAACCGCGCCACGTTGCGGCTGATCGGCCTCGAGAGCGACGAGCGCGATCAGCTGTTCTGCAGACGACAGACGGGTGGACTCGAGCGCGCGCTTACCCTCTCAGGCGGGAAAGGCGCGCGGGTGCGCCACGTGCGTTGCGCTGTCGAGGGAGATGCGTTCTGCGAGTGGGACGTCCGCTGGGAGTAGCGGGCCTCAGATGAGAG
Source organism: Gemmatimonadaceae bacterium (assembly GCA_013813715.1). Taxonomy (GTDB): domain Bacteria; phylum Gemmatimonadota; class Gemmatimonadetes; order Gemmatimonadales; family Gemmatimonadaceae; genus UBA4720. Next base: position 50,759 of record JACCRF010000169.1, on the reverse strand, counting down.
CGCTCTTGTCCGGCCAGTACTGATCGCGCATCACACGCTTCAGGGTCTTGCCTGCCGTGTTGCGCGGGAAGTCATCCATTATCACCACTCCCTTGATTTGCTGGAAGCGCGCAGCGACATGCTTGTTGGTCCATTCGCGCAGGTTGGACTCTGTCACCGCGCCGGGTGATGCGAGGATCACCGCGGCGAGCGGCGCCTCTCCCCACTTCTCGTCAGGCACTCCGAAGACAGCCACTTCGCGGACAGCCGGATGTTGAGCCATGACCTCCTCGATGTCCCTCGGAAAAATGTTGACGCCCCCGGAGATGATGAGGTCCTTCTTGCGGTCCACGAGGTAGAGGTACCCTTCGTCGTCGATGTAGCCCATATCGCCCGTGAAGAGCCACCCGTCACGGATCGCCAGGGCTGTGAGATCCGGCCGGTTATAGTAACCCGGCATCAATATCGGACCGCGGCCAACGATTTCTCCGACTTCACGGGGACGAAGGTCGCTGCCGTCTTCGCCGACAATGCGCATGTCGCAAAAGTGAACCGGAGGGCCTACCGAGCCGGGTTTTCTCACGTAATCCGTTCGGTCGAGGATTGTCACGAACCCTTCGGTGAGACCATACAGTTCATAGCAGACGTCAGGCAGCATCCGCGACAGGCGATCTTTATGCTCCTGGTGCAACGGTGCTCCGACTGTACAGATCATCTCGAGTGAGGCGAGGTTATCCCTGGAAAATCCGGGATCGTTCATCATCGCGATGAGCTGTGACGGAACCATCATCACATGAGTCGCACGTTCCTCGGCGATGCCACGAACGAAGGCGTGCGCATCGAAACGCCGGTGCAGCACGTACTTCGCGCCCAGGAAGAGCGCCGGGAAGAGAGTGACGAGCGCGCCGTTGAAGACGAGCGAGCCAGCATGGAGGACAACGCTCTCGGGCGTCATGCGGTATGATGCCGAGAAGAGAGTGCAGTACATCGCCCGTACATCGTGGGTGTGAACGATGCCCTTCGGAGCACCCGTGGTGCCGCTGCTGTAGATGATATTGAACGGATCGGTGCCGCTGATCTCTACAGCAGGTGGCGGGTCGGTGCTCTGTGCCGCCACCAGCTTCGCGTATGAGACAAAGCCCTGTCGTGCCGGGCCGTCGATGAGGAGGTAGTTGCCGGACGGTATAAGGTGCAGGTCTCTCCTCACACCATCGAGCTCATTCGCCAGGTCGGAGAATGAGATCACCAGGGAGCTGCCAGAGTCATTGAGAAGCGACACCAGCCCCGGGCCACGCAGTAAAGGACTCAGCGGGACGATGACGACACCCGTCTTCGCCGCAGCGAGGTAGCTCTCGTAAAGCTCGGCGGTGTTGGGCAGAATGACAGCCAGTCTGTCACCCTTTCGGAGCCCGAGCGAAAGGATCGCGTTGGCGAGCTGGTTCACGCGTGCGTCCAACTCGGCGAATGTAAGTCTCAGACCTTCGAAAACAAATGCCGGGCGATCGGGAGTGAGGTGCGCGTGACGGGGAAGGAGTGAGCCGACGTTCACGCGGTGCTCGGCTGGGCTGTCAGGAAATCGAGCACGATCCGATTGAATTCTTCGGGCCGCTCCATCGGGACGGCATGCCGGGCGTTCGGGATGACGATCACGCGGGCGTTGGACATTTTCGCAGCGTAGGCTTCCTTCACAGCGACCGGTGTGTAGTCCTGATCAGCAGCAATCACCAGCGTCGGATGATGCATCGCAGCGATACGATCGAGGACACTCCAGCCGATTAACGCGTTCTGCGTGTCGAGGTACGCGCGCTTGTTGTTTCGGCTCATTCGGAGGGTGAAAGTGTTCCGAAGAGCAGCATGTCCGGGAAGCGGAAAGAGCCGCTTCGCCAGTATCGCGCCCCACCGGCGCATGCCGAGCAGCCGTACGAGAAGCTTGCGTTGCGAAAGCATTCTGCGCTGCGCGTTGTTCTGCGGAACGAGTGCAGGCCCGCTGTTGGCGATGATCGCACTGCGCACGATGTCCGGATAGTCGGCCATCATCTGAAAAGCGATCATGCCACCCATTGAGAGTCCCACGACGTGAACGGGGCCAATGCCAAGCGCTTCCAGGAGACCGGCTGAGTCCGCCGCGAACTGGACGACGCTGTATGGGCCCGGCGGCTTGCCGGTTCTGCCATGACCGCGCACGTCGTACGTGATTACGCGAAAACTGCGCGCGAGCTCGGAGACCTGTGCTTCCCAGTCCTCGGTGCACGAGCCAAGTCCGTGGATGAGAAGAAGCGGCTCGCCGTCGCCGGCGATCTCGTAGTAGACATTCAGGTCCCCGACTCGTTGGACAGGCACTAGCGGCGGCCCTAATTCCGCTCGAAATGCAGTGCGCGGACTCGTCCGAGCGACATCGTCAGCCCATTCACGCGGCTACTTCCGCGGGCCGCAAGGCGGAGCGGTTCAGCCGTGCGCACGTTCCGGTACATCCCGGCGACCGTGGTCATCTCCTCATCGGATAGCGTGATACCGGTTACACTGTCAACAGATGCCGGAGTGGCAAGGGCGCCGCCCAGGAACACGTCTGCGACCTGATTGCCAAGCGGTTCCGGACCCGCGTTGCCTGCATTGCAGAGAATCGCGATTGAAAGCCGTTGCTCAGGATAGCGTGCGAGGAACGCGCGATAGCCGGCAGTGGAGCCAGTGTGATAGATCCGCGGCACGCCTCGATATCTGCTGACGTCGAGACCCGCCGAGTAGTCGATTTCCCTTCCGTTAAGCAGCCGGCCTCGCCGCTCCATCTCGTCGACGAACGCCCGACCTCCGACTTTGGGATTGGTGAAGTTCTCATTCCAGATGAGAAGATCGGCGATGGTAGTGAGAAGACCAGCATGCCCGATGACGTTCTCGTTGGGCATGTCGATGTGCGGTCCGTCCACAGCCACCGAGTAAGCGGTTGCCCGGCCTCTGACCACCCGGGTGAAATCGTCCCGCCAGCGACTGTTCTTCATGCCGAGGGGAACGAAGAACCGCGTCCGCATAAACTCCGCGAACGACATTCCACTCACACGCTCGGCGATCAGTGCCGCAAGAGTGAAGTTGGTGTTGCTGTAGAGATACTCTGTGCCGGGCGGATAATTGAGCGCTTTCTGGCGTCTCGAGATACCGAGCGCGTGTGCCATCGTGTGAGATCGCAGTCCCCTGGGCCACCCGCCCGCTGAGGCTACGGTGCCCCAGTCGCGAAGCCCGCTCGTGTGATTGAGCATGTGTCGGATGGTGACACGCGATGCGTATTCCGGCAGCTCGGGAAGGAGCTTTCTGATTGGATCGTCGAGCGACAATTTTCCCTGCTGGGCTAGCAGAATGATCGCGGCTGCGGTGAACTGCTTCGCCACCGACCTCGATTCGAAGATTGTCTCGGTAGTATTGGGGATCCCGTACTCGAGGTTAGCGGAGCCGTAGGCCCGCGTGACGATGGTGGAACCGTTACGACTCACTCCCACGGCGCAGCCCGGAGAATTCTGCGTTGAGAAGCGGGCGAAGATCCTGTCTACCGCGGCAGCAAAGTCCGACCTGGTTTGCTGCGACGATGCGGCGAAGGGCACCGCGGTTGAAGTCAGGAGGGCGAGGCATAGCTTGGAGAGGCTCATACAGAATGATGCGAATAAATCGAAGGAAACGCAGGGATCAGGGTTTCCGTAGGGAATAACCATCAGGGCTCGCAGCCGCGGGCGGGAGCACAGGTGGAATCACTGCCGAGGAAGACAATGCAGACCGAAGAGCATAAAGTGTCCGGGAAGAATCTGCTGGGCCGTGTGAAGGAGATCGTTCGACAGGGCAACATCCGCCGGATCACGATCAAGAACGCAAAGGGGAAATCCCTCCTCGAAATCCCGCTGACGATTGGTGTGGTGGGAGTGGCGCTGCTTCCGGTGTGGGCTGCGATCGGGGCAATTGCGGCTCTTGCGGCCGACTACACGCTGGTGGTGGAGAAGGAGGTCTGAGGCGACCAGCGTATTAGTATCCTATTAATACTAATACGGGATTGCATCAGGCAGTTCTGTGACCATTGTGACAACCGGTCATCTGGCCATTGGCAGGAGCTCCGCGCGGCCGTAGAGCGCGCCTCCGCGCATGACCATGCGCACCCGGCGAGCGTTGGCGATGTCGGCGCTCGGGTCGGCGTCAAACACGACGAGGTCCGCGTGCTTGCCGCGCTCGAGGGAACCGATGTCGGCGTCTCGTCCCATCGCGCGAGCGGCGATCAGAGTCGCCGAGCGAAGGACCTCGCGGGCGGTCATGCCCGCGGCCTGCATTGCCTCCATCTCGCGATAGACGCTCGGGCCGTGTGCGGTGCCGGGGTTGCCCGCGTCGGTGCCCATTGCGATGGGAATGCCGGCCTCATGAAGCTTTCGGAGGTTCAGTTCCATGGTTGGCCGCTGTCGATCCCAGACACCGCCGCGTGCAACTGTCAGCAGGCGTGTGCGACGAGCCTCAGGGATTACGCGCTCGAGCTTCGATCGTGTAATTGCGTCCACACATTCGAGAGGGTATCGGGCTGCGGGTGAGCGACCGAGCGCCACGTCGGCGTATCCTTCGCGAACGGTGAGAGTGGGGATGACGATCGTACCGTTTCGGCGGGCAGCCGTGATGAACGCGTCGTCGATCTGGCCAGTGTCCACGCTATGCACGAGGATACGCGCACCTGCCGTGAGGGCCTCCTTCGCACGCGGGAGCTGGGTGGCGTGTACGATCAGCGGCAGACCGGCGCGCCGGGCGGCGTCGCCAGCAGCCATTAGCATCTCGCGAGCCTGAGGTTGCAGTGAATCCGGCAGTTGGAGATACCAGACCTTGAGCGCACCGGCGCCCATCTGGTCGAGACCGCTTACGGTGGCGCGAACGATCGAGTCACCGGTCATCGCAATGAACTGCTGGAGAAACGGCAGGTTCAGCCAATGCGCGCGGCTCGAGAGGAGCGGGCCGGCGGCGGCCATTCTGGGCGCTGTCAGCGATCGCTCGTGAGCACGAGCCATCGGGATCGTAAACGCGAAGCCTCCCACGTCGAAGACGGCAGTGACGCCGGAGCAGAGCCAGGCGCGATCGAAGGGGGCCGGGTTGCGCTGAAGTGCCGCGATAACGGAGTCGTATGGATGCTCGGCGCGCAGATCCACCGCGTCGGGCCGGGCGTCGACCCAGCCCGTCTGCGAGTAGTGCACGTGCGCGTCGATCAGACCGGGGGTGATGAACTTTCCCGATACGTCTACTCTCTCCGCGCCCGGAGGTGGAACGCATTCTGCGCGCGTGCCGGCGCAGGCGATGCGTCCGTCGCGTACGACGATCGACGCGTTCGACACGGCTGCCGCACCGGGATTGATGAGTGTTCCTCCCAGGAGCGTTACCGGCGGCGGCGCCGCTCCCTCAGGCAATCCGAACGCGGTGCTGACCGCGATCTTGAAACCCGCAGGTGTCCTGACGAATACGCGTTCGGAGATGCCTTCGCTTGTCGCACCCGCTTGCGTGACGCGGTAGTGGTACGTGCCGTACACCATTCCTGGCGCGACGGGCACGAGGCGGAGGTCGCGTGCGACGAGCGTGTCGGGCCAGGTGCTGTCTCTTCGCGCGGGCCAGTCGGCGAAGCCGAGGTCGAGGCCGCTGGGTCCGTTCCGCGCCAGTTGATCGGTCTGGAGGTAATAGGAGAGGTAGCGGGCGCGATCTCGCTTGTGTATGGCGTCGATGTTCGCCTCAAAGACGCGGCGGGCCTGGGCTGTATCGCTTCGGGCGTCTTCAGCAGGCTTGCCTACTGTGACAGAGGAAACGGCGGTGCTGGAAGGAGCTGCATGACATCCGAAAATCAAAGGCACGAGAAGAGCTGTGCGCGAGGCTGTATGGTTCATGGAGGCTCTTAGTGGGGGCTGGCTCTATGTTATTGCGGTAGGAGAAGAAGCGGGAGGCGCTTCGAGGTCGATCGCGCGCACGAGGGGCTTCTGGGAGAGCTGGAATCTGACGGCGGAATTGCGGGGTGCCTCAGGAGGCGGCAGTATTTTATTCCCGAGTATAGTCTCTCCAGCAAAGGAGGCCCAAGTGTACGTCGCAGTGCAGCATCGGATCAGCGACCCCGAAAAGTTTTGGGGGAAAGCGCAGGAGCTCGTTCCCAGTTTGCCGGAAGGAATTCAGCTACATCACTGCATGCCGACAAAGGACGGCACGCGGGGGATTTGTATCTGGGAGGGTGAATCGGTGGCCAAGGTCCAGACCTTTCTCGAAGGTCACGTGAGCAGCTTCAGCAACAACGACTATTTCGAGGTGGAGAACAAGGACTCGATTGGCCTGCCCAGTGGAGTAGGTGCGGGGACGTAGGCGCTCCCCCGGAGCCAGATTCCTGATCGTCCTGCAGCGCGCTGGAGCGTTTTAGGTTTAGGAGCGCCCCGGCGCGGCTGGCAGGAACGCGGCAACCCCAGTAATCGAGGCTCCTTGTGGCACCCCAGTTCATCTATGTAATGAAGGACCTCCGCAAGGTCGTCCCGCCATCGCGGGAGATCTTGCGCGGAATCTGGCTCTCATTCTATCCCGGCGCGAAGATCGGCGTGCTGGGTGGCAATGGCGCTGGAAAGTCGACTCTGTTGCGCATCATGGCCGGAGTCGATCACGATTTTCAGGGTGAGGCCTGGCCGCACGAGGGCACGCGCATTGGGTACCTGTCGCAGGTACCCGAACTCGATGCGTCGAAGAACGTGCAGGAGAATGTCGAAGTCGCGGTGCAAGCGCAGCGGGCTCTGGTGAAGCAGTTCGAGGAGATCTCGATGAAATTCGCCGAGCCGATGAGCGACGACGAGATGCAGAAGCTGCTGGACAAGCAGGGGCGGGTTCAGGAGAGGATCGACGCGGCGAACCTTTGGGAGCTGGACCGGAAGATAGAAATCGCGATGGATGCCCTGCGTCTGCCACCTGCGGATGCCGACGTCTCGACCTTGTCGGGTGGCGAGATGCGGCGTGTCGCGCTGTGCCGGACACTCCTTGAAGAGCCGGACATGCTGCTGCTCGATGAGCCCACGAATCATCTCGACGCAGAATCGGTGGCGTGGCTAGAGCGGTATCTGGCCGAGTTTCCGGGGACGGTCGTCGCTGTTACGCATGACCGGTACTTTCTGGACAACGTCGCGAAGTGGATTCTCGAGCTCGACCGCGGGTACGGGATTCCGTGGGAGGGAAATTACACGTCGTGGCTCGAACAGAAGAAGAATCGGCTGGCTACCGAGGAGAAGCAGGTATCTGCCCGCCAGCGGACGCTCGAGCACGAGCTGGAATGGGTGCGGATGGCGCCGCGTGCCCGGCAGGCGAAGAGCAAGGCGCGATTGCAGAAGTATGAAGAGCTCGCTTCCGAGAAACAGGAGGAGCGGATCGCGCAGAACGAGATCGTGATTCCGCCAGCTCCGCGGCTTGGAAATGACGTCGTGATAGCGGATGGATTAGCGAAGTCGTATGGCGAAAAGGTGCTGTTCGATTCCCTGTCGTTCGCTCTGCCGCGTGGCGGAATAGTTGGAGTGATCGGGCCGAACGGTGCGGGAAAGACGACGTTGTTCCGGATGATTGTCGGTGAGGAATCGGCCGATGCGGGATCGTTGAAGGTTGGGGAGACGGTGCAGCTCGCGTATGTCGATCAGGATCGCGGGTTGGATGCGTCAAAGACCGTTTACGCTGAGGTGAGTGGCGGGCAGGACATGATCCAGGTGGGGAAGCGCGAAATCAATGCGCGCGGGTATCTGTCCAGCTTCAATTTCAAGGGCGCAGATCAGCAGAAATCTGTTGCGAATCTTTCCGGAGGCGAGAGGAACCGGCTGCATCTCGCTAAGCTGTTGAAAAGCGGTGGGAATCTGCTCCTGCTGGATGAGCCGACCAATGATCTCGACGTCGATACGCTGCGAGCTTTAGAGGATGCACTGCTCGATTTCTCAGGATGTGCTGTCGTTATCTCGCACGATCGGTGGTTCCTGGATCGTATTGCAACGCACATGCTGGCGTTTGAAGGAGATTCGGAGGTGGTCTGGTTCGAGGGGAACTACCAGGCGTACATCGAGGACCTGAAGAAGCGGAAGGGCGCGGATGCGGATCAGCCGCACCGGATCAAGTACAGGGCGCTGGTGCGGGGATAGTCGGTGATATGGTTGTCCGACAATATCCTGTGAGCGATGGTGCACAGTAGAGATCCGGCGTCGAGCCGGTAGTGCGAACAAGCCGGCTTGGCAGTTTTGTCTCCGTGACATTTCTGCTGACGGCATGCACGCCATATCCTCTCGTTCAGCGAATCGCGGCGGCACACCCTGGATGCGTATTCCACGCCGACTCGACTCGGACAAGAACTGTCGCGCTCAGCCTGGACGATGGCCCCGACCGCGAGACAACCCCGCGCATCCTGGATCTCCTCCGCAGATACGATTCACGCGCGACGTTCTTTCTGATCTCGTCACACATCCCTGGAAACGACTCCCTTGTCCTCCGCATGCTGCGGGATGGCCATGAGATCGGAAACCACATGAGTCGGAACGAAGCGAGCATCTTTCTCTCGCCGTCCGCGTTCGAGAGCTCGCTACTCGTGGCCGACAGTGCCCTGAGGCGGTTTGCGACACCTCGCTGGATGCGACCGGGTTCCGGGTGGTACAACGAAAGAATGATCTCGACAATTCGCAAGCACAACTACCGCTGCGCTCTCGGCTCGGTCTATCCCTTCGACCCGCAGATTCCTGTTGCCAGTTACTCGGTGCGCGTGATTCTGCGGCAAGTTCGCCCGGGATCGATCATCATCCTGCACGATGGTGGATACAAGGGCCGAAACACGGTGAAGGTACTCGCACGTCTCTTGCCCGAGCTCGCGCGGAGAGGGTACAACGTTGTGACCCTCAGCGGCCTGTTGCCGCCGCCCTGAGGTCTCGGTATGTCGGGACAGGCAAGCCCCCCCTTGGACATTTCAACTGAACTAGGCCTGGGACAACGAACGGAGTGACGATTCGATATCCTCGATCAGCGCCTCGGCACCCTCGAGCCCGATCGAAATCCGCACAAGCGAATGCGGCATCCGCTGTGCATCGAGATACGCCAGGTTGCTCCCGCGGTTCGGCGATATCACCAGGCTCTCGACCCCACCCCAGCTCACTCCGATCCGAAACCGCTTTAGTCCATCGATGAACCGGCGCACCGCATCAAACCCGCCCGCAGCGAGCTCGAAGCTGAACAATCCGGAATGCCCGGTGAGTGATCGCGAAGGCTCGCCAAACGCCGGATGATGCACCGCACCCACCTCCGGCCGCGAGCGCAGCCACTCCGCAACACGCAAGGCATCCACTTCATGCTGCTGCATCCGTACGGGGAGCGTCCGTATTCCACGAAGCAGTAGCCACGCATCGAACGGCGCGAGCATCCCGCCGTTCAACAGATATGCGCGATAAAAGATCTGTTCCATCCTTTCAGCAGTCGCTATCACTGCACCCGCGACGACATCGCTGTGACCGCCGATGTACTTCGTCGCGGAATGGACGACGATGTCCACACCGTGATGGATGGGTTTTTGAAAGAGAGGCGACGCCCAACTGTTATCGATGCACGTCAAAGCACCATGCGCGCGGGCGACATCGCCAATTGCATCGACGTCCATCGTCCGAAACAGCATCGTCCCCGGATTCTCGAGCCACACGAGGCGCGTGTTCGGCCGCAGGGCGCGCGTGACATCGTCAGGAGAAAGGTCCAGCAACAGATCGTGCTCGATGCCGAATCGCTTCAGGTGCCTCGCGAGCTGAATCGTCGGGCCGTAGGTGTGGTTGACGAAGAGGATATGGTCGCCTGCCTTCAACAGGCCCATGATCACGGCGCTGACAGCAGCCATGCCCGACGCGAAGCATTTGCAGGCCTCGCCCTGCTCGAGTGCCGCAAGCTTTTTCTCGAGAACCTCTACTGTCGGATTCTGCCCCCGCGAATAGACGTAGTTACGGTGCTCCGCACGGAATGCCTCGAGCATCGCATCGTAATTCGGAAACGCGAAAAGCGATGTCTGCACAAGTGGCTCGGCCATCGGCTGCGGGCCGGGCTCGCGAGCGGGATGATCCTCGAGACAGATCCGGATATCATCAGGAGCGATTGCCATGCGCAAAGCTCCCGACCCCTTCCCGCTCTGTCAACGAATTGGATGCCTCAGGGAATAATCGGTCTCCAGAGTGTCAGAATGGTCGCTGCCGCAAGGAATGCCACGAGGTTGTAGGCCGTGTCGATGAGCCAGAGCGCCCGCGGCTTCATCGAGAACAACGCTGTTCCATAGCTTGTCGCCGCAGCGAATCCGAGCCAGCAGATACCGGCGAGCTTGAGTCCACGCACCAGGTCGAGCCGCGGAAGGAAGCCAAGGACGATCGCCATTATCCAGGCGGTGATGAGACCGCAAAGAAAGACCTGGATGTACATCGCCGCGCTGGCGCCTCCCGAGGCCTGCATCTCTTCCACCGTCCTGCCCTGGAGCGCTATCCACCTCTTCGCGAACATCACGGGCGAGTACCACAAGCCACCGAGCATGAAGATCACGACCGCCGAAACCAGAACCGCGAGGTAGTTGATGTGCGGCATTGGAAGCGCTCCTTTGTAGAGGGGTCATGTGAGCAGCCCCGCAGGATACAATCACTCGTGGGAGAGCGCGAGAGTTTTTCACCCCACGGCACCGGACTGCAGGCGGCAGGACCTCCCTCGATGTCGCTTGGACAAGAGCTGAATCAGGACGGACTCGCGATAAACGAAGATCCTCCTCAACTGACGTGTGACGACATCCAGCTGCTCTTTACAGGCTGACACCCGCTCTGTATTATACCATATGGTTAAATACGCTCCAAAGGGTTCCCACGCGGTTCCCGAATCCCTCAACCTCACCTTCGGCGCTCTCGCCGACCCCACCCGGCGTGCCATCCTGTCCCGGCTCGCCGCAGGCGAAACTTCGGTGACCGAGCTGGCCAAGCCCTTCGAGATGACGCTGCCCGCGATCTCGAAGCACGTCAAAGTGCTGCAACGCGCCGGTCTGGTCTCGCAAGGGCGTGAGGCGCAATGGCGGCCATGCCGGCTCGAGGCAACTCCGATGAAAGCCGCCGCCGCCTGGATCGAGCACTACCGCCGATACTGGGAACAGAGCTTCGATCAACTGGACGACTATCTGCGCGAAGTCCAATCAAAGGAGAAGAAACATGGCCGAAAAAAACGGTGACACTCAGACAATCAGCGACAGCGAGCTGGTCATTACCCGTGCCTTCGCCGCTCCTCGGGATCTCGCGTGACGGGCACGCGGGCGGATGGAACGAATGCTTCGACCGCCTCCAGGAACATCTGGTGAACGGCGGAATTCCGGTTGGGCTCTAGCTCTAGCTCTTACGAGCGACTCGTCGCGCCGATCGCGGATATGCCAACTTTATTGGATGGTCTACCTGATCGGCGTGCTGCAACGCGTAGCTCAGGGCGAAACGGCTTTATATGCGCCCAGAAATCCGGGAGAATCGGGAGAGAACTTCTCGGAGCTCATCGAGCACGTCCTCGCTCTGTCGCGCCGCGGAATGCTCACAAGCGGTGAGCCTCGCGTCGGCAACCGGAACACGAATCAGTACGTCTCGATCGACAATCTGTCGCTGACAGAAGAGGGACGGCGCTGGCTCGAATCAGCGCGATAACTCTGCCTGTCGCAGCAGCTTCGCTACGACGCGACAATTATATGGCCGAAGACGACTTCAATCTCGACGAAGAGTTTCCGCTCGGGGACGGAACGGCGGAGGATTCTGCCGACGTAGCGTGTCCGTACTGCGGTGAGACGGTGTCAATCGCTGTCGACCCCGGGAGCGGCAGCTTTCAGCAGTATGTCGAGGACTGCGAAGTATGCTGTAATCCCTGGCAGGTCAGCGTGCGCTTCAGCGAAGGCACCGTCAGAGTGGAGGTCGCCCGGCTAAACGCCTGACGGCTCCGAAAAGTCGATGACGCCGTTTCGATCAGCGATTGCTGACGTGCACGTCGTACCGTTCGGTCACCCGGTCCCAGGCGTCTCTAACGGCGTCCTTCACGTTTTCCCAGGTAGATGCTCCGCGGTACTCATATTTGTCCCATCCGGAGCGAAGGTCGTTTTCCGTGTCGCTCCAGCTTTGCCCCTGATACTTTCCGGCCGACTCGTATCCATACCGGTATGCAGGTGAGTAGTAGCTGAAGTCACGGTCAGCAGTGGCGTAGGACCGGTCGCGAAAGTTCTCTTGCCACCAGGACTCGTCCGATTGCCAGTCGGGGGCAAACGTGCCGGCCATGCTCGCCACCGCGCCGGAGATGCTGCCGGTTGTGCTGGATCCCAGCTCATTGCTTCGGTTGGCGTCCGCCATTGTGCCTCCATGCTTCGGTATCGACCGTCGCTTGCTCCCCGGATCGACGAACCGCAAGGGGAATGCCCGATGCTGGAAAGGACCAAGAGAAAAGCACAAGCCCGCAGTTTGGAGCTTTCGGGCTCGAGCGAAGTAGCGAGCATCCTGGATGAGTACGGGGACGAGGACGCGGCGATGCCAACGGGTTGGTCGCTTGGGCTGATCGAAGATGCAGATCAGCGCGCTTTGAGGCCCTGGCCGAGGGTGACCCTTGTGATTGCCAACGCCGTTGCGCGCGGTGGCGGATCGTCGCGGTTGGTGAGAATCACGACGGAGAGCCGTCTCGCAGGGAAGCGCACGATGACGTTCCGGAATCCACTCGTCTCCCCGGAGTGCCAGACCGTTTCGCCGGTGATGCGCCACCCGAAGCCGTACTGTGTGCCCGCATCGTTCGTCGCAATGTGCGGTGTGAACGCAAGTCGCCGCGACTCGTTGCTCAACAGACGCGAGTCGTAGAGCGCCGCATCCCACTTCGCGAGATCATCGATTGACGAATAGACGCCGCCGTCGCCGAGCACGGCACTCGTGATGCTCTGATCCTTCAGCGCCCAGTCACCATTCCTCCGGGTGTACCCGAACGCGCGCCTCGAAACCGACGAAACTCCGTCTTCGTGCGTGACCGTGTTGTGCATGCCAAGCGGCAGGAAAATCCTGCTCTGGAGGAACGATGCGAAGCGCTGGCCGGACACACGCTCCACGATGAGCGCAAGCAGGGCATAACCGCTGTTGCTGTATTGATAGTTGGTGCCGGGCACAAAATATGTGCTGTCTTCCGACTCGAGCAGGCGCAGCACGTCAGCATCACGGAGCTGCACGGTGGCGCCCGCCGGAATCAGGTCCTCGTAGTCGACGATGCCCGAGGTGTGAGTGAGAAGATGGCGTATCGTGACCGTGCCAGCAGCCGCAGGAAGTGAGGGCAGCCACCTTCCCACACGGTCATCGAGACTGAGCTTGGCACCCTCGGCGAGAAGTAGAATGGCGGCGGCAGTGAATTGCTTTGTGACCGACGCAAGCCGGTAGTTCGTCGCCGGAGTCGCGGCAACGCGATCCTCGAGATTCGACAGCCCCCATGCGCGTCGAATCACCGGCACGCCTTCTTTGACAACGAGTAACGATGCACCCGGCACGACTCCGTCGTAGGCACGCATCAGCACGTCGATCTCATCCGTCACGCGATGACCTCTCGTTGCGCAGGCAGCGAAGAGAAGCGAGACTGCAAAACACAGGAAGCCCAGCCTGACGAACTTCCAGAGGGCACAAAGCCCCGCCGCGTAAGTCACGGCAGGGCTGAGGCTGAGAATAACGGGCGACGTGCGAACAGGCGATCTCCGATCTTTTCCGATCCCTCCTGATCTCGGCGATCTCCTGATCTCAATGAGCCCGAACCTGAAGACAGCCTAGAGACTTCCTCGAATCACGTTCGCCAGCAGCTGCACGACCCCGGTTTCGTTCACGACTACCGTAAGAGTGAGACTTCGCTTGAACACTAGCGGGACAGGCCAGCCGAACGTCAGGTTCTGCAGCCCGAGACTACCCAGGACGACGATGCCGTAGGGATTCTGTTGCGTAAAGCCAAGGTTGCGGGCGGCCACAAAAGAAAGATCAACAACGCTGCGACCGTCTATCCGGAGCTGTACGAAGGTAAGGCCGGTCGCTCCGCCCTGTTTCGAGACGTGGCCGGCGAGAAAGAGGCCTGGTCCTTCGAGAGTGATAAGATTATGGGTGCCCTTGGGCGCAGGGGCCTTGAGTCCCTGAATCCGTTGCGGATCACACATCCCACCGATACAGGCGGATGGCCTGGTGGGCAGGAGCGTCCCTGCGGCGGATTTCGCACTCCGTTTCCGAGTAGCCATTGCGATCCTCCTCCTTTTTGCTTGCGCCTTATTCTTCGAGCGCCGAAAAACAAAAAACTTCCCCTGTCAAAATGCTACGTTCCCCGAGCGAGTCACACAACCGCGCACCGCGAGGAGATTGATGCCGGAATACCTGTGCCCAGGTGTCTACGTGGAAGGGATTGAGGCGGCAGAGGAACCTGTCGCCGCAGTTTCTACCTCGATCGACAACGAACACCTGCAGTCGCTGGTTACGGAGTTGCAGCGCGTCGTGTCCTCCCATTTCCCGAAGTGGACAACATTCAACGATTCCGATCCTGGCGTGACGCTGCTGCAGCTCATCGCCCATCTCGCCGATGTACTTGGAAACCGCGTCGAAAAGATGCCGGACAGCGGCAGTATCTGGGCGCTTCGCGCAGCCGCGCGATTGCTCGAACTCGCTAGCTCGCCAGCGACGGACACCGAGGCATTGAAGCGCCCGTCCTACTTCAGTGGTCAATTGCTGGACGTCGGAACGCTTCGGGCCGAGCAGAACTACTTCCGTGAAAAATTGCGGCGGCACAACCGCCGGCTGCATGGCATTGGCATAATCTCCGGACTCGGCGTAAGTGTATCGCGCGCTGACGATCAAGGCGGCTTACGAATCATTGTGGAACCCGGCTACGCGATCGACTCGCGTGGTGAGGAAATCGCACTACCCGATGGCGCGACGTTCGTAATTCGGGTAGGCGGTGACGAATGGTACGTCACACTGCGTTTCTGGGAGCATCCATGCCCCGAGTTGTCCAGATTGGAAACCGACGATCCCCGTTTTCCGTGCGTCGAGGAGGTCTGTGTGATTGGGGTCAGTAGTGATATTCCATCTTCTGCGATTGCAATCGCGCGATTGCTCCGCCTGGACGGCGACTGGATGGTTGACGCCGAGTTTGAGGTGCCTCGTATCGCCTGAGGCGTCAACGACTCATTCGAATGGCCGAGCACCGCTTTTTCCGGTAATCGCCGACACCTGATGCTCAGGTGGCTTCGGCTCAGGCCCTTCTCTAGATTAGCGCTCCAGCATGAGTTTTTCGGGGGACACCCTGTCCCCATGTAGCGCTCTCCCTCCATGCAGCCGATGGCCGAAGACGTCACGCGCTTACGCGCCGCACTTGCGGACCGATATGAGATCGAGCGAGAGCTCGGGCACGGCGGAATGGCGACGGTGTACCTCGCGCGGGATCTCCGTCACTCGCGGGTGGTCGCTATCAAGGTCCTTGACCGCGAGCTCGCCCGCGCGGTCGGCAGCGAGCGTTTCCTGCGGGAGATCTCGATCGCTGCGCAGCTCCAGCATTCGAACATTCTGACGCTGATTGACTCGGGCGAGGCGGACGGATTCCTCCACTACGTCATGCCGTTCGTAGATGGAGAATCGCTGAGGTCGAGACTTGCTCGCGATGGTGCGTTGCCAGTATCGGAGGCCACCCGGCTCTTCCGTGAGATCGTGGATGCCCTCGCGCATGCACATCAGCACGGCATGGTTCACCGGGACATCAAGCCCGACAATGTGATGATTTCCAATCGTCACGCGCTGGTGCTCGACTTTGGCGTGGCCAAGGCAATGGGCGACGCGGTGGGAGATCACAATCTCACGACGATCGGTATGTCGCTGGGCACCCCCGCTTACATGGCGCCGGAGCAAGTGAGCGCCGATCCGGACGTCGATCAGCGGGCTGACATCTACGCGGCCGGTATCGTCGCATACGAAATGCTCGCCGGAAAGCCACCGTTTACCGGTAATGCGCAGCAAGTGATGTCGGCACACATGGTGACGCCGCCAAGCCCATTGTCCGCAGTGCAACCGTCAGTTCCACCGGCGGTTGCGGGCATCGTGATGAAGTGCCTCGAGAAGCAGCGCGAAGCGCGGTATCAAAGCGCCGATGATCTGCTCAGCGCGCTCGAGGGTCTCGAAACTCCCACCGGCATGCTTGCAGGCGGCATGGCGGGCACCGGCAGACCACCAGGCGGAAAACGCATCGCCGTGATGGTCGCCGCCGGTATCGTCATCGTAGCCGGGGCAACCTACGCCCTTACTTCCAATGGGCGCCGGGAACGCTGGGTGGGGAGCGATGCAATTCCGGCAATCCGTCGGTACATCGACGCAGGCGCGAACGACAGCGCGTTCCTGGTCGCGATGCAGGCGGCGGAAGTGCTTCCCGGAGATTCCGTTCTCGAATCTCTCTGGCCTCGGTTTTCGCGAAAGGGAGTTTTTCAAACTGAGCCGGCGGGCGCCAAGGTATACCGGGCGTTGTTCAACGACACGACGCACTGGGAGCTGGTGGGAACCACTCCCACGGATTCGGTGCGCCTTCCGTGGCATCCGTCAGTCTCGAGAGTGCGAATCGAAATGCCAGGGTACAGGACGGTAAACCGCTTGATCGTCGGCATTCCAACGCGGCCCATCGTCCTCGATGCGGAAAGGGCACCCAATCCGGAAATGGTGCGCGTGGCGGGAGGTGATCTTCCCGGCTCACTGCCTGGTCTGGATGCCCTCAAGCCGATAACGCTTTCTGATTTTCTGCTGGATCGCCATGAAGTGACGAATCGTCAGTACAAGGCGTTCGTGGATGCAGGCGGATACAGCAAACCGGACTACTGGGAGCACGAGTTTATGAAGGATGCTCGGCGAATCGGCTTCGACGAAGCAGTGTCGCTGTTCATAGACAGGACGGGCCGAGCTGGGCCATCCACATGGGAGGCCGGAGACTTTCCATCGGGTCAAGCAGATCTGCCAGTGGGCGGCGTGAGCTGGTACGAGGCAGCCGCTTACGCAAAGTTCGCGGGCAAGTCGCTCCCTTCCATATATCACTGGAGTCGAGCCGCGACCTTGCCGATCAGCGCTTACATCGTACCGGGCAGCAATTTCGGAGGCCAGAGCGCCTCACCTGGAGGAACAACGAGCGGCATGAGCGGATTCGGAGTGTTCGACATGGCGGGAAACGTTCGGGAATGGTGTTTCAACAGCGACGGACGAAATCGCTTCATCCTTGGTGGAGGTTGGAGCGATGCGACATATCTGTTCAATGACGCATTTACTCAACCCCCCTTCGACCGGTCTGTAATCAACGGCATTCGGCTCGCGAAATATCTGAGTGACGAATCCAACCTGCGTGTGGCAATGCAGCCAGTCACGCGTGCCTACCGCGACTATGTTTCAGAGAAGCCGGTGTCGGACGCGGAGTTCAGGACTTTTCTAACGCTGTACGACTACGACCCGACCCCGCTCGAGGCGAGGATTGAAGACCGGGACATCAGCGACCCCGCCATGGTTCGCGAGAAGGTCAGCTTCGCGGCGGCTTACGGAAACGAGCGAGTAACTGCGTACGTGTTTCTGCCTAAGGGAGGCAAACCGCCGTATCAGACGGTCGTGTACTTCCCTGGCTCGAATGCGATCAACACGAGGTCGAGTCAGAACAATCTCGAGATCAATCGGATCGATTTTTTTCTCAAGAGCGGCAGAGCAATCATTTACCCGATCTACAAAGGGACTTACGAACGGGGCGACAGTCTCAAGAGTGATTATGCTGACCAGACGATCTTCTATCGCGACCACGTACTCATGTGGGCGAAGGATCTCCGGCGCTCGGTGGATTACCTCGAGACACGCCCCGACATCGACTCGAAGAAACTGGCATACTTCGGCGTGAGCTGGGGCGGGTACCTGGGCGGCATCATGCCAGCCATCGAGCCGCGAATCACGGCAGCGATACTGTACGTCGCCGGACTGGAAATGGAGCGGTCGCGGCCTGAGGTGGATCCCCTCAATTTTCTACCCCGAATTCGCATTCCCGTGATTATGCTGAACGGGAAATACGACCACTTCTTTCCGCCGGAAACCTCACAGAAGCCATTCTTCCGGCTACTTGGCACACCCGCGGGCGAGAAACGGTATGTGCTCTACGAAGGCGGGCATTTCGTTCCGAGAACGCAGTTGATCGCGGAGTCATTGAGCTGGCTGGACAAATATCTCGGACCGGCGCGGTAGTGAGCGGACAGGCCATTAGAAACCTCGTGTGCGGACATACCACGCCATAGTCATCGGGTTGGGAGCGATGGGAAGTGCAACGCTCTGCCAGCTCGCACTTCGAGGCCGCCGCGTTCTGGGAATCGAGCAATACAATCAGGGCCATTCCCTGGGCTCCTCTCACGGCGACAGCCGGATAATCAGGGAGACCTACTTCGAACACCCGCTCTACGTTCCGCTGGTGCAGCGCGCCCATGCCCTCTGGCGCGAGCTCGAGGGGCGCACAGGGAACTCGTTGATGACGATTACGGGTGGGCTGATGATCGGACCCCCCGATGGCATGGTCGTCACCGGTACGAGGCGAAGCGCAATCGAACACGATCTTCCGC
Organism: Gemmatimonadaceae bacterium; assembly: GCA_013813715.1. Lineage (GTDB taxonomy): Bacteria > Gemmatimonadota > Gemmatimonadetes > Gemmatimonadales > Gemmatimonadaceae > UBA4720. The sequence continues at coordinate 32,164 of JACCRF010000169.1, read as the reverse complement.
ACGAAATTCTCGATGCAGGCGCGCTGCGGGTGCGATACCCTGCGTTTCGTCCAACGGAAGACATGCTCGCGGTGTGGGATCCGCGGGCGGGAGTACTGGATCCCGACGCCTGCAACGCGGCCCATATCGATGTCGCCCGAGCAACAGGCGCAGAGGTCCGGTGGGGCGAACGGGTGATCGGCTGGAAGCCTGACGGCGATGGCGTGCGGGTGAATACGGCGGTGAACAGCTATCTCACGAATAGCCTCGTGATTGCCGCAGGCGGCTGGAGCGGCGATCTTCTTCCGGATCTGAATCTTCCTCTAACGGTGGAGCGGCAAGCTGTTTTCTGGCTTGACCCGGCCGGGCCACGGTCTTCTTACGCGCTCGGGCAGTTTCCGATTTACGCGTACGAGTACCAGCCCGGTGACGTCTGCTACGGGTTTCCGCGATTGGCGAAAGGAGTGAAAGCATCGGTGATGCATGCGGGCGAGATCGCAGGGCACCCGAGCGCCGTAAGGCGAGATGTCGGCGCCGCGGATATCGAACAACTGCGTGCTGCCCTCCGCCCGATCCTTCCGGAGCTGGCCGAGTCAGAGGTGCAGGCGACCGACACGTGCATGTTCACCAATACGCCGGATCACGATTTCATCGTGGATTTCCACCCTGGCTACCCGCAGGTATTGGTATCGAGCGCGTGTTCCGGGCATGGGTTCAAGTTCGCGAGCGTGATTGGTGACATTCAAGCTGACCTATTGATAGAAGGGCGGGCGCAGTTCGACCTCTCGCCTTTCAGCATTCGCAGATTCGGAGAACACGATCGATCAGATTGAACGGATAAGGAACGGAATGAATTGATTGAGATCACGGCTGTGTATATTGAGCAGGTGTTGCTGAAATCCATTGAAGACCCGTGATATGACCGGCCCTCCGCCCGATGTGCGTTCGTCGAGCGACTCGCGTCGACCGCTGATCGGCACCGGCTCCGCGATCCTCGCTGCAGGACTTCTCGTTCTGATGGGATTGGGCTACTGCGGCACGCGGCTGCTGCCGCGGGGCATCGGCCGCCACGAGACGCGCGTGACGCACGATGTGGTGATCCAGCAGATGCAAGCGGTAGCGAAGCTGGTCTCGACCGAAGCCACCGTGCGCGACGTGGTGGTGTACGAAAATACGTGGTATGGCTCCACGAAGCGCTCGCTCGTCGTGGTCACCGGCCGTCTCATGGCGGGAATTGATCTCGGAGACAGGCCCGATGTTGCGATCGACAACGATGCGCATCGCATCACGATTCGCATACCCCCAGCAAAGCTGCTCGGCGTGGAGATCGCGGACATGCGCACGTACGACGAGCGCGGCGGGCTGTGGAATCCCTTCACGCCGGCTGACAGGGACGCAATACAGCGACAGGCCCGAGCTCAACTCAATGCGGCTGGCCGGGAGGTGTCGCTGCTGCGTCACGCCAGTGAAAGTGCAGCCGAGATGCTCCGCATGCTTCTCGCGAGAGACGGCTACACAGTAATTGTCTCGGTTCGCGGCACGCCTTCGGAACCATTCGTCGATTAGATAGACTCAGGGACAAGCCAGCTGCGTGATACATTGCGCAGCCGGCTATCCCTTTCAGATCACCCGCAGACTGGTCTGCCGCGCGGCAGTTCGAGTGTGCAGGTCTTAGCCGTCCCGTCAGTTGTGATGACGAGCGTCGCGGTCGCCGATCCGTCGTAGGTGATTACCTCACGCCGTTCTCTCGTCACGTGTGAGCCACTCGCGAGTGTCACGCTGACCTTCATCTGGCGTACGACCTTTCCTGCTGTCGGATACGTCGGCTTTCCTTCAACGATGGGAATCACGAGTCCCGTCGTCGTGTCACCGACGAGCCGCGTCGCCGTGAACGCGACCGCTGAGTCAGTCTTGCCACTCGTCGACTCTTCACCGCGTGCGGTGCTGTTCACCGTGCGCTGGGTACTGCCGGCGGAAAGACCGGTGACGGTCCGGTTACTCGTGTGACTGATGATGGACACCGCGCTGTCTCGACGTATGACGGTGCCCGTAACGCTCGACTGGATGTTGACGACATCGGTCGTGTTGTCGGGAGCGGATTGCACCGCTCCTTCCGCTGTCTTATATGAGGCCGACGAAACTATTGTCAGCCCATGTCTGGTATCGGTGCACTCGACACGTGCCGACAAGCTGTTGAATGCGCACGTTCCGCGAAGCACGCCCCCGCCAAAGGGCCCGCGGCCGAACCCTCTGCCGAATCCGATTCCTCCGTGGAAATCGGCGCCGAGTCCACCCATGATTCCGCGACCGCCGAGTTCGTCGCCGCCGTTTCTCCCGTCCCTTCCGCCGTGATGCATACGTGGCATGAATGCGTCCCCGAGGCTGGCGTCCGAGGCAAAGCTGTTGCTCGTCTCGGTGAACCCCGCCGGAAGTGTGGCGAAGGCCTGCGTTAGCAACATCGCTGAGCCTGCGGGGCTCGTCGTCTCAGTGCACGCCAGTGCTGTCATAACCACCAGGCCGGCGGCAATCCCCTGCGCAATTCTCTTCATTGTGAGTTTCCTCGAATCGTTTGTGAACGCAACACCTCTCGACCGCATCTCGAAAGACACACGATCCCAGGGTTACCCCTACTCGGCGCAGGAGCCGGCGTGGCCATCGGTATGATGCCCCGCCTCGAATTCGCGCTGAATCTCTTGTGAAACAGGGCGGCTGGCCCTACGCCTCGCCCCCCGGGAGCCACTGCGCGAGCTCCTGACGGAGCGTGCGCAATGCTTTCCCCATCTGGGCCTCCACCGTCTTCACGGAGATTCCCAGGACGCTCGCGATCTCGGCGTATTTGAGCCCGTCCCGGCGGCTGAGTTCGAAAACTTCGCGGCACCGTTCAGGAAGCCGGCCCACCGCACGCTTCAGCGCGACGTCAATTTCCTCCTCCACCATCAGGCCGTGCGCCGTCGGCGGGACGGCTTCCTCCCGGGATGCGTATGGCTCCCCGGCGCGTGCCACCTGCTCGTGGCGTACGTGATTGAGCGACCGGTTGCGCACCGCCCGGAAGAGGTATGCCTGGAGAGTGCTCTCATCAGCCAGCGTCTCGCGTCGCTTCCATAACTCAAGCATCACGTCCTGGGTAAGCTCTTCTGCTATGTCACGCGACCGCGTAATCGACTCGGCAGCCCGGACGAGGGATGGATACCACGTTCTGAAGATCGTATCGAACGCCGCTTCGTCCCCACGGCGAAGCCGTTCGAGAAGTCCGTTGTTGTCCAGGATCGTTGCGTAGTCGGAAAATGATGATGGCGGTAGCCGCTGCCAAACATCAACCTATCGACCGGTGAGGGTAACGTGCCCCTGGGGTGTTTAATTGGGCATATGAAGGACGACGCTACGCAGTCAGGCGCTTCAGTTCCTCCCGACTCGGACGAGTGGGATGCTTTCGCACGCCACCTGGCGGGCGAAAGCACCGACGCCGAATCGGCTCGCATCGAAGCCATACTCGCCGGGCAACCGCGGGACCGCGAGGTGCTCGCCGCGCTTGGCGCAGCATTGGCACGGATGACCCGGGAAGCGCCGCACGACATCGATGTCGAAGCGGCTCTCGCGAATGTCAAAGCGCGGCGCGACGCTGCGGGCGTTACTCCGATCGATCAGAACGCGAAGCGGTGGAAGGGCTTATCGACCTCCATCCAGCCTCGATGGCGGGTACCGGTCCCAGCCATCGCTGCGGCGGGGCTTCTTGCGATCGGCGTCGGAAGCTGGCTCGCGGTTGGCGGCGCGCGCGCCGGGAAGTCTGTCGCTCCCGCTGCGCGAATGCTGGCAACCGGCGTCGGCGTGCGCGACTCCATGGAACTTCCCGACGGTAGCAAGGTGGTGCTGGGGCCGTTAAGCTCGATCACGATTGCTTCAGGTTACGGCGCCACATCGCGTGACGTGACGATTCGCGGTGACCTCTGGTTCGACATTGTGCACGATGAGCGTCGTCCCTTCACCGTTCGCGCAGGCAACGCCGCGGTGCTCGACATCGGCACCAGGTTCGCGGTGCGAACCGATGCTTCAGAGGGTGTTACTGTGACTGTGACCGAAGGATCGGTCTCTCTTCGCCAAGCGAACACTCCGGCTCGACAGGGTGTAGTTCTAAAGGCAGGAGATAACGGTGTCGTCAGAATCGGGGGCGAGGTGATCGCGCGCCGCGGGTCGGCGACCGAGGACGATGTTGCGTGGCTGGCCGGTCGCCTTGTCTTTCGCGAGGCACCCATCGATGAGGTCAGAACATCGATACGCAGATGGTATGGAATCGAGCTTCGCGTAACCGATCCGGACATCGCCGGCAAGAGGCTCACTGCCAGCTTTGCCGGAGAATCTTCCGATCGGGTGCTCGAGGTGTTGCGCCTGGCCTTCGGCGCGGAGATCCTGCGTCGTGGAGATACCGCAATCGTTCGATCTGCGCGCGGGAGAACGCGATCGAAATAATGCGGATTTCTCCAACGCCGGTGCGCTCGTTTTTCCTCGCGATCGCAATCTCCGCTTTTTGTTCTGTTGCGGCTGACGCGCAGACGCATTGCGGATCGGACAGCCGCGCTATTGCGGTCAATGCCGCCAACGCGACGCTGGCGCCCGTCATGGAGCGCCCGGTTTCTCTTTACGGACGCGGTGTCTCGCTGCGCGAAGCGCTCGATCGCCTGGCAGCAGCCGCGAGGGTGCGACTCTCCTACACCGCCGATCAGCTCCAGCTCTCGCGCTCAGTATGCCTCGAGTACAAATCAGTACCCGTTTCGCGCGTACTCGCCGATCTCCTCGTCGGCGCGAAGGTTCAGCCGGTCGTGGTTGGCGGCGATCAGATAGTGCTCACACCCGCGGCTACCGCTTTCAGTCTTCCCGCTGCGCCTGCTCCGGTGTTCAAGCAAGTGGGGCAGCTCGACCGTGTGGTTGTGACGGGAAGCGCGACAGGTGGCTCGCAGCGTTCGCTCGCCGTGGCGCTCGATGTAGTGAGCGGGGAGCAGCTCGCCGAGCGTGGGGCGGGCTCATTGTCAGGATCCCTCGATGGTGTCGTACCCGGGCTGTGGCTATGGGAACAATCACCGCTCAGCCTCGTCGCCCGGTACGGAAGCATCCGTGGCGCGAGCTCGTTCGGTGTCAGCTACCCGAAGGTTTACGTCGACGGAATCGAAGTCGCTAACTCGCTCCTGGTTACGCATCTCGACACCGAGTCCATCGCGCGCATCGAGGTCATTCGCGGACCTCAGGGCGCAGCGCTGTATGGAGCCGACGCGATCAGCGGGGTGATGAACATCGTCACGCGTCAGGATGGCACTGAAGGCGGGGCCTCCACAGCGCAGCTCAATACGAAGGGTGGTGCGTCGTCCAGCGACTACTCAGTGGCCAGCGTCCTCACGCAGAATCATTCGGCGAGCCTGAGGTATGGCACAGGGCTCCGTTCGGCGCGCCTGGGCCTGAATGTAGCGCGCATTGGTGCATTCATTCCTGATGCGTCCAGCCAGCAGATCATGGCTCACGGGAGCGCACGCCTCGTGAGCTCGCGAAGCATCCTCACCGGAACTTTCCGCCTGTTCGCGCAGGATGCCGATACGCCGTCATCTCCAATTCTCGCAGGACTGGATCTGTGGACTCCTTCTCCGGTACCGGGGCCGGCACCCACCCGGGACTACGGAGAAGCCTCCGCGCCCAATGGCCGAGCCCGTCGCGGCGAACTCGGACCTCCGACGATGCATCGGCTGGATTCCCTGTCCCGACTTGTAATCAGCGATTCCAGCGACAGGCAATCGGTCCGCCAGTTCACGGTCGGGGGCAACGCGATGTTCACTCAGAACGACAGGTGGACCCACTCCGTAACGGTCGGCATCGACGGTTACCGCCTGCGGAGCGCCGCTGTGCTGGACGGTGCTTTCCCCTCGGCGATCGACTCGGCCCTCCGCACCGCGACCGGCAATGCAACCCGCGCTACGCTGAGGGGCAGCACCGTTGGGGAATTCGGAGGCGAGGAGCATGCCTTCGCGACACTGACTCTCGCGGCAGAACATTCCGTCGTACGTGATGAGACGAACACGCACGGGCTATTCGCGCCGGCGCGATCAGGTCCGCGTTACAGCCGGCAATCTTTCGTCGAGAACCGAAGCAACACAGGTGTCATTGCGCAGGCGAACGCGGGCTTCCGATCCGCTCTCTTCATGAATGGCGGGCTTCGGGTCGAGCGGAATTCCGGGCTCGGCGACGTCAGCGACATCGCGGTTCTGCCCATGCTCGGCGTCTCGGCAATCCGCACCTTCGGAATCGCGACGCTGAAGCTTCGCTCGGCGTACGGGAAGGGAATTCGTCCCGTTCAGACATCGAGCCGCGCCGGGACGCTGCTGGGCCTGAGGGGCCCGTCTGCGGGAGCGACGCTTTCGCCCGAGGAACAGTCGGGCATTGAGTTCGGCGTGGATGCCTTCATCGGATCGCATCTAACGCTTCACGTGACACGTTTCGATCAGCGTGCCTCAGGGTTGATTCAGCCGGTGAGTGTGTACCCCCTGCCGATCGCGGCCGACAGTCAGCCACAGTACCGCCGCATCTCGTATGAGCTGCAAAATGTCGGAGAGATAACGAATCGCGGCTGGGAATTTCAGGGTGCGCTGGATGCAGGGCCGTGGTCGGTGGGCGCGACCTTCTCCCAGGTTGACAGCAGGGTCGCGAAGCTCGCCGCCCGTTACAGCGGAGATCTCCGTCCCGCTGACCGTATGCTTGAGGTTCCCTCGCGGACGATCGGCCTGAATGGTTCGTACAGGCACGGCAGATGGTACACGTCGGGGAGTGTGGCGCGTGCGTCGAACTGGATCAACTACGACCGGGTTGCTTTGCTCAGCGATTTCGCCAATCAGAACCGTGACGCGCGCGAATTCGTCGGGTCGGAGCTTCGCTCCTACTGGAAGGCGTATGATGGTGTGACGCGTCTCGGGGGCCGGTTTGGTTTTTCCGTCAGTCGAGGAGTGACCTTCACGGTGGACGGCGAGAATCTGTTGGATGAACAGACGGGAGAGCCCGACAACGTCACCGTCCTGCCGGGCCGGACACTGAGCGCGGGGCTACGCGTCAGTTTCTGACGCGCCCACCACGCGGAGGGTCGAAGTTCCCTGCCGCGTGGTGAGCTGTGGATCAGCCGGCAGCGTGAAACAGGGCGGTTGCGAGAGTACATTGCTGATCCGATGAATCCCGCCCTGGTTCTCATGCTCGCGCTTACTCAGGATTCGACGGTGGTCTATAGCGGGACATCGAAACGCATCGATGTCGATATACCACGCGTGGACACCACGATCGTCGTCGACGGGCGCCTCGACGAACAGGTCTGGACCCGCGCCGCGCGTCTCAACGCCTTCTCTCAGTACCAGCCCGTGGATGGGCGGCCTGCCGAGGATCCGACCGAAGTAATGGTGTGGTACTCCAGCGAGGCGATCCATTTTGGTGTCCGAGCGAGTGAGCTGCACGGGAATGTCGTGCGTGCGACACAGGCCAATCGCGACAACATCGCGAGCGAGGATCAGATTCAGATTCTTCTCGATACGAACAATGACCGATCTATCGCGTATCTGTTTGGAGTGAATCCCCTGGGCGTGCAGCAGGATGGAACGAGGTCGTCCAGCTTCTTCGGAGGCGCCGGCGGTTCGTCGGCCACTGGCGGAGGGTCGCGCAATATCAATCCTCTCGAGGGATCTGTTGACCTTAATCCGGACTACGTTTTCCAGTCCCGCGGTCGACTGGTAGACCGCGGTTACGACGTCGAGATTCGCATCCCGTTCAAGAGCATTCGATATCAGGACTTGCGCGTGCAGAACTGGGGACTGCATGTGCTCCGCCGAATCCAGCACTCCGGATTTCAGGATAGTTGGACGCCGGCGGTGAGGGCAAACTCGAACTTTCTCGCGCAAATGGGCGCGCTTCGGGGGCTGCATGACATGCATCGCGGCCTCGTTCTCGAGGTAACTCCAACCGCCACTGGCAGAGTAACAGGATCCGCATTCGCGACTGGAGATCGTGAGTATGAGCCGGGTGGAGAGACGGGCGCCGACGTGCGATGGGGTGTCCGGCAGAATCTCACGTTGAACGGAACGATCAACCCGGATTTTTCCCAGGTCGAGGCAGACGTCGGTCAAGTGCTGTTGAATGAGCGGTTCGCGCTGTTTTATCCCGAGAAGCGGCCGTTCTTTCTTGACGGACTCGAATTGTTCGACAGCCCGAACCAGCTCATCTATACCCGCCGCATTGTCGCTCCGAGAGGTGGGGTGAAGCTGACGGGCAAACTGGCCGGTGCAAACGCGGGTGTAATGCTCGTCGCTGACGATAAGGCTTATTCATGGAACGACGAGCGTGTTCCGCTGTTCGGAGTGGCCCGTTTGCGGCGCACGATCGGGCCCAGCTCGACGCTGGGGGCGGTGCTAACGACAAGGGAAGACGGCGCCGACTTTTCGCGACTGGCGAGCGCTGATCTGCGATTCTATCACGACAGGCTGTACTTCGCCGAGTTTCAGGCGGCGCAGTCGTGGACTGACAGCGCGGGCCGGAACAGAGAAGGATCGCTTCTACAGGCGGACTGGGACCGCACCGGTCGAGCATGGGGCTTTCATTATACGCTGAAAGCGATCGATCCCGGTTTCAACGCTGCTGCCGGGTTCGTGAACAGAACCGGATTGATCGAGGCGCGAGCGTTCAACCGAATCAGCTTCTACGGCGAGCCGGGCGCGTTCGTCCAGACGTATGGCTCGTTTTTCGGTGTGCAGCGAATCTGGGACAACGCGGGCCCGGGCCACGCCGCGATCGAAACTGGCGAGTCGGTGTCGCCAAGCGCGACGCTACGCGGCGGGTGGCAGGTCGGGGGGTCGTTGGGGCGCAATTCGTTCGCCTTCGACCGGTCGCTTTACGAGTCGTACGAGGTCGAGCAGTCTGTGGACACCGCCGCGTTCACGGTTCCCGGGCCGGCACGGGGTCAATGGAGTGGTTCGGTGAGGGTCACCACTCCAACTCATCGCTTCTTCAGCGCTACGGCAAGCATGTCACTCGGCAAGGTCCCAATCTTCCGAGAGGCTGCGTCCGGCCGCAGCTTGCGCGTAGATGCTGCGGTGGACGTGCGGCCGACCACCGCGCTTCGCGGCTCGCTTCAGCTCACACGTCTCGAGCTCGAACGTTCGCGCGACGGATCGGAATTCTCCACTGAGACGATCCCACGCGTGAAGGTTGAGTACCAGCTCACGCACGCTCTCTTTCTACGTCTGGTCGGGCAATACGCGGCCCGCTCGCGGTCGCCGCTGGAGGACCGGTTCGGTAATCCGATTCTCGTGAATGATATCAGGGATACCGGCAGCGTCTCGAACGAGCTTTCAACGGATTGGCTCGTGAGCTACCGGCCCGTGCCGGGGACACTCGTCTATCTTGGCTATGGTTCGATACTGGAAGAGCCGAGGGAGTTTCGGTTCCGCGATTTGAAGCGGACGTCCGACGGATTGTTCGGAAAGGTTAGCTACCTCTTCCGTCTATAGCGATCAGAGGACGGCGCAGCGTCGGCTACCTTGCCGCGACTGCCTTCACGATCTCCAGCATCATGCTCGTTCCTCGCCTGATGTTCTCCAGAGATATCCGCTCGTTGTTGCCGTGTACGCCTGAATCGTCGGCGACAGGAATCAGAAAGGGTGCGAATCCGTAGCTCGCCAACCCCAAGTCGCGGAAGAAGTGGCTGTCGGTGAAGCCAGTCTGCACGGAAGGCGTGATGTTGGCTGTGGGAAAATGGCGGCGGATCGTCGCTTCGATTGCCCGATACAGCGGCGTATCGGTGGAGGAGACGGCGGGTGTGAAGCCCATGATCTTCTCGACGCTGATTTGCGGGTCGTTTATCACCGACTCGAGCTCGCGCGTGAACGCGGCGGGATCCTGATCCGGAACGAGTCGGCAGTCTATCTGTGCGCGTGCTTCCGGTGGGATGACGTTTATCTTGGCGCTTCCCTGGAGCATGGTGATCGAGCAGGCGTTTCGGAGAAGTGCCGCCAGCCCCGGCTGCCACATCTGGAGCTTGAGCATCGTGTTTCTGTCGGTAGAGGCTCTTGCGATGTCCTTGAAAAATTCCTTCCATTCCGGACTGGCACTGCGGCCCATGCCCTTGAAGTACGCGTCCACGGCTGGAACAATGCGTGACTCGAATTCATGGGTCTGGATGCGATACAGGGCGCGGATGAGACGTGTGACCGCCGTACTCACCGGCGGACCCGAGCCATGGCCCGGCTTCCCCGTCGAGACGAGTGCGAGCCATAGCGGCACTTTCTGCGTCACTTCAATGGAGAACAACTCCCGGCCATCCTCGACGGATCCGCCGTCACCCTCGTTCAACACCAGACCTGCACCTTTGAATGCGTCGGGGCGGTTCTTCACGAGCCAGCCGGCGCCATAGGCACCTCCGGCTTCCTCATCGGCAGTCGCGATGAAAATGACGTCGCGCTTGAGCGGTACCCGCCCGTGGTGCAGAGCGAGGAAAGCCTGGAGCTGGACGATTCCAAGTGTCTTTGTATCCAGGGTGCCGCGTCCGTAAACGTGTCCATCCCTTATCGCGGCCGCGAACGGATCAGACTCCCAGTATTTTGGGTCGGCGGGCACGACATCCATGTGATGCAGCAGGACGAGCGCGGGCTCGGACCCTGTTCCCTTGAGCCGCGCCCAGATGTTGCCACGGCCAGGAGCTGATGACGCGCTGTCGAAGACGATTCCTTCCTGCTTGAAAATCCTGGCGAAGAAAGCAGCGGCCGCCGCCTCGTTCCCCGGCGGGTTCGTTGTGTTGATCCGGAGGTACTCCTGTGTGCGGCGTACCGCTTCCTCGCCGAGTCTGTCGATATCTGCCGGAGACTGCGCACTGAGCGACGTAGCGAGCAGCAGGATCAAAGGGACAACGTACGGAGCCATTACTGGGGAATGAGGCCGTCGAATGACGTCAGGCATGGATCGGCTCGATGTGGCTGGTTGGGTGGCATCACCTTATGTGCAGCGGACAAGATGCTCGCTGGCCCATGAAACGGAAGTACGGATGCCTTTTCGGCTTCCCAAAGACCCATATTTAACGGAACCTGGATACTCCTCGCCGACCCATTCATGCCCTTAACCCCTCTTCCAAGACTGCGCAGGATCTGCCTCGCATTGCCCGAGGCGCATGAAGTCGAAGCGTGGGGAGAGCCGACATTTCGAATACGCAACAAGCTGTTCGCGATGTATGCGGCTGCGGACAACCACCATGGCGCCGGTCGCCCTGCCGTGTGGTGCAATTCGCGCCAGACCAACCAGGATCTGCTCATTCACGACGATCCAGCGCGGTTCTTCTCACCGCCGTATGTCGGGTGCAAGGGGTGGGTGGGAGTGTGGCTCGATGACAAGCCAGACTGGGACCTGGTGGCCGACATTCTCCGAGACGCGTACAGGCTTACTGCTCCGAAGAAACTTCTCGAAAAACTCGCGCCGACTTGAGAGTCGTCATCGTTGGCGGCGGGCCGGCTGGACTCTATACGGCTTTGCTCCTCATGCAGGCAGGCCCCGAGCACGAGGTCACAGTGCTCGAACGGAATCGCGCCCAGGACACCTTTGGCTGGGGCGTCGTCTTCTCCGATCAGACGCTCGAGAATTTCCGCGCCGCCGACGAGCCGACATTTCAGGCGATAACGAACAACTTCGCGCACTGGGACGACATAGACGTTTTCGTTCACGGCAGGCGGATCACCTCCGGCGGACACGGCTTCAGCGGGATCGCGCGCAAGAAGCTCCTTCAGATCCTTCAGGAGCGGGCTGCCGGGTTAGGAGTGGAGCTCAGGTTCTGCACCGATGTACGTGACGATGGTGAACTCCCGTCATTGGGTCTCGGGGACGCCGATGTCATTGTCGCGGCCGATGGTGTCAACAGTACTATCCGCCGCAAGCATGAGCGCCATTTTCAGCCCGATCTGGATTCACGGTCGGCGCGCTTCATCTGGCTCGGAACGACTTTCCCGTTCGATGCGTTCACGTTCTACATCGTCGAAAACGAGCATGGTGTTTTTCAGGCGCACTGTTATCGGTTCGACGAAGCAACATCCACGTTTATCGTCGAATGTGATGAAGCGTCATGGTTGTCGGCGGGATTCGACCGGATGGACACGCCGCAGACGATCGCTCGATGCGAGGCGATGTTCGGCGAATGGCTGGGCGGGCATCCTCTCATTTCCAACGCCGCCCACCGCGCAGGCTCACCGTGGACGAACTTCGTGCGCGTCCGGAACGCCCACTGGTTCCATGAAAACATCGTGCTCATCGGTGATGCCGCGCACACCGCGCATTTCTCGATAGGATCGGGGACGAAGCTGGCGATGGAGGACGCGATATCGCTTGGCCGGTCGATCTCCGGGGCGGGTGACATGTCCCTTGCGCTGCAGCGGTATGAGGACGACCGGATGATGGAGTCGTTGCGTCTCCAGAACGCAGCGCGAAACTCGATGGAGTGGTTCGAGCACGTGAAGCGGTACGTGCATCTGCCAGCTGAGCAGTTCGCGTACAGCCTGCTTACGCGGAGTCAGCGGGTGAGTCATGAGAACCTGCGCCTGCGGGATGCTACGTATGTGGCTGGGGTGGAGAGGTGGTTTGCCAGCCTTGTTTCTCTCGTTGGGGGAACTGCTGAAACCGCTGAGAACGCAGAGAAAATCAAGAATAGGGAGGAAGGACAGGTCACGGCGGGTGGCGGGACGGATGAAATGTCGGACACCCCGCCCCCTATGTTCACACCTTTCCGGCTGCGCGGGATGACGCTCCACAACCGGATCATCGTGTCTCCGATGGACATGTACAGCGCGACCAATGGCACACCGAACGACTTTCATCTCGTGCATCTTGGAGCGCGCGGGTTGGGGGGGGCGGCGCTCGTGATGACGGAGATGGTCTGTGTATCGCCGGAGGCGCGAATCACGCTGGGATGCACCGGATTGTACAGCGACGAACATGTCGCAGAGTGGCGGCGCATCGTCGCGTTCATGCACGAGTGGACGGAGGCGAAGGTCTGTCTTCAGCTCGGGCACTCGGGGCGAAAAGGCTCCACTTGCCTTCCCTGGGAGGGAACGGATCTCCCGCTTGCGGATCAGAACTGGGAGAGAATCGGACCGTCGCCGATCACCTACGGACCGACACTGCCGCCACCGCGCGAGATGAGCCGCGCGGACATGCAGCAGATTCTCGAGGATTTCGTTCGGGCCACGCGAATGGCGACCGAGGCGAAGTTCGATATGATCGAGCTGCACTGCGCGCACGGATACTTGCTTTCGAGCTTCCTGACGCCGGTGAGCAATCGTCGTGGTGACGAGTACGGCGGCTCTCTCGAAAACCGGCTTCGGTACCCGCTCGAGGTGTTCACCGCCATGCGTTCGGAGTGGCCGGAAGCGAAACCGATGTCGGTGCGCATCTCGGCGACAGACTGGGTGGAGGACGGCATCACGGCCGAGGAATCGGTGGCGATAGGAAATGCATTCGTGGCGGCTGGAGCGGACATTATCCACGTCTCCACCGGGCAGACGACCACCGAGGCGAACCCGGTGTTCGGCAGGCTGTTTCAAACTCCGTACAGCGATCGCATCCGCAACGAGGCACGAGTGCCTACGATCGCGGTTGGGAACATCACGGAGGCTGACCAGGTCAACTCGATAATCGCTGCGGGACGCGCCGACCTTGTTGCTATCGGAAGGCCCCACTTGAGCGACCCGCATTGGGTGCTGCACGCCGCGGCGCAGCAGGGTTTCGCGGGCGCGCGCTGGCCGGTGCAGTATTACCAGGGGCGGCGCCAGCTCGAGCGCGAGATCGAAAGGGCGAAGGCGATGGCCGCCCCCGCACCGGCCGCCAATCCCAGGAACAAGCAGGTCAATGGCTGATACTGAGCGTTATCTCGACGAAATGCACGCGGTTGTGACTGGAGCGAGTCGCGGAATCGGAGCCGCAATCGCATTCGCTCTCGCGCAACGTGGTGCGAAGCTCACTCTCATGTCGCGTTCGTTAACACAGCTCGAGCAGCATGCAGCCGCGTTGCGCACCGACCTCGGCACGACAGCCACTACTATAGAATGCGACGTCACCGACGGGGACTCGATCAGCACTTCATTCAGGGCCGCCGTAGATGAGCTCGGACCGGTGAACATTCTCGTCAACAACGCGGGCGCCGCGGATGGAGCGCCCTTTACCCGGATGTCGCGCGAGATCTGGGACCGAATGATCGCGGTAAATCTGACGAGCACCTATGCATGCACGGCCGAAGTGCTTCCGGCGATGATAGCCATGAAGAGCGGCCGAATCGTGAATATTGCGTCGACCGCTGGCCTTCGCGGATACAAGACGATGACCGCGTACTGCGCGGCCAAACACGGCGTGATTGGACTGACGCGGGCACTCGCCCTCGAAACGGCGAAGCACGGAGTGACTGTCAACGCCGTTTGTCCGGGATATACGGACACTGATCTGACCGATGGATCTGTCGAAAAGCTGTCGGCCGCGCTCGGCAAATCACGCGAGGAGGCGAGGGCGATGCTGGTGGGGACGATCCCACGCGGGGCGCTGATCACGCCGGACGAGGTGGCGAGCGCCGTCGCTTGGCTGTGCTCGCCGGAGTCCGGGGCGGTGACCGGCATCGCACTGCCAGTCGCAGGGGGCGAGATACCGTGACCGTGCCCCGGAGCCAGGCGACATCCGCGGCGAGCATCGCGCCAAAGCACTTCAGGTGGGAAATGAAGGAGCGCGTTGCCATCATCACGCTGAACCGTCCGGAGCGAAAGAATCCGCTGACGCTTCAGTCGTATCGTGAGCTCACGGATACTTTTCTCGCGCTACAGGGCATTCGCGATGTCCGTTCTGTCGTGATCACGGGCGCGGAAGGAAATTTCTGCAGTGGTGGCGACGTCCACGACATCATCGGCCGCCTGGTCGACATGAAAGCGAACAATGACGAGGAAGGCCTCCTCGAGTTCACGCAGATGTCGGGCGACCTCGTGAAGGCAATGCGAGCCTGTCCGCAGCCGATCGTCGCCGCGGTGGACGGCGTTTGCGTCGGCGCCGGCGCCATCCTCGCCATGGCGAGCGACCTCAGACTCGGTACGGCGCGCAGCAAGGTCGCTTTCCTGTTCGTGAGGGTGGGGCTATCGGGCGCCGACATGGGCGCGTGCGCGATCCTCCCGCGCATCATCGGGTTCGGCCGCGCGAGTGAGCTCCTCTACCTTGGCAGAGCGATGGGCGGTGAGGAAGCGGAGCGATGGGGATTCTACAACCGGCTGTGTGCCCCGGAGTCGGTGCTTGAAGATGCGGTTGCGCTCGCGAAGACGCTCGCCGACGGACCTTCGGCAGCGCATGCGATGACGAAGCGGTGTCTCCATGAGGAATGGTCGATGGGGATCGACGAAGCGATTGATCACGAAGCCCGGATGCAGGCGAAGTGCATGATGACCGACGACTTCGAGCGCGCGTACCAGGGTTTCGTCGCGAAGAAACCGCCCGTGTTCGAGGGAAACTGAGCATGGATGCGGCGACGCTGAGCTGGCCGTTCTTCACCGATGTGCACCGCGAGCTCGCGGGATCGCTTCAGGAATGGGCTGAGCGGGAAGTCGCCTGGTCGGCGACGCCTACCGGGGACGACCATCAACCCCGTGACGTGGACGCCGTGTGTCGTGGGCTTGTAAGACAGCTCGGCGCGGCAGGCTGGCTGCGTCACGGGATTCCGGAGGAGTACGGCGGAGTCAGCGAAAGGCTCGACGTGCGCTCACTCTGCATCGCTCGCGAAACGTTGGCGCGCGTATCGGGGCTCGCCGATTTCTCATTTGCCATGCAGGCGCTCGGCGCCGGCCCGATATCTCTCTACGGATCGCCCGCACTCAAACAGCGCTATCTCCCGCGTGTCGCCAGCGGCGAAGCCATATCGGCGTTCGCGATATCGGAGACTGACGCGGGCTCCGACATCGCTGCGATGACGACCACTGCAAAGCGAGACGGAAGCGACTACGTCATAGATGGCGAGAAGACCTGGATCTCGAACGGCGGGATCGCCGACCAGTACGTTGTCTTCTGCCGGCTCGAGGGCGCGGAGCGCGCTTTCATCGCTCTTGTGGTAGAGCCGTCGGATGCTGGATTCAGCATCGCCAACCGCATCGAGACTATCGCCCCGCATCCGCTCGGCACTCTTCGATTCGAGGCCTGCCGGGTCTCCGCCGACCGGCTGGTGGGCGATCCGGGGAAGGGGCTCAAGGTGGCCCTCGGAACGCTCGACGTATTTCGGGCGGCAGTAGGAGCAGCGGCGCTCGGATTCGCGCGGCGCGCGCTCGACGAAACGCTTTTGCACGTCTCGGAGCGAAAGATGTTCGGCGGCGTGCTTCGTGATTTTCAACTCACGCAGGCGCGCATTGCCCAGATGGCGACGGCGATCGATGCCAGCGCGCTGCTCGTCTATCGTGCCGCATGGGCTCGCGACAATGGCGTGGCGCGCATCACGCGTGAGGCGGCAATGGCGAAAATGTACGCGACCGAAGCGGCGCAGAAGGTGATCGACGATGCGGTTCAGCTCCTGGGCGGACGGGGCGTAGTGGCCGGACATCCAGTGGAGCGGCTCTACCGGGAAATCCGCTCTCTCAGGATCTACGAGGGCACGACGGAAATACAGCAGCTCGTCATCGCGCGGCAGGTGCTCGATGCCCATCGGCAAGCCCGGGAGATGAATGCCTGAGATGGGAACGCCGGCTCGCACGGGACACGTTGATACGTTCTGCGCCGATAATCTTCCGCCGCGCGAGCTCTGGCCGGTGACGGACTGGACCGGCGTTCCCGAGCTCGCGTATCCGGCGCGCCTCAACTGTGCCGCGGAGCTTCTCGACCGGATGGTCGAGTCCGGGAATGGAGACCGCCTTGTGTTCCGCTCTGAGGGAGGCGCTTGGACTTATCGAGGCCTCCTCGAGACCGCGAACAGGATTGCGCACGTTCTCGCGGAGGATCACGGAGTGCTTCCTGGCAACCGGGTGCTGTTACGCGGTCCCAACAACCCGATGATGGCCGCCTGCTGGTTCGGGATTCTCAAGGCAGGTGGAGTAGTGGTGTGTACGATGCCGCTCTTGCGCGAGCGCGAGCTGCGGTATCTCGCGGACAAGGCCGAGATCAGGCTGGCGCTCACCGATGTGAGATTCGCCGACGAGTGCAGCGCGGCATTCCAGACACACGCCCACGGACAGCAGCGAAAGGACGCGCGCGTTGTCCACTTCAACAGCGACGCGCACGACAGTCTAGAGCCGATGATGCGGCGAAAACCGGCGACATTCCGAAATTGCGATACAGCGGCGGACGACATCGCGATAATCGCCTTTACGTCGGGCACGACCGGTGAGGGAAAGGGAACGATGCATTCGCATCGCGACATCATGGCAATTACGGACTGCTTCCCGCGCTACGTCTTGAAGCCCACCGCGGAAGACATCTTCTGCGGCTCCCCGCCACTCGCGTTCACCTACGCACTCGGCGGATTGCTCCTCTTCCCGATGCGATTCGGCGCGTGCTCCCTGCTGCTCGAGCAGGCGACGCCGCCGAACCTCATCAGGGCCATTGCAGAGCATCGGCCGACGATCTGCTTCACCGCACCGACGGCGTATCGGGCGATGACCGCGATGGTATCGGAACATGATGTGTCGAGCCTGCGCAAGTGTGTGTCGGCCGGCGAAACGCTTCCCCTGACGGTGTTCGAAGGGTGGCGCAGCGCTACCGGCATCAGCATCATCGACGGCATCGGCGCAACGGAAATGCTCCACATCTTCATCAGCTCTCCCGAAGACGAGCTTCGCCCGGGCTCGACAGGGAAGGTCGTCCCCGGATATCAGGCGAAGGTCGTGGGTGACGACGGCAACGACGTAAGCGACGGATCAATTGGCCGTCTGGCAGTGCGCGGCCCTACGGGGTGCCGCTACCTGGGCAATGTCGAGCGTCAGCGGGAGTACGTGCGCGATGGATGGAATCTCACCGGGGATTCGTACAAGCGGGACGCGGCCGGATACTTCTGGTATCAGGCACGAACCGACGACATGATCATTTCCGGTGGATACAACATCGGCGGTCCGGAGGTGGAGAACGTGCTGCTCGAGCACCCGGCCGTCCTCGAGTGCGGCGTCATCGGTGAGCCGCATGATGAGCGGGGTCACATTGTGAAGGCGGTGATCGTTCTCCGGCCGGGCCACGACGGGAACGCGGCGCTCGTCAAGGAGCTTCAGGACTTCGTGAAGGCGAGGATTGCGCCATACAAGTATCCGCGGGCGGTGGAATTCGTTGACGCGTTACCGCGCACGAATACGGGAAAACTTCAGCGATACCGATTGCGCGAGAGTGCGGGTTGAGCGGAAAACAGGAAAGGCGTTAACACAAGATGAACTGATGATTCACAGACGGAACACATGAATACAGCAGGAAACGATAACGCCGCTGGTACCGATCCAAGTTCGGGCGTGCAGGTGTTGCAGCCACCTGGCTGGGCCGAGCCGAGCGGGTACGCGAATGGTGTCGTGGCGTCGGGGCGATACGTCGTTCTTGCGGGACAGATTGGATGGAATCCAGCGACCTCCACGTTCGAGACTGACGATTTCGCTGAGCAGGTGCGACAGGCGCTGGCTAACATCGTCGAGCTGTTAAAGGAGGCGGGAGCTGAACCGAGTCATCTCGTCCGGCTCACCTGGTACATCACCGATCGTGCCGAGTATGGAGCTGCGCGACGGGAAACAGGGCGGGCATACCGAGAAACGCTCGGCAGAAAATTTCCGCCGATGTCAGTCGTGGAGGTGAGTGGACTGATCGAGGAACGGGCGAAGGTAGAGATTGAAGCGACAGCCGTGATACCATCGCGTCAAACCGGGTGACGAAACTTTCGATATTGATCAAAGTTTGTCTGGGCCCGTGCAATGCGGCATCACCGTTACAAGTCATTCAAGCTGAAAATGCTTCGCTTCACCTGAGCAGTTCTGGTCTCATCCAACCTCCTCGGACTTGACAAATGGCCCATCATTCGAGAGCGTCAGCCGCT
This sequence comes from Gemmatimonadaceae bacterium, assembly GCA_013813715.1. Lineage (GTDB taxonomy): Bacteria > Gemmatimonadota > Gemmatimonadetes > Gemmatimonadales > Gemmatimonadaceae > UBA4720. The sequence goes on along the minus strand of JACCRF010000169.1, from coordinate 13,131 downwards.
CCATCACACATGCGATGACGGACATGCAAACGCGGCAGAGTGCGAGCGTTGCTCGGTGCTCTTCAGCTCAAGAAAGGAAGTGGCTGAGCGGTATCCCGTGGGAGACACTGTTGCGCCGATTTGCCATCCTCGTTCCCTGCATCGGACTCTTCGCCGCGTGTAGAACGACAGGTCCTGCCGGCGCACCCTCGCGGGCGCAACTTCGTCCCACGGTGTTTCCGGGCGTCGTTCCGGAGCCGGTGTCTATCACGCTTGCGAGCGGCGACGCGTTCGTGCTCACGGACTCGACCAGTATCGTCGTTGATCCGGGAAACGCAGAAGTGTTGCGCACGGCACAGCTTCTAGCCTCGCTCCTGCGGCCCTCCACGGGATTCGCAGTTCCGATCTCGAGCATCGGAACTTCCGTTCGTGGCGCGATTGTTCTTAGACTCTCGACTGACACGGCGCTCGGCCCGGAGGGTTACCGGCTCGCGGTCTGGCGCGATTCCGTGCGTGTCACTGCCAATGCGCCCGCCGGACTATTCCACGGCGTGCAGACCCTGCGGCAGTTGCTGCCGCCGCAGATCGAGTCGCACATGGCGCTTTCGGCAGTGGCCTGGAGGGTTTCTCCGGTCACGATCATGGATCGGCCGCGCTATTCCTGGCGCGGAGCTATGCTCGACGTCGCGCGTCATTTTTTCACCGTACGGGAGGTCAAGCAGTACGTCGATCTGCTCGCGCTGTACAAGATGAACGTGCTGCATCTCCACCTGGCCGACGACCAGGGGTGGCGCATCGAAATCAAATCGCGCCCGAAGCTCACCGCCGCTGGAAGCGTCACACAGGTGGGCGGCGGTCCTGGCGGATACTACACGCAGGATGAGTACGCGGAGATCGTGCGTTACGCGCAGGAACGGTATGTCACGATCGTTCCCGAGATCGATATGCCGGGACATACGAACGCAGCGCTCATAGGATACCCGGAGATTAGCTGCAGCGTGCGGCCTCCGGCGCCGTACACCGGAACCGAAGTCGGTTTCAGCACGTTCTGCGCTAACAAGGAAGAGACGTACGCGCTCGTTGACGACGTGGTGCGCGAGATCGCCGCGCTGACGCCCGGACGGTATTTCCACATGGGCGGCGACGAGAATCCAATCCTCAGCAAAGAGGATTACGCCAGGTTTGTGGAACGCACGCAGGACATCGTGGCGCGACACGGCAAGCAGATGGTGGGCTGGGAAGAGATCGCGCGGGCGCGCCTGCGGCCGACGACGATCGCCCAGGCCTGGGCAACGGATTCCGTAGCCGCCGCCGCGGTGCAGTACGGCGCCAAAGTCATTCTATCACCAGCCAAGCGCACATATCTCGACATGAAATACAACCAGACCACGGAGCTCGGGCTCACGTGGGCGGCAGTCATCGAAGTGCGCGATGCGTACGACTGGGATCCAGCGACGTATATGAAGGGCGTCACGGAATCGAACATCGTTGGCGTCGAGGCGCCAATCTGGTCCGAGACCGTGCGGAACATCACGGCGGTGCAGTATCTGGCCATGCCGCGACTGCCCGCGCTCGCTGAGGTCGCCTGGGCGCCGCAGAGCGCGCGAAACTGGGACGCCTTCAGCAGGCGGCTCGCGACGCATGCGCCCAGATGGAACTTCCTCGGCGTCAACTATTATCGATCGCCCCAAATCCCCTGGTGAAACGGATTCGACGCGTTCTTCGCAATCGTGAGCGCTGATCGCTCTGCACGACGTCGCGCCCTCCACGTTCGATGGGTCCTCATGCTCGGCGCCTCATTCGCGTGCACGAGCAACACACCGTCCAGTGTGCCCACTGTCTCTACCGGTGAATGGATCGAGGTCTGGAGGGACGAGTTCGAGGGGCCGGCCGGCGCACGAATCGATACCACGAAGTGGCGCCACGATGTCTCGGACGGGTGCGCAGCGGGGATCTGCGGCTGGGGCAACAACGAAAAAGAGTATTACACCGACGCAGGCGATAACATCGCGCTCGATGGAAGCGGACACTTGATGATCGTCGCGCGACTCGCTCCTCCCGGCATGACATGTTACTACGGTCCGTGCCGCTACACGTCGGCCAAGGTCACAACCCGTGGGAAGATGAACGCCGCGCCCGGCCGCGTGGAGGCACGCATCAAGCTTCCGGGGGGACAGGGACTCTGGCCGGCGTTCTGGATGCTGGGCAGCTCCTTCCCGGCGACGCCATGGCCGCAGTGCGGAGAGCTCGACATCCTGGAAAACCGCGGCAGCGCTACGGCGGGAATGAGCTCGGCGGTACACGGACCGGGCTACTCCGGTAACACTCCTTTCGTCCGGGGATATGTGCTGGCCCAGGGCGGCTTCTCCGACGATTTCCATACTTTCGGCGTTGAGTGGGACTCTGCGCAGGTAAAATTCTTCGTCGACAACACTGCGCACTACGCGGTCACCCGCAGCCAGCTAGAGCTTTATGGGAAATCGGTGCTCGACCAGCCCTTCTTTCTGATCCTCAATCTGGCTGTCGGCGGGAACTTCGACGGCGATCCGAGGTCGGATGCGATCTTTCCCGCTACCATGCTCGTGGATTACGTGCGTGTCTACAAGCCGAATCGGACGAGATGAGGCACGCTATCTCGCGAGTTTCCGCATGATCGCTCGGGCGGGTGCTCCCTCGTGTCCAGCCACCTTCATCGGCAACACGACCAGATCGTAGTCACCGGCGAAGACCTTCTCGAGCGCCAATCCCTCGACGATTGGAATGCCCTTGCCGAGCAGGATGCGATGGGTAATGGGCGCCGGTGCGCCGAACTGCTCTGCCGAGATGTAGTCAATGCCAACGAGCAGTACACCCGCGTCGGCCAGCAGTTGAGCGGCATCGGGCGCGACGTAGGCGAAGTCGCGATGAAACGTCGGTGACCTCATCCAACCCCGCACGGAGCTTCTCGTTCGGAAGATCACCCGCTCGGCGTTGCGCCACCCGTGTCGGTTCAGCTCCGCGGCGTCGATCGACTGTACGCTGTCCGGAATCTCGATCACGCGCGCCGGCCCGATCAGCGGCTCCAGCGGCACTCTATCGATGGAAGCACCGTCGCGCACGAAATGCATCGGTGCGTCGACGTGCGTTCCGCTGTGCGCGCCCAACGAGAACTTCGACAGTGTGAGCGCATCGCCCCGGCGCATGTCTTTCAGAAACTCGAAAGACATCGGCGCATCGCCCTCGTACACCGGCGTCGTCGACTCATCCAGAGTCGCCGTAGCGTCGATCCACCCAGCTGCAATGAAGGCACCCTCGCCAATCCGGGACGCCGATTGCTGAGCACACGCAAAAGTGCCGAGTAATCCAGCCGCGAAGACCCAACATCGCCGCGCTCTACTCTCAACCTGCATGGAACCTCCTCCAGACCGGCGCCGAACGCGCCGCCGAGAACGGTTAGACCCCCACATCAAAAGGCATCGTGAACCCCAAACCAGCCACACCAAGATCCTCCGTCACGTCCGTGTCTTCAACTGGCCGATGCGCGGGCCACGACGTCATCGACGATTCGCTGTGCTGGTTGTCTGATGTCGTACGCCCACGCGTGCTCGTCAAATGCCGGCTGCTCCAGCGTCGCGAGCTGACTGTCCAGCAGAGACGCCGGCATGAAGTGTCCGCGCCGACCGGCGAGGCGCTCGGCGATCAGCTCTCGCGGTCCCTCGAGAAACACGAATCGCAGCTCAGGCGCTGCTTCGTGGAGAGCATCACGGTACGATCGCTTGAGGGCGGAGCAGGTCAGCACCAGTCCGGTGCCGGCGTCCTTTGCTTCGCGAACGCGAGTCACGAGAGCCTGAAGCCAATCCGCCCGGTGCTCGTCCGTGAGCGGAGTTCCCGACGCCATGCGCTGCACGTTCTCGAGTGGATGGTAGTCATCCCCCTCGACGAAGTCGACGCCGAGCGTATGCGCCAGGATCGCGCCGACGGTGCTCTTGCCGCAGCCGGTAACGCCCATCACGACATACAGGTTCCGATTCATGCTCTCGGCGATCGGCGAGGTTGACCGTCATGCGGCCGCTGGCGCAAAATGTCGCGTTCGGCTGAGCTACGCTATCGTGTATGCGCCATCAGAGCCAACGTTAGCGTCCGGAGGTCGAACTCGAGGGCAGGAAAGCTTGTATGAGAAAGAGGTCTAAGGTGAAACCAGTTTTCGTCGCGATCTTCGCGCTCGCCGCCTGTGTCGGTCGCGCAACATCGCCCACTGCTATATGGCACCACGAGTTCGCCGGACCGGCGGGCGCTCGTTCGATCGGACAAAGTGGGTCGCAGACACGGGTGCATTGCGACGGGATGTGGCGGGGCCCCGAGTTCGTGCAGCATTTGGCGCTGGCGGTCCCGGAAGATCCGCCGCAGAATTGATAGAGCGGCGGTGACAAAACTGGGAGGACACTAATGTCGCTCAAACATCTTTATCTGGTGGCAGTCACGGCCATCATCGCCTGCGCCCCTGCCAGCGGTACATCCGGTCCGTCGCGTATATCCACGGATCCTCGAAGGGCTAACTTTCTAGCTGCCGAGGAGATCCTTGCCGCTAATGCCGACGTCATGACTGCGTACGACGCATTAGCGCGCCTGCGTCCGAACTGGCTGAAGGCGCATGGGGTGTCATCGTTCGACCCCCGGGGTAGCGACTTCGCGATTGTATTCGTCGATGGACAGCAGTATGGCGGACTCAACTCGCTTCGTAACATCCCAGCCAATCAGGTAGCCGATTTCCGTTATTACGACGTTACCGAAGCCGGGGGCACATTCGGATTGAAGGGCGGTACTGGTGGGGTGATTGAAGTGAGGACGAAGGTGGCGATCAACCCGTCTCGCTCCCGCCGTAATCCGCTTGCTCACGCGGGCGAGGAGGGGGCGTTTTGGGGGCTGTTTCTCACGGCAAAGTAGGGCATGAATGACGGGAAAGTCCGGGCAAAAGTCTGGTGCTAACTCAGGTTTTTGCTACAATGTTGCAACAATCGACTGCGACATTCCTGGACATTCGGCCTCATGGCCTCAGACATTTCGTGCCTATTTCCCTATGAAGTCGGACAAGGCGGAGGCTGGCCCGGCGATCCGGTGTCGCCGACGTTCCCGCAGCAGAGGGTGATGGACTATGTAAGCGCGTATCGCGTTCCGTAGCGTGTTGCTCTGGGATGCGGCTCCGCTGCAACAGTGGTAGTTGTTGTCCAACTGAGCTCCCGCGCCTTAACCACCAGCGAGGTCTATGTGCGAACAGCCATCAGACTTGCTCGAACGGAGTTGTCGCGAACGCTGTACCTGCTGGGTACTGTGGCAACCCTCGGTTGCTCAAGCAAACAGCCCGTCGTAACAGGGTCAGCCGCAGCGGTCGCGTCAGGCGAAAAGCAGGAAGAACGACGCTTCGTCGACTCTGTGCTCGCCGGAATGACACTCGAGGAGAAGGTGGGGCAGCTCAACCAGCTCTCGGGACTGGGACAACCCACCGGGCCCGGCGGAGCTCCCGCAGGATTCGAGCAGATCAGACGCGGCGACGTCGGCTCCTTCCTCAATGTCGTGGGGAGAGATACGGTCATGCGATTGCAGCGGATCGCCGTGGAGCAGTCGCGGACGCACATTCCGCTGCTCTTCGCGCTCGACGTGATTCACGGGTTCCGCACGATCTTTCCAGTCCCTCTCGCCGAGGCGAGCAGCTGGAATCCGGCTGCGGCCGAGCGTTCGGCACGGACCGCCGCAGCCGAGGCTGCCGTGCAAGGCATCAGCTGGACGTTCGCGCCGATGGTGGACGTGGCGCGGGATCCTCGTTGGGGACGGATCGTCGAAGGCTCCGGAGAAGATCCTTATCTGGGGGCGGTAATGGCCGCCGCGCGAGTGCGTGGCTTTCAGGGCAGCAGCCTCCGCGACCCCACCACCATCGCGGGGACAGTAAAGCACTTCGCCGCGTACGGAGCGGCCGAAGGCGGGCGGGATTACAACATCGCCGATGTGCCGGAGCGCACGTTGCGCGACGTGTATTTGCCACCGTTTCAGGGAGCGGTGTGCGCCGGCGTGGAGACCCTGATGGCGGCGTTCAACGAGATCGACGGCGTCCCCGCGCACGCGCACAAGCGTCTGCTGACGGATATTCTTCGCGGCGAATGGCGATTCGATGGTGTGGTAGTGAGTGATTGGACCGGCATCGCCGAGCTGCTAAATCACGGCGTCGGCGCCGACAGTGGCAGCGTCGGCCGCCTCGCGATGAATGCGGGTGTCGACATCGACATGGTGAGCGAGATCTACCGCAAGAAGGTTCCGTCGCTCGTGCGTGCGGGAAGCGTCGCGCCGCAAACGCTGGACGAAGCGGTGCGCCGAATGCTGCGCCTCAAGTATCGACTCGGTCTCTTCCAGAACCCGTACCGAGTGGGCAGCGCTGCACAGGCGCAGGCGCTGGCGGTCGCGCTCCCGGCCGCGAACCGCGCGGCCGCGCGCGAAGTGGCGCGCGAGTCAATCGTTCTTCTCAAGAACGATCGCAACGTCCTGCCCCTGTCGAAGAACCTGCGCACGCTGGCAGTGATCGGTGCGCTGGCCGCAGACAGCGGTGCTGCCATCGGCAACTGGTCAGCGCTTGGCCGCGGGGAGGATGCAGTGTCGGTGGTCACTGGTATCAGACGCGCGGTTTCGCCGCGCACGCGGGTCGTGTATGAGCGGGGCGCAGCTCCTATGAACGACTCCACTACGGGAATCGCCGCCGCAGTGCGCCTCGCGAAGCGGGCGGATGCAATCGTGCTCGTGATCGGCGAGTCGCCCTCACAGAGCGCAGAAGCGGAGAGTCGGGCCAGCATCGACTTTCCGGGCGCGCAGCTGCGGCTCGCGCAGGCGATCGTCGCCACAGGAAAACCTGTAGTGGTCGTGCTGATGAATGGACGCCCGCTGGCTCTTCAATGGCTTCACGACAAAGTGCCGGCAATCGTGGAGACGTGGTTTCTAGGCGTCGAGCACGGGACCGCGACAGCTGACGTGCTGTTTGGTGATTACAACCCCGGCGGCAAGCTGACCGCGACCTTCCCGCGCGTGACTGGCCAGGTGCCGATCTACTACAATCATCGCAACACCGGCCGTCCCCCGACCAACGACAAGTACACGTCGAAATACAACGACGTGCCATGGACGCCGCTTTATCCGTTCGGGCACGGCCTGAGTTACACGAGCTTTCGTTACGGCACGCCGCGACTCAGCGCGACGATGATGCGGCCCGGGGACTCGATACGCGTCGAGGTGGACGTGACCAACGCGGGCAGAGTCGCGGGTGATGAGGTCGTGCAGCTCTACGTTCGCGATGACGTCGGGAGCGTGACGCGTCCGGTGCAGGAGCTACGCGGATTTCGCCGCGTGCGGTTGACGCCGGGAGAGACGCGCACAATCGGCTTCGCGATCGACATTCAGGATCTCGCGTTTCACGATGCAGGTATGGCTCGCGTGGCAGAGCCGGGAAGCTTTGCCGTGTTGGTCGGCGGCAGCTCAGCGGACACGAAACAGTTGCGCTTCCGCATGGAGACAGCGGATGGTCGTTCCGTCAGGGTACCGGCCACCTGCGAAGCGATGCGCTGAACACGGATACTTGACAACTCGAACCGGGGGCAGTAAAGATGGTGGCAATTGCCGCTCCCACGGAGGGTCGTACGCGACTGCTTCGTTCTTTAGTCGTGCTGTTGTGTGTAGCAGTGGTGTTGTGTGTCCCGTTGTTGTCCGCCTCGCCGACTTACGCTGTCGGTCAGGCCGGCACATCGAGCCGTCCCGCTGCTGCCGAGCAGGTCTACCTCGTCATCCGAAGTGACGATGCCGGAATGAGCCACAGCGTGAACATGGCGCTCGAAAAACTCATCGCGACCGGCCTGCCCGTTTCGGTGTCGGTGATGTTTCCCACTCCGTGGTATCAGGAGACGGTGGATATCCTGAAGCGGCATCCCGAAGTCGCCGTCGGCATTCACCTCACGCTGAATTCCGAGTGGAAGAATTATCGCTGGGGTCCCGTGCTGGGCCGAACCGCAGTCCCTTCGCTGGTTGACGCGGAGGGATATTTTTTTGCCTCCGCCGACGAGCTCTACAAGAACCGCCCCGATCTGAAGGAAGTCGAGAGGGAGCTGCGAGCGCAGATCGAGCGGGCAAAGCGGTCGGGACTGAAGATCGACTACCTCGATTACCACATGGGAACGGTGCTCCGCTATCCCGAGTTCCGTGACATCACGGAGCGCCTCGCAAAGGACTACGGTCTGGGCATGTCGGGGTACTTTGGCGAGACCCAGCATGATCCGCAATACGCGGCGACGCCGCCGAAAAAAACCGACAGCCTCGAGGCGATGATCAATCGTCTCTCCCCGCGCTTCAATATGGTGGTCACACACGTCGGGATAGACGACGCCGAGTTGGGCGCATTACTGGACATGAACACCAGCGGGCCACTCCCCGAAATGAGCAAGAATCGTCAGGGAGAGCTGGATGCGCTCACGTCAAAGCGTTTCAGCGATGCGCTCAAGGCCCGCAACGTTCAGCTCTTGACGTATCGGCAGTTGATTACCATGCAAGGCCTGAAGTCAATGCGACGACCCGCAGGATGAAGACGCACGCGCATCATCATGGAGGAGTGCTCATGCAGTCAAATGGAGGTTTGCTCATGGAGAGGGTTCTGTCACGCAGGCAGTCATTGAATAGCCGTCCACGCTTCCTTCGCGCGGTAGGGATGAGCTTTCTGTTGCCGCTGGTTCTGAGCGGAACCGCATTGGGCCAGCAAACAGTGATCACTGGCACCGTAACCTCTACGGCCGGTGATCCTCTTCCGGGAGTTACGGTCAGGGTACAGGGGACGGTTACCCGTGCCGTTACAGGCGAGACCGGCAGATACTCGATCACGGCACCCACAGATGGAGTGCTGACTTTTTCCTACATCGGCCAGCGCCCGGTCCAGACAACGATTGCCGGACGCACCACGATCGATGTCACCATGGCGCAGGTCTCCTATCTGGAGGAGGTGGTGGTTACCGGCTATACGGAACAGCGGCGCGGGGATATCACCGGCGGCGTCTCCAGTATCGACATCAAGAGCGTTGCCCGACAGACTGGGGCAAGTGTCCTGCAGCGGCTGGACGCCGTACCCGGTATCACGGTTGCCGCGAGCGGTTCGCCTGGTTCACGAAGCACCATCAGAATCCGGGGCATCAGCTCATTCCAGAACAATGATCCGCTGTACGTCATCGATGGTGTGGCGGTTCAGGACTCCTACATCAACTTTCTGAACCCGAACGACATCACGTCCGTTCAGGTGCTGAAGGATGCGTCGGCTGCTTCGATTTACGGCTCGCGAGCCAGCAACGGTGTGATCCTCATCGAAACGACCAAGCGGGACGCAGCTGGTCCCCCGCGGATGACGCTGTCGGTGAGAACCGGAATCGCCACTCCGACTAACGGCTATGATAAGTTCCTGATCACGAACTCACTTGACTACTTCCAAGTCGTCAAGCAGAGCTATCTGAACGCGGGATTGCCGGTTCCCACCAACATTTACGGGGACCCCAACAACCCCACCGTGCCTGAGTTCACCTTTGCAGCGCCTGGGACGAGGACGGGGGAGGACCAGTACGGGCGGCCGGTCGGTGTGGATGTAAGCAAGTATTCCTATCCGCTCAATCTGATCATGCCTGGCAGCGCCGGTACCAACTGGTGGGACGCGGTCTTTGGTAAGGCGGCCAGGGTTGGGGACTACAACCTGAGCATCGCAGGCGCTGGTGAGGACAACGCGTACCGCGTCTCCTTCAATTACTTCGATCAGGACGGCACGGCGGCCTATAACAACTTCAAGCGGGCCAGCGTTCGGGTCAACACCTCATTCACCCGAAAGAAACTCCAATTCGGCGAGAACGTTGCGGTCTCGGGTGAGCGTCACTTCGGCGGCCTGCCGGATGACCAGGGCGGGGAAACCGGCCTCATCGGCAAGAACATTCTGATGCAGCCGGTGGTCCCGGTGCGTGACGTGCAAGGCAATTTCGCGTCGGGGAAAGCCGTGGGCCTGGGCAACAACACCAATCCCCTCAAGAATGCGTACGAGGGTCGGAATAATATTGCCGCGAACAACCGGGTGTTCGGGAACGTGTTTGCCGGCCTCGCCGTGAACCCCTCGCTGTCGTTGAGGAGCAATCTCGGATTCAGCGTGAATCAAGGCTCATTCTCGGGGTTCACTCAGATTACTCCTGAAAACTCCGAGCCCCAATTTACCAATTCAATTTATGAAAACCAGAACAAAGCGACGGATTGGGGGTGGAGCAACACGCTGAAATTTGTCCGGCAGTTTTCCCAACACGGCTTCAACGTGTTGCTGGGGCAGGAAGCCTCGCATGGCACCAGCCGGTTTATCGAGGGCTCGTTGAGCAACCTCCTCTCCGAGGACGTGAATGCCAGATATGTCCGGGATGCCCTTGGTGATGCCAAGACCAAGGTCGTCAACAGCTTCGGCGGCGAGAGCGCGCTGTTGTCCTACTTCGGAAAGGCCGACTACAACTTTGCCGACAAATATGTTGCAAGCTTTACGGTGCGACGTGACGGCTCCTCCCGATTGGGCCCGACGAAACGGTGGGGAACCTTCCCAGCGTTCGGCCTCGGATGGAGAATCTCCCGGGAGCCGTTCCTCGAGGGGAACCGCGTTCTTTCCGACGTAATGCTCCGCGCTGGTTGGGGGGTGACGGGAAACCAGTCCATCCCTTCGGGACGGATTGTCAACCAGTTTGGCGGCAACAATGGAGACACCTACTACGACGTCGCAGGATCCAACACCTCGGTGCTGGCCGGTTACCGCCAGACCTCCCTCGGTAACCCGAATCTGAAGTGGGAGGAGAACAGATCGACAAACGTCGGTGCCGACGTCGCGCTTTTCGACGGCGCGCTCAATGTCATCTTCGATGTGTACAGTCGCGCGACGCACAACCTGTTGTTCAATCCGGCTCTTCCCGCAACCGCTGGCGTTGCGGCGCCGCCGATCGTAAACATTGGGAAGATGAAGAACAGGGGCTTTGATTTCTCCATCGGGCATACGGGGAGTAGCTGGAACGCAACCTTCCAGGGAAGCCACTACAAGAACGAGATCGTCTCCATCGATGGAGTTCAGGACTTCTTCTACGGTCCGATCGGCACGCGAATTGGCAATGCGGTGATCAACCAGGTGGGCTCGCCCATCGGTTCGTTCTTCGGGCTGGTGGCGGACGGCTACTTCAAGGATGCCGCCGACGTCGCAGCCCATGCGAAACAAGACGGCGCCGCGCCCGGCCGGATCAAGTTCCGGGATACGAACGGCGACGGGGTGATTACGTCGGCCGACCGCGTCATCATCGGGAGTCCCCATCCGAGCTTCACGGGAGGCCTGGACCTGGGATTTCAACGGGGGCGTTTTGACCTGGCCGGCACCGTGTTCGGTACATTCGGGAACGACATCTTCGACGCCCAGAAGGATTTCTACGTGTTCCGGGATTTTTCCACGAATGTTCGCAAAGATCTGCTGGCGGAGTCGTGGACGCCGACGAACCTGGACGCCAAGTATCCGCGCCTGGATCAGAACGACACCTTCAGCAAGACGATTAGCAGTTACTATATCGAGGACGGCTCGTACGTGAGGATGCGCAATCTGCAGCTCGGGTATAACGTGCCGAACACGGCACGCTATCTGCCCGCCTCGAGAATCTACGTGCAGGCGGAGAACCTGTTCACCCGTACCAATTATGACGGTCTCGATCCAGCACTGCCCGCGGCCAACGTGAACGGATCCGCCGGGGACATCCGCGATCAGTACCGGGGCGTCGATCGGGGAGTTTATCCCAGCAACAGGACGTTCAGTGTTGGCCTGAGGACTCAGTTCTGACAATGATATTCTTCAATGAGAGGGCGGCGATGAAAAAGGTATCGAGGCAGCCTCTACTTCGCGGGATGGCAGTCGTGTTGGGGTTGGCCGGCACGCTTTATGGGTGCAAGGACTTCCTGACCGATGCCGCGAAGCCGCAGGGAACATTGGATGCAGGTACGCTCGCGAATAAGGCGGGGGTGGAAGGCAACCTCATCGCCGCGTACCGCCAGCTGGACCATACCAACGGTGCCGGCGGAGCCTGGGGTTCCGCCGCCAGCAACTGGATCTGGGGGAGCGTCACGAGCGACGACGCTTACAAGGGATCCGAGGCTACCGACCAGCCTAACATCGATCCCATCGAGCAATACCAGTGGTCCGTGTCCGGCGTCGAGAGTGAATTGAATGACAAATGGCGCGCCGTGTACGAAGGGGTGGTTCGAAGCAATGCCACGATCAACCTCCTCAAGAACGTCACGACGTCAAAGCCGGGTGAGATTCTGGCCGTGGACGCCAAAGGTATCGAGGGCGAAGCGCTCTTCCTGAGAGCGCACTACCACTTCGAGGCGTGGCGGATGTGGGGGAACATTCCGTACTACCGCGAAACCGACACGGATTTTCGGAAGGCGAATTCGACAGCAGAGCAGGTCGGCCCGGAGATCATCAAGGACCTCGATGCCGCCATCGCGTTGCTGCCGACAACTCCGCGGAACGCTCAGGTGGGACGAGTTACCCAGTGGACCGCCAAGGCCTACAAGGGACGGGTTCAAGTCTATGCCGGCCAGTATGCCGCAGCGTTGACGACTTTACGGGAGGTCAGGGCGAGCGGGCCGTACGCGCTCGAAGCGAGCTATGATCGTGTCTGGACCGGTTACAAGGACCTTGAAAACGGGAAGGAGACCATCCTGGCGTACCAGGCTTCCGCGAATGACAACCAGGCGAATGGAGATAATTCCAACTGGGGTGAACGACTGACGTTCCCGCATTCCGGCAGCCCGTTCGGTTGCTGCGGGTTCCACCAGCCGTCACAGAACCTGGTCAACTACTTCGCCACTGACCCGGGCACCGGACTTCCGGCGGCGTTGACGGATCCGAACTGGAACGCCAGCAGCTCAAACCTCACGGCATCGGCGTCTGCGGCAAAGACGGTCGATCCGCGGCTGGACTTCACAGTTGGCCGGGACGGCGTGCCCTTCAAGGATTGGGGACCGCACGCCCCGGATTGGATCAGGTCCCCAACATACGGTGGGACGTACAGCGCCAAGAAGCCCATGCATGAAAAATCCAGCGGCGCCCAGAGC
>JACCRF010000003.1 GCA_013813715.1 Gemmatimonadaceae bacterium | reverse complement strand
TCACGCGCGGAGCCGGGTGGTACAAGGAGATGTCGCTGTCGAACCCAAAGAGCACGGGAACCAAGCTCTACTCGGTTTGCGGCAACGTCCGCTATCCGGGAACGTTCGAGGTTGTGATGGGCTTTCCTTTCCGCGACTTCCTCTACGATCTCTGTGGCGGTCCGCTGGATGGCCGGAAGTTCAAGGCGGTGATACCGGGGGGTGCGTCGGTTCCCATCCAGACGATGGATGAGGCGGAGGCGACGCTGATGGACTACGAGGGCTTCGTCGAACAGGGGTCCATGCTCGGCTCAGGCGGAGTGATCGTGATTGACGACGCCCAGTCGATGGTGCGCGTCATCGCGCGGCTCGCGCGCTTCTTCGCGCATGAAAGCTGCGCGCAATGCACGCAGTGCCGCGAGGGCACCGCGTGGACGACGAAGATCCTCGAGCGCATCAGGGACGGTCAGGGAACGATGGAGGACCTCGATACGCTGATGAGTATCGCCGAGAATATGACGGGTACGACGATCTGCGTGCTGAGTGATTCCTGCGCGACGCCAGTGGTCTCGGGTCTTCGCAAATTCCTGCCCGAGTTCGAGGCGCTGATACACGGCAGGCGCTGGCATCAGGTAACGGCGGCGGTAGCCTGATGGCTGAAGCAAAGATGGTGAACCTGACGATCGAAGGCCGTTCCGTAAAGGTGCCGGAGGGGACGTCGATTCTCGAGGCGGCCAAGACTGCGGGAATCCTGATCCCGCATTACTGCTACCATCCGAGCCTTCCTATTCCGGGCGTCTGCCGGATGTGCCTCGTCGAGGTCGAGAAGGCGCCCAAGCTCGCGGCTTCGTGCGCGACGGCAGTCGCCGAAGGACAGGTCGTTCACGTCCACACCGACCGCGCTCTCGAGGCGCGAAAGGGCGTGCTCGAGTTCCTGCTGATCAACCATCCGCTGGACTGTCCGATCTGCGACCAGTCCGGCGAATGTGAGCTCCAGGATTTCACCTACCAGGAGGGGCGCGCCGACTCCCGCTACAACGACCCGAAGCGCTTCAATCCGGTCGAGGATTTCGGCGGCGACGTGATGTACGTGCCCAACCGCTGCATTCTTTGCACTCGGTGTGTGCGCTTCATGGACGACCTCGCTCATGACACGGTGCTCAATGTGAGTGAGCGAGGCGACCGCGCGCTGATCGGCAAGTTCGCAGGGAAGGATCTTACCCACCCGTGGGCGGCCAACGTGATCGACCTCTGCCCGGTGGGAGCGTTGCTTTCGAAGGACTTCCTGAACAAGGCCCGGGCGTGGGAGCTAGACAGGGCGGCGTCCATATGCCCGAACTGCACGCAGGGCTGCAACGTCATGATCGAGGTGCGCGACAACAGTGTTGCGCGCCTCAAGCCCCGTCCGAACGACGACGTTAACAAGTTCTTCATGTGCGACTACGGCCGATTGAACTACCGCTGGATGAACCGGCAGGATCGCGCCGAGCACCCAATGGTCGCCCGCGATGGCGCGCTTGCCCAAGCCGACTGGGAAGTAGCGATTCACGCCGCGGCTTCCGTGCTTCGCGAAGGCCGCGTTCATGTCGTCGCTTCGCCGATGCTCTCCAACGAGGCGATGTTCCTGCTTTCCCGGCTCATCGAGCGGAACGGAGGTACCGGTGTTTTTCGTGTCGTCACGGGCGAAGAGGCGCCGTTGCCCGGGGTCGAGGATCTCGCCCTTCGCCGCGACCGTGCGGCCAATGTTTACGGGGCGGAGTTGCTGGGCTTCGTCCGTTCGGACGATCCGCTTGCCGGCCTCGGGGACGACGACATCCTCGTCATCGCTGGCGATGACCTGGAGGGACTTCCCGTCGAGGGCGTTGCGCGAGCGCGGGCGGTCGTTGTCATCGGCACCACGCTTCCGTCAATACCTGCGACGGCCTCCGTGGTACTCCCGATCACGAACTTCGCGGAGGAGGAGGGGACGTTCACCAACCTGAGGGGGCGTGCGCAGCGCTTCATGCAGGCGAAGGCGCCGCCGGGCCTGGCACGCCCGAGCTGGCTCGTGCTGGGAGATCTGCTCGGGGCGTTGGGGGCTCAGGATAGCTTCTTCATGCCGGGTGACGTCTTCGCAATGCTCGCCGAATCGCGGCCTGAGTTCTCGGGGCTGTCGTACGAGACGCTGGGGATGCGTGGTCTCCCCGTGCTTCAGGCGCAGGAAGCAGGGGCAGGGCGATGACGCACGTCGTGGCGCTCCTCCAGGCGGCCAATCCGCAACTGCCGCCGCCGGGCACGGGCGTGTTCGTAATCGCAACGGTGATCAAGATGTTGATCGGCTTTACCGTCTACATGGTCGGCGTGGCGCTGCTCACCCTTGCGGAGCGCAAGATTTCGGCGTGGATCCAGGATCGTCACGGGCCCAATAGAGTGGGGCCTGGTGGCCTGCTCCAACCCGCGGCCGACGGGCTCAAGAATTTCATGAAGGAAGAGACGTATCCGGCGCAGGCCTATAAACCTCTTTTCATCCTCGCCCCGATCATTTCTTTCATCCCGGCACTCACGACGTGGGCGGTGATTCCCTTCGGCGCGCCGTTGCCGACACGGTGGGGCCGGATTGACATGGTGGTCGCCGATCTGCCTATCGGATTCCTGTTCATCCTCGCGATCTCGTCACTCGGAGTGTACGGAATCGTCATTGCCGGCTGGGCTTCGAACAACAAGTATGCACTGCTCGGCGGGCTTCGCTCGAGCGCCCAGATGATCTCCTACGAGATCTCGCTTGGCATGTCCACGATTCCCGTTCTGCTCCTCGCGGGCAACGTTACGCTCGCCGCGATCGTGAAACAGCAGGCATACGGCGGATGGAATGTGGTCAACCTGACGATCGCCTTCTTCATCTTCCTCGTGGCCGCATTCGCCGAAACCAACCGGCTGCCGTTCGATCTGCCGGAGGCGGAATCCGAGCTGATCGCCGGCTATCACACGGAGTACAGCGCGATGAAGTTCTCGCTCTTCTTCATCGCCGAGTACGCCAACATGGTCACTATCAGCGCTCTGATGGTGACGCTGTTCTTTGGCGGCTGGGACGTGCCTTTTACTGGACGCGACAACATCGGCCCGTACAGCGCGTGGCTGACGCTCTTGTCCATCGGGATATTCCTCGTCAAGCTGCTCTTCTTCCTCTTCCTGTTCATGTGGATCAGGTGGACGCTGCCGCGGTTCCGATACGACCAGCTCATGTCGCTCGGCTGGAAGTTCATGCTTCCACTGGCGCTGGCCTACATCGTGGTCATCGCGACCGCGCTTCTCATCCTTGAATCGGCGGGCATAACCCGCGGCGCGATGCACAGTTCGATACTCGCAGCGCTCAACATGGCACTGGTGGTCATCGTCTTCGCGATCCTCGATCGCGGACGGATCATCAGCCCGGCCTACGGCCGGATGAGAGGCCGCCGCCTGCGCAACCTTCAGGGAGTCGCGGGCCGCTCTCCACTCGCTTCCGGGGCACCAGACTGATGGCGATCAACGTCAAGGTTCTCGACCGGCCGATCGAGGATGTCAGCTACATCCGCGCAACGGTTAAGGGAATGGCGCTCACCTTCAGACACCTCGTCAATCCCCACAAAGTCACCGTCCAGTACCCGGAGGAGAAATGGCAGATCTCCCCGCGGTGGCGGGGAACCCATCGCATGCTCACGACTGAGACCGGCAAGGCCAAGTGCGTCGCCTGCGGCCTTTGTCCGACCGTCTGTCCGGCGAACTGCATCAAGCTGATTCCGGGTGAGGACGAGGAGGGAAACCGGTATCCGCTTGTATTCGAGATCGACGAGTTCCGCTGCATCTTCTGCGGCTATTGCCAGGAGGTGTGCCCGGAGGAGGCGATCCATCTCGGCCGCCACTATGAGAACTCCGAGTATTCGCGCGCCGGTTTCGTGTACGATCTCGAGCGTCTCACCGCGCAGACTCACCCGGTGTGCGAAATGTGGGATCCGGACGATCCAAGGGGCGAATGATGCAGGAACAATTTCCCCTCTTCTACACGTTCCACTTCTACTTCTTCGGTGTCGTGGCAATCGCTTCGGCGCTCGCATTCGTCACGCGCAAGAGCCCGGTCGTGGCGGCGCTGTGGCTTGTGAACACTTTGTTCGCGCTGTCCGCCCTGTACGTGCTGCTCGACGCGCAGTTCATCGCCGCGATGCAGGTGCTCGTCTACGCGGGCGCAATCATGGTCGTCTTTCTTTTCGTGGTGATGCTTCTCAACCTCGGGCATCCCTCCGAGATTGCCGACGCCCGGGGGAAATGGCCGGTGTTCGTCGCATCGCTGGTCGGCATCGTTCTCCTCGCCCAGATCATGGCCATTTCGCGGTCTCGCGTGCCGGGCACGATGCGACTGCCAAAGGGACTCGCGGCGGGTGACATGGAGAAGTATGGCGCAGTCGGAGCAGTCGCACGCCCGCTGTTCAACGAGTATCTGCTGGCGTTCGAGCTGACGAGCATCCTGCTCCTCGTCGCGATTGCTGGAGCCGTGGTGCTGGGCCGCCGGAGAAGCGCCGATGCTCGCTGAGTCGCTCGCGATTTCCGCCGTCCTGTTCACGATCGGTGTGGTGGGTGTGCTCATCCGCCGAAATGCGATCATAATCTTCATGTGCGTCGAGCTGATGCTCAATGCCGTCAACCTCAGCTTCGTCGCGTTCTCCCGCTATTACGGCGCCGAGGGCCAGGTGTTCGTGCTCCTCGTGATGACGGTTGCGGCCGCTGAGGCCGCGGTCGGACTGGCGATCATCATCTCGATTTTCCGCCACCGCCAAACGGTGAACCTGCAAAACATCAATCTCCTGAAAGGATGATGCTCCTTCAGGTCGCGAGTCAGGCGCATCCGCTGTCAGGGACGGTAGCCGAATGGGTGTGGCTGCTGCCCGTCCTCCCGCTCCTTGGTTTTGTGATCAACGGAGGGCTCGCACTTCTCGGATTGAGGGCGAATGGCGACGCCCGTCCCGCGGCCGGGCGGCACACGTACGCGGGAATCGTCAGCGTCGTCGGGCCGCTCGTGCTTGTACTCTCCTTCGCTCTCGCGGTAGCCATCTTCGGAGCGATGCGCGGAGCCCATATGGAGGCGCCGTTCATCCGGAATTACTTCGACTGGATGCCGGTTGGAGATCTCCAGATCGGCGCCGCGCTGCAGCTCGACCAGCTGGCAATGGTTATGGTGCTCGTCATCACCGGCATCGGCATGCTGATTCACATTTTCAGCGTGGGGTACATGCGCGACGACCCCGGCTACCCGCGGTATTTCGCGTACCTGAACCTGTTCGTGTTTTTCATGCTCGTGCTCGTGCTCGGCGCGAACTACCCGGTGCTTTTCGTAGGGTGGGAAGGCGTCGGGCTCTGCTCCTATCTGCTTATTGGCTTCTGGTTCTCCGACAAGGTGAACGCGGACGCCGGCAAGAAGGCGTTCATCGTGAACCGGATCGGCGACTTCGGGTTCCTGATCGCGATGTTCCTGCTGTTTGCGCACGTCGGAGTTCTCGATTTCCGCGGTGTCGAAGCCGCCGCTCCATCGCTCGCATTCGGCGGCTGGCTCGTGACCGCGATCTGCCTTTTCATGTTCCTCGGCTGCGCCGGAAAGAGCGCGCAGATTCCGCTGTACGTCTGGCTGCCCGATGCGATGGCAGGCCCGACGCCCGTCTCGGCACTGATCCACGCGGCCACGATGGTAACTGCCGGTGTGTATCTCGTCGCGCGCAGCGCTTTCCTCTTTTCGATGGCGCCGGTGGCCGGTCTCGTCGTCGCGCTCATCGGCGGCTTGACTGCGATCTTCGCCGCCACGATCGGTCTCAAGCAGTGGGACATCAAGAAAGTCCTCGCTTACTCGACCGTGTCGCAGCTCGGATACATGTTCATCGGCGTGGGGGTGGGCGCGTACACCGCCGGCATCTTCCACCTCGTGACGCACGCCTTTTTCAAGGGGTTGCTGTTCCTCGGGGCGGGATCGGTGATCTACGCGATGCACGCGGCATATCACCACACGCACCGGCATGAGGACGCGCAGGACATGCGCAACATGGGCGGCATGCGGCGGTTCATGCCGCTGACCTGGGTGCTGATGTGGATCGCGACGCTTGCGATCGCTGGGATTCCTCCTTTCTCCGGATTTTTCTCGAAGGATGAGGTGCTGGCCGCCGCTTTCACACGCGCCGGGCAGTCCACCCTTGCCGATGCGTACTTATTTGGTGTTCCAGGCGGCACCGTTCTGTACCTGGTCTACGTGCTCGGCCTCGCCTCCGCGCTGCTGACCGCGATCTACATGACGCGGATGATGCTCTATACGTTCCACGGTTCGAATCGCACGGGAGAAGGGGAGCAACAACACCTGCGAGAGGCGCCCTGGGTGATGACCGGTCCGCTGGTCGCGCTCGGCGTGGGGAGCGCGTTTGCCGGTTGGCTGAATCTGCCGGCAATCCTGCCTCTTGGTCCTCGGCACACGCTCGATCACTGGCTGGAGCCGGTTGTCGGCGCGCCAACTGCGCTTACCGCACAGGCAACAGCCGGGGGGGGAGAACACTCGGCGGGCATGGAAATCACGCTCATCCTGATCGCGATCCTTGTGGCGGTCGGCGGCATCGTCTACGCGTTCGCGCGCCTCAAGCCGGAGCGGCTGGTTCCGAAGGCGGATTCTCCCGAGGACGAAGGCTTCGGCCTGGTGCTGGCCAACAAATACTATGTGGATGAGGTGTACGATGCGGCATTCGTCACGCCGACTTACCAATTGTCGAGAATCTTCCTGTGGAAGGGAGTGGACACCGGGCTTATTGACGGCCTAATGGTGAACGGGACGTCTGCCCTCGCACGCGGCCTCGGATGGGTTGGCTCACGACTCCAGACCGGGGCAACGGGAACGTATGCCTGGGTGCTGGTGGCCGGGGTTCTCGCGGTGCTCGGCGCCGTCACACTACGCTAGCGATCGATGCGCGAATTCCTGTTGTCAGTTGGCTACGATGCGTGGGTGTTGCCGGCACTGCTGATCATTCCGGTGGCCGGAGCGCTGCTGTTATTGCTCTCCGGCTCGCGGTCCGCGCGAGAACCCGATGCGGATCAAGGCAACCACTCGGCGCGGATGATCGCCTTCGGCGTCCTCGTGCTAGAGTTCCTGGTGTCGCTCGGACTGTGGTGGTCGTTCGATCCCGCGAGCGGGGCCTGGCAGGCGCCGGTGGATTCCGCGTGGATTCCGATGTGGGGAATCCGGTTCACGCTCGGCATCGATGGCATCGCGCTGATGATGATCCTCCTCACCACGTTCATCATGCCGCTGTGTGTACTCGGCAGCTGGACGAGTGTAACGACGAAGGTCGCCACGTATTTCGCGCTGATGCTGATTCTGACCAGCGGCATGCTCGGCGTCTTCATGGCCCGCGACATGTTCCTTTTCTATGTCATGTGGGAAGTGATGCTGATTCCGATGTACTTCATCATCGGCATCTGGGGAGGCGAGCGGCGTATCTACGCAAGCATCAAGTTCTTCATCTATACCATGCTGCCGTCGCTGTTGATGCTCGTCGCGATACTCTACCTCGGCATCAAGGCGGGCGACCCGGCAACCGGAACACCGAACTTCAGCTACGACAATCTCGTCGCCAATCCGACGCTCGCGCCGGCCGCCGCGCTCTGGCTTTTCGGCGCGTTCTTCGCGGCGTTCGCGGTCAAGGTGCCGATGTTCCCGTTCCACACGTGGCTTCCCGATGCACACGTCGAGGCGCCCACGGCAGGATCGGTGATTCTCGCGAGCATCATGCTGAAAATGGGCACCTTTGGCTTCCTGCGATTCGCTCTGCCGCTGTTTCCCGGCGCTGCCATGCACCCGACGGTGCGAGGCGTGATCGTGACGCTCTCCGTGATCGGTATCATCTACGGGGCGCTGGTGGCCATGGTACAGCCCGATTTCAAGAAGCTCGTCGCCTACTCTTCGGTCAGCCACCTCGGCTTCGTCATGCTCGGCATTTTCGCGCTCACTCTCCAGAGCGTGCAGGGCGCATTGATGATCATGATCAGCCACGGCATCTCGACCGGCGCGCTCTTCTTTCTTGTCGGCATCATTTATGAGCGCAGGCATTCGCGGTTGATCGACTCCTACGGCGGGATTGCCCGGGTCGTCCCCGTCTTCGCCGTACTGCTCACGCTTGTGTCGCTGAGCAGCATCGGACTTCCCGGATTGAACGGCTTCATCGGGGAATTCCTGGTTCTCGTCGGCTCCTTCAAGCCGTATCCGGTCGCGACCACGCTTGCGGCAACCGGCGTGGTCTTCGCCGCCGCGTATCTCCTGTGGGCGATTCAGCGCATTCTATTCAACCCGCTCGACAAGCCGGAGAACGAGTCCATCCCTGATCTCAACTGGCGTGAGGTGGCGCTCATGACGCCGCTCGTTGTCGTGATCATCTGGCTCGGTGTTTATCCCGCTCCGGTGCTGCGGAGAATGGAAACTGCCGCTCAGGCACTGGTGACGCAGGTGGAGAAGGGTGCTGGGTTGCCCGCGTCCGCGCCCGGACCCCGCATCGCCGTACGGGCCGGAGCCGCCCGATGATTCTCGACCTTTCGATTCCGGGCCAGCTCATCACCGCGTTCGCGCCCGACATGCTGCTGATGGGCGGCGCGATGATACTTCTGCTCTGGTCGGCGTGGCGGCCTGAGAGCGAAGCGCTTCAGCGGAACATTGGAATCGCCAGCATCATTCTGTGCGTCACTGTCGGGGTTACCATCGCGTACTATGTCGCGCGCGGCGATTCCAGCGGCGTCGGCGTGATCGCGGTTGACAACTTCAGGTGGACGGCGGACATCGTCTTCCTCATCGCGACGATCGGTACCATCGCGCTGTCGATGGACTACAACGCACGCGAAGGTATCACGGCCCCCGAGTCGCATGTGCTCGTCCTTTTTGCTACGTCGGGCATGATGACCATGGCGGCCGCGCGCGACCTCATGATTGTGTTCCTCGGCGTCGAGATCATGTCGGTTGCGGTGTACGTGCTTGCCGGTCTCGACAGGCGCAGCGAGAAGTCTGCTGAGGCCGCGCTCAAGTACTTCCTGCTCGGTGCGTTCTCCACCGGGTTTCTGCTCTACGGCATCGCGCTGGTCTATGGCGCGGCGGGGACGACGAATTTGTCGCTGATCGGAGAGCGCGTGGGGCAGCCGGGAATCGCCGGCAGCGCGATGCTCATCGTGGGCATCGCCCTCCTTTTGATCGGGTTCGGCTTCAAGGTCGCCCTCGCCCCCTTTCACATGTGGGCACCCGATGTCTATGAGGGCGCGCCAACTCCCATAACCGCTTACATGGCCGCTGCCGTAAAGGCCGCCGCGTTCGCTGTGTTCCTGCGGGTATGGCTCGAGGCATTCGCCACCGCGTCGGACGCGTGGCACGGGCCCGTGTGGTGGCTGGCGGTAGTCACGATGGCCGCGGGCAACATCATCGCCCTCGCGCAGAAGAACATCAAACGGATGCTCGCTTATTCGAGTATCGCGCACGCGGGGTACATTCTCGTCGCGGTCGCGATCGGCACGCCGGCGGCTAGCGCCGCGTTCATGTTCTACCTGCTCGCCTATACTATGGCGACGCTCGGTGCCTTCGGGGTGATCGTAGCGCTCGAGCGGCGCGGCGGTGGTCAGCTTCAGATCGAGGATTACGCCGGTCTCTGGACGGTGCGGCCGTGGCTGGCGGCGGCGATGGCTGTTTTCATGCTGGCGCTGTTGGGTTTTCCGATATTCGGCGGCATCGGGTTTTTTGCCAAGTACTGGATAATCCAATCGGCGCTCCAGGCACCCGCGCCGCAGACGCTGCTCGCGGTGGTTCTCGTGCTGACGAGCGTTGTGTCAGCGGGATATTACCTGCATGTGGTGATGGTGATGTTTATGCGACCGCGCTCTGAAGGGGCTGTAGCCGTCCCGCCGATTGGCGGGTGGACGCGGTTCGTGATCGCCGCTTCGGCCATTCTGATAGTGGCGCTCGGCATCCTGCCGAATTCGGTCGCGCGATGGACTCAGCGGAGCGGTAACAGGCCTCCCGTCGCCACTGCGCCCGTCGCCGCCGCACTGCCCGCAAACTCGACGGTCAGGTAGCCTTGCTCTCGCGAACTATCTTCCGCGAATACGACATTCGCGGCGTCACCGGTAAGGATCTCACGCCGGATGTGGCCCGCGCCGTGGCCACGGCGTACGCAGCGTTTCTCGGCGAGAGAAACCTGAGCGGCGCGATCGCGGTCGGTCGCGACAACCGACCGAGCGGAAATGCGCTGCACGCTGAGCTCGTTGCCGGACTCCTCGGATGCGGCCTCGACGTGGTGGACATCGGAGTGGTGCCGACACCGCTCGCGTACTGGGCGCAGCACAGGCTGGACGTGATCGGCGGAATACAGATCACCGGCTCTCACAACCCGCCCGAGTTCAACGGCTTCAAGCTCGGGCTCCAGCGGAGGTCAATCTACGGCGCCGACATCCAGCACCTCTACGAGCTTGCCGTTGCGGGCGAGTTTCCGTCTGGTGATGGTTTGCTCAGCACGGAAGATGTGATCGAGGGCTACGTGCAGGACGTCGCTGCGCGCATCGGCAGGATCTCGAAGCCGATTCGCTTCGTCGCCGATTGCGGCAATGGCGCGGGAGCGCTGGTTGTCGGGCGGCTGTTCGAGAGCGTCGGCTTGGAGGGACGCATTCTCTTCGGCGACAGCGACGGCACATTCCCGAATCATCATCCGGATCCCACCGTTCCCGCGAACCTCGAGCATCTGATCGCCGCAGTGAAAGACGACCGCGCCGAGCTCGGTGTCGCTTTCGATGGCGATGCCGACCGAATCGGGATTGTGGATGAAGACGGCACGATCATCTGGGGCGACCACCTTCTCATCATCTACGCCCGCGACGTCCTTGGGCGAACGGGGAAGGGCCAGTCGATCATCTTCGACGTGAAATGCTCGCAGGCGCTGCCGGAGGAAATCGAGAAGGCGGGCGGCGTTCCAGTGATGTGGAAGACCGGCCATTCGCTGATCGAAGAGAAGATGCACGAGACGCATGCACCGATCGCTGGTGAGATGTCGGGCCACATGTTCTTCGAGGATGGCTGGTACGGATTCGACGACGCCATGTACGGAGCCGTGCGGCTGATGCGGATCGTTGCCGACAGCGGCCGCACAGTAAAGCAGATGATGGCCGATGTGCCACACTTCGTGTCGACGCCCGAGCTTCGAGTGGCCTGCCCCGACGAAAGGAAATTCGAGATCGTTGCCGCTGCGCGGGCGCACTACGCGGCCATGCACGAAGTCATCGACGTTGACGGGGTTCGTGTGCTGTTCGGCGACGGCTGGGGGCTGATCCGCGCGTCCAACACGCAGCCAGTCCTCGTCATGAGATTCGAAGCGCGAACGCAGCAGGACCTGGACGCGATCCGGTCGGAGATGGAGGGTTGGCTGGCCGGGCAGGGTGTCACTCCTTGAGATGACCCCCAGGCGGCGGCTCTTCGTCGGGCTCGCCGCGGCGGCGGCAGTGCTTCTCATCGGGCGCGTCTCGGCCCTCGTCTACTCCGATGTCTCCTGGTTTCGTGCACTCGGCGCCTCGGCGCTCTGGCGCGAGCG
Source organism: Gemmatimonadaceae bacterium (assembly GCA_013813715.1). Lineage (GTDB taxonomy): Bacteria > Gemmatimonadota > Gemmatimonadetes > Gemmatimonadales > Gemmatimonadaceae > UBA4720. Next base: position 800 of record JACCRF010000003.1, on the reverse strand, counting down.
GGCGCGCGACATCGCAGTCATCCATCTGACGTCCGCTGTCTTCGCCGGCCTCTTCGCACTGCTCAACCTGTCAACAATCAGGCGAAGTATTGTGTCGCTTGCTTTCCCACGGCGACTGGGAAACGTGGAGTTCGGAGAGGCCGTGCCGCAGCGACACCTCGACCGCGTCGCACTTCTGCTGGCACTGCTGGTGGCCGGCGTGATGGCGCTCGGCGTACCGCCGTGGGAAGAGCTCGCGATGGTGCGTGCGGGGACGCGGTTCGGAGAGACCGATCCGTTCTTCCAGATGGACCTCTCCTTCTACACCGGCTGGGTGCCGCTCGAGACCTCCGTGTACGAGTGGGCGCTGATGCTGCTGGTGGTGGTGTCGAGCGTTGTTATCAGCCTCTACGCCCTCACACCCAGCCTTCGCTGGCACCGGGGAGCGTTCCACGTGTCGGTGCACGTTCGGCGTCACCTCGCGGTGCTCGCGTCGCTCTTCCTCCTCGTCATGGCGTGGAGCTATCGCATCGACGGATATCATCTCCTGATCGAGGGAAGCGGACCCGACGGCAGATTCTCCTACGTCGACCATCAGTGGCTGATCCCGGCGTATCTCTCTCTCTCGGTGGGCACGGTCGCTGCCGCGGCGCTCGTATTGATCAGCGGATGGACCGGTCAGGTCAGGACGAGTTTTTTTACGGTGAGCGCGGTGCTGATCTTTTCGGTGGCGCTCGATCTGATTCTTCCGTCGGTCGTCCGCCGGCTTGGGGCGTCGGGCGCTGCGGAGCAGGAAGCTCCATACGAAGCAACCAGGGCAG
>JACCRF010000163.1 GCA_013813715.1 Gemmatimonadaceae bacterium | reverse complement strand
CCGCGAGCACGTCGGCTTCGCGGAGGATCAGGAGCTGCTCGTTGTCGATCGTGACCTCGGTGCCGCTGTACTTTCCGTACAGCACGCGATCGCCGACCTTGAGCTCCATCGGAACGCGCTTGTCCTTCTCGAAGCGGCCGGGTCCGACGGCGAGTACCTCGCCCTGCATCGGCTTTTCCTTGGCCGTGTCGGGAATGAAGAGTCCGCCGCGCATCTGCTCGGTCTCCTCCGCGGCGCGCACGACGACACGGTCGGCGAGCGGGCTTACACTGCTGGTGGTCTTGGTGGCCATATCTTGCATCCCTCCTGCTTGGATGACTGGGAAAGGAAATAGGGTCATTAGCACTCACAGGTGGAGAGTGCCAACGCAGGAAGCTAGCTGATTTGGGTGGTTGATTCAAGCGGGGGGGGAGGCCTGATCCGGGCCGCCGGTGACCAAGCTCCGGGAAATGACGGTCGACTGAAAGCGAAACAGTAGCGAGTGGCGAGAGGCACAGTCCGCCGGCTTCGAGATTTCGCTCTCGCGGCTGGAAGCTGTGCCTCTCTGGCCACTCTCAACTATAGTCGTTCCCGGTTCTTCAGTCGTTCCCGGTTCTTCAATCCACCTAATGTGTCGCCCGTCGCTACTTCACCGGCCACATGACGTGGGCGTGATGACTACCCGGCATCATCACGTACGGGCCCATCTTGCTCGGGCGCGCAGGGATCCCCTCGAGCATCTTCACGTCGGGATACACGACCATGAGATGCGGCCCCTGATAGTGCCACTGATTTTCGGGCGTCGGCCCCTTGGCGCCGAGAGGGTCGGTGTTGCTCCCCCATTCGTCGGCGGTGAGCATGTAGGCGTAGCCGACCTTGGTGATCTTCGGGGCCCGATTCTCGAAGGCCGCGGCAAGCCATTCCTGCCACTCCGGATCGAGGCACATCGCGTCGTTCTTCTTGTACTGGGTGCGCGGGTTGCTTGGCAGACACATCCAGCCGTTCGTGCCCTCGCGAAGGACGGCCATCTTCCCGTCCTTGCCAGGCCAATCTTTTATCGTCGCGTCACGCGAGATCGACGTCGGTGCCGCCGCCATCGCGCTTGCAATTCGGCTCGCCTTGCTGCGCTGTGCTTCGGCTGGTTGTGGAATCAGGAGCCCGACGGCCATGCAGCCGATTCCGAGGAGGAGTGCTCTGCGCCACATATTGCCTCTTTATTCTGGGGAACCGGAAAAATACCGATGGCTCGCTCGGGGCTCAAGTGCGGGTTGTGTCGACTCCCCTAAAAAAGGATATCATAGCCGATCTTCACACCACGCAGCGTGAGGAATGGATCCACTTCATCGAACGAGGTGCAGAAATGGCTGAGCGTTTCGGCCAGGCCGCCGGTGGCGAGCACGAGAATGTCCGGCGCGCGCCACTCTTCCCTTATTCGCTTCACCAGGCCGTCGATGGAATCGGCAGCCCCGTAAAGGACTCCGGCGCGGATGCACTCGTCGGTGCGCGTGCCGATGACCTTTTTGGGCGGCACCAGCTCGGTGGCGGCGAGTTGTGAGGTGCGGCGGAACAGCGTATCGGCCGACGTTCCGACTCCTGGCTGGATGACACCTCCGATGAAGGTCCCGTCGGCCGTAATGCAGTCGTAGGTCGTCGCCGTTCCGAGATCGACCACGATTGTGTTGCGCTGCCTCAGGCGGCTGGCCGCAAGCGTGTTCGCGACACGGTCGGCGCCGACGGTGAAGGGCTCGTCGACGGCGAGCCGGATCGGGAGATCCGCTCGCGCATCAACGATCACCGCGGGTGCGCCAAAGCAAACGTCGCATGCCCGGGCGAGCGTCTGTGTCACTGGAGGCACGACCGAGCATAGCGCCGTCCCGTCAACCGCGTCGGCTGTGAGTCCAGCGGTATGAAGGAGCGACCGCAGCAGCAGCGCGAACTCATCCGGCGTTCGAGGCAGCGTCGTTGTCACGCGCCAGTGCGCACGAATCGCGTCGCCCTCGAACAGCGCTGCCGTCGTTTCAGTGTTGCCTACGTCGAACGCGAAGATCATTGGAAAGGAATCATGAGCCGGTCGAGGACGAGCGAGCCGGAGCGGAATGTGGCGACTGAGTCAGCCAGCGCAACGAGGAGCTCGCCGCTCGCGGTGATTCCCGCGACCCGTCCGCGCGCGGGCTCTATACATTGCCGCCCCCGGGCGAGGTCGCGCGCGTCCCACTCGGCGAGCTCTCCCGAGGTGAGCTCTCCCTCGCAGGCGGCGGCCGCGCGCAGACCCGGGATCAGATCGACCAGGACATCAACCCGCTGCACGCCCGTGTCGAGTGAGCCCGCGTCAGGAATGTCGCCGGGCGTCGCTGTATTCACGCCGAGCCCTATCGCGACCCACTCGAGGCGCGCTTCGCGCCAGCGCGCCTCGATCAGGATGCCCGCAAGTTTTCGCCCGTTGACGTAGAGGTCGTTCGGCCACTTGACGCGAATCGGCTCGGACACGAACCGGTCGAGCGCACGAGCAGACCTGAGCCCCACGCGAAGAGACAGCACACCAACGCCCGATTGAGCACGAGGCCTCTCGAGGAGTGTCAGCCATAGACCCGACGCGGCGGTCGAGCTCCATCGCCGGCCGCTGCGGCCTCTCCCGGCGGTCTGGTGGTCGGCGATCACGAGCGTTCCGGCCGGCGCCCCTGCGTCGCCCAGTCGATGAGCCATATCGAGTGTCGACGTCGTCTCGGCGAAGACCTCCACCCGCGGCAGAACGAGCAGCGCTGAAAGCTGCTCGGCGCGGATGCCGTCGAAGGTGTGCCCGTCACGCACGCGCGTAGATGACCGCAATCACGACGATGCCGAGCAACACTCTATACAGCGCGAAGATTCCGTAGCTGTGCCTGCTGACGAAACGGAGAAGCACGGATATGGCGAGCCAGCTGCTGATGCCGGCAGCGAGCACCCCGATAATAAGCGGGAGCTGCATGTCGCCCTCGGCAACCACGTCAGGCATCTTCAGCACGATCGCGGCGGCGGTGATTGGCATGCTCATTAGGAAGCTGAACACCGCGGCGCTCTGCCTGTCGAACTGGAGGAGCCGGCCCGCAGTGATCGTGGACCCCGAGCGAGAGACACCGGGCACGAGCGCGACGATCTGGGCGATGCCGATGATGAGCGCATGCAGCCAGCGCATCTGTCCCAGCGGGCGTTCCTGGGAGGAGAAGCGGTCGGCGGCCCACAGCATCAATCCCATGACGATGAGCGCACAGGCAGTGAGAATTGGTGCGCGGAAAATCGTCTCCGCCTTCTCCTCCAGCAGCAGACCGCCGATGGCCCCGGGAATGGTCGCCAGAATGAGGAACATCACCCGCTTCTCTTCGACCGATTCCACGCGGCGTTTGCTGATTATCGTTCCGGCAGCGCGAGTGAGCGCGACCCACTCCTTGCGAAAGAACCATAGAACAGCAACCAGCGACCCGATGTGCAGTGCAACGTCGAAGGCGAGGCCTGGGTCGGTCCAGCCGAACAGATACGGCGTCAGAGAAAGATGCGCGCTGCTGCTGATCGGAAGAAACTCGGTCAGGCCCTGCACCAGTCCGAGCACGAGGGCCTGGAATACCGTCATCAGGGTCGGATCTCGAGCGAGGTCATGTAGAGGTGTTCATACTGACTGACGATCGCGTTGAGCGAGAATCGAGTTCTTGCGTCCTCCGCGCCGAGAGCACTCATCGCGGTCCACCTTTCCCGATCCAGCAGAATCGAAAGTGCAGCAGCAGACATGCCCTCGATGTCACCGACGCCGCAAAGCACGCCCGTCTCGCCGTCCCTCACCACCTCGGGCAGGCCGCCGGCGTTGGTGCCGATTACGGGCACACCCGACGCCAGCGCCTCGAGCGCGCTCAACCCGAACGACTCGCTCTGCGTCGGCAGCAGGAACAGATCGGCCGACGCGAGGAGCGGCGCGACGACGTCGAGCTTGCCGAGAAAGTAGACGGAGCTGTCGAGACCGAGCTGCCTCACCTCGTCCTCCGCCGCCGGCCGGTCAGGCCCGTCTCCAACCATCACAAGTCGGCTCGGAATTTCGGCGTTTACGCGTGCGAAGATCTGCACCACATCGCGAACGCGCTTAACGCGCCGGAAGTTGGAGATGTGCATGAGCAGCGGTTTCGATTGCCCGAGCTGCTCCTTGAGCGTCGGCGGATACTTCGCCCGGTCGTAGACGTCGGGATCGATGAAGTTGTGTATCACCGCCACGTCGCATGCGGTGCAGCCGAATGCGTTGTAGGTCTCTCGCCTGAGAAATTCGGAGACGGCGGTGAGCCGGTCTGATTTCTCGATCGAGAACTTGGTGATCTGATTGAACGACGGATCCTGGCCGACGATGGTTATGTCGGTGCCGTGCAGTGTGGTAATCACCTTCACGTCGCGGCGCTGCTCACGCAGCATCTCCCGCGCTATCCAAGCACTCGTGGCGTGAGGAATCGCGTAATGGCAGTGGAGGAGGTCGAGCCCGTGGGCACGGACGACTTCGTGCATTCGCACCGCGAGCGCCAGATCGTACGGAGGATACTCGAACAGCGGGTACCGGCCGACATCCACTTCGTGGAAGTACACGCCGGGCAGAAACGACGGCAGGCGAAACGGCTGCCGGTAGGTGATGAAATGAACTTCATGGCCGCGCGCGGCGAGCGCGATGCCGAGCTCGGTGGCGACGGCGCCCGATCCGCCATACGTGGGATAACAGGTAATTCCGATTTTCACGACGACTCCTTCCACCACCGTTCAACGACCGCCATGCACTCCGGATCATCCGGATTGACGCGCGTGACCTGCGCCGTACCAAGCTGGTGACGGAACCACGTCCGCTGCCGCTTTGCATACTGCCGCGTCTCAATAATGATCCGGTCGCGTGCCGATGACAAACTGGTTTCACCGGCAACGAGCTGACGGACCATCCCGTACCCACTGGCTTTCCACGCTGGCGCATTCGGCGCGACGGTGGCGAGAAGGACGCGAACCTCGTCCGTCCATCCTGAGTCGAGCATCCGGTCGACACGCTGCTCGATTCGCGATGCCAGCGCCGGGCCGGGATCGACGACCAGGTAGCGCGGCGCAAAGCGCGGCGACGGACGGCCCCCGGCGTGCATCTCGCTGATGCGGCGGCCTGCGAGAAGCGCCGTCTCGATAGCCCGGGTGAGCTGCGCACGGCCGAGATGCGCGCGCGAAGGGTCGAGCACGATGCACCAGCGGCGCAGCTCTTCGACAGCAAGGGTCGCGAGGAATGTCTCCAGCTCCGATCGCGGCGCGGCGTCGAGAACGGGGCCGTCGAAGAGCGGGGTGACCAGAGCGCTCACGTAAAACCCGGTCCCACCGACAACAAGAGGGATCCGTCCGCCCGCCCGGCAGACAGCAATCCAATCGGCGGCGGCGTTGGACCAGCGCGACGCCGAATACCGCTCTGAAGGATCAGCGATGTCAATCCCCTCGTGAGGGACCATTCTTCTCTCGGTCCAATCCGGCTTGGCTGTGCCGATGTCGAACCCCCGGTAGATCTGGCGGGAGTCGGCGTTGATGATCGTCGCAGTATGCTCGAGCGCGAGCGCGAGGGCGATCTGCGACTTGCCCGCACCTGTTGGCCCACAGATGACGCGAATTCTATCGGCGGCCAAAACGGCGGTCGAGCTCGTCCCAGCTCAACTGAACGATCGTCGATCGTCCGTGAACGTCGTGCGCGGGTAGCCTCGTGTCGCGAAGGGAAACGAACAGCGCGCGCATTTCGCCACCAGAAAGCTGCTCGCCGGCTTTGATGGCGGCCTTGCATGCCACCGTCGCGGCGAGATGCTCGTGCCGCGTCGACGTGCCGGCCACACGATCGCCGGTCAAGGCGTCGAGACTCTCTCGCAGACAACGCTCGGCGTCAAATCGCCGGTGTGGCATCGGCACGGCGGACACTATGAGCGTGCTTCCTCCAAATCCCTCGACCTCGAAGCCCAGCTTCTCAAGCCAGGGCCGGTTGGCTTCGAATGCGTCCGCTTCCGCGGGCCCCAGGTGCAGTGTTATCGGAAGCAGGAGTCGTTGTGCGGGAGCGCGGCCCGTCTCGAGCGCATCCATGAATTGTTCGTACAGCACGCGTTCGTGCGCCGAGTGCTGGTCCATGAGCACGAGGCCTTCGGGATGTTCGAATGCGATGTACGTCCGGCGAAACTGGAACAGATCGGGGATTTCGGTGACTCCCGCGGACCCGACTCCGCTTCCAGATTCCGTTGCCGCGGCGTAGTCCGCTCCTTCTTCGCTCCCCGCATCCGCGACGGAAGCAGCGACATCCGCGAACAGGCCCGTCGGAGCGGCGCGGACAGACGAGAGGATCGACGCCGCATCTGGCGACGGCCCGCGAAGGAAGTCGCCGGCAGACCGATTCAGCACGAAGTAGCGCGACCCCACTGCCGCGGAAGCGTCGAAAGTACCGAGTGCACGGCGCACCGCGGTTTCAACCGCGCGGTCGGCGGGCCATTTGTCGAGAAACCGAATCTCGGCCTTGGCGGGGTGAACGTTCACGTCAACTGCATCGACCGGCAGCGTCACGCTGAGGAACAACGACGGTCTCAGACCGGCTCCGATGGTCGACCGGTAGGCGGACTCTGCTGCGCGTACGATGCCGACATCACGTATCGCGCGCCTGTTCACCGAAACGAAAACGCGTCGGGTGGCGGTGCCGACATCGGCGGGCCGCTCGACGAGGCCGCTCGTGTGCACGACTCCGCTTACGTCGTCCACGTCGAGCAGCGCGCCTGCGTACTTGCCGCCCCAGATCCCGCTCACCCGCGCGCGCAGGCTCGAAACGGGAGGCAGCGCCAGGACCGTCTTCCCGTCATGACTGAGTATGAAGCGGATGTCGGGTCGAGTGAGCGCAATGCTCCCAAAGGCATCGACGATCGCGCGCCACTCCGACCGCGCGCTGCGCATGAACTTTTTCCGCGCCGGAACATTGTGGAAAAGATGTCCCACACTGACCGTCGTTCCCCGCCGCCTTGCCTCCTCGCGCGCAACGGTCACCTTGCCGCCAGAGACGGTGAGGGCAGTCCCCGCGCCATCGGCCAGCGAAGTAACGATCTCGAGCTGCGAGATCGACGCGATCGCCGGCAACGCTTCGCCGCGGAAGCCGAAAGTCTCCACGCCAACGAGGTCGGCCGCGGTCCTGATTTTCGACGTGCCGTGACGCACGAGAGCGAGGCCGAGATCCTCGGCATCCATTCCGTGACCATCGTCGCTCACCCTTATCAGCTTGTGGCCGCCCTCCTCGATCGAGATCTCGATTGTCGTCGCACCGGCATCCAGAGAGTTCTCGATCAACTCCTTCACGACGGACGCGGGGCGCTCGACGACCTCGCCAGCGGCGATCTGGTCGGCAACTTCGGCCGGCAGAATCGAGATGTGGCCCACGGCCTACCAATCGCGCCCGGAGGGCGGGAGCTGCGGCACGCTGCGCCGCTGCTTCCGGCCCTGGACGTCCTGTTCCTCCTGTTCCATCGCATTGAGGATTTGCTCGGCGCGCTGTTCGTTCATGCCGGGAATCGCGCGCGGTCGCGGCGCTTCCTCCCTTGATTCTGCGGGCGATGGCTGTGGCTGAGGCGAGCCACCGCCCCCGCCCCCGCCGCCCCCTCCACCTCCTCCGCTCTCTTTCCTGCGCAGCGCGAGCTCGTAATTCCATTTGGCGTCGAGATCATCGGGCCGCGGCCCGAGCACCCGCTGGTACACGGCCAGGGCGCTGTCGAGCGGTGTCTCCGCCGAATCTCCGCGAGCGTCGAGACCTTGCCGGAGATGAACGAAGCCAGCATTGAAGCCCGCCCGGTAGCTAACCTCCACGTCCTTCGATTTTGCCGCGCTGTCGAGGAGCGGGAGTGCGGCCCTCATCGAATCGCGAATCGCCAGCATTCTGGTTCCCCGATTGTAGAGCTCGGTTGCACTGCGATCACGCGGTGCACCGCCGCTGCAACCCATGAGGAGCGCAATTGCCACGGCCGGCGCCGTGGTCGAGACCGCGGTGAACCCGCGGCGACGTCGGCGCCGTGTAGCGAGGAAGGTATCGAGCAGGAGGAGAAGCAGGGCGGGAGCGAGGAGCCACTGAAAGCGATTCGCGAGGTTGGTCCCCCTCGAGAGCGAACGCTGCTCCGTACGGAGCTGAGCGAGTGTCCGCCTCACCGAAGCGGCTCGATCGGGCTCGGTGGGCGGAACGAACACTCCTCGACCCGCTCCGGCCGCGGCGCGAAGCAGATCAGGGTTGTACCTCGACACGACGACAGCGCCGCCCTGATCGCGCTT
>JACCRF010000166.1 GCA_013813715.1 Gemmatimonadaceae bacterium | reverse complement strand
TTTTTTACGGTGAGCGCGGTGCTGATCTTTTCGGTGGCGCTCGATCTGATTCTTCCGTCGGTCGTCCGCCGGCTTGGGGCGTCGGGCGCTGCGGAGCAGGAAGCTCCATACGAAGCAACCAGGGCAGCGTTCACCCGCCGTGCTTACGGATTGCTGGCGGGGGGATCGCTCGGCGGTCCGCAGGAGGTTCTGCGTTTCGACTCGTTCGCCGACTCGAGCAGGGTCGCGCGCCTAGCTGACTGGGCCGGAGACAGCGCGCTGATCTATCCCGGCGCGACCGGGGCGGCGATTGTCCGCCGGGGACATTCTGTCGCCGCACCGTCGCTCGGCGGCGGGCTTCAACGGCTCGCGCACGCGTGGTCTGAGCAGCGACTCGACATCGCCTGGAGTACCCTGCCCGGCGACGCGAAAATCGTGCGGACGCGCGATGTTCGCGAGCGGGTCGCCGCGCTGATGCCCCTCTTCGCACAGGGCAGCCGGGTGATTCCGGCCTATCTCGGAGACACGCTGATCTGGGTGGTCGAGCTTTACTCCGCCACGAACACCTATCCGCTGAGCAGACACTATCAGATTGCGGGTGAGGAGCGTGCATACTTCCGCCATAGCGGAACCGCATTACTCAACGTTTCGACGGGCCGCGTCACCGTCGTGCCCGCACCGGGCGCTGATCCAATCGCTGTCGCGTGGCGCGCACGGTTTCCCGCCAACTTCCGGCCGGGTGTTCCCGACCTTCTCGATGAGCTCACGCCGGCTCCGCGCGGGCCGCTGGCCGGATCATCGGGCGGCGCATTCACTCCGGGTACCGACCCCGCTTTCCGCGCCGAAGTGACGCGCCTCTACTCGGCAATGAAGTCTGCGCTTTCGGCCGGCGACCTCGCGGCATTCGGCGCCTTCTACGATTCGCTCGGGGCGGTTGTGGGCCGTGAGTGACGGGCCGCGAACCGCGGTGCTCGCGCTCGGTGGAAACGCCATTTCGCCGCCCGGCGAGCGATCCTCGATCGCCGACCAGTTCAGGCACACGCGCGACAGTCTCGGGCCGATCGTAGACCTGGCCGTCGAGGGATGGAATCTCTGCGTCGTGCATGGAAACGGCCCGCAGGTTGGCGACGAGCTCGTCAGGAACGAGGTTGCGAGGTCGGAGGTGGCGCCGCTTCCGCTTGGTGTCCTCGTCGCGAATACCGCTGGGTGGATCGGGTATATGATCCAGCAGTCAATCGAGAATGCGTTGCGCAAGGCGGGGAGCGGCCGCCGGGTAGCGACCGTAATCACTCAGGTCGTCGTCGACCCGGCCGACCCGGCGCTCTCGGCGCCGACCAAATTCATCGGCCACGCGGTGCCGGAGGCGCGCGCAGCGGCGCTCGAGCGCGACGGTCACACGGTGAGGCGCGACGCGAGGGGAAATCATCGCCGTGTCGTCGGCAGTCCAGCGCCACTCGCTATCCACGAGCTCGACATCATCCGCGATCTGGTGAAGCGAGGGGTGATTGTCATCGCCTGTGGGGGCGGAGGAATTCCCGTGTACCGCGATCCCAGGCTCGGCCTGGAAGGGGTGGACGCCGTCGTAGACAAGGATTTCGCTGCTGCCGTTCTCGCGCGCGAGTTAGGCGCCGAGCTCTTCGTGATACTTACTGATGTGGATGCGGTGTACGCGGATTGGGGACAGCCGAACCAGCGGCGCCTGACCTCGCTCACGGCCGACCAGGCCGACGTTCTCGACCGAACAGGTGGGCTCGGCGAAGGCAGCATGGCGCCCAAAGTGCGTGCAGCGGTGGACTATGTGCGCCGCACCGGAGGGCGCGCGATCATCACCGAGCTGAGCCGCGGAATCGACGCGGTGCACGGCAAGGCGGGCACCACCATTGCCCGTTAAGTTCATAGTCAATTCAAGAACCCACTCACCCGCGGCCTGGTCTGCGGAGCGGAGAAAGTGTGAACATCCACGAGTATCAGGCGAAGGACATTTTTCGCAATGCAGGCATCCCGATACCCGCGGGAGACGTCGCCACCACGGCGGCTGACGCCGAGGCCATTGCGCGGAAGTTTGGGGGCACTGTGGTCGTCAAAGCGCAGGTGCACGCGGGCGGCAGGGGCAAGGCAGGTGGAGTCAAGCTCGCGAAGAATCCGACAGAAGCACGGGAGATCGCGGAAGGGATTCTCGAGCTTACCATCAAAGGTTTTAGAGTCGAGAAAGTTCTCATTACGCCGGCAGCCGACATTGCGACCGAGGCTTACGTCGGCATCATCGTCGACCGCGCTTCGAAGCGCGCGGTGTTCATGGTAAGTCCCGCCGGTGGCATCGACATCGAGGAGGTGGCCGCGGCAACTCCCGACAAGATCATGCGCCTCCCCGTTGACCCGCGGTACGGCCTCTTGTCGTACAAGGCCATGCAGATGGGCTTCTTCCTCTATCCAGACCTGAAACAGGCGCGAGCCGCCGCGAAGATCATGCAGCAGCTATACCAGGCCTTCATCACGAGCGGTGCGTCGCTGGCCGAAATCAATCCTCTCGTGACGACTCCAGGCGGTGACGTGCAGGCGCTCGACGCGAAGATGGTGGTTGATGACAACGAGCTCGACCGACGCCCGGATGTCGCCGCGCTGCGCGACGAGTCGTCGGAGGCGCCGAGCGAGGTGGATGCGCGGAATGCCAACCTCACGTTCATCAAGCTCGACGGCAACGTAGGCTGTGTGGTGAATGGAGCAGGGCTCGCGATGGCGACGATGGATCTCGTGAAGTACTACGGCGGCGAGCCGGCCAACTTCCTCGACATCGGTGGGTCGTCCAATCCCGAAAAAGTCGTGAGCGCGCTGCGAATAATCACGTCGGACCCGAGCGTGAAGGCGATTCTCTTCAATATCTTCGGTGGCATCACGCGAACCGATGACGTCGCGAATGGAATCGTCACCGCGACCAGGCAGAATCCGCTGACCGTCCCGATCGTGATCCGTCTCACCGGGACGAACGAGGAGATCGCGCTGAAGATCCTCCAGGAGAACGGATTCTCGGCGATGACGGACATGGACGAGGCGGTCAAGAAGGCGGTGGCACTCGCAACGGGGAAAGCGGCGTGAGCATTTTCATCGATAATCGCACGCGCCTGCTGGTGCAGGGAATCACTGGCCGGGACGGCTCGTTCCACGCAAAGCAGATGATCGAGTACGGCACCAGCGTCGTCGGCGGGGTAACGCCAGGAAAAGGCGGTCAGAAGTTCGAAGGCGCGGTTCCGATCTTCAACACAGTGAGCGAAGCGGTTGCCGAGACGGGGGCGAATGCGACCGTTATCTATGTGCCGCCGATGTTTGCTGCCGATGCGATGATGGAAGCGGCCGACGCCGGCATTCCGTTCATCGTCTGCATCACTGAGGGCGTTCCCGTCCTGGACATGACGCGCGTGTACTCATTCGTGAGGGATAGAGGCGCGCGGCTGCTCGGCCCCAACTGTCCGGGCCTGATCTCTCCGGGCAAGTCCAAGGTTGGCATCATCCCGGGACAGATTTGCACGCCGGGGCCGATCGGCCTCGTAAGCCGGTCCGGGACGCTCACCTACGAGCTGGTTTTCCAGATGACCCGTGCGAACATGGGTCAGACGACATGCGTGGGAATTGGGGGCGATCCGATCAACGGAACAACTTTCATCGATTGCCTCGAGGCGTTCGAGGCCGACCCGGACACGAAGGCAGTTGTGATGATCGGCGAAATCGGCGGTAACGACGAGCAGGAAGCCGCCCGGTTTGTGAAGGAGAAGATGACAAAGCCTGTCGTCGGATTCATTGCCGGCCAGACCGCTCCACCGGGACGCCGCATGGGTCACGCGGGTGCGATCATCTCGGGTTCGGCCGGCACCGCCGCTGAGAAAATGCAGGCATTCGAGGAGAACGGCATCGCCGTCGCAAAGCGTCCAATCGATGTCGTGCAACTTCTCAGGCAGGCCTGACTAACTTCTTACGGGACATATACATGGCTGGCAACAGAACACTTGCGATCATAAAGCCGGACGCATTCGGATCCAGCAAGGCAGGGAGGATCATCGCGCATCTGGAGGCCGGCGGGTTCATCGTCGTGGCCGCCCGTGTGCTGCACATGACGGACGCCCAGGCCGGGGAGTTCTACGAGGTTCACAAAGAGCGGCCGTTTTACCGCTCGCTTGTGCAGTTCATGACGTCGGGTCGGTGCATGCCGCTGGTTCTCGAGAGGGCAGACGCAGTTTCCGGCCTGCGCCAGGCGATCGGTGCAACCGATCCCGCTGAGGCGGCTGACGGAACCGTGCGAAAGCTCTACGCGGAGTCCAAGGAGCGTAACGCGATACACGCTTCCGATTCCGACGAGAATGCTGAACGAGAATCCCTCTTCTTCTTCTCGGAAGCTGAGCTGATTGGGGCTCGATAGAGCGAGTGAAAATTGCTAACGCTTTTGCCGTCAACGCTTTGTCCTCCAGCGCCCCCGGTGACCAGCGGCACTTTTCCGCAGTCTCTGAGGTCGCTAACTTTAGGAGCTTATGCTGTCGTTTGACGTCCGATCGCTGGAGTCGCACGCAGCGCACGTCGAAGGCCAGCTTGCACCGGACGATTCGGTGTGGGAAAACGGCGATGTGCGCCCGGCGGGGCCCGTCAGGGTCGAGGGAAGGCTGTCCGCTGCCGGGTCTTCACGCTTCTACTTCAACGGCCGTTTTCACGGAGAGACGGGGATGCCGTGCCGTCGCTGTCTGACCGATGTCACGGTGCAGGTGGCAGAGGACGCGCATTTCATTTTCTCTTCCGTTGGAGAGGACAGTGCCGACGATCCGGATGTGTATCCGTTTGACCCGCATGCCCACTTGCTCGATATCCGGCCGGCCGTTCGTGAGGTCTGGCTGCTGGCCGTCCCCGGCTTCGTTCAGTGCCGCGAGGATTGCAGGGGGCTTTGTGCCACCTGCGGAATCGATCTGAACTACGAAACGTGCGACTGCGCGCCGGTCGGAGGCGCCAATGAGTGGGATGCACTCCGAGCGATTCGCGACCAGCTGCCCTGACTGCAACACACTCAACTGAGAAACTGAAATGGCCGTTCCCAAGCGCCGCACGTCGAAGAGAAAGAAGCGCGCCCGCAACACGCACAAGACCGCTCCGGCGATCGCCATCCAGAAATGTCCGAGATGCCAGAGCATGAAGCGTCCGCACCATGTGTGCGAGGAATGCGGATATTACGATGGTGAGCAGCGGGTAGCAGCCAGGGAAGCGTAGACTTGGCGCGCATCGCGTTGGACGCCATGGGGGGAGACTTCGCCCCCAGGGCGACTATCGCCGGCGCGCTGCAGGCACTCAATGAGCTCGATGGCAGTCACAGCGTTCAGCTCATCGGGCAGACGTCGGTGATCGAGCACGAGCTCGCCAGGGCGCTGACCGGCGAGCTCGCGCATTGCGCGCATGCCCGCAACCGCGCCGCGATCGTAGAAGCACCAGACACGATCGACATGTCCGAGCGACCCACCGCGGCACTGCGCAAGAAACCGGGCAATCCGATGGCGATCGGTATCAAGCTCCAGGCCGACGGGTCCTCCGACGCGTTTGTCTCGGCCGGCAACACCGGTGCCCAGATGGCGGTATCGTCCATCATGCTCGGCCTGCACCCGGGCCTGACTCGCCCTGCTATCGCGACGGTGTTCCCGACGGCGAGAGAGCCGATGGTCTTTCTCGACTCCGGCGCGAACGTTGACTGCTCGGCAATGGAGCTGGTTCAGTTTGGGTGGCTCGGGTCGGTTTATGCCGAGTATGTGCTGGGCAGGGCGAATCCGGTCGTTGGACTTCTCAGCATCGGCGAGGAGGAGGCGAAAGGGAACGCCGTCTCCAAAGAGGCGCACACGCTCTTTCGCGCCGCCGGCTTCAACTTCGTCGGCAACGTCGAGGGACGCGACCTTCCCGCCGGCGCCTGCGACCGCGGTCCGGTGGACGTCGTTATCTGCGATGGCTTTGTGGGTAACATCGTGCTCAAGTTCTACGAGGGCGTCATACCCATGATCGTGGATCTGCTCGCACAGGGGGAGGGAGTGAATGGCTCGAGCCTTCGTGCTGCGCTGGGGCCGCTCGATTCCGCTCACTACGGCGGTGCGCCGCTGCTCGGCGTTCGCGGTGTGAGCATCATCTGCCACGGAAACTCGTCGCCGCGGGCGATCAGGAATGCGATCAAGGTCGCCGTGCGCGCAGTGGAGACGCGGTTGAACGAGCACATCGGTGAGCGCCTTGCTGGTGGCGGCAGGCCGAGTGCCGAGAGCGGCGCGGTGGCATGAAGCGACCAGTAGCTGCGGTGATCGGCACCGGACGCGGTGTTCCCCGGAACATCATGACGAACCACGACTTCGCGGCAATCGGCATCGAGACTTCGCACGAGTGGATCGTCGAGCGCTCTGGCATTCACCAGCGACACATCGCGAAGGACGGGGAAACCACCTGCTCGATGGCCGCCGACGCGGCGCGCAAGGCGATGGATGAAGCGGGTGTTCACCCAGGCCAGCTCGATGCGATCGTGTTGAGCACCGCGACTCCCGACCGGCTGCTGCCCGCCACTGCTGTCGATCTCCAGGCCGCGCTGGGAGCGAGCCGCGCTGCTGCCTTCGACATCGGCGCTGCATGCTCGGGCTGGCTTTACGCCATGACGGTCGCGGAGGGGATGATCACTTCCGGCGTTTCCGAGACGATTCTCGTTGTCGGCTCTGAGAAGATGAGTGCGATCGTGGATTGGAAGGATCGCGCGACATGCGTGCTGTTCGGTGACGGTGCGGGTGCCGTTATTCTCCAGCGATCGCGCAGCGGGAAGGGAATTCTCTCCGCATTCATGCGGAGCGACGGCCAGCTCGCCGACCTGCTGTATCGGCCGAGCGGCGGGGCAACGAATCAGATGAGCGCGCAGGTGCTGGAGGAGCGCAGCCATTTAGTCCGCATGGCCGGGCGCGAAGTGTTCAAGCACGCCGTACGGTCGATGTCCGAGGCGGCCGACCGTGCTCTCGATACAGCGCGGCTCACCGGTACAGACGTCGATCTGCTCATTCCGCACCAGGCCAATGTCAGGATCATCGAGGCGACGGCCAAGCACTCGAATATCCCGATGGAAAAGGTCTACGTAAACGTGGACCGCTATGGCAACACGTCGTCGGCGTCGATTCCCATCGCCCTCGACGAAGCGAGAGAGAAGGGTCTCATTCACGACGGGTCCACCGTCCTGATGGTTGCTTTCGGCGCCGGGTTCACCTGGGCATCGATGATCATCCGGTTCTAGGTCGATGGATGTCGTCCTGTTGTTTCCCGGCCAGGGATCGCAGAAGCCCGGAATGGGGAAAGATCTCTCGGAGGCGTTCCCCGCCTCGCGCCGCGCCTTCGAGGAAGTCGATTCCGCGCTCGGTGCATCGCTCAGCAGGATCTGCTTCGAGGGTCCTGGCGACGAGCTGACCGAGACGCACAACGCGCAACCGGCGTTGCTGGCTCACGGAGCGGCTGTATGGGCAGTCGCGCGCGAAGCTATCGGACCACGTATCGTCGCCGCGGCCGGCCACTCACTCGGCGAGCACACCGCATATCACGCTGCCGGTTCGACATCGCTGAGCGATGCGGCGCGACTCGTCCGCCGCCGCGGCCAGCTCATGTACGATACGGGAAAGCTCAGACCCGGCGCGATGGTCGCCGTGCTCGGCAAGTTTCAAGACTCGATCGAGTCGCTCTGCGAACTGGCCACGCGGAGCGGCGGGCTCGTCGTCCC
Organism: Gemmatimonadaceae bacterium; assembly: GCA_013813715.1. GTDB lineage: Bacteria > Gemmatimonadota > Gemmatimonadetes > Gemmatimonadales > Gemmatimonadaceae > UBA4720. Next base: position 20,435 of record JACCRF010000166.1, on the reverse strand, counting down.
CGCCAACTACAACACGAGCGAGCAGATCGTCGTTTCGGGAGAAGTGAAGGGAGTGGAGCGGCTAATGGAAATTGCGAAGCTCAATGGAGCCAAGCGCGCGATTCGCCTTCCCGTGAGCGGAGCGTTTCATTCGCCGCTGATGGAGCCTGCGGAGGCGGGATTGCGGGAGACGCTAGCTGCCCTACCGTTCGCGGATCCCGCGTTTCCCGTGTATTCGAACGTGACGGAGTGTGCCTGCACGTCGGCGAGCGAGGCGAAGGAACTTCTGGTGAGGCAGCTCACTTCGCCAGTGCGGTGGGCCGGCGAGATCGCCCGTCTCGCGAACGACTTTCCCGACGCGCTTTTCATCGAGATGGGTCCGGGTAACGTGCTCACTGGCCTGCTTTCACGCATCGCACCCAAGGCAGCCGGAATCGCCTGCGGAACCGCCTCGGAAGTCGATAAGCTCATGACCAGGCTTGCCCAATGAAAATAGACCTTACGGGTAGGAATGCGATCGTCACCGGCAGTACTCGCGGCATCGGCAACGCGGTAGCCGTTGCCCTGGCCGACGCCGGAGCGCGGGTTGCGATCGTGGGCCGCGACAAGGCAGTCGCCGAAGCTGCGGCCGCGGCGATCGGCCGGGGCGCGGCGGGATTCGGATGCGACGTCGGCGATACGGCCGCGGTCGCCAACCTGGTTGCTGATGTCGAAAAGGCATTTGGGGGCATCGACATTCTTGTCAACAACGCCGGCCTCACGCGCGACAATTTGGTCATGCGGCTCAAGGACGATGACTGGGACGCTGTCATGAACGCCAATCTGCGTGGCGCGTTCGCCGCGATACGGGCTGCTTCGCGTGGCATGATGAAACGACGTTCGGGTAGAATCATCAACATGGCGAGCGTGGTCGGCCTCACCGGTAACAAGGGCCAGGCTAACTATGCAGCCAGCAAGGCCGGTCTCATCGCTCTCACGAAGTCGGTCGCGAAGGAGCTGGGGTCGCGCAACATTCTCGTCAATGCGATCGCTCCCGGTTTCATCGAGACCGGGATGACCGACGCGATGACGCCGGAAGCGCGGGGGGCACTTACCGGACTGATTCCCCTCGGGCGGCTGGGCAGGCCCGACGACGTCGCCGCCGCCGTCGTTTTTCTGGCCTCCGACCAGGCGTCGTACATCACCGGCCAGGTGATCGTCATCGACGGCGGCATGGTGATGTAGCTCGCGATGCAGACATCGATGTAAATCCGATGGCAGGCGAAGGCACGTAACTTTCTGCCCGTACGTCAGTTAGATATATTTCCCGCAACCACTTCACAGACGAGGACCGCGACATGGCCGACAACTCGGATAAGGTCAAGGACATCATCGAGAAGGAGCTGGGCGTCGAGCGCGAGAAGCTCACGAACGAGGCCAGCTTCATCGAGGATCTCGGTGCCGACAGCCTCGATATCGTCGAGCTGGTCATGGAGTTCGAGAAGGAATTCAACATCGACATCCCCGACGAGGATGCTGAGAAGCTTCGCACCGTCGGTGACGCCCTCGGTTACCTCAACAGCAAGATCCCCGCGTAATGAAGCGAAGGGTCGTCGTCACGGGCATGGGAGCGGTCACGCCGGTCGGCAACGACGTGGCGACGATGTGGACTTCACTCATCGAGGGCCGGTCTGGAGCCGCGCCAATCACCCATTTCGACGCGAGCAATTTCGACGTGCGGTTCGCCTGCGAGTTGAAGGGCTTCGATCCGCTGCAGTACATGGAGCGCAAAGAAGCGAAGCGCGCCGACGAGTTCACACAGTATGCAGTCGCGGCTGCGAAGCAGGCAATGGACAACGCTGGGTTCGCCGCCGGCAACGGCTACGATCCCGACAATACGGGCGTCATCCTGGGCAGCGGCATCGGCGGGCTCAAGATTTTTGAGGAGCAGCACGACGTCTACCGCCAGCGCGGCCCCAGCAAGATCTCGCCCTTCTTCATTCCGATGTTTATCTCCGACATCGCTGCCGGTATCGTGTCGATGCAGTTCGGCGCCAAGGGGCCCAATTACGCGACCGTGTCGGCGTGCGCGACGAGCGCCCACGCAATCGGCGACGCGTACCGCACGATCCAGTATGGCGACGCCGACGTGATGATCACCGGCGGCGCAGAGGCGGCTGTGACACGGATGTCGATCGGCGGGTTTGCCAACATGAAGGCGCTCTCCGAGCGGAACGACACCCCCGAAACCGCGTCGAGACCGTTCGACGCGACAAGAGACGGCTTCGTGATGGGTGAAGGTGGGGCAGTGGTGATCCTCGAGGAGCTTGAACACGCCCGCAAGCGGGGCGCGAAGATCTATTCGGAGATCGTTGGCTATGGCGCGACCGGCGACGCATACCACCTCACTGCGCCGGCGCCAAACGGGGAAGGCGCCCAGCGGGCGATGAAACGCGCGATGAATGACGCCGGTCTCAAGCCATCGGACGTGCAGTACATCAATGCTCACGGAACGTCCACGCCAGCGAATGATCTCAACGAGACCGCGGCGATCAAGGCCGTGTTCGGCGAACATGCACAACACATAAACGTGAGCTCAACGAAGTCCGCGACGGGACACATGCTGGGTGCCGCCGGCGCCGTCGAGTTCGTGATCTCGACGCTGGCGATAAACAATGGGCTCATTCCGCCGACGATCAACTATGAGACGCCCGACCCCGAGTGCGATCTCAACTACACGCCCAACAAGGCGGTCGAGCGCGAGGTTTCGGCGGTGCTCAGCAACAGTTTCGGCTTTGGCGGGCACAACACCACGCTCGCCATCAAGCGCTTCGCTGACTAGCTGACCCGATGGCCGGCGCTTTCGATCTGTCGCGGATCTCGGACGCTAGCCTCCGACGCGCTGGCGAAAAGGTTCTCGCCGGCGTCCGCCTTGACGACGATGATGGTCTGACACTGTTCCAGACGCCCGACCTTCTCGGCCTCGGCGCGCTCGCGGATCACGTCAACTCCGCGAAGCACGGAAAGATCGTGACTTTCGCGGCGAACCAGCACATCAACCCGACCAACGTCTGCTACCTCCGGAAGACCTGCGTTTTCTGCTCCTTCGCCCGCCTTCCCAAGGAGGAAGGCGCATATCATTACACGCTCGAACAGGTGTTTGAGGAAGCTTCGGCGGCGGACAACGGACTGACGCGCGAGTTCCACATCGTCGGTGGCCTCGATATGAAGGCGGGACTCCAGTACTACTCCGACGTCTTCCGCGGCCTCAAGCAGCGTCACCCTCACGTTCACATCAAGGCACTGACCGCCGTCGAGATCGCTCATATCGCGCGCATCGAGAAGATGCCGATCATTGATGTCCTGACGGCGTTGCGCGAGGCGGGTCTGGATACGCTGCCCGGAGGCGGAGCCGAAGTGTTCGGCAAGGGAGTGCGAATGGCGATCGCCGACCGCAAGCTCGCCGCCGAAGACTGGATTGCCGTGCATCGCGCTGCGCACGGACTGGGCATCAGAACGAACTGCACGATGCTTTACGGGCATGTGGAAACGCTCGAGGATCGCGTCGAGCACCTGGGTATTCTCCGCTCGCTGCAGGACGAGACAGGAGGGTTTCTCGCGTACATTCCGCTCGCGTATCACCCCGACAACAACGCCCTTGGCGTCGAGCTGGGCCGCGAAGGTACGGCGACCACCGGCTTCGACGATCTCCGAAACGTCGCCGCCGGGCGCCTTTTCCTCGACAACTTCGACCACGTCAAGACCCACTGGATCATGGTCACGCCGTTCCTTTCGCAGACCGCCCTCTCATTCGGCGTTAACGATCTCGAAGGCACCGTCGTTCGCGAAAAGATCTACCACGAGGCCGGCGCGCACACTCCGCAGGGGATGACACTCGACGAAATCCTCAAGCTCATCCGCGATGCCGGGAAGATTCCCGCCGAGCGTGATTCGTTCTACAATGTCTTGCGCACTTTCGGCGCGGAACCGGCGACCGCGGCGACCGGGGCAGCGGCGGTGGCAGCGGCGGCCGCATGACCATCCGCATCGGGCGCATCCCGTACATCAATTGCTATCCCGTGTACGGGGCGATCGATCGTGGCCTGGTGCGGATTGACGCAGACCTCGTGGACGGCGTGCCCACAGCGCTCAATGCGCACATGGCGGCCGGTGAGCTCGACATAAGTGTCGTGTCGGCGGTCGAGTACGCACGCGACTCACGCCGATATCTTCTGCTGCCCGACCTTGCGATCTCGTGCGATGGTGCCGTGAGAAGCGTGATGCTCTTCTCGAGTCGGCCCGCGACTGACCTCGGCGGCCGGCGGGTTCTCGTGAGCCGCAGCTCGATGACGAGCGTCGCGCTGCTCGAGCTGCTATTCGAGAACGTCTGGCACTCGCGGCCGGTATTCGTCCCGAGCGACGCCGAGCTGAGCGATGTGGAGCAGTTCTCGTCCGAGACCCACGACGCGCGGCTCGTCATCGGCGACGCTGCACTCCTCCTCGGCAGCGGGCCCGGGGGGAAATCCGCGTATCCGTATGCGTATGATCTGGGCGCCACCTGGAAGCAGTGGACGGGGCTTCCATTCGTATTCGCGGTCTGGGTGGCTCAACGCACGACTCCTGTGAAACCCGCACTCGTTGCGCACGCCGGGTTGATAGCGTCACGCGACTGGGGACTCCGCAATCTGTCGGTTCTCGCCGGGCAGGCGTCGGCTGCAACGGGCGTCGACCATTCGCTCTGCGAGCAGTACCTCTCCGGACTCGACTATGGCCTCTCGTATCCGCATCTGGCTGGCTTGACCGACTTCTACCGGCGGCTCGTCGCGCGCGGTCGCGTTCCAAACGGCACACTCGCCTTTCTTCCGGCTGCGTGACACGATGAGAGATCTGCTCGATTTCTACACCAACGCCCCGCTTCTTGAGCTTGGCGCCGAAGCCGACCGCGTTCGCCAGAAGCTTCACCCCGGCAACGTGGTCTCGTACATCATAGATAGAAACATCAACTACACGAACGTGTGCGTTGCCGATTGCGGGTTCTGCGCCTTCTACCGGCGGCCGAAGCACAACGAGGGGTACACGCTTTCGTTCGAGCAGATCGGCGCCAAGGTGGACGAGGCGAAGGCACTGGGCGCCGTTCAGATACTCATGCAGGGCGGGCACAACCCGTACATCCCGTTCCAGTGGTATCTCGATCTGCTTCAATACATCAAGCGCAACCACCCCATCCACATTCACGGATTCAGCCCGAGTGAAGTGGACTTTTTTGCCAAGCTTTTCCGGATGGAAGCGCTGGACGTGATTCGCGAGCTGAGGAAGGCCGGACTCGACTCCATTCCCGGCGGCGGCGGCGAGATTCTCGTGCAGCGTGTGCGCGACATTGTGGCGCGTAAAAAGGCTGGCGCGGACAGATGGCTCGAGATCATGGAGCTCGCCCACGGTGAAGGGATGAAGACCTCCGTGACGATGATGTACGGCATCGGTGAAACTCTAGCGGAGCGGATGGAGCATCTCGAGCGCGTGCGCGAGGTGCAGTCGAGGACGCGAGGATTCACGGCGTTCATCTGCTGGCCGCTTCAGCCCGAGAACACCCCCACGATGTCGCATCAGCCGAAAACGGGCGCCGACGAGTACCTGCGCACCGTTGCGATATCGCGGATCGTTCTCGACAACGTGCCGAACCTTCAGTCGAGCTGGGTCACGATGGGTATGAAGATCGGACAGATCGCCCTCCGCTTCGGATGCAACGATTTCGGTTCTCTCATGATCGAGGAAAACGTGGTGTCGGCGGCGAACACGACGAATCGCACGACCATCGAAGAGATGGAGCGCCTGATCACCGATGCCGGATTCACTCCAGTGCGACGCCGGCAGGATTACTCGCTGATCCAGGCGGAGGCGCATGCAGCGTGAGGGCAACACCGGCGACGAACAGGAGACCCGCGCCGTAAGCCCAGCAATGCCTGGCCAGACTCGCACAGGGATCGGTTACGACTCGCATCGGTTCGCGCCTGGCGGGCCGATGACGCTCGGAGGCGTCTCAGTGCCTTCGGCGGTTCACCTCGCGGGCCATTCGGATGGAGACGCGGTCGCACACGCCCTCACCGATGCGATTCTCGGCGCCGCGGCGGCGGGCGACATCGGTACGCTCTTCCCCGACACCGATCCGGCGAACAAAGCCAGGGACTCGATCGAGATGCTCGCTCTTGCCGTCGTGCGTGTGTTGGACAATGGGTTCGTCGTTGTGAACGCTGACATCACCGTGATCGCCGAGCAGCCGAAAATCCTGCCATACAGGGATGCGATGCGGGAGCGGATCGCTGCAGTACTGCGAGTCGCTGTCGGCGCGGTGAGCATCAAGGGAAAAACCAACGAGGGAATGGGCTGGGTCGGACGGGGGGAAGGCCTTGCGTGCATCGCGGTCGCCGCGGTCGCCGCGGTCGAGCAGCGGCGCACGGCTCAGCCGGTGACGGATCAGCCGATGACGGATCAGCTGTGAGCGTTGATGCGATCACCACCTGGCTGAACGGCCTGCCGATTGCCGCTCTGTATGCGGCCATCGCAGTTATCTCGGCAGTCGAAAATATCTTTCCGCCATTTCCGGCCGATGCTGTCGTGGCGTTCGGGAGCTTCCTCGCTGCTCGCGGCAAGGCGTCTCCCTATTCCACGTTTCTCGTCTCGTGGCTGGGAAACTTCGCCGGCGCAGCGCTGATGTATTACGTCGGGCGGCGTTACGGGTCGGCCGCCTTCATGTCGCGCCTCGAGCGGTGGGCGGGGAAAGACGCTGAGAAGCGGCTTGCGGCACTCTACGCGCGGTACGGGCTTCCCGCACTCTTCATCAGCCGGTTCCTGCCGGCCGTGCGTGCTCTCGTGCCACCATTCGCCGGCGCTCTCAAGCTGCCGCCGGTGCCGGTGGCGCTGGCCGTCTCGAGCGCGTCGGGGATCTGGTTCGGCTTCATTACGTGGGTGGCGTTCCGCGCCGGTTCGAATTGGGATGTGCTGTACGCGCGGATCGTCCAGTCAGGCAAGATTGCGGCGCTCGTGGCAGCGGGTTTGGTGGCGCTGATCGCGCTTGTTGTCTATTTCCGCCGCCGCAGCAAGCGCGTGTAGATCAGCAATGGGGAAATCGAAGGCTTTACCACAGGGAACGCAGGGGTTCACAGGGATCGCAGGGGAAGACAGGACAGCAAATGACTTTGTGAAGAACAACGGCGGGATCGGCAAGCAGCATGCTCGGCTCCGCGAGGCGCAACTAATCATTCGAGCGACAGTCGATAAAAAAACCCAAAGTAGTGTGCCTTTCCCTGTGTTCCCTGCGTTCCCCTGCGTTCTCTGCGGTAAGGGTTCTCTGCTTCTCCGCCAGTGACCGTTCCGGCGATGACAGACGAGATCGCCCGCGCGTTTCTCCTCGAGCGCTTCCAGGACTATCTGTCGGTGGAGAAGGGCGCATCGCCGCGCACGAACGAAGCGTACCTGCGTGATGTCGCGCGCTTCGCGACGTTCGCTCATGTAAAGGGGGCACACACGCCGGCGAGCGTCGGGGCTCGGCTGCTCCGCGAGTTCGTTTATCACCTCAAGGACCTCGGCCTGTCGCCATCGTCCATCCGCAGAAATGTTTCCGCGGTGCGGGGCTACTTCCGGTTCATGGTGGGCGAGGGCGAGCTCGTCCGTGATCCGAGCGAGCGGCTCGAGACGCCGAAGCGGTGGCGCACCCTGCCGGAGGTACTCACCGTCGAGGAGACAGAGAAGCTGATCGCGGCAGCGACACTCGAGCATCCCCTGGCGTTTCGCGATCGCGCGATGCTCGAGCTCGGATATGGCGCGGGCCTACGCGTTTCGGAATGGATTTCCATCGGCTTGCGCGACGTCCTGATGGACGACCGCCTCGTCCGCGTTTTCGGCAAGGGCTCGAAAGAGCGGCTGGTGCCGATCGGACGCAAGGCCATTGGCGCGATTGCCGTCTACCTTCGAGAACTGCGGCCGAAGATCGAGCGGGGGAAGGGAAAGGGCGTCCTCTTTCTCAACGCCCGCGGTGAGCCGTTGTCTCGCATGGGCGCGTGGAAAATTCTGCGCAAGTACGTGGCTATCGCCGGCATCACAAAGACCGTATCACCGCACACGCTGCGACATTCCTTCGCGACTCATCTGCTCGAGGGCGGCGCCGATCTGCGCGCCGTGCAGGAGATGCTCGGGCACGCTGACATCTCGACGACCCAGATCTACACCCACGTCGACCGCGAGTACCTGAGATCCGTGCACCGCCAGTATCATCCGCGCGCATGATACTTGTCATCGACAACTACGATTCGTTCACATGGAACCTCGTCCAGTACCTGGGTGAGCTTGGAGCCGACCCGCTGGTTCGGCGAAACGACCAGCTCTCGGTGGACGACATCGGCACGCTCGCGCCGAGTGCGCTGGTGATTTCGCCAGGGCCCGGCAAACCCGCTGATGCCGGGATCACGGTGGCCGCAGTCCGGAGATGGGGCTCCACCCTTCCAACGCTCGGCGTTTGTCTGGGGCACCAGGCGATAGGAGAGGCGTACGGGGGGCGGGTAACTCGTGCGCCCGCGGTCATGCACGGTAAGACATCGCGAGTTTCGCACTGCGGCACCGCGATTTTCGCCGGCCTGCCATCGCCGCTGGAGGTGATGCGCTATCATTCGCTTACCTTGGACGCGCAGGCATTGCCTTCGGACCTCGAGGTGACAGCGTGGCTAGAGGACGATCACGCTGAGATTCACGCTATCGCGCATCGCCACCATCCAGTCTGGGGCGTTCAGTTCCACCCGGAGTCAGTGATGACGCAGTGTGGCAAGCGACTGCTCCGCAACTTTCTCGCCTTCTCACGATGAAGAACCTGCAACGCATTATCGCCCTGGGTCTGGTCGCCGGTTTGGCATTCATGCCAGCTCGCCTGGCGTCGCAGACCACACCTCCCCCGACGCCCATTCCGGCTGGCTCCCAAGTGGATACCGGCTACGTCACTTACGACGAGGGTCCGATCTCGCTGCCGCTGGGTGTGGGTTTCCGAATTCCGGCGTACAACCGCGTGGACGGGCTGGTTCTTCCGTGGGGACCGCTGATCACTTTCGGCGAGGACATGCTCGAGCTCGACCTCACGGGCACGTACCGCTCGCACATCGGCGAAGTGGACCCATTTCTGAAGGCGCGCCTGCTGGTCGGTGGCGGCGGGGAGCTCATTGTCGCTGGCGGCCGGTCGACCCTCACGAACGATCAATGGATTCGGTCCGACTTGATTAACAGCCTCGCCGCGATCGGCGTCGGCAGTGATGCGCGCAATTATTTCCGTGCCGACCGCGGGACGGCGGAGTACCAACACGAGATCATCCGGCCTGGCTGGATCATCACGCCCTCGATTGGCGCGCTGTACGAGAACGCCTGGTCTACCGGCTCCCCCGTTCGGCATACCAATGCACCGTGGGGCGTGTTTGGAAAATCCGACACTCTCAAATTGCGGCGGGCCAATCCCGCGATCGCTCGCGGGCACACGGCGTCTGCGCTCGGCCGGGTCAACCTGGAGTACGAGCAGGAAGAGATAACCGGCTCGTTCGACGGGCGCGTGGAGCACGCGTTCGACGCACCGTCGACGTTTTCGTCGACCGGGCCTGCCTTAAATGCTGATGGGGACTTCACCCAGCTCACTTTCGGCGCGAAGGTCTCGTTCCCGACGTTCGGGTTGCAGCGCTTCGACTTTCGCGGCCATGCAGTATTTACTCCGGGCGACGCCGCACCGCCGCAGCGCTTCGCGTATCTCGGTGGCGCCGGGACATTGGCGACGGTCGACCTGCTCGCGATCGGCGGGGACAACCTGCTTTTTGTCGAAGGTGAGTACTCGGTTCCGCTGCGCGCCCCCGTGTTGCCATTTGTCGGCACGCCGGTCTTGAGCGCGCGTTATGCGGCGGGCTCAGCCGGCGTTGGAGAGCTTCCAGATTTCATCCAGAACATCGGCGTTGGGGTTGGTGTGCGGCTGCTCAAGGCCGAGTACCATATCGATCCTAACTACAGGAAGACACCGTTCACAAAGCGGAGCGCGTTCTCGGTGGGGGTGTCACTCTCGCTCTAGCAGGGAGCGTTTCGCGATGAACTCATCTCATTCTTTCATTCGGCGGTGGCTGATTGCAATAAGCCTGGAAAACGTCAGTTGGCCGACGGCGGTCAGAAGAGTCAGCCAACTACCGGTCGGGCAGAGGCTAACGAATAGCATCATCGTAAGCATATGATCCGTTCCTCCGTGGTCTGTCCGGTTTCAGTCGGCCGTGAAGCTCCGCTTCGCGAGCTTCTGGAGCATCTTGATCGCGCAACCGCGGGCCGGGGAACCATACTCCTGCTCGGCGGAAACGCAGGAGTTGGCAAGAGCCGCCTGCTGCGCGAGCTCAAGCGCGAAGCCGCGACGCGTCAGGTACGAATCATCGAAGGCCGGTGCTCGAGTACTGAGTCGTCGGTACCGTATGCACCGTTCATGGACGCGCTGCGATTTCGCATTGAGCGGGGGGAGGGCGAACAAGCGGCGCAAATTCTGGGACCGTTGCGCGCAATTCTCGCCCCAATATTTCCGCAGCTTGAGAGCCGCGCGGATCCGATCATCGCGGCGCAGTCCGGCAAGCGCGCTGGAAAAAAAGCGGACGAGGCTCCAGAGAGAGCTTCCGATCGCCCGGTCGAGCTGATCTTCAGTGTGCTCGATCGCCTCGCTCGAGAGGAACCGCTCATTCTCATACTCGAGGACGTCCACTGGGCAGACCAGACCTCCCTCGAGTTGCTCCATCATCTCGCGCACCGGGCGACGCAGACAAGGTTGCTGCTGATCGCAACCTACCGCTCGGACGAACTGTACGGCACGCATCCATTGCGCCGCCTGCTTGGGGCTCTGACTCGCGACCGCACCGGCGAGGAAATGCGGCTCGGGCCTCTTTCCCGCGACCAGACCGCGGAGATGCTGCGCTGCATTCTGGACAAGGACCCGGACCCTGCGTTTGTCGCGGCAATCTGGAAGCGATCAGAGGGCAATCCCTTCTTCGTGGAGGAGCTGCTGAACACTTTTTCTGGAGAGAGCCCGATCGAGCCGAATGCTGAAGCCGCCAAGGCGCTCGATCGTGCCCGGCTTCCCGAGAACGTGAGTGAAGCCGTACTTGCGCGCGTACGCGCGCTAGGTTCTCGCGTTCTCGAGACACTTTCCGCGGCAGCGGTAATCGGACGCACGTTCGAGTTCGACGATCTCTGCGCGGTTCTGGGGGTCTCGGAGGAATACCTGATCGAGGTGATCGAGCAGCTCGTGGCTCACCAGCTGCTGCGAGAGGAAAAGGGCGCTGAAGGTGAGCGGTACAGCTTTCCGCATGCGCTGATGCAGGAAACGATGTACGAGAGCATCATCTCACGCCGGCGCCGTGTGCTTCACCGGCACGTAGCGGCGGTTCTCGAGGCGCGAACTTTGCGGCGTACGCCGTCGCGACTCGGCCAGCTCGCTTACCATTACCGCCTGGGAGGCGATAACGAGCGCGCCCATGAATACGCGCGCCACGCGGGCGATGAAGCTGTTCGCCTTCACGCGTGGGACGATGCCGTCGAGCACTATGAGAATGCACTCGCGTCGCTTGAGCACGTGTCGGACAATGGCGAGCGTTCCGCGGACCTGCTTGAAAGGCTTGCCGGCGTCGCATGGCGCCAGAGCCGCGCCGCCTCCGGAAGCCAGTACGCGGAGGAGGCTTTACGACTCCGCCGATCGCTCGGGCACACGGAAGAAGCTGCGCGCCTACTGCGCCGAGTCGCATCGCTGCGCGTGAGCGAAGGCGACATGGCAAGTGCTGCCGAAGCCCTCGATGAAGCGCTTCGTCTCGTGGGAAATCGGCCAGACAGCCCGGAGCTCGGCCCGATCTACGACGACCTGGGCCGTCTCTCGCTGGCGCAGGGAGATCTCATTCGAGCGGAGACGCTGTTTGTGCACGGGCTGTCTCTCGCTTCCCGTGCCCCACAAAGCGGTGAAGAAGTACTCGCGTTCGTAAGCCTTGCGGAGCTGAGCGTCATCGGTGGCCAGGTCACCACGGGGGTGACGCAACTGGACGTGGCTCTCTCGATGCTGCAGGAAGCACGGCTGCCGTTCGAGCGGCTCACTCGCGTCTATGTTTCGGCCGTCCGTACCCTGCTGCTGGCGCACGATTACAATCGCGCGCTGGAATGGGCTGAAGCGGCCTCCGCTCTTTGTCGGCGGCAAGGTGTCGTCGGACTCGATTCGCTCTTCCGGGCACTGAGAGCCGCGGCGCTCACGATCACAGGCGAGGGGGAGGATACGCTTGCGGAAGCATCGGCTGCGGTCAGCGAGCTGCGGCTGGCTGGCCGCGCGGAGCTTCGCGAAGCACTCCGGGTACTTGGCTTCGTACATCGCGCTCGAGGTGAGCTCGGCTCAGCGCGCCGCGCGTACGAGGAAGCCGTCGCACCGGGCGAGAATCGAACCTCCGTTGGACTGGCGCTGGTATCGCTCGCGGAAGGAAAGACCGAAGAAGCAGCCGCGGATCTGGAAGCTGCACTACGCGCAGTTCCGGCGGACCAGCCCGTCCTGGCCCGTCAGCTCCTCCCCTACACGGTTGAAGCGCTCATCGCGGTTGGCCGCCTCGGCGATGCAGCTGACCTGGTAGAGAATGCAGTCGATCTTCCCGATTGGGACGCAGGTTCAGCACAGCTCTCGCACGCCGAGGGGCTTGTACGTCTCGCGCAAGGCAAAGCCGCAGAGGCGCGAGACGCACTCGCTATTGCGGCTGAGACCTGGGATAAGCTGGGGAACCATCTGGAGGGCAGGCGTGTCAGCATCGCACTGCTCGAAGCGACTCTCGTCGCCGGAGGCGCGTCCGCAGGTCTCTCGCTCGGCCGGCGTCTTCTTGAAGACCGTGGCCGCCCGCTCCTGCCGCGCGAAAGAGAAGTCGTGCGTCGAATGCTCCGTCGCGCGGGCGTGCGGACACCGGCAGTGACGGCGAGCGGTTCCGCCCCCGCAGGGACCGGCGAGAAATCCCGGTTGACGAACCGCGAGCAGGCAGTGCTTCGCGAAGTCGCACAGGGACGGACGAACCGCGAGATAGCCGATGTATTCGGCATCGCAGAAAAAACTGTGAGCGTCCACGTGAGCAACATTCTCGCGAAGCTCGGCTGTCGCACCCGCACGCAGGCCGCCCGCTTTGCTCCACAATAGACGAAAGGCCCCGTGCGCAGCCAACGACGAGACCTTTCGAATGCGAACCGGCAGCTATCCGTAGCTACCGCAGCTACCGCAGCTACCGCAGCTACCGCATTCGCGCCCTCAGCATTCTCCGTCCCGCTGACGCCGCGGAGTGCAGGGCTTGGTGTTCTTCGGCTTTTTTCCCACGAGATCAGCCGGGGCGAGAGCGCGGCTATACAGCAAGTGGCTGTTCATCGTGTGTCCGCTGTTCGTGGCCGTCGGAAGGACGATGTTTTGAGTCGCCTGATTCACCAGGATGTCCCTGACCTCGGCGGGAGTCGCCGCGGGTGCCTGCTGAAGTATCAGCGCTGCAGCTCCCGCGATGTGGGGCGTCGACATCGACGTGCCACTCTTCGTCCCTGAAGAGTTGTCGTTGTCGAAAGTCGCCGACATAATGGTGGCTCCCGGGGCGAAGATGTCGATGCACGCACCGTAATTCGTCCACCTGGTGCGGGTGTCGGTTTGGGTGCTCGCCGCGACAGTGATCGCTTCCGGAACATTGGCAATCGGGAACATGCATGCATCAGCGCCAACTGTCCCGTTGCCCCATCCATTACCCGCGGCAACCGCGAGTGTAACACCCGAGGCAACAAGCGCCTTGACCGCATCGTCAATCGGTCCGCTTATTCCCATCGTCTTGGAGGGAATGACGTCACCCAGAGACATGTTCGCGCTCGCGGGAAGCGTAGCGTTCTTCGCCACCCAGTCCATTCCGGCTATTACGTCGGCGTCAGAGCCGTAACCAGCACAGTTCAGAACACGTACTCCGACAAGCGTGACCTGTTTCGCGACTCCCCAGGTCTTTCCGCCGACGGTTCCGGCAACGTGAGTGCCATGACCATCGCAGTCGCCCGATCCGTCGTAGCCGAGAAGGGGATCTGTCGGATCCGTGGCGAAGGCGTCGAACCCGCGGGACGCTCGCCCCTCGAACTCGCTGTGCGAGTAGCGGATTCCGGTGTCGATGATGTACGTGGCTACACCCGCGCCGGTAAAGTCATAGGTGTAAAGCGAGTCCAGAGGCAAAGAGCGCTGGTCGATGCGATCGATTCCCCATGTAGCGCTGGTCTGCGTGACAGTCTCTACCTTGGAGAACTGCCGCTGGACACTGACTTTCAGAACACGCGAATCAGCTGCCAGGACAGTCGCCACCTGGTCCGACATCGGCCCGGCAAAACCGTTGAGCAGCTCAGTGTACAGGTATCTGGGCGTGACGCCGTATTCAGCCGCCAGTGCGGGAGCGTCGGCGCTCCAGCTGGCAACCACCACGTATTGGCCAGGGATGGAACCGTCATCGGCAACGATAAGTGCAGAGCGGTTCTCCTGCTGTGGAGCGGGAGAGACTGATTGGGAGACATCGTTGCACGCGCTCAGTGCAGCTACGCCGAGCAGAAGTAGTATATGTCGCATCGTGAGGTCCTCGAAGATGGGTAGTGTGCACATGGCGGGCGGCGAACCGCCCCTCCACATGCGCTCGATGTTATTTGAGGCCGAGGGCACGTGCGAGATTGACGCGTCCATAATTGCTGTAGATGTCGCGTCCCTTCACGCCGATGTCGTCCGCGGTTGAAAGGATCTTCGACTTGATTCCACTCACGGAGAGCAACGGGTTCGCGGACTTTATCTGCGCTGCTACTCCCGCCACGTGGGGCGAAGCCATGCTCGTTCCGGCCGCGTAGGCGTAGAAATACACTACTCCGTCCACGTTCCCGCGGCAGACCGCCAGACCCGGCTCGGACGTCCGGCGCGAGCAGGCACCGATGATCAGGTCCTGATTGACGTAGCCACCCTCTTCATCGGTCGCGTTGCCGCCGGGCGCGGCGACTTCGATGGCGGTAATGCCGTAGTTCGTATAGGTCGCCGGCTGGTCGAAGTTCTGCTGGAGCAGCGGTCCAGTTGCCGAGACGCAGATAGTGCTCTGCTCACAAGGTGTCGAAACGAGGTTCCCCTGATCGAGATCCAGCGCGTCGTTACCAGCCGCGGAGATAACGATAGTCCCTTGCTTTTCCGCGTCCCTGATCACTCGGCTCATCAGTTCGAGAAGTGCCGGAACTCCTTCTTCGTCGGCAGGGACAGTCGCTCCCAGGCTCATGTTGATCACGTCCGCGTTCGCCGGGCCAGCCGCATGCCGAATTCCGCTGGCGACGCCCTCGAATGTTCCGCTGCCCTGGAAGTTGAGGACTTTCACCGCGATCAGTGTGATGTCGGGCGCGATACTGGCGACGCTGATGTTGTTAGAGGCTACCGTAGAGGCGACGTGTGTGCCGTGGAAGTGATTGTCCATGTACGCAGCATCGCCTGGAACCTGCGGCTCTACCGGTACGCTCGCCTCGAAGCCTGCCTCGCCAACGATGAGCGACGAGAAGGATGCGGATGCAGCCTGATCGACGAGCGTCCGAATTTCCCGGTGACCGTAGTCAATTCCGGTGTCAACGATGGCGACGCGGGTGGAGGGAAGCCCCTGCATTCCTGCCGCCCAGGCCTTGTCCGCTCCGATGATGCGCATGTTCCACTGAGTTCCATCGGCGAAATAGCGTGCCTTTGCCGGATCATTCTGGGGAAGCGCAAGTGCATCACCTTCGACTGCCAGCACCTTCGTCTGCGGCAGCCAGTTGAGGATACGATCGTTGCCGACGGCCTGGACGAGAGCACTCGCGCTCAGAGAAGTGAGAGCGCTCGTGGAGAGACCGGTAACGATTGCCACTCCGATGTTGTCCCAGCTCGTCGTGACAGTGCCGCCGAGCGAGTTGAGGAGCGTGATCCCTGCCGCCGGAATCGATGAAGTGTCCTTGAAGACGACTATTGTCTTACCCGTCGGGATTCCGCTTGCGGTACTCAGCGACGCCGTGGGTCCGGACGGTGCTCGGAAGACGGGAGATGGTGAGGTGGGCTGATCGGAACATGCGGCAACTGCCAATATCGCGGGCATTACGATGACGGACCACCGGTCGGTTCGCGAAAGCATTTTATCCTCGACTTGCGTTTGGCTGCGCGCACATGGAGGAGGATTCCTCCAGAGCCGCGGGCGTCCAGTTTTGAGCGTGGCGGATTGCAGTCGCCCCGCACCAGGGAAGTTCGATACGAAGCACGGGATCGTCTGTTTCCCGACGCGAATAGTGGGAAGAGAAGGAACGGGCGGAAATCGGGAGATAGGCCTAGCTGGAAGGCACCCATTGGAGGTGCAACGGATGCCGGACTAGGTAATTCGCCTTAGGCGAACCCCCTCGCGGGAAGACCTCACGGGAAGGCGCGTGGGGTGGATCTGCGGACTGCGGCGTTCATGAATGCGAGCCATTCTATTATGTATCGACAATCTCCGCGTTACTGGCCATCAGCGCGTCCGCGCAGACAAAGCGCATAGTATGGAGTGATGCCAATGTGCCGCTTCCCGGGCGAATCGTGGATGTGAGCGCGGGAGAGTTCTTTTTCCGAGCGCCAGACTCAGTCCCGGCGGGACTGACGACCTTTCGACTTCGGCAGATCGGCGACGTTCTCACTGGCGCGAAGAAAACCGAGGCGGAAAACCTTGCGCCTGCTGGCCCGGGAAACGATCCGACGCGCGCGTTTCACATGCTCTGGCTCGTGCGACTCGATGACGGGAAGACGGTCTCGGACTGGTACAGCGCGACAGTGAAGAAGGAGCCGACGCCGTGGGCGAGGGATATCGGCGGCCCCGGCTTCGCAGCTCCGCCGCGCAGCTCGAACGCGACATTGATGCTCGAGCCCGGGACATATGTGCTCGTCTGTCACGTCGGTTCCGCACGGGAGGACAGAAGCCGGTATCATTTGCTCAAGGGGATGTTTCGTCCTCTCACCGTGGTCCCGTCGCATGGCCGCAGCGCAAGCCTGCCCAACGCTGACGTAACCGCCCGCATCACCGGCACGGGGCAGATAAGGCTCTCCGCTGCCATCGGGCGGGGACGGCAGGTGATCAGGGTAGTGAACGAGACGCCGAAATACCACGAGTTTGCCGTGCGTCGTCTCCAGCGGGGGCGCAGCACGGCCGAAGCAGTTACGTGGCGGAGGACGGATGGGACCAAAAACCCCGTCGAGCCGTGGGGTGGGTTCTCCGACGTGCCGCCCGGAGCAACGCTGACGACGACGGTGGCGTTCGAGAGCGGGACCTATCTGTTCTGGACTGGGCGCGGCCCGGAGACGAGCATCGCGGTGACGGTGACGCCAACGGGATAGCGGGTTGCGATGATGTTGCCAGGTCAATTCGTGTATCCGGCATGATCATTCGCCAGGAGGCGCAGATTCCCGAGATCGCACTCATTCTCAGGGCCGCCGAGTTCGCGGCGCATAAGCACCGCAAACAGCGCATCACTTGGCGAGGAAGCAGCGAGCGGCTGAGCGATCTCGGCGCGTGATGATCGGGGCCGCGGCCGATGCAAAACTGCCAGCGGCTATGCTGTCCCGGGCTCCTCGGAATACACTGCGCCGCCGACCATTGATGCGACCAACAGGTTTACCAGCCAGAGCCCGGCGTAGCTGTACCAGAGTCCGGGGGACATGATCCCGATCTCTTTGTATCCGTAGGTCAGAATCACCCCGAACACGAAGAATAGAAGTCCGACGTACATCGCTGTGCGCGGGCCCGGGCCGAACCGTGGCCGAATCGCGGCGTACGTCCAGACGAGGAGCATCCCGACAATGAAGTCGAAGAAGACGTAGGTAGCGATCTGTGCTCCACCCATTACCGCCATCTGATCGCCGAATCCAGGCTTGAACGCATTCGCGTCCGCGCGCATGCGGTCGGCAAAGATCACCGCGTTCGACAGGAAATCAATGACGTTGAGGACGACGCCTGCGGCGAGACCTCCGAGAACGAGCCTCTGCGTGTTCATGTTGACGGCCATCATGCGCTCCGTTTGGATGGTGAGCGAGCCTGCGGCGAATCAATTCTAGAGTCTTAGATGGTGCTGGTGAAGAGGGACTTTCGCGTCAAAGTGAGAATGCCTGGCGATCTTCCGTCGCCGCATCGGCGGCCTCGGCGGCATCTGTGACGGGGGGAATCGGATTAATCAGATGATCCGGATGAATCGGATTGGAAAAACCTGTTGGAGTGCGGAGGGCTGGTTCGGCCTCCATTACCGCCGGTAGATGTCCCTGCGGTGACCGATTGCGATCACGAGTATGACGAGCAAACGATCCTTCACCGTGTAGATGATGCGGTAGTCGCCCGCCCGCAGCCGATAGAGATCGCGCTCCCCTTCGAGTTTCCGGGTTCCATGCGGCCGCGGGTTCAGGGCGAGCGAGTCAATCTGCCGTGCGAGGCGCAGTTGCGTGGCTCCGTCAAGCTTCCTGAACGCGCGTGCAGCCGAGGCCGAGAGTTGAATCTCATAACGGGCAGGTGACACGGCGTCTCAGGGTGCGGCTTCGGAAAGTCCTGATCGCTCAGTCAGTCAATCCCAGCTCTTGCTTGAGACGAGTCCAGGCAATCCGTGGAGCCTTTTCCTTCAATGCAGCCCGCGCCAATTCGAGGTCCATGCGGTCCTCCAGGTTTTCCAGTAGCTGAAGATCCTCAACAGGGACAATGGCGGCGACATCCTTTCCGTGGCGGTGCAATACAAAGCGTTCCCCACCAAAGGCGACCTTGTTGATGACATCTGCGAACTGAAGGCGGGCTTCGCTGGCTGGGATTCTGGTCATTAGCGAGTTAGGTGTCCAATCTGACACTTCGTATAAATTACGAGAATTGTACAAATAATACTAGAGGCGGGCAGGCGGCCTTGACGCGCTGCTTGCTTAACCGACGGATCGTGTTTGGTGAAAGCAGCCAGATGGATGACTCCGCTTCTGCGGCCGCCGGCCGCCGGCTGTCGAATCGTTCGTTGCCGCCCGCGCCTCGGCAGCATCTATGGCTGGGGGAATCGGATTAATCAGATGATCCGGATGAATCGGATTGGAAAAACTTTTTGGGGGTTGCGGAGGCCTGGTTCCGCCCCGGTTACCGGAGAGAGGTATGAGGTGGACATACGACCCCGCCGTGGATGCGCTGACGATATTGTTTCTTCCTGGCAGGCGCTCCGCGAAAACGGACGAACTGAGGTCAGGAATGTTGTGTGACTACGACCGGAAAGGACATCCGATCTCGATCGAGATTCTCGACGCGAGCAGACATTTCCCGGCAAAGGAGCTGAGCGATCTTCCGCTTCCCGAGGAGATGGTGCCGCTTTCCGAAGCGTCGAGGAGAAACGGGCTCGACGCTTCCACTCTTCGACATCAGGTACGCAGCAGTCGACACGGATCCACTGTCCACGCGACGGTGGGTTTTTTGTTTTGGCGCAACGACAAAACTGAAGCACCGGCTCAGGCAGCAACCTCTACATAGGTCGCCGTGGATCGAGGGGGTGGCACCGGATCACCAGACTCGCGAAGGCCTTCAAGGTGAAATGCGACGCCTTGCCGCATCGCGTTTTCGACGTCGTCTCGCGTTGCTCCGGTCGCGATGCATCCCGGCAGGTCTGGAAGGAATGCAGAGTACCCGGTTGCTGATTCCTCGATGATTACCAGATATCGGCTCATGGATCACTCCTTCGACGATGGTCGAGGCGAGCTTGTTTCAGGATACTGTTCAATGTACGCGGGGCGATGTCATCATTGCCATCCCCGGCTACCGTTACCAGCCCGGACTTGTGAGGATGGCGATATTGATGGTGACTCCCGCGAGTTCTCTCGAGATACCATCCGTCATCCCTTAGCAGTTTGATAAGGTCCCGGAATTTCATCGGCCAGAAACATCATGATTGCGAGCCTTGCAGGGCGCATCAGTTTCTGACGCGTGAAGCCGAATACGCGTAGCGCCTTGGCAGTGCCCAGAAAATCCCCCAAAGCAAGGTACTGTGGGTGGAAGACTGTCATGACCCCGACAGCTCGATTATCCGGCCCGCAGCATAGTCCAGAAGAATCGCGCGGTCCCCGAAGAAATCGGCGCCAAGTATCCAGCCGGAGTCGCCGACCAGCATTCCGAAAAGGAGCTGCAGCATTGGCGGCAGCACCCCTGCCCGGAAATCGATGGAGCGGCCGCTGACCTCGACCTGCACCCGCGAACGGCGTCCGCGGGTGCGTACGACAGCGCTGCGCCGGTATCGAGTACGCCTTTCAGCTCGGCCGGAAGACTCAAAGCGCGGTTATGCGCGAGTCTTGCTATCGGATCTACCTCCGCTTTCTGGCAGGAAGTAGTTCGAGATCAAGCGCGAGGTTTGTTAATCAAGCGAAGTTCAAATCTGTCGAATCAGCATCGATACAAGTTTGT